>JAZSQE010000016.1:0-82755 GCA_045537795.1 Kiritimatiellia bacterium | reverse complement strand
CCCGTTCGACTTGCATGCCTAATCCACGCTACCAGCGTTCGTTCTGAGCCAGAATCAAACTCTCAAGAAAAAGATTTTGAGTTTTGAATCCGTTAAGATTCTTTTTTAAGTTCTCACACAAACATTTACTGTTCCATGTCTTTTTCAAAAGACACGTCTTATCGACTCCGTTTTCAAAGATCAAATCGCCTTTCGGGCGAACGAGGACATAGTATACCAAAAAAACCCTCGCTCGCGCAAGGGGGTATTTTCAAAAATTTATGCTGGCGAAAGTCCGTGCAACTGCCGGTCAGATTTTTCTATCTGGCGAGCCAGCCGCCGTCGACCGGCAGGACGATACCGTGCACATAGTCCGCCGCCGGGGAACAGAGGAACACGCACGCGCCAGCGATATCCGAGGCTTCGCCCCAGCGTCCGGCCGGGATGCGCTCGAGAATCTGGCGAGAGCGCACAGGATCTGCGCGCAAGGCGGCGGTGTTGTCTGTCGCGATGTAGCCGGGCGCGATGGCGTTCACGTTCACGCCCTTCGACGACCACTCGTTCGCAAGAGCCTTGACGAGCTGCCCGACGGCACCCTTCGACGCCGCATAGCCGGGAACCGTAATGCCGCCCTGAAACGTGAGGAGCGAAGCGGTGAACACGATCTTGCCGTATCCGCGCTTGACCATGTCCTTGCCGAACTCACGGGCGAGAATGAACTGCGAATTGATGTTCACGTTCATGACCTTGTCCCAGTATTCGTCGGGATGCTCCGCCGCGGGAGTGCGGAGAATCGTACCTGCGTTGTTCACGAGAATGTCGATCTGATGTTCCTTCTTCACCTTCTCGATGAAGGCATAGACCGCCGCGCGGTCGGTAAGATCGCATTCCGCGGAACTTGTGCGGACAACCTTTGCACCCGCCGCTTCAAGAGCGTCTGCCATTGCCTTGCCGATACCGCGGTTGGAACCGGTGACGAGTGCCGTCTTTCCTGAGAGATCGTATGTAATCATAATGGTTTAGAGTTGTGAGTTTAGAGTTACGAGTTTAAAGTTATAACGAATGAAGGGCCTCTGACGCATAGGGCCTTAGTTTTGTCGTGAACGTCCGTTCTTTTCCGCGCGGCGCGGTGACGAACACCGTCGTCGCGGGATGCACGGTAAGATCGTTGCGCCCGACGAACCACCCGGCCAAAGAAGGCGTCTTGCGCCCCGTCGCCTTCGACACCGAAAGTCTGGCGTCACCGTCGAACATCATCTCAAGCGCCCATTTCCGTCCGGCGCCGTATGTCGCGTTCAGACTGCGTCCATCCGCCGAAATGGCGACGTTGGTCGTATCAAGGTGAAAAAGAAGCGTATATTCATGCTCGTTGCCGTCCACGCTCGTCGCACAGTCCGTCACCGTGAAGGTCTCGGACATCCGGTCGAAGCGGATATCGCGACGATGCCGCGCAAGACGGCGCTCCTGCGGGCCGAACCCCTGATCATACACGCCGAATGCCGCATCCCCGTCGGAGGTCGACACCCATCCCGCTTCAATAGGCTCCGTCATCTTCACAGGATCATTGCGGACCTGTCCAAGTCCATCGACAAGAAGCGTGTTGTGGGCGTGGGCGGAACGCGCATACGACCTGAAATCGGAGCGCTCGTACTGTCCGCCCCCATCGTCGAACACAAGTTCCTCTCCGCCTTTCCACATCGTGAACGCAAGCTTGTCCTGATGTTTGTGCGCCATTCCAAGCGGACCCACGTCGAACGCAAGGTAGGCGGCATCGGGCGTCCAGCCGCCGCGCATCACGGCAAAGCCCGCATAAGGCAAAAAACGCGATGGCGTCTCTCCCGCCGGAGGCCGGCCTTCAAGCCCCTTGCTCAATGCCCATCGGAAATCCTCGCGGTCGGGGAATACGGCAAGCGCATTGCGCATCACGGCGGATACCGGAACGGTAAAGCAGTCATTGAACCGTGGCTGCACAAATCCGGGCGTCATCATCGCAAGAGGACCTTCTGCGCCGCGGCGGAGAAGGTCCCTGAACACCGGAGGCAGTTCGCCGTCAAGCCCGTTGGCCGCCGCAAGGCGAAAGATGCGGGAGACCGTCGAGTAGAATACATTGTGGTAATCCGGAGAAAGTTCGTCATGCAGACCGTCTGGCAGAAGCTGTGCGCTGGCAGCGGCGGTGAAACGGCGCAGCGCTTCCGTGCGCATTGCCGCCGCATCCGGAAATTCAGGGAACTGCACTGCGAACACATAGGCGCCCGTCATCTCCATAAGCAGCCAATTGCCCTTCGTTCCGTGAGCAAGGAGATGTTTCGCCTGTGCGTGGGCACTGCGGACGAACGCAAGCAGAAGCTCGTCGGTGAAAGCCGGAGACTTGCGGAACGTCTCGAACGCGACACTCCAGGAACCAAGAAGGCGAAGTCCCTCCTCAATCGTGCGCCATGGCGATCCGACCGACCTGTACCCTTTTTCGGGCGGAACGCCGCCAGTCTGCGCCAACCAGTCCGAAAACTGCCGCACGAATGCGCGCGCGTATTTCTCGTCTCCCGTCTTGCGGTACGCCTCTGCAAGCGCAAGCCAGAATGGCATGCGGTTCAGTTGCCAAGTCCATTCCGGGTTGAACGCCCCCCTCCCTTCGGTGGGATTGAACAGCCAGTCGATCCTGTTCGAAGGGAATGACCACGGCACATTTACGACCATGACTTCGCCTGCCGCCGCACGGTCTGCGGCTGCCTGGCCTGGAGCGGCGTCATTTCCCCAAAAGCGCCCTAAAATACCGCGGCAGTCCGGGCGCGACCGGAAATGCGAAGCAGACGGAATCGGCTCGGCGACCGTGAAGGTCAGGGTGATCTCCGCCTCGGTTACGGGACTCTCGAATGCGAGTGAATGGCGTGTCGGCTCAATCTTCCCCGGATTTGATATGTGTTCGGAACTCCGCACGGTCCGTCCGCCCTTCGACACCGAGACAGAGACGACAGGCGTACCGAACTTTTCTCCTGCAAATGTAGTGTACACCTCCTCGAATGCCGACGGCTTTGAGAACTTCACGGCGTCGGTAACGGAAAACGCCTTCTTTGCACGGTCAAACCTGAATGTGCGCACCAGCGAAAGGAGGTGCGGCACTTCATACGCACCCGAAATGTCCAGAACGACGGTGTCACATGCATCGGTAAACTCCTTCTTGAGGACTTTCGCCGCGAAATCTCGTCCGCAGGACTGAAGTCTCCCGTCCACCACCGGCACCGGATGCGCATAGGAATTGATGACCTTCGATTCGTAGCGGCGCGCAGAGAACGTCCGGGCCGTATACTCTTCGCCGCCAGGGTCTCCGGAAAGAAGTTTGCCTTCGGAGACCAGATAATAGGAACCCACATCGTTATGGTTGTGGAGCTCACCGTTGTGTCCGCCTTTGACGGCGACGGACATGTCCCTTCCGGCGCGCATCAGCCAAACCTGCCCAACCGGGAACTCCGAACGGAGAGGCAAGGTTTCTGCGCCCTGCGCAACCGATGGCGGAGGGCATTCCCTGAGCCCCAACAGAGACAAGTATCGGTCAATGCATATGCTCATCGGACTAGCGCCTTTCAAGTCGAACGGGGATGCGGTCTCCGAGGCACGGCAGGCAAGATCCGGCCAGACCCGGCTCACAAGCGCAAGATTCGCCGGCAACGGCGCGCCGTTGCCGTCTGCAAAGGCCGGCGAAACATTGCGCTCAAGCTGATAGCTGTAGGCGTATTCCGCAGCCTTGCGATAGATGGGTTCTTCGAAAACATCTATCTTTCCAGCCGTCAGGTCCCGCAGCGTCAGACCCAGCATCAGGAGGTGACCATATCCGTAGTTCCAATACCCCATTCCCTCCGAGCAGTATCCGTCAAGGGCAAAACCTCCCTTCGCGTAGAACCGAAGTCCACGAAGCGCCCGCGCGACAAAGAACGCACGTTCACGAGGGTCGTCCAGCAGCGCGAGGGCGGTTGTGACGACATTGTCGTGACACACGGCGTTCCAGTTGTTTACGCCGCATATCCACCAGTTCAACAACGGATCACACCTCCTGCGGACACAACCATCCCTGTCCGCATGGGCATACGAAAGCCTGAGAGGGGCAAAAATGCGTCGCTCGATTTCAGCGCGGATTTTCCCAACCACCTCAGATGGAAGATCGTCGCCGAGGAAGTCCACGGTACAGGCGAGATGCGAGGCCAGCTGCGAGGAAAAAAGATCGACGGACGTCACCGTCCCGCGCAGATTGCCGCCCTTGTTGTCCGTCCTGTCATGGGCGGGTAAAACCCACGACTTCATGGAGCAGATGGCATCTATTGTCGCAAGAAGCGACGGAAGGAAACGCCCTTTGCGCTCAACCGACTCCGCAACCGTCAGTTTCACCAGACGGGACAGTCGCCTAAAATACGGCTTCTGATAGTTTGAACGGTTCCCGGTTGTCCAGAACTCCACATAAAGGGAGTCAGGCGTCTCCGGGATAGGCTTGCCGAGCAGCGTTTCCGCCTCGGCTACGACACGTGCGGCATCTGGACGCAACGCAAGCTTTTTCCATTCCGCCCGGTCAGAACCAAGAAGTCCGGCACGCGGCGGAAGATTCCGAAGCACATCCGCAATGTCTCTATCTATCTGGCGAATGATGTCCTGCTGGGCAAAGACCTTCTCCATAGCCGCAGACGCTCCGTCCGACCGCGACGGAACCCGTGCCGCGACAAACGCACGGTAACGGTCCCGCGCCGTCGCTTCGACATAGCGCGAAAGCTCCAGCAGAGCGGCGAGGTCATCGGGCAATACATTGGCATCGTTCGCGGCAAGGATGGCGTCCGCGCATTTCCTTGCGTTCGCGAACGCGGCATTGCGGCCGGTCGTGCGGTACTCATCCGTGAACCGGACGAGCCCGTCCGCAACGGAAGGCAACACTCCCAGCGTAAGCGTCAGCAACAGAACATTCACCTTCGACACGGAGTTGCTCCCTTATCGCATTTCGGTGACGGGAATCTTGTCCATGTCGCCATAGTCTAGGTTCTCGCCCGCCATGCCCCAGATGAACATATAGTTCGATGTTCCGGCGGCGGGGTGGACGCTCCACTCCGGCGAGGTGATGGCCTGGTCGTTGTGCAGCCACACAAGACCCTGCTCCTGCGGACGGCCCATCTGATGGCAGATCGCCTGCCCCTTCGGGACGTTGAAGTAGAAGTACGCCTCCATGCGGCGGTTGTGCGTATGCTGCGGCATCGTGTTCCACACGCTGCCTTCCTCAAGCTCCGTAAGGCCCACCTGAAGCTGACAGCATCCGCCGCCCGGCTTCTTGGCGAGCACCTTCTGTACGATGAGCTGATTGATGCAGCGCGCGTTCGACTCCTTGAGCGAACCGGCCTTGATGTAGTTGCCGATGGTGTAGCCGGGCTTCTTGCAGTTCTGGTCGCTCGTGATGCGTTGCGTCACGTACTCCCTGTACGCCGGAGCGGAGTTGAGGTAGAACTTGGCGGGATTCTTCGAATCGTTCGACCTGAATACGACCTTCCTCTTGCCGCAACCGACATAGAGCGCCTCCTTAAAGTCGAGAGCATACTCTTCGCCGTCAACGGTAACAACGCCGGGGCCGCCGACGTTGATTACGCCAAGTTCGCGCCGGTCGAGAAAGTTCTCGGCCTTGAGTTCAAGAAACGTCTCAAGATCAAGCGCCTTGGTGACCGGCATCGCGCCTCCGTACACGAGACGGTCGTACATCGTGTATGTGAGGTTTATCTCATCTGGCGACATGACCTTCTCCATCACGAAACGCTCGCGGATCTTCGCGGTGTCGAACGTCTTGAAATCATCCGGGTGCGAAGCGGCCTGGACCTTGTAGTTGATTTCGGCCGAAGCCGCAAATGCGATAGGCAACGCCGCCAACGCAATGATTGCATGTTTCTTCATCTGTTTCTCTTTCTTTGTTATTGTTTAAACTGGAAATCACTCTTTCTCTATTGATATCCGCACCTTGAGTCTCTTGTCGCCTGTCGCACGGAACGCCGCATAGCGTCCGTTGCGGTTGTGCGCAACCATGCCCGTGGGCGCAATGCGCCCGTCCGTGCGGTAGCGGCACACCCATCCGCGATAGACCACCGACAGTGAGTTCCCGTCATGGGAAATGCGAGTGGAATCCCTGCCGTCGAATTCAAAGGCGGGAAGATCCATCGCTACCTCTCCTTCTCCGGACAGATCCATCTCCATGCCGTCGGCTGAAAGCCGGCATTCCCAGTTCATGTTGCCAACCTTCCACTGCGTCAGGGCGTATTTCGCGGTCTTCGCCTCATGCAGGATATTCCAGCCGGCATTCTCCGCCACCACCGGGCGGATCGAAAGCGTGGAGATGTTAGGCTCAGGCAAACGGTAGTTCGGCGACTTGGCGCAAGGAACGGAAAGGCATATCTGCGAAGGCGCACCTCGGCGATGCAGACGGCCAAGGCCGTTGCAGTCGTAATGCCCGTTGGCGCAGTAATCGAACTGGGCCGAATACTCTCCGGCATACATCAACGCCTGATGGAATGTCGGCGAGAGAAGGAACACATCCGGTTTCGCCGGCACGTAGCCTGCGGCAGGGATCGTCTCGTCGGCGAAATACCATCCAAGCATCGCCCAGGAACCCATTGTGATCATGTACTTGTCGAAGTAGGCGTACCTTTCGCATCCGATATCCGCCTTTTCGGAATACACGCCCTTGCCCGATTCGCGGGGATAGCGGTTCTTCACATGGCTGACAGGACGTTCCGCGAGCCAAACGCGCATTGCGTCCACCGAATCCGCGGCAGCCCTGCGAAACTCCGCGGCCTTCGCCATGTCGCCCCTGTCCGCAAAGCGGGCGGCATACCATTCGCAAAGCGCGGAATAGAACGTGTTGTTGTGCAGGAACTGGTTGCTGCGTCCGCCATAGGGTATCTCGCCGCAAGCGGACAAGAGCTTAAGCGTAGGTTCGGCCGAAAGGTCCATGCAGCCCTCCAGCTTTGCGCGTGACGGTCCGGAGAATCCGTCGCTCAGAATCTGTGCAAACTGAAGCCTTGTAACAATATCGTAAACCATCGGCTGGAAGGGATCCCTGTACATTCCGGAGGAGTCAAACCACCTGAGCTGATCGGCCACATACTTCTCCACGAAACCGGGATTTCCCCCTAAGCCTCGCCGCAGACGCGCTTGCTCGCTGGCACCGGCAAAGATGACCCAATTGCCGGCCTTCGGAAGATCTACGTTCCTGCGTCCAGTGGAATAGCATTTCTCGGCATCGACCTCACTGAGGGACTTTCGCCATGAGTCCGTCACGGTCTTGGGGTACGTCCGGCGCTTTTCAAGCTCCACCAGCGCTATCGAAAGCTCCTTCACGGAAAATTCGTTTCCGCCCGATTTCGGCGGCATCCTGCCCTTCCTTGCGTCTCTGCACGCAACATCCATCATCTTCTTCGCGAGTTCGCGCTTTTCCGAAAGCCGTCCGTTGGCGACGAGAATCGCCAGGTTTGCCGTAAGCCGCGGAAAGCCATGCTCCTGCACCCCGTCGCGCTCAGCCTCGGCCTGATACGAAACCAACCGCTCGTCGGAGTAGGCCCGGACGGCCGCTTCCATGAGATCGAGATAGGCAGACTTCGAAACGCCGGAGGAGGAGTCGCCTATGCGCAAGCGTTCCGCGCCGCGTTCGCAATTCCGGGGAGGGCACGCCGAAACGCCGGCAAAATCCCTGAAGCGAAGCAACGCCTCCAGAAAATAGTAGTCGCCGTAATCGAGAGGAGTGTCGACCTCGCTTCCCCCCGGTTTGTGCCCGACTCCATGCTTGAGCAGGAAATGGCCGATTTCGTCGCCATCGGAGAAGTACGCAGGGGAAGAAAGCGAGAGCAACTGTTTGACGGCAAAACTGCGGTACAACTCCCCCTTCTTGGCATCGACGTATCTTGCAAGCTCAAGAAGTCCCGAAGCCATGATCGCCCCGGCGGAGGAATCGCGTTCCTCGCCAGGAGCGCCAAAGTCCCAGTACGGAATCCCGTCCTCCGGCATGTTCGGATGGTTGATGGCATAGTCCGAAACCTTCTGCGCGAAATCGAGATATGCCCTATCTCCGGTTTCCCGGTACATCATCGTATAGCCGTATATCGCCCAACTCTGGCCGCGGCTCCACGCCGTCTCGCAGCTTGCGCCCTGTCCGCGCAAGATCGCCTTTACGCGCAGGGTCTTCTGATCGTAATTGAGGACATGGTACGTGCCGCCCTCCGCACGAAAGTGGTGCTTCATCGTATTCGTCGCATGCGAACGCGCGATCCGGTCGAACCGCGACGACTGTTCCTTGGGGGCCGCAGCCTTTGGCGAAGGATGTTTCGAAGCCCACTCGAGAAGTTCCAGATTCATCATGTTGTCCGGAATGACAAAAAAGTCCTTCCTCTCATCAAGTTCACCCCAGCTCCGGATTAACCCCAAACGGTCGTTGAACCGTTTTGAGAGCGAAGACGCCGTCTCGCGGAGGAGATCATCGTACTTGTCTGTATTCAGAAGTCTGCGGGCATTGCCGAACGAACAGTACATGATGAACCCCACATCATGGTTGTCGGACACTTTTGAGTTTGGCGCAACAGACTCCGTCCAAACCGTAGCACGTTCCCTGAAGAACCCGTCACCGGTCGCCTCGTAAAGATACCAGAGCGAACCGGGGAAGTGCCCCGACGTCCACCAGTAGATGGAGCGCATATCGAGCTTGTCCGTCTTCGCGTTCCACCCATGGGGGACAAGACGCTCTCCATGGGGCTTGTCGCCGCGAGGGACCGTCATCTCCGGATCGCCCGAATTCATGAGCGGCGTTGCGGCTGCGTCGAGCGCACGATAGTGCGCGGCGCATTTCGCAAACACCTCCGGCAGCATCTCTCGAAGCTTCGCCTCCTGTCCGCAATCAGGAGCCGCAAATGCGGCTGAAGCGGCAAAAAGCGTTGAAAACAGGACGCCAAAGCGTCCGGCGATAGACTCACAGCAGTTTGACATCTCTCACATTCTCCGTTTTGAAAACACACTCGCCCGGGCGGTCCTCACCCTTCACAAGACCCTTGCCGCAATAGACCATATCGCGGAAGCGGGCATTCCCGTTCCCATCGTAAATGACGGTATCCTTAAGGTTCTTGACAACCATGCCGTCTGCCACGAGCATCGTTCCTACCGGCTGCTTGAACACCACGAACTTGTCGCGGTTCTCCGGCTTCACCTTCTTGATCATGCCCCCGTTGTAGAAGTAGCAGCATCCGAGAATGCGCACTTCCCATCCTTCGACAAGATAGCCCGTGCTGGCGGTGTCGGAATAGCAGTCGCGCAGAAGAACGTTGCTCGAATGGCGGATTCTAAAGCCAATCGAATCCTTGAGGTATTCAGGCATCTCGCCGGGAGTGGGCGCCGGCATGACGCCGCCGTATGCATGACAACGCGTCAGGAAGTTGGAACTGCCCTCAATGTCGAAGCCCACGGTGTAGTCCATCGACCAGCAGTCGGTGAAGTGGTCGTCGCATCCCGTCACCTTTATCGCAGTATTGCCGGCATTCCCCTTCACCTTGTTCACGAAATGGAGATTGCTTGCGTTCAGTTCGCAGCCGCCCGGCCCGGAATCGCCCTTCACGCGCAGTCCGAACACCTTGCCGTTGTGGAAGCAGACATCGCGGAGCGTAAAATGGAAGTAGCCATGGATTGACATGCAGGAGGCGATTCCGCGTCCGTCGATCCGACCGCCTTTGAAGAAATTTCCGAAGTCCATGATTTCCCACGGCTTGAACACCGGCTTGTAGAGCGGCGAGAAGTTCACCTTTACAACATACTCCATGGGCTTTTCCGCGATAAAACGCGCACGCTTGTGCATCAGCACGGAGCAGAAGTTTGTGACGATGAGTGTCTTGTCGAACTTGTAGTCGCCGGCCGGCACGAACAGCACCTTGTTGGCGCAAGCGTACACGGCCCGCTGGAGGCGCGGTTGGTCGTCGGTCTCGCCGGGCAGCGCCGGAAATTCATCCACGCTGTGATCCCAATACTGCGCCTCTTCGCACCTTTCAGCCGCACACACCGCCAACACACAGAACGCCGCCGCCAGAACAATCAACAACTTTCGCATTTTCCTTGATCCTTATTTGTTTCAATTTTTATTGGTTTGCCTCATAAATCGAGTCTGCGCTGCGCCGTCAGCGCACGATAATGCGCATGGCCACCGTCCCGACGGACAACGTACCGCTTCCTGCGGGATAGTCGCCCGACGGCATTTCGACTCCGCCCACAACGAGCGAAGCGACACGCACACCGATTCCCGATGCGATATCCAAAGAATCCATCGAATCCAGTTCCATGCGCACTTTCTTGTCGAACACGCGACTGGTCGCAAGCGTAATCTTGCCGGACCCCCTCACCGCAACATCCGTTGCCTGACGCCAGGAACCGCCAGAGGCGAATTCGAGATTTCCTCCATCCACACAGAGAGCGCCCTGAGCCTCCATTGCATGTGCGACAACGGTTTTCTTGTCGCCCGAAAAAGCCACGGAGAGTTTGCCGCCCATACGGACAAACAGTGTAGAATCGGCACTTGGCGTCGAATATAACGTTGCGGCAGTTTCAGCGGAATTAGTGATCACCGTCAATTTCTCCCAATTGTAACTCGGCTGCACTGTATCAAGATGTCCCACGCGCTGGGATGTGCCGCACATATCCCATACGGAATTGCGTCCGAAAACCATTTTCATGCCGGGATTGTCAAACGCCCAGTCGACAGTCGTACTCAAAAAACAGTAGTTTAGAGTTTCACCACCGTCTCTACGACCAAGCTGCGATATTCTGTTGCCTGCGACGGCGAACGTCAGATAACCAGAATATCCGTCCTTGTCGAGATCGGGTTTATTCAAATCGACTTTGTATCTCATGTTCACCGTACGCACAGGCTTGTCCGCAATTGTCAGTCTGCCACCCGAATATGCAAAGATATATACATAGCCAACATCAGATGGATTTTTATCCTCCAATCCACCAGACAGCACGGAATCGGAACCGCTCTTCAAATTGATCCATAAATTTCTGTTCCCGAACGAAACCTTGCCGGATACCGTATTTCCCCCCTTCCCAAAAGAAAGCGAATGTCCAGCCCATTGGGTATGGTTGTCGATATTGAACATTACAGATTTATTGAGGACGCATCCGTTCAGCACAAGATCTTTCAGAGGCGAGACGTAAACAGTCCCCCCGGCTTTGGAGTCACCGAACACCGTATCTCCGCCGAATTCGAGATTTCCGCCATCGTAGTGAATGTCACCGGCGAAACTGCCACCACCCCAAAGCGACAGTTTCCCGTCACCGGTTTTTCTGATCGAATACCGGGCAAGAGAATCGGAATCCACCGGAGAGGAAACCATAAGATCAGCATCAGCGCACCAGATTTGGGTACCGTCTATACAAACCGGGACGGAAAGCGAGACCGCTCCATTCCCGGTCACGGAAATGCCGCCTGTCGCCAATTTCAGAAGAGCGGTGCCGTCCGTGGGCGCTATCGAAAAATCCCCGCCGGAGCAGAACGACATGCCGTTCAGGAACTTTTCGCCCGAAATGGCTGCCGATTCGCCTTTCCCGAAAACGCCATAAAGCGATCCGTCCGCAAGATTGACTGGAGACGCCCAATTCTCAGGCGTGGACATCAAATCGTCAGCCCCTTGTGCCGTCCATTCGACGTTGCTTCCCGTAATTGTTCCGTACGGAATGAACACGTGTCCCTCACCGGAAATCCAAGAGGCATTGGCCGCAGTATAGCTTCCGGGCACTATCGAAACCCCGTTCACCGTGACGGACACCGCATACAGATCGACGTTCTCCAAAAGATCGAGAACGCTCCCTTCGCCCAATGTCAGAATAAACTCCGCATTGTCTTTGAAAAAGGCGGATGTCGTCATCTCGAGGCGTGATCTGTCGCCAAGAGTGATTTTATCGAACTTTTCGCAGCGAACAGATTCATCAAGAGTGAAACTTTCCCCTGCTGAAAGAGCAAGCTCTCCAGCAACAATGTCTTTCCGTCCCGAATACTCGACTTTCAGCACGCCTCCGTCAAATTCATAGAAGCCGCGCGGCATGGAAGTTCCGTCTTTCGAAAGGAACCCAACCTTCTGAGTAACTACCGATCCGTCACCTGCTACGGGGAACAGCAAATTGGCATCTCTCCCAAGGACAAGTTCAGTGCCTTCACCAAAAACATTTTTCGCGCCGAAACGCAGCGCCGCTCCGGATGCAACAGTCACCTTCAATGCCTGCGTCCAGGAACCGTCGAAATCGAATGCGAGCGTTCCTTTGCCGATGCTCAACTCTCCCGTGGCCGTCATTGCATTTGTCAGAATGGTCGTTACGGAATCAGCGCTGGCCGTGATATCAACCGACAGATAGCCACCGAATACAACCGACGGAGTCTTATTGGCATTAGGCACGAGATAAAGTTTGGCGTTGACTGCGGAGGAGTTGGTTATTATCGAATCAGCTCCAGCGCCACTGTAGAAATCCAATCGACCGACACGCTGGGACGTGCCGCAGAGATCCCAGACGGAACCGTATCCAAATACCATCTTCATATCGGCATTGTCAAACGCCCAATCAACCGTCGTGCTCAGTTTGCTGCAGGTAAAACGCTTGTCGCTGTCAGCATGGCCAAACGCTGGCATCGTATTACCTTCCGCCGCAAATTCGTAAAGTCCGATAAAACCGTCCGACCCCCTGTTGTTTTCAGGGTTATAGACATGAAACACCAAGTTTTTTTCCAATCTCACAGGAGCATCAAACACATACGAAGCCCCTTTAACGGGATACATCGATAGGACTCCGCTCCCAGACACCCCCGACTTGATCGTCAAGCGGCTTTCTTTGTTGTAGGAGTTTATCCGCAAGTAGTTGCTGCCAGTGAACGACAAACCCGATTCCAGTACAGAGTCTCCAGTCCCGGACACGCTCAATACGGTATCCGAGCTGTAATCAGTACCAGTGGGGCAGGCAAACTCGATCTTTTTGTTGACCTTTGCGCTTTCCAATATCAAGGTTCGGTGGGATGCAATATGCAAGGTGCCCTCACCCGAACCAAAGGGATTTTCACCGCGAAGCAGGATCGAGCCCCCGTCAAGACGGATATCGCCAGTGTACGTGCCGCCGCCGGAGACAGCAAGCGTCCCATTCCCCGTTTTCGTCAACGAAAAACTCCACGTCGAATTCAGCGGTCCCGACACCAAAAACCCCGGATACTCTTTATCTCCGAGAGACCACGTTTGATTGGCCGCAATATTGACGGGGGCCGAAATCTTGTACCCCTTCTGATTGCCCGCCGTGATGCCGCCCTCTCCAAGCGTGACAGAGCCTCCATCCGTCGCCGAAAGCTCAAAAGCGTTTGCGATATCAAATTTCAAGCCCTTGAGCAAAACATGGTTATCGGCCTGCGCCAGGTTTCCGGCATCTCCAAAAACTACAGTATCCGTTCCGTCTCCAAAATTTACGGCGGTAGCCCAGTTCATAGAATCCGACATCGCCCGGCTTCCACCTTGCGCCGTCCAGCGAACTTCCGCCGCAGACGCGGAAGCGGACATCCCCGCCGCAAGAAGTCCAGAGGCCGCGACAATCCCCGCAATATGCGTCATTCGCCCCGCGAATGCACGCATACCATTCCTTTTTTCCGCGCTGATGTCATCTACTCTTATCATGATTTTGTTCCTTTAATGTCCTGCTTTAAATGCCTATTTGAATGTAACACTGAAATCCGTACCTCGCGGATTGGAGGGTACGACAAACGATATCCTCGAAAATCCGTCGTTTGGGGTTTCCCAATCCGCTCCGCGCGGCGCCTTCTCCACCTTCCATGCGGAAGCGCCGGAAGGTGTTCCTCTCGTCATTTCAAGCGTCTGTCCACGCTCTTTCAGTACGAGACGGTCGCCTTTGCATTCAACTTTCGCCTTGGTGTACATAGACCACCTGATTGGCGCACCTGCGCGAAGCCCCTCCACCCTATCTTCCACCCGGTAGCCATCCTCAAGCATAATCCCCTTCCGGACGACCTTGGTGGCATTGGTGAACAGCTCCGACATGTCGACAACCGATTCCGACAGAGGCCCTTGAGTGAGGGAGACAACTCTCGCTTCACCGGTCGCGCAATGCGCACTGCCGTCCAGCACAAGCGTATTGTGCGCATTTGCGCTCAAACGGAACACTTTATAGCGGCCAGACCCTTCCTTGTATCGCCAGAATTCCATGCCAATGGCATGCTCGGCTTTTGCGTATTCTTCACGCCCAAGATCGCAGGCCCAGCGAACGCCTTTCGATTCGTAGATGAACGACCCACCATCCATGTGCCCGTGAGGGCTGACTGTTTTCCCGCCTTTGATCGCGGCATAACGCGCATCGGCATTCCATGAAGAGCGCTGGACGGAAAGATCGGTCTCTCCGCCCGCCCTCCAGGCCAACGGCAGATCCACCGCCGGCGTCCCCTTCCGGGGGAAATAGCAGAACAACATCATCGGGGAAACAGTATCCGCCTCCTGCCGGGCGAGGCATTTCTCGAGCGCAGCCCTTTCGAACAGATCCACCATGCCCGGTTTGCCGTAACGCTGTGCGAACCACCAGACATACCAGGACGGGATGCGCTTCACCCTGTTGTCTGAGTAATTGTAAAATTCGCCCGCAGGTCCCGTAAGCAGATCTGGATACGAACCCGTCATCTCGAACGCGGGCATCGAAGCAAATCCAAAATCCGTTCCGAGCGCGCTCTCAAGAACGGCAATCAAGATCACATTGTATCCGGTACCGTACCTCCAATACTCCGGACCTTCCGGATAGGAGCCGTTGGGAAGATACATCTTCATGATTTCCGGCATCCATTTTTTGACATCTGCGAGAATACCTTCGCATTTCTCGCGTTCGTCTTCCGCCACAGCCAGTGCCGCCGCCACAATCCCCCCGGAACACACCTGTCCCCAATTGCTCAGACTCCTGCGTGGCTCGGGAACCGCAATCGAGGCGTCAAGGCCCTTTTCCACGATTGCGGCGCGGATTTGCCTTCTGGCGTCGGGTGCAAGATCGGAATAGAGCCAGTCGTACCCCAATGCGAGCGCGAAGGACAATTCCGCCGTATCCAGAAAATGCGAAGGGTTCCAATCCGAAAAACGCGCAGCTGCACACATGATGGCTTGAGCTTTTTCAAGATGTTTCGCATCTCCGAAAAGACGATACGCCATCGACAGGGCCGTCACTTGCTTGAGCACATCCGTATGGATCGGCGCCAGGCGCCGTCCGTCTTTTATGCGCCTGACAGGAAGTTCCACCTTGAGAAAATCATCTGCCGCTTTTTTCACCCCGGCGGCGCAACCGGCGAGCACTTCATCTCCGGACATGCGGGATTTGATGTCCCGAAAGCCTGCTTCATCCGTGAAGAGCCGCGGATGCGGACGCAATCCGTCAAGCGGCGACGCCAATGCGCATACGCACACGCCACACGTCAAAGCCAGCAGAATGCCGCGCACGGCACGACCTCCGCCCAGAAACTTTCGAGACTGCAACCTGTCCATCATATCAGGCTCCCTTTTGTTTTTGTTAGAGAGGCAGCCAAAACCACCTCTATGGATTTTGTCCCGTTTTTCGGAAATCCGCAACCTGCATTCCATGCACGTCGTCACACACTTCCGCAATCGCCTTTCCATTGCCGGCCATGTTATGGCGAACACGTTTCCGAAACCTGCGCACCGTTTCATGCCACGAAGCGGCGTCTGCGATCTCCCCGGCCAGCGACCAGCTTGCGCCAGCCCAATACGTAAAGCTGTTGCGGCCGAACGCAATCACCCTGCTTCCCGTATGGTCTGTCAGGAACTTCACCACGTCGGCATCCTCCGGGGAGACGAATATCGCGGTCATTGTTGAACCGTCCGCACCGCCTTCGCCCTTCGGATTCTCGAAAAGAGATACGACTCCAGGCTCTTCGAGCAGATCGCCTGCGTGTCCTCGCTGCGGATTGAGGTCGAGTCCCGGTCCCGCCAGAAACCCTATCGGGAACTTGTTCTCGAACGTCACATCGTTGCGGAAGAAATGTTCGCCGCGCCTGAGAGTGATGCGGCACGTCATCTTCCCGGCCTTGGAGCACGCCGGATACACCAGTTCAAACTGACAGTAGTCCGGACCGGCATGGAGTACCCGGCTGTATATCCAGTTCGGATAAGTCTTCCATTCGCCGTCGCCGAAGACCGCAATGCCGCCGACACCGCGGGAAGGTCCGACAGCGTAGTTGTCCATCCCCTCCCCACGGTTCTTGTGAAAATTGCCCTTGTCTATCCTGTGGCACCATTTGAGGCACACGTTGGACGGATTGGACTTGTTGAACACGTCGAATCCCGACCACTTGTTGACATCCCTCGGTCCGTACGCCCGCATGCCGAACTTGTCGTTCTCCCACACGAAATCGTCCCGACGCTCCGGACAGACCTCCGCATTGCAGAACGGATATGCGGATACGGCGGCGAGCAAGGCGGAGAATATGAATGATGTCATTTTAGCGGCTCCTTCGGATACGGATGAAATTGATTGCGCACATGGCGGCGGCGATCAGAGCCAAAACCGCCGCGCCTACCCACTTGAACGTGACTGTCAGGTGGAAGAGCGTCCAGCACCAGAAAGCGGCGGCGAAATCGATGGACGCCCCGCCTTCAAACCCCTGCGGAACGGTGATTCCGTCCACATTCGCGGCGGCAATCGCCTTGGAGAACGCGGGCGTCAAGTCTGTCACGAAATACAGTCCGCAGACAAGCGCGACGAGTCCGACGATGAAGGTCTTCGCGACATTGCCCTTCGTGACGGGAAGCACGCACGGGAAGAGATAGAACATTCCCGCCAGCGACGCGAGCGGCAGAAACTTGTTTCCGGGCAGCACGACGGAAAGGAAGAGAATGACGGGGATGAGAAGGATCGACACCACAAGCGTCGTCGGATGTCCGATTACGAGCGCGGGCGACATGCCGATCGAAAGCCCCTTCAGTCCGGAGAAGCGCTTCTCCACGAAACCGCGCGTCTGTTCGCAGATCGGCTTCAGTCCCTCGATGAAAAGCGCGGTGATGCGCGGGATGAGCTCCATGACCGCGCCGACCGTCACGCCAAGCTTGAGGATGGACGGGATTGATTCGACCGCACCCTTGAGCGAATCGCATCTGAGCGCACCGATTCCGCAACCGATCACGACGCCGAGGAAGAGCGGCTCACCGAGAAGACCGAACTTCCTGCGGAGACCTTCCGCGTCGATGTTGAGCTTTTCGAATCCGGGGATGCGGTCAAGAAGCCAGCCCACCATGACGGCGAACGGCGTAAAGCTCTGGCAGAACGGCTGCGGGATGGAGATACCCTCCATGTCCTTGTAATAGGTCTGGAACCCCTTCGCGGTGAAGTCGGCCATGCACATCGTGATTATGTACAGCATGATCGCCGCGTAGAACGCCCAGGCGAGCGAACCGGTGGCGAAGAACACCATCGCGCCGAGAAAGGCGAAGTGCCAGTAGTTCCAGAGGTCGATGTTGACCGTGCGCGTAACGCCGATGACGAGCATGAGGACATTCACGCCAAGGCACACGGGGATGATGAACGCCCCTACGGCGCAGGAATAGGCGACAGCCGCGGCGGCGGGCCATCCAAGGTCGAAGAAAGGAAGGTTGAGCTGATACAGCTGCGTCATTCCCTTGAGCGCAGGACCGAGATTTGTCGTCAGAAGCGCAGTGACTACACCCAGCCCCACAAAGCCCACACCGACCAAAAGGCCGCTCTTCACGGCCCTTGCCGGCTTGATTCCGATACACATCCCAAGCACGGAGAAGATGACGGGCATCATCACCGCCGCACCGAGACCTATGATATATGCGAATATTTCTTTCATGACAATTTTAATTTCATACGGCGCCGCGCAATTCACCGGCGGCGGGAACTACATATCGCGGACTCGTACGAGCGCTTCGAGGAAGTAGTAGTCGCCGTAGTTGAGAGGCGTGTCGATCTCGCTGTTGCCGGGCTTGTGTCCGACACCGTGCTTCAAGAGAAAATGACCGACCTCGTCTCCTTCGGAGAAATAGGCGGGCGATGCGAGCGAGACGAGCTGCTTTACGGCAAAATCGCGGTATATCGCGCCCTTCTTCGCATCGACAGACTTCGAAAGCTCCAGAAGCCCCGACGCCATGATCGCCCCTGCCGATGAATCGCGCTCCTCGCCGGGCGCACCATAGTCCCAGTACGGAATGCCGTCCTCCGGCATGTTCGGATGGTTGATCGCGAAATCCGCCACCTTCTGCGCGAAGTCGAGATACGCCTTGTTGCCGGACTCGCGGTACATCATCGTATAGCCGTAGATCGCCCAGCTCTGCCCGCGGCTCCATGCGGTGAAACAGCTCGCGCCCTGTCCGCGGCGAATTTCCTGAACACGGCCGTCCTTCTGCGAATAGTTGAGCACGTGATACGTGCCGCCGTCCGCGCGGAAATGATTCTTCATCGTGACGTCCGCATGTGAACGCGCCACCTCCGCGAAGCGCTTTTCGCCGTTCTTCGCTTTTGCCGCCCATTCGAGAAGTTCGAGGTTCATCATGTTGTCGGGTATGACAAGAAAGTCCTTCTTGTCGTCAGACTTCCCCCAGCTGCGAATGAGACCGAGTTTCGGATTAAAGCGAAGGCAGAGCGTATTTGCCGCTTCAACGAGAAGATGATCATATTTCTCCGTCTTGAGGAGACGTCGGGCGTTGCCGAACGAGCAGTACATCATAAAGCCGATGTCATGATTCCCCTTGAACGTCGAAATCGGCTTGAGGTTTTCCGTCCAGACGCTCGCGCGCTCCTTGAAAAAGCCGTCTCCCGTAGCCTCGTAGAGATACCAGAGCGAACCCGGAAAATGCCCGGATGTCCACCACTCGATTCTGCGCATGTCATACATCTTCTTGCCGCGCTTGTACCCATGCGGAAGCATCGTCTGTCCTTTCGAATTCTTCATGAGCGGGGTTACCGCCGCGTCCAACGCCTTGTAGTGCGCCGCGCACTTCGAAAAGATTTCAGGCAACCGGCCTTTCAGATCCGCCGTCGCGCAGTCTTGCGCAATGCCGGATAACGTCAAAACGGAACCGATAAGAAACAGTCTTTTTTTCATGGATATAACTCCCTTGCTTTTTCTTCATTGATTTTTCTTTATTGAGCGTGCTCTTTAAGTATAACACTCGGCACGTCTGAAGTATATTGCCATATCTGAAGTTTTCGATTGCTTTTTCTGAAACCGTTTGGTATCCTTGTCTACAATGAAAAAAGAGACCATCATCGCCGTTCAAGTGGAAACCAACCGTGCGCACGGGCGCTCGATGATCGAAGGCATCGCCGATTACGCGCTTCTCAACACCGACTGGCGATTGGAAAGCATAGACCTGAAGAGCCTCGCGAATTCCGCGAACACAAAGCGATTCAGCGGCTTCATCGTGCGCGTGATGGACGATACGACCGCCAAGGAGCTCATCAAAACAAAAAAGCCGGCGATAGACACATACGGAAAAAACGATGCCGGCAAGATACCTTTTATCCGGCTCGACGACGTCGCGATAGCGGAATGCGCCGCGAAATTTTTCCGCGAGCACAAATTCACCGATTACGCTTTCTGCGGATTCCCGGGGCTGCGTTTTTCCGAAGCGAGGGGCAAAGCCTTTAAAAAAGCCGTGGCCGGTTTCGGCATGTCATGCATAATGTACGACGGAGGCGGCGGACCTCTGAAAGAAACGTCCGTGCGGAACGAACGGATGGATGTTTGCTCCGATTGCACGGCACTGCGGAAATGGGCGAAGTCGCTGCCGAAACCGATATCGGTATTCTGCTGCAACGACATGCGGGCGTTTCATTTTCTGAAAGCATGCAACGAAGCAAAAATAAAAGTGCCGCAGGAAGTGTCTGTTCTCGGAGTCGATAACGACAAGGTTCTCTGCACGTTCTCCAACCCTCCGCTGTCGAGCATAGACACCGATTCGTTCGCTCTCGGACAGAACGCCGCGAAAGCCCTGGACCTGATGCTTTCAAACCCTTCTTGCGTTCCGCCCATGGCCACGATGCACAAACCGGCAGGCGTCATCGAACGGACGTCAACCGCCTTCTATCCCACCCGGACACCGTGGCTGTCCGACGCGCTCGTGTACATTCGCCGGCATATCGGCGACGGCATATCGGCGAACGACGTGATCGCGCATCTCGGGTATTCCCACACAACCGTCGGCAAAGTTTTCCGCAGGGAGCTCGGCTTGAGCGTCCAGCAGGAAATCATAAGATACCGGCGCGAATCGGCATGCAGGCTTCTTAAGGACACATCTCTTACGGCCGCGGAAATAGCCGCCAGATGCGGGTATCCCTCGCCTCAGTACTTTGCGCACATGTTCGCCGCCCATTTCGGCACCACTCCGGAAAAATGGCGCCGCAGCCGCTTGCGATCATCTCACCGGAAGCCTCATCGCCATCAGGCCGATGCGCTTTGACGCGTCACTGCGCGAATCTGGTGATTTTGAAATTTTTCGCGCCAATGACAGGAAATTGCCCGTCTCCCCACGGCTGATGCCATTTCAGAGTGCCGTGAAGCCGGTTTTCGGGGTCATATACCGCCGTCACGAGACGCGAGACGACCGGCAGCAATTTTCTGCCGCTCTCATAATTTACCGCTCCGACCTCGACATAGCATGGCGAACGCCCGTGCCCGAAAAGATTTGTCGTCGTCGTCGAAAGAATTACGCGGTTGTGCTGGGCGACGATATGACCGATACTGGATAAATGCGTCGCGTCGTGAAAGACAACCCCCTCCTCGCAGTTGTGCACATAAAGGTAATTGGCGACGATATGTTCGCCGAGAACAAGGCCATAGCGAAAACCCTGCACGGCGACGTTGTCGATGACCTGATTGTCGTTCTGATCGCCCGACATCATAAGACCGACCGTATGGCACGGATTTGGCTGGAGAGACTTGCCCAAAACCGTGTCGCCGACATTATCATCAAGGCAGAACTGCGAATCGCGCACGATTGCGCGGGAGGAATTCTGGAGATTCACGCAGCCGCCGCGCGGATACATCACATCCTTGCAAAGATGGGCGCGGAATTCAAGATTGGCGAAGGCACATTATATCAAATTGCACAGAGACTCTCGCGCCCCGTCACGCTTCGAGACAACGCATCGTCTTGAGCATCTGCACGGTCTCGGCAACGTCGTGGACGCGTATCGCCGAGGCGCCGTTCATCGCGCACCAGGCGGCGATGGCGAGGTTGCCGCCGAGGTTCTTGCCTGTCACCTTTTCACCCGTCAGCTTTTTGACTATGCGCTTGCGGCTCGCTCCTACGAGGACAGGACCGTGCGCCGCAAGGCGCGGAACATGACGGATAAGAGCGAGATCTTCTTCACGCGTCGTCGAAAACCCTATCATAGGATCGAGCCATACCCGAGCGCCGAACGTTTCAAGTTCCCCGAGGCGCGCTTCGCTTTCGTCCCGAAACGGAGAAAGCCCCCAGAAAGCGGCGTCGGCGACGAGAGAGGCGTCTTTGTATTCTTCAAGAAGAGCAAGCATCCCGGGGACGGCCTCGCGTTTTACGCAGTTCACGATTTTCGCGCCGACATCGAGAGCCCTTCGGGCCGTTTCAGGATGATACGTATCGACGCTTACTGGCACGGATGAAGACGCGAGCGCGGCGAGAACCCCGGCTATGCGGCTCCACTCTTCGCTCCATTCGATCGCCTGCGCGCCGGGTCTCGTCGACTCTCCGCCGATATCCACCATGTCGGCGCCCTCTTCGATCATTTTCTCGGCGCGGCGCACCGCCTCCGAAGTCCTGTAATACATCCCGCCGTCCGAAAAAGAATCGGGCGTGACGTTGACGATTCCCATCACCTTTACGTCGTTCATCTGAACCCCAATATTTTGTGAAGCTGCACCGAAAGAGACCATCCTTCAAGTCTGGAGAGAACCGACTTTGCGGTCGCAAAATCCATTTCTCCGTCCCGGTCGCAGGGTGATACGTAATAATCGCGGGCCTTTATCGAAGCGCGTACCTTTTCGCAGAAAAGAGCCGTGTCGCAGTCCTCCGCGACTACACGCACTTCGTCGGCGCGATCGACGGCTATCGGCGCGCCGCGCTTGGGACTCACCGCAAGATAATCGACGAAAGCGAACCACCCCGCATCGATCGTCCCGTTCGTCTCCACGCCGATCCAGAAACCGGCCTCCTTCAAGGCCGAGACGAGCGACTCGACCCCTTCCGCCGCGGCAGGCTCTCCGCCGGTGAGGATGACGCTTTTCGCCCTGTACGAAGAAACTTCGGACAAGATTTCTTCGAGCGTCGCCTCGAATCTTACCGAGACGTCCGTATCGCACCATGGGCAGCTGAGATTGCATCCCGCGAACCTGACGAAAACGACCGGGCGGCCCGTATTGCGGCCTTCGCCCTGCAACGACTCGAAAATCTCTACGATCTTGTATTTCATTCGCGGCACCTTCTTTCCGTGCGCCTACCTGTCTTTGACGGATCTGAGGAGGCTCAGCGCCCACACTCGCGCGACACCCGCTTTTTTGAGCGCCGCCGAGCACTCCGAAAGCGTGGCGCCCGTCGTCATCACGTCGTCGACGAGAATGACGGTTTTGCCGGAATAACGCGCCGCTCGCGCCGTCGCGGCGAACGCCCCTTTCATGTTGGCGCGCCGTTCGTCCTCGTCGAGATCGGCCTGACGTTTCGTCATGCCCGAAAACTTCACAAGCCCCTTCGCGAGAGGCGCGCCGAGTCGGCGGGCGAGGGCATGCGCGATGATATCGCACTGGTTGTACCCTCTGAGAAAGCGGTGAAGACGCCGCGCCGGCATCGCGACGACGGCGTCGATCTCGCCCACCTTGAAACGCGAGCGGGCCGCACCCTCGAGCCAGTCGGCGAAATCTTCCTTCAGCCACAGATGACGGCGGTATTTGAAGTCGAGCATCATCCGCCTCGCCTCGCCTTCGAAACGCAGAGCCGACGCGGCCCGATCGAACGAAGGCTTGTGGATTTTGCAATCCTCGCAGACGAACTCGCCCGTGAATTTCGGCACGTCCCTGCCGCAGCTGCGGCAGCACCCTTCGACAGGCACGAAAGGAATACGCTCGAGACACGCCGAACAGACATACCGCGCGGGGCGGTCCGCACTCTCACCGCAGATTTCGCAGTCGCGCGGCCAGATGAAATCAAGAACGCGCGACCACATCTCCGTGACGCTCACTTGGAAAGAAGATTCCCCGGATACTCTCCGGCCGAGACGAGTTTGGCGATCTCGGCGGTGACATAAGGCTTGTCTTCCCGGTACGTGACGCCGAACCAGCTCGAATCGGTCGGCAGCACTCTGCATGTCGCCCTACCTTCTTTGACGAGCTCGTCGACGACGAACGGAATGTACCACTCGCTCTTCTCCTTCGCGCCGTTTTCGGCGAGCCATAGCGGAAAGCGTCTTTCAAGTTCATCGAAGAGCTCGGGCGTGAAACCCCAGAGATTCATTGAAACGCGCGCGTCAAGCGGCACCTTCACGGGGGAAGCGGGGTCTTCGAGGTTCTCGGCCGTATCGCCGGCTTTGACGAGTTTCGTCATTTCGGTGACGCCCTCGAGAGAGCCGTCGGCAGACACCTTGCAGATGCCGCGCGCGACGGAGCCGTTTTCGGAAAGCGTAAGATCGAGCCTGTAGCCGACCATCGCGAACTCCATGGGTTTGGCGGCCATGAGGAAAGCCCCTAACTTCGCGAACGCGTCGCGCCCGTAGAAGTCGTCGGCGTTGATGACGGCGAAAGGCTCCTTTACGATGCCGCGCGCAGCTCGCGTCGCGTGCGCCGTACCCCATGGCTTCGCGCGGGCGACGGGCACCTTGTACGGCTCGGGGAGGTCGTTTATGTCCTGATAGCAGTATTCGACGGGTATCATCCCTTCGTACTTGCGTCCGACCTTCTCCTTGAATTCCGCCTCGAAATCGCGGCGGATGACGAAAACGATCTTGCCGAAGCCGCCGCGCACCGCGTCGAAAACGGAATAATCGAGAATCGCCTCTCCTGAAGGTCCCACGGGGTCGACCTGTTTGAGCCCGCCGTAACGCGAGCCCATGCCCGCCGCCAAAACGACCAATGAAGGTTTCATGTCTTTGATGCTTCCTTTCGCTTTCAATCGAACTTGTAAATCTCTCCCGGCTTCGGCGCCACGGCGTTCGGGATGCCTCGCTCCTTCATGAGTTCAACCATTGCCGCCACCTTCTCTTCTTCGCCGTGGACGGCGAAAGCGTGCCGGACATTGTCCTTGACTTCATCGAGCCAGTGCGAAAGACCCGCGCGGTCTGCGTGCGCCGACAGAGCGTTGATGACCTCGACCTGCGCTTTAAGCTCAACCTCTTCACCGAGAATGCGAAGCGGCGAGATCTTTTCGACGACGCGCCGGCCGAGAGTGTTCTCTGCCTGATAGCCGACGATAAGCACCACGTTGTCGGGATTTTGCACGCAGTTCTTGAGATGATGCACGACGCGCCCGCCTTCGCACATGCCGCTCGCCGCGATGATGATCATCGGCCCCGGAGCGTCGTTGAGAGCCATCGACTCTTCGGGCGTTCCGACGAACGTCATCCCCGGGAACATCAGCGGGTCCTGCCCGGAGGCGAGCATGCGCTTGGCTTCGGCGTTGTATACCTCTCTGTGCGAAGCGTATATGCCCGTCGCCTTGCGCGAAAGAGGCGAATCGATGTAAACCTTCACTTCACGCGGCACTTTGCCCTTCGCGGCGAGACGGTTCAGATAATATATGATCTGCTGCGTGCGCCCGACGGAAAACGCCGGGATAAGCAGTTTGGAATTGCGCCTGTCGATGTATTTAAGCAGCTTCTCGAGCCTCAATTCGACGTCGTCCGCATTCGGGTGGTATCTGTCGGCGTAGGTCGACTCCAGAAGAAGTATGTCAGCGCCCGAAGGATATTCGTGATGGCGCAGAATCGGCTGGTTCGGCTGTCCGAGATCTCCGGAGAACAGCAGTCTGTGACTGCGGCCGTGATCCTGCCGGACATCGAGCTGGACGAGCGCAGAGCCGAGAATGTGCCCCGCATTGAAAAATTCGAGCGTGATGCCGCGGGCGATTTCGCGCGGCTCGTGCATGTGCAGCGGCGTGAAAAGCTGCATCGTCACATCGACGTCTTTCTCGTCGTAAAGCGGCTCGAAGAGGACCTTGCCGTCGCGGCGGCGCTTTTTGTTGACGTACTCCAGATCGCGCTTCTGCAGAAAGCACGAATCGCGCAGCATCACATCGCAGAGTTCGCACGTCGCCTGCCTCGCGAAAATGCGGCCGCGAAACCCCTGCCTCACAAGCTGCGGCAGATTCCCCGAATGATCGATGTGCGCATGAGAAAGGATAACATAATCTATCGTCTTCGCGTCCACGGGCAGATTGCGGTTCTTCTCGAAGGCCTCCTTTCTGCGGCCCTGATAAAGCCCGCAGTCGAGAAGAATGCGCTTGCCGTTCGCTTCGACGAGATGCATCGACCCCGTCGTCGTGTGGGCTGCCCCAAGGAAGGTTATCTTCATTTCTTCAATCCTTTCCCGTTTTACCGCTGCACAAACACGCAATGTCTCGCTTGGCGACGGCGCGCCGCTTCACGAAACGTGAAGGACGCGCTCCTTGATTTCCTGAGTGCGGCCCTGATTCCAGAACTGGCTGCCGATGTAGCCGCACGTGCGACGGGCGACATTGAGTTTCGATTCGTCGGCATTGCCGCACTTCGGACACTTCCAGATGAGCTTGCCGCTCTCGTCCTTGACGATCTCGATCTCCCCGTCGAAACCGCACACCTGACAGTAGTCGCTCTTCGTGTTCAGCTCGGCGTACATGATGTTGTCGTAGATGTACTGCATGATCGCGAGCACGGCCGGCAGGTTCTGCTGCATATTCGGCACCTCGACGTACGAAATCGCGCCTCCGGGAGAAAGCTGCTGGAACTTCGCCTCGGTCGAAAGTTTCGTGAACGCGTCGATCGGTTCTGTCACGTGGATGTGATAGGAGTTGGTGATGTAGTTGCGGTCGGTGACGCCCTTGATGACTCCGAAACGCTGCTGCAGGCACTTCGAGAAGCGGTAGGTCGTCGACTCGATTGGAGTGCCGTAAAGCGAATAGTCGATATTCTCGGCGGCCTTCCACTTCGCGGTATACTCATTGAGTTTCTTCATGATCTCGAGGCCGAGAGCTTCGCCATCGGGCTCGGTGAGCTTCTTGCCGTTCAGGGCGAAGACGCACTCCCAGAGCCCCGCGTAGCCGAGCGAAATCGTCGAATACCCGCCGTAGAGAAGGTTGTCGATCTTCTCGCCCTTCTTGAGACGCGCCAGCGCTCCATACTGCCAGAGAATGGGCGCGGCGTCGGAGGTCGTCCCCTTGAGGCGCTCGTGGCGGCACCGGAGAGCCTTGTGGCAAAGTTCGCAGCGCTCGTCGAAGATGCGCCAGAATTTATCGATGTCGCCTTGCGCTGAAAGCGCGACGTCCACGAGGTTTATCGTTACGACTCCCTGGTTGAAACGGCCGTAGTACTTGGGTTTGCCGGGCTCGTAATTGAGCGCGTTGGAGACATTGCCGTAGCCGCCTTCGGAGCGGTCCGGCGTGAGGAACGAACGGCAACCCATGCAGGTATAGCAGTCTCCGTTCCCGACGCTCTGACCGGTGGAGAGCTTGTACTCGCGCATCTTCTTCTCGGAGATGTAGTCCGGCACCATACGCTTGGCGGTGCATTTCGCCGAAAGCTCGGTAAGATACCAGTAGGGCGTGCCCGCCTTGATGTTCTGCTCTTCGAGAACGTAGATGAGTTTGGGAAAGGCCGGGGTCACGTAGACGCCCTGCTCGTTCTTCACGCCGCGAATACGCTCCTGAAGGACCTCTTCGATAATAAGCGCGAGATCCTTGCGTTCCGCCTCGCTGCGCGCCTCGCCGAGATACATGAAGACGGTGACGAAAGGAGCCTGTCCGTTGGTGGTCATGAGCGTGACGACCTGATACTGGATCGTCTGCACACCCTTCTGAATCTCCTTTCTTACGCGCTTTTCGACAATCTTGTCGAACGCCTCTTCCGAAATCACGGCGCCCGTTTCGGCGTATTCGTCCTTGAGTTCCTTGCGGATGGCCTGACGCGAAACTTCGACGAACGGCGCGAGATGCGTAAGCGAGATGGACTGGCCGCCGTACTGGTTCGACGCGACCTGCGCGATGATCTGGGTGGCGATGTTGCATGCCGTCGAGAAACTCTTGGGCTTTTCGATCATGGTCCCCGAGATGACCGTCCCGTTCTGGAGCATGTCTTCGAGATTGACGAGGTCGCAGTTGTGCATGTGCTGCGCGTAGTAATCCATGTCGTGGAAGTGGATTATGCCCTCCTTGTGGGCCTGGACGACATCGGCGGGCAGGAGAAGGCGCGAGGCGACGTCCTTCGAGACTTCGCCCGCCATGTAGTCGCGCTGCACGGAGTTGATCGTCGGATTCTTGTTGGAGTTCTCCTGCTTGACGTCCTCGTTGTTGCATTCTATGAGCGACATGATCTGCTGGTCGGTCGTGTTCGCCTGCCGCAGGAGATTCTGTTTGTAGCGGTAGGTGATGTACTTCTTGGCGACTTCGTGCGCGCCCATCTCCATGATCTTCGTCTCGACAACATCCTGAATCTCTTCGACCGTCATCGCCCTGTCGCGCGCGGCGCAGACGCCTGCCACTTCTTCGGCGATGAGTTTTATTCGCCCTTCGGACAAAGCACTCTTATAATCGACCGCCTGACTCGCCTTGCGGATGGCGTTTTCGATTTTGGAGATGTCAAAATCCTTCTCTTCACCGCTACGCTTGATGATTTTCATCTGTTTCATAAGACTTTCCTCCATTGGGCGCTATGCCGTTTTTACTGCCTATTGTGGTTTACCGCGATATGATACACTATATCTTGGGTTTTGGCAAGGGGGAAATTCAAAATCCTTGGGGTTGACGTCTAACAATCAAAAATAGTATAATACGCGTTCATTCCGTCTGGATCGGGCGAATAACCGACTGCCCGAACGGTAAGGAAGAAAACAAAGGAACAGAAAAATGCCTAAGATGAAAACCAAAAAGTGCGCGGTCAAGCGCATGAAAACGTCGGCCACGGGCAAGGTAATACGCTCGCAGGGTGGCAAGGCCCACCTCAACAACGGGAAGACTCGTTCCCGCAAGCGCAACCTCCGCGGCACGACCGTTGCCGACAAATCCATCACCAAGACCTACGCGCGTGCGCTTCAGGGTCGCTAATACAAGGAGGTAATAACAATGCGTGTTACAAATGCACCCGCTTCCCGCGAACGTCGCCGTCGCCGTCTTGAGTTGGCGAAAGGTTTCCGCGGCAGCCGCAGCAAACTTTTCCGTATCGCCACCGAGGCCGTCGATCGCGCCATGCGCCTTTCGACCGAGCACCGCAAGCTCAAAAAACGCGATTTCCGTCAGCTTTGGATCGCCCGCATCAACGCGGCGACCCGCGCCGAAGGCATGAGCTACTCGAAATTCATCGCCGGTCTCACCAAGGCGGGCGTGACGCTCAACCGCAAGATGCTCTCCGAGATCGCGATTCAGGATCCCGCCGGCTTCAAGGCCATCGTAGAGATCGCAAAGAACGCGTAAGGCGTCAGCGCAGAAACGAAAAAGAACCGGGCTTTGACGGCCCGGTTCTTTTTTTTACAATCTCCGGAAAATCTTATCGGCAACGGGCTCTTTTGAAAACGAACGCGGCGAAAGCGAGCGCCGCAACCGCGGACAGCGCGATCGAAACGCCGAGCGAAAGCCCGCCGGGGACTATCCCCCAGGGACCACCCTTGTCGACTGAAGTCCAGAGTATGAACGTCGTGACCACACTGGTCATGAACATCCCGGGCAAAAGCGCCACGAGAACTTTCACGCCCTTGCCGCCCTTGAGAAGCCACACGCTGGCGGCCATCAAAGTCGAGGCGGAGAGCATCTGATTGCCCCACGCGAAATAATTCCAGAGGTGCGCGAAACTTTTCGCGCTGGAATTCGACCACCACAGAAGCAGCGACACGCATATAATGAGCGGCACGCATATCACAAAACGCAAAACGATCCGCTTCTGGTCGATACCTAACATTTCCGAGAGACTCAACCTCGCGCTTCTCAAGGCGGTATCTCCGCTCGTTATCGCCAGAATGACGATCGCGAAAACGGTGACGGCGCCCATCCACGGCCCGAGGAATCTCGACGTAATGTTGCCGAGGACGGCGGCAGGCGAGAGAGAGAGGTTTTCGGGAGCGATATTGTATATGGCAAGCCCCGCCGCGGCCCAGATCATCGCTATAACGCCCTCGGCCGTCATCATGCCGTAAAAGGTGATCCGCGCCTCACGCTCGGATTTCATGGTGCGCGCGACTATCGGCGACTGCGTCGCGTGAAAGCCCGAGATGATGCCGCAGGCGATAGTGACGAAAAGAAGCGGAAAAACGGGACTGCAGCCGTCCTTGTCGAAAACGTTCTCCCGGAATTCGAGAAACGCTTCGCTCTCGCCGAGAATCGCGGGATCCTTGAAAGCGCAGAAAAGAAGCGCGCAGAAAATCGCGACCGACCCGACGATCAGAAAAAGTCCGAACACGGGATAGATGCTGCCGATTATCTTATCCACGGGAAAAAGCGTCGCGACGATGTAATAGGCGAATATGATCACGACCGCCCACCAGAAGAAATTCATCCCGGGAAAAACGCCGCGGTCGATGAGATTGGCCGGAACATTGATGAAAACGGCGACAACCAGAAGAAGAAGAACGAGCATCATCCATGAAAAAACGGCCGCATAACCCTGCCCGAGATGATCTCGGATCATCTTGGGCAGATTCGCGCCGTTCGACCGAAGCGACATCATCCCGCCGACGAAATCGTGCACGGCGCCGAGAAAAATGCAACCCACGGGGATGATGAAAAGCGCGATTTTTCCGAATTTTATCCCCGCTATCACTCCGATCACGGGACCGACGCCCGCGATGTTGAGAAGCTGGATAAGCATATTCTTCCACTTGGCAAGGGGCACGTAGTCGACCCCGTCAGGATTGGCCACGGCAGGTGTTGCCCTGTCGTCGGGGTTCAGGATTTTCTCCACGAAAGCGCCGTAGAGAAAATACCCGAGAACGAGAAACAGTATCCCGCCCAGAAGAACTGCCATACCCCCTCCCATCTTATTGCGCCAGCACCACGGCGACCGCTTCCGCCGCTTCGGCCACGGGAACAATCTTCGTCTTCGACTTGTCGTCGGCGCGGCGTTTCACTTCAACGCCGCCGTTCGCGAGCCCCTTCGCGCCCACGACGACCCTGACAGGAAAGCCGATGAGATCGGCGTCTTTGAACTTGACGCCGGGCCGCTCTTCGCGATCGTCGACGATAACGTCTATGCCCTTCGCCTCAAGCGCCGCCTCGAGATCGTCGGCGACCTTCGTCACCTCTTCAACGGCCGGATCGAGATTTTCGATGACGACCTGATACGGCGCTACCGACGCGGGCCAAACGATGCCGTCCTTATCGTGGCTCTGTTCGATGACGGCCTGAAGCGTGCGCGTGACTCCAACGCCGTAGCATCCCATGATGCAGAGCGTTTCGACGGCGTTCTCGTCCTTGTAGACGGTATTGAACGCCTTCGAATATTTCGTCCCGAGTTTGAAGACCTGCCCCACTTCAATGCCGCGTTTGAGAGAAATCGTCTTGCCGCATTTCGCACAGACATCGCCGTCGCGCACCACGACGATATCGGCGTAAATCGCGATTTTCGCGTCGCGCGCGAAATCGACATTCTTGAGATGATAATCGTCTTTGTTCGCGCCGACGATGCGACCCGACGCACCTTCGAGCGAAGAGTCGGCGACGATGCGGATGTCGGCCTTGAGAGGATTGACGGGCCCGACCGAACCGACACCAGCGCCGGTCACTTCCCTTACGGTCGCATAATCGGCCATTTCGAGAGTCTTCGCGCCGAGACGGCGTTTGAGTTTCACTTCGTTGACGTCGCGGTCGCCCGGCACGCACACCATCACGCATTCGCCGTCAGCGACGTAGACAAGAGACTTGACGAAAGCGTCCGCGGGGAGGTTCATGAAAGAGGCGACTTCGGCGATCGTTTTGGCGCCCGGAGTCGCCACCTCTTCGGCGGGAGAATCGACCTTTTCGAAAACGCCCTTCGCGACGCGCTCGGCTTTTTCGGTGTTCGCCGCGTATCCGCAGCCGTCGCAGAACGCGATCGCGTCCTCGCCAGCGTCGGCGAGCGCATGGAATTCATGCGTCATGGAGTCGCCCATATCGCCGCCGTCGGCGGAAACGGGCGTGGCCTTGAGACCGCATCGCGCGAAAATGCGCTCGTACGCGTGGTACATCGTCCAATAAGTCTTGTCTGCGGCCTCGGCGTCGACATCGAAACTGTAGCCGTCTTTCATGATGAATTCCTTCGAGCGCATGAGGCCGAAGCGCGGACGCGTCTCGTCGCGGAATTTCGTCTGGATCTGATAGACGTTGAGCGGCAGTTGACGGTAGGACGAAATGACGTTCGTCATGAGATCGGTCACTTCCTCTTCGGCCGTCGGCCCCATGGCGAACTCGTGTTCGGCACGGTCCTTGAGGCGAAACATGTTCGCGCCCATCGAGTCCCAGCGGCCGGTCTTGCGCCACAGTTCGGAGGGCTGAAGCGCGGGCATGAGTATTTCGTTGGCACCCGCCGCATCCATCTCTTCGCGCACGATATCCTCAATCTTTTTGAGCGAGCGCATCCCCAGCGGCATGAAAGTGAAAAGCCCGGCGGCGGTCTTGCGGCAAAGCCCCGCGCGCATCAAAAGCTTGTGCGAATCGATTTCGGCGTCCTGCGGATTTTCACGCAGCGTCTGTATGAGCGTTTTGGTCCATTTCATGATACTTATATTATATCATATTCGCCGGGGGACTCATGGGCAAAAAACGCAACGCGGCGACCGTGCTGAGATCAGCTCCGGAAAGGCAGCATGTCGATGAATCGTTTCGAAAAAACGTCTTCGCCGCCAAGCCGGACGACGCGCGCGCGCGCGGCGAGGTCCGACGCCGCCGCCCGCTTGCCGGGATGCAGAAGGATCTGCGCCGCCCCCGTAAGAGCCGCGTTGCCCATCGACAGCGTCTTCACTCCCGGCACACGAGGGAGCATGCCGAGATCGACGGCGTCGTCTGCATCGAGGGCGCAGCCGAATCCGCCCGCGAGAAACACCTCTTCTATCTGCGACTCTTCCACCCCCGCCGATTCGAGGATAACGGACACCCCCGCGGCCACCGCGGCCTTCGCCGTCTGAATCGCGGATATGTCCTGCGGCGAAAGCGTCCCGCCGTTTCGCAGAGGCAGACTCCGCGAAACCGGGATGCCTGAAGGCGCTATTTCTCCGCCGCGAACGTATGCCGCCACCGCTTTGATGAGTTCCGACCCGACAGATCCGTCCCCTACGCCTTCAAAAGCGCTTCCCGCAGCCGCGCTGGCCACGTAAACGAGCGAATTCGAACGCAATGCGATTTCGGCGTTCGTGCCGATATCGAGCAAAAGAGAAACAGGCCCCGGCGCATCGAACGCCGCCGATATCATCGCGCACGTAAGATCCGCTCCGGCAAACGCTCCGATCGCCGGCGGGAGCAGAACCCTGCATCCGCAGACGGTTTCTTCGCACCCGGCGAGCCAGTCCGCTTTGAACGGAGCGCGGGCGAGCGCCGCCGGCGAACGTCCTGTAAGCAGATGAAGCATGAGCGTGTTGCCGGTGACAACCCCGTCTGACATGTCCCGCGGGGAGATCCCGGCATTGCCGCACGTGCGCGCGAGAAGTTCCGCGAGCGCATCCGAGACAAGACTTTTCATGCGCGACAATCCGTCGGGCGAACCGGCCGCGACAATGCGTCCGACGATATCGACGGCGACATCGGCCTGCGGATTGCGCGCACCTCCCGCCGCAAGTTCTTCGCCGGTAGCCAAATCGTACACGCCGAGCGCGAGAGTGGTGCTGCCGACATCTGCCGCGAAAGCGAAACCGCGGTCGGTGCGGGAAGAACCGAAGACGCCTCCTCCGGAGAGCGTCACGGGCGCCCGAAGCGACGCCGTGCGCGCAGGACAGGCCGTCTTGCGCGCGCAACGTCCGCAGTCACAGCTGCAATTCGATTCTCCGCTCATCCGCCGCGGATATACCGGTTATTTCTTCCTGGCGTCGTCCTTCTTCGGCTCTTCCTTGGCCTTGACGAGATCCTTGCGGGTCTTGATCATCTGTCCTGCGCTGTAGGAAGCGACGAGGTAGGTCCATTTCGAAACGCGCGCGTTGAACGCGGCGACACCTTTCTCGATGGCGGCGTTTTCCGCGGCGTTGGTGCCCGCAGGTCTGAACGACGACGAAATCTTGAAATAACGCTCGCTCCCGCCCGGCGCCGCGGCGCCGATCTTCGCCGTGTAGCTTCTCCCGTCGCCGAGCGAGACCGTGTAAACGGCGCCCGTCGCGAATCCGAGCTCGGCTTCGGTAAGCGCGGGATCGGCAATGTCGGTAAAGTCGAGATACGAAAGAGCGCTGTCGAGCGAATACGTCTTGGAAGCATCCAGTTCCTCCTTCGGAGAAAGCCCCGAAAGCGTCCAGGAAGAATCCTTCTTGAGAAGTTCGAGAGGCTTCTCCTTGCCGGACGAGAACGAGACGGCCGTGACATCCGCCGACGGCACTTCGCAGATGCGCGTGTCGACCCACTGCCTGAAATCTCCGTCGAACGCCGTCAGAGGGTCCTTCACGAGAACCGTCTCACCCCCGAATTTCAGATACCGCGCGTCGGGATATCCTCCGCCGAACATCGCCATCTGTCCGCGAGGTTTCGACAAGCGTTTGTCGCCGAGCTCCACGGCGGCGAGAGCCTTGCCCGAAGCGTCTTTGACCTCCACTTTGACGATCGCGCCCGTCTTGCGTCCGCGCGCCACCTGCCCGATCTTGAGGTCGTGGAGCTTGAGCACGTTTTCTCGGATCTTGTCCACCGAAGCGGGATAGGAATATTTCGTGTCGAGCGTCCAGCCCTTTTCACCGGCCGAGACTTTCATCTTGCCGGCGATTTCGACGCATGCCACGTCGGCGACGTTGAAATCCGCAACGACGCGCTTGCCGTTGAGCGCGGGCGCTCGCACGCGCGAGCCGGAGGACGTGAACCAGGCTCCGGCTCCGAGTACGGCGGCGGTACCTGCGAGAATCAAGAGACTTTTCGTTGTCATGACAGAATATCCTTTCGTTTGATCAGCGGCGGCGGCGACGCAGTCCGTACCAGATGCCGAGCGCCGCGATCAGCACCGGCATAAGGACGATATTGACGGTCTTGAGGAGTGTCCCCAAAGCGTCGATGTCGGAGGTAAGCTCTTTGCGCACGTCCTTGAGCTGACGGCGCGTATCGGCCTGTATCTTGCGGAACTTGACGATTTCCTCCTGCTGCTCGCGGGAGAGAAGCATCCGCTCTCCTCCGCTCTTGCCTTTCTGGAGCTCGGCAAGACGCTGCTGTGTGTCTCTGAGGGCCCCCTCGAGCTCGACCTGCTTCTGCTGCCACTTGGACATCGCCTTCGCTTCAAGTTCGTCGACCTTGATGAAAGGACGGTTCGACGCGCCGCGCGATCTGACGCCGATGAGTTCCTCGCGCCCGGCGTACTGTTCGATGATGTTCGCGAAAAGAACGAGGTTGTCGTTGATCGGCTGGACGACACGGCCGAAAATCGTGTTCGACACTCTGACGCAGAACTGATCGGCGAGAAAGTCGGAATCGGCGAAGACGACGACGGCGCCCTTGCCGCTCTTGACGACGGCGGGAGGAGCGTTCGTCGATCCTTCCTTGAAATCGGGCCCGACGGGGTAAGCCGTCTTGAATTCGCCGGTAATCCTCACGGCGAGAACGCGGCTCCTGCCGTCGCTGACGAGCGAACCTGTCATCGCCCCCATGCCGAACTGCGCGCTCTGTCTCGGCACTTCGCACGAATGCTCCTTCGACGTGAAAAGAAGAGGCTTCACTTCGAGAGCGTCTACGGCCTTGATGTCGAGCGCACCCGCGAACGGCAGCATCACCTGCGTAAGAGAACCCACGACGAGATCGTCCGGCGCGACATTGGCCTTGTCGAGAGAAAGAAAGGCGGGATTGTCTTCCGCGCGGCCCTGACCGACATTGAGTTTCGTCGCGGCGGCGAGATCGCACGTCACCTTCGAAGTGTCGAACGAAATCCCCCACGCGCCGAACAGCGAGCCGAGCGTGGAAGGACCGTCCTGCGGAGCCTGCCCCATCATCGGATTCTGCCCCTGGCGGGAAGATATCAAATCCATCACGCTCATCGGGTCGACACACGCGATAAGACGCCCGCCGCGCATGACGAACTGATCGATCGCGAAGAGGGTCTTTTCGGTGAGATTCTTCGCATGGACGAGGACGAGCGTCTTGATGTCGTCGTCGATCTTCTCCGCCGACGCGTCGACGGGTCTCACGTCGTAGTCTTTCTTGAGTTCCGAGAACGCCGCCCAGCCGGGGTCGGGCCTCTGCCCCTGCATCATCATCATCTGATCGGGCATCCGGCCGAGAACCCCCTGAAGAGAGGTCATCACACCGATGACGGGGCGCTCCGGCCACGCCACGCGCGTGATGAGACGGGTAATGTCGTATTCAAGAGTAGACTCCATCGCAGGCGAAATCGCGCTCAGCGTCTCTTCACGGTCGCCGCACACCGCGACGAGACCGAAATAAACGCTCTGCCCGAAAGGCGTGACGTTCTGCGGCTCGACGCCGTAACGCTGCGCCCACTCCTCGGCATCCGAATCGGGCTTCGGATCGTAGGCCTCGAGAACCACACGCCCGCCCCCGGCGAGGGCGTATTCCTTTATGAGATTCTTGACCTGCTGCGCGTACGTCTTGAGCGCCATGGGCATCTCTTCGGACGACTGCGAGAAGTACAACTTAAGCGTCACATCCTCCTCAAGCTTCGAGAGAACAGCCTTGGAGCCGTCGGAGAGCGTGTAAAGCTTCTCCGCCGTCATGTCGATTCTGAGCGGCAGATTGGAGAGAATGAGATTCGCCGCGCCGATGACCGCCGCGAGAAGCGCAAGCGCGACGACACCTTTCATTTTACCGTTCATTGTATTAAATCCTTTCAAACTTGTTGGTTTTGACGCTCGTCAGTTCGCCTTGCGCCCTTCGGTGACGACCTCGGCCGCCGCCAGCATGAACACGACAACTCCGATGTAATAGCCGATATCGGCGAAGTCGACAACGCCGCGGCGCATCGATTCGAAGTGCGACAGAAGCGAGCAGGACGCGACCGCGTCGACTATCGCCCCGGGAACGCCCCAGCCCGAAACGGCATTGATCACGGGATCGAAGCCGATTATGAGCATCGCGAACATGAGCGCTAGCGCCGTCACGAAACCGATCACCTGGCTGCGGGAGAGGGATGAAGCGAAAACGCCTATCGCCGTCGCGGCTCCGGCCAGCAGAAAACTGCCCAAGTATCCGCAGAAAACGGCCCCCGCGTCAGGATCGCCCAGCCACGCCGTCGTAACGACGACCGGGAACGTCGAAGCGAGAGCGAGAGCGATGAACGCCCACGCGGCGAGAAACTTGCCGACGAGCGCCTCCCTGAGCGTGATCGGCAGCGTCAGAAGAAGTTCGATCGTGCCATTGCGTCTCTCATCCGCCCACGAACCCATCGTCGAAGCGGGCACCAGAAGGAGATACACCCACGGGTGCCAGAAAAAGAACGGCGTGAGATCCGCCTGACGGCGCTCGTAGAACATCGCCACGGCGAACGTCAGAAATCCCGTGAGCACCAGAAACGCCACGAGAAACACATACGCGACGGGAGAGTCGAAGTAGCTCTTGAATTCGCGCGCGAAGACGGTTTTTACGTTCTTTAACATCACTTGGTCTCCTCTTGCATCGTGAGATTGCGGAAGACCCTGTCGAGTCTGCCGCCGGGGTCCATGGCTTTGAGTTCGGCGGGCGTGCCGTCGGCTTTCAGTTCACCGCCGGCGATTACGATCGCGCGGGTGCAGACGGCATCGACCTCTTCGAGAATGTGCGTGGAGATGATGATCGCCTTCTCCGCCGACATCTCCTTGATCATCTCGCGCACGACGAACTTCTGGTTCGGGTCGAGCCCGTCGGTCGGCTCGTCCATGATGAGCACCTTCGGGTCGTGGATGATCGCCTGCGCGAAGCAGGTGCGCTGGCGATAGCCCTTGGAGAGGGTTTCTATCGTCTGTTTCGCCACGCCGGAAAGTTTCGCCTTTTCTATCACCGCTTCGACCTTCTCCCTGCCGGCCTTGCCGCGAAATCCGCGAACCGCGGCCGTGAACGAGAGAAAATCCTCCACGGTCATCGAGCGGTAGCTCGGCGCGTTTTCCGGCAGATACCCGAACGACGCCTTCGCCGCGACGGGATCGGTGATTATGTCGTGCCCGCAGATCGAGGCAGTTCCGGCCGTCGGCGGAATGAAGCCTGTGATCATGCGCATCGTCGTTGACTTGCCAGCGCCGTTAGGCCCGAGAAACCCGAGCACTTCGCCTTTCGAGACGGAGAAGGAAATCCCCTTCACCGCCTGAAAAGCGCCGAAGTTCTTCTTGAGATTTTCGACTTTCAGCATTTCTTTTTCTTCCTTGTTTCCTGACTCGCCGCGATATCCGGCCCACACGGGTCCGGACATCCGTTTCGTCGTATTATATCATAAAAAACCGTATATCCGCCTCAAAACGCATCGGACGCGGCCTCTACGCGAAGCAGTCTCTTTTCGACCTCTTTACGGCGCTCTTCCTCGTCGAGTTTTTCGCGCTCGCGCGAAGCCTCCTCGCATACGGCGTCGTCCCACGCGGCGATGATCGTCGGATAATCCGTCGACGCTCTGTCGAGACACGCCGTCACGTGGCGCGAATCGCCGAGATCGAATGTGTACGCGGGACGGCTGTAGCTGCAAAGCCTCGCCCAAGTGCGGTAACGTTTCTCGAGCGCTTCGATGAGATAGTGACGCCTCCAGCTTACGCCCGGGTCTACGGCTTTTTTCGCGCACGCGTAAATCTTCGCCACGCGGTGCGTTTTCGGGGTAACGTAGACGTAGTAGTCGTCGAACCCCGCGAGAGGCTTCGAAGGTGTGAACTTCGCGCGCAGAAACGAACTCTCGCCCGCCTCCGCCACGAAATTCGTGGAAGAGAACTTTTCCCCGAATTTGAGCGACAGGAAAGAATCCGTCTTGACGGGCTCTTTTTTGTCCATCCCCGCGATCTCGCGCGCCGGGGTATCGAAGAAACTGCCTGCGGGATAGGTCTGCGTGTATTCGCTCGTGGACGTCTCGAGAACGTTGCCCGTCATATCCATGGTGGTGCGCGTTTCGCGACGGTGCTCCGTAACCATGTTGCCGTTGGTGGAAAGCGTCGACTCGACGAACGTGCGGCTCACGGAGCCGTTCTCGTTTGTGGTGACGGACGACTGCGCCGTCTTGGACGAGCGGTCCTTGGCCTGCGCCGACGAACCGACGGCGGCCAGCGCAAAGGCGAAGGCTGTCGCAAAACCGGCGAACAGTATAACGGACGTTTTCTTTTTGTTCATGGTTTTTCCTCCTTGTCGTGTTGAGTTTTCACCGCGAATTGTAACATCCGATTGTTAAGCGAATGTAAACGGATGAAAAAAACGTCCGTCTCGAAAAAAAATCATTCTTCGCGCTTCATCCGAGAGACGGAAAAGAGATGCAGGCGTTACCGGGAGTTTATGAACCGCTTGAATTCCGCGATCTGCCAGGATGCGAAAACACGCGGACGCGCAACGGTTTGCGATTCTATTTCCGCGAGATTGTCATCGTGCATCTGATCGAGTCTGTCGGGATAGTGATAAAGGAGATTTTTCGTCGGTCTCCCGTGGAAACGACACAACGTTCCCCTCCCGGCGACCCATTCGTTCCCGTAGAAGACGAGGCTTTCCAGCATGTCGTTGAAGAGCCTAAACACAGTGTTTTCCGACCGCGAAAAAAGATTGTTCCGTATTACAAAACCCTCGGTATGCGCTGTCGAATCGTAGAACATAAGATGCGCCGCGTTCGGATTCCAACGCTGACGGTGTCCCCAGCCCTTGCCCGCATCGTAGAAACAGTTATTCTCAACAATAACGTTCTCAGTGCGGGCGCGTTCACCTTGCTGCCAGTATTCGTACGAATATTCGCAGTTGCGGACCTCATTGCCGCGCCATACGATATTGCGCTGTACGACGCCATCCTCGTTTGACTGGTTCGTGAGCGCCGCGTCCCAACATTCCCAGACATTGTTTGACACGACGAGCACGTCCTCGCAATCCGCCCACAACTCTATGCCGTTTCCGTAGCGAACACCGTTGCCTTTCTTGTCGAAATAAAGATACCCTCCTCCTATGTACGAAATATCGCAATTCTTGATCGTGATGCGTTTGACGCCATCGCCGCCAATGCCGTGAGCCGCCGAATACCTGAAAGCAAGCCCGTCATAAACGACATCGTGCATTTTCGCATGTTCAACGCAATGGGCTTTTTCGCACAATTCTATTGACTCGAAGCGCCTGGCCGGATTTTCTTTCGATACTAGATACACCGCATACGTGACGGGATCGTACCAATAATCGAGATCGGCGGAGAGATCGTCTTTCTTCGCCATTCTGAACGCGCACACGACACGGCCGCCGCGTTTTACGAGGACAACGTTGCCGACATCTGTCGCGACATCGCTTTGCGTCATCCACACGTTTTTTCCGCAATCTTGCGCTCTTCTCCAGTCACGCGGACGGCTCCGCGGATAACTTGACTGTATCACGGGTTTCGGACCTTCTCCGCAGGCGCCGTACATAACCGGGTGACCGGGCTTTCCCGAACGCGGCTGAAGCTGTCCTCGCCAAACGTTCCCCCTCTCGAAAAGCACCTTGTCCCCAGGCAGAACGTTCAGTGCGTTCACGTCGTCAAGCGTCATTGAGGAAGTTATTTTCCAAACCTTTCCGCCGACGGGTCTTTCATACGCAGACTTCGACTCCGCCTCGCTTGTCGCCGGATCGCGACCAACCGCATATTTGCGTATACCCGCCTCTTCGCGCCAATATCCTTTCGTTACCGAAACGTTCACGGTATGCGTTTTGTCGAAATCGAATATCGCGTCCGTGCGGCGGCCGTCACGCACGGAACGCCACACGGCAGGAACCGTTCGTTCCCAGCGGTCGGCCGGAAAAGTCCCAATATACGCACCCATCCTATCGACGACTTTTCTGGCGAGAGACAGACGTTCCTGCGAAAGAGTCGAAAAACGGTCCGACAGCATAAGCGACCCTCCTACCCGCGCGACGGCCTCGGCCCATAGCTCGACTTCGTTTTTCACGAGTTTTGTCGCATCGTCCCTGACGATAAGCGTATCTGGATCATTGATCCAAAGCCGTCCATTCATGTAATTGTGGCTGATGATGTTGCGGCAGACGTTCGGCACAGTCGGGGCTTCGGCATGCCACTTCCCCTCCGGCGCCCAATACGGAGTAATATCCGTTGAAGAGCGCATCGCGTCTACTATTCCGACAAGAGGACCGAACGGCGCCGTGCAGCCGAGAATGAAACCGTCTTCGCCAAAGCCTTCGCGGATCGCCTCGAACGCGCGGCGGAGAGCCTGCGCACGCGTAGCGGAAGAATCGTGATAACGCGCTCCCCGCACAGATGAGGCAATCATGCAGAAATCAAGTTTCACGTAATCTATGCCGTAGCCCCTCAGGGTTCTGAACAAGGTGCGTAGATGATCCTGCACCGCCGGGTTGGTGCCGTCCAGCGCATACACCTTATGGTTCTTTCTCCAACCGAGAGGAGAAAACGGCCTGCCGTCAGGCCCCTTGACCATCCAGTCTGGATGCTCCGCGAAAAGACGGGAATTCTCCTCTGCCATGAAAGGCCCGACCCATACAGCAGGAATGAAACCGCGAGCTTTCACCTCGGCTGCGAAACGCCGCAATCCGCCAGGAAACTTTTCGTTCGTCGACAACCAATCTCCAAGCGCCGTCTGATAACCATCGTCCAGCTGAATGACTTTGACGCTCTCAAATCCGTCCGCACGGTGCTCCCTCAGCCAATCGGCGTTTTCCAGAACATCCGACAACGCAACCTTGTCGAAATAATAGTACCAACTGCACCAGCCGACGGGCGGCGCAAAACAGCGGCGAGCGCCGGAGTCGGCCGCCCAGCGGTCGGCGAAACGGCCGAACAGCTCCTCCGTGTCGACCCCCTCCATCGTTACAAGGCGTTCGGACACGATTCTGCCACCGGGAGAAAGCACAGCCCCGTCGCATGCCGAAAGAGCGTAAAACTCGCGAACACCATCCTTATCGAGCTTCATGCGGAAATGTCCAAACATATCTTTTCCAGTGGTAAAACCATACAGCCTCATCCTCCCGTCCGGTCTGCGAAAACAACACTGATGATCGGAGAGGAATCGCCCTCGTTCACCGGGACGGAAATCCGAAGGAGTGGAGATGCAATTATGAAGATACTCCGCGGAATAATCGAATGGTTCGTCATCAAACCCCCTGACGCCGCACGGAGAAGCCATCTGCCAGCCTTCGAGATAGACTTTCAGCCCCGCGACATCGAATTCGTCCCGCGCCTCTTTGCGCCACCCCAGTTCCTGCAGGCGCACAGATCGGGAACTTCGGTTTTCAAGGATGACACGTCCGTCGGCTTCCGACAGAACGAGCCCGTTCGCGTCCGCCAAGCGGGAATCATGCCAGACGCCGTTAATCTTGACGCCCGGAACGAGCGTCGCCAGCAAAAGTGCACAGAGCGTCATATCACACGATCCTGTCGCCCCACACCGGCATCATGACACGCGCTCCTAACGGACGCAGCGCATCGATTACATGTCGCGGCTCCTGATCAAATCCAACACACCTCCACGGGCCGCCGAGATGCCCGAGTTCCTGATGGTGGAGAGGCACCATCAGTTTCGCGGGCATCGTCGTTTTCCACGCCGTCTTGAAATCCAGACCTATGGCGCAATGCCCGAAATAAATGTCCGGCTCCTTCACCGACGGAGCGAGGTGGTCGGCTCTGCAGCAGTCGCCAGAATGGAAAAGCGTGAATTCGCCTCCATCGCGCTTCGGCATCCGGCATTCGAAACATGTCACCGCCTTGGGGAGATGTTTGTTGTGATCGGCCGCAATGCCGGTGACGGTAACATTCTTGAATTTTTTCGTCTCCCGTTCAAGCCGGCTGTAACTGTCCCACATCAAGATGAAATTGCTCATCACGGGCTTCTTTGCTCGCCCCATCGCCGAGACGAACGCCTGCGTGAAATGATCGCCGTGATTATGGGTAATCAGCGCGAAATCGAGAAACGGTGCAAAATGCGGCGCTTTGCGGTGGCAGAGATCAATAGAAAACGCGCTTTCGGCCGTTTTGACAACGATACCCATGTTGTAGACATACCACACAGCCGGAATATCCCCGTCAACTTTCGTCTCCTGAAACTCTCGGAGAACCTTATCAAACGCATGATCGTACCATTTGAGCGGTGGATAAGCGGCGTGAATGGCAGCCACCTCTTCCGCAGGGAGCGCAAGCCCGCCGCGCAGAAACGCATTATATGGTTCCTTGCGCCCCATCGCCGCTATCTCGCGTTGTATCACGGCCAACGCATCCTTGCGCGCGACCTCATCGCCCGGGGTGGTGGCGTCGATCGTCGCGACCGCGGCATCGAACGCATCGCACGGACGCGGCCGGAGTGCTTTTTCCGCAGAGGCTCCCGCCGCACCGACGAATGCACTGGCTGTGCCGAGTGTCACAAATTCCCGTCTGTTCATTCTGGCATTTCCCTTTCGCAAGCGTCATTCCTCGGGAAAAAGCACGACCGCCGTCCCCTTTCGGAGTTCAAGCGTCAGCCGGCCCGCTTCACTATCCGCCTGCACGCTTTTCCCCGACGGCCACGTACGACCGCGAAAAACACGCTCCGACTGCAGGAGCGGCGGCAGCATAAACGTCAAACGACCGCCGTCCGTCGAATACACGACGAGTTTTCCGTCGGGATAATCGAGAAAATAATTCCCGTTCTCCACCACCGTCCGGCCCCGCTGCGTCACGGTCAGCCGACGATTCGACAACCGCACCTCGGAAAGAACATCCATCGTCCATTCGACACGATAGACAGCGGCATCGACGGTATGCCGGACGGGGCGGAACTTGTTGTACCAAGCGTTCAACATCGTCGTACGCACGAGTTTCGAAAGAAACGTCTCGTCGTCCGCCATGCGATGTCTGCGTATATCCGCAAAATGACCTTCTCCCCACGCTTCCGGATAAACCACGCCGGCGTCTGGAGTGCGCGCTTTCCAGGCATCATCGAACGAATAGAAATTCATATTACGCACGCTCCATTCGCCGTCGCCGCCGCACAGGACGCGCTGATCTACCGCGACACGGTGGCGCTCGTCGATATTATGGTGGTAGACCATCGGAAAATATCCAATCTGATCCACGTCGCTCAACAGCTCTGTGGTAACGTCCATTCCCTTCTCTCGCCAGTAATCGACGATTCTATCGCACCACTTCATATCATCCTTGTATCCGAGCCCGTGATACGGCGAAGCGTCTCCGAAAAAGGCATCGATGTGTATCGTCTTCGACTCGAGCAATTCCGGAATCATATCAAGAAGCGCGTCTATGCGCTTGCGCGCGAGCCCGCTATTCCATTCTTTCTCATGGTTGATCTGATAACTCTGTTCTCCGTCGAACACTTGATACGGCTGCAGAGAACCGTCTTTCATCCGGCATATCGCATCCGCATCCGCGTACGCCTTCCAGTCGGGGGCGTTCGTGTAGGCATCGTTCATGTTGACATGCAGCGAAACGTCGGCGCCAAGGGAGCGTGCATCGCGGATGAAACGCCTAAGCGCGAGAAGCGGCGTTTTCTCTTCGGCGTAATCCACATGCTCACCGACCTGCGACCACGACGGATATTTCGAATCATGTCCATCAAACTGCCAGCCGCAAAGATAGACGATCTGACGCATACCGCCGGAATAATCGCGCACTTTGGAAATGATCCCCATAGCCTCGTCCATCGTCGTGTAAGGCTTTTTGAGATGCTTTCCTTTGAGGCCGATTTTATACACAATGGCATCGTGATAACTGTTCAACCAGCGTCCGTAACGTATGCGCGAGCGCGACTCGCAGTATGCGAAGAGTTCATCCGGCACGCAATCAATGAAGTCCGCTCCGTGTTTTTTTGCGAGGGCGTAGAGCCGCCGGTTCAAGCGTCGTGTGCCTCTGATGTCATCATTGGCCGCGACGGAGGCAAGGAGAATGTTCGCCGACGGCTGCTTCGCGCGTACGAGCCGGACAAGATCCTCCATTCGCGCGACGAGAGCGTCATGCGCGACGTCGGACACATCCGCAGCCCCCGCCGCCAACGCGACCGTGCGCGCCGCGAATCCGTCAAGGCATCCATTGCGCACGCAGCGCATGGAGTCTGCGAGTGTCGAGCATATTGTCTCTGGCCGCCCGACACGGTATTTGAGACCAAGCTGCCATTCATCGTCACGGGTCAGTCCGTATGCCGAGGATTCACAAAGGAAAAACAGATCGCTCGCGCCGGAAAACGAATTTACCGGCCTGTAGGGAACAAGCTCTCCGTTGAGCCATTCCCAAAAGCGGACATCCACACGGGCTCCCCCCGACTTCGCGTCACCAGCGGTAATGATAAGCCGGCGACCACGGGAAAGCGATTCGGGCACCATGGCGATTCCCGTGGCCGTCCAGACGGATGTCGCGTAGACGATATTCCCCATCTTGTCCGTTAGATACGTCCTGTTCGCAGGCACCGGAAGTTTCCTGGCCCTGTACCAATTCTCGTCGACATAGCAACCATGCCAGAGAAGGCCGTCCATCTCAGCGAGAGTCTGCATAGTATAAAGGAGTTTTGTGCCGTCCGAATAATGCACGGGACGAGAAAGCTCTTTGGAAAAATCCTCGTTCCATACCGCGATTGTCATATTAGTATGCGGATAAGGCCCCGAATATGGCAGTCCGATCCAAAACGCCCCGTCGTAAAATTCGATCCCGTCCGTCGAATACGGCAATACTCTGTTTTTCTCCGGAACCATCACAAGATCGGCGGAATTGAAAACCTGTATCAGTCCTTCTCTGCCGGAATTCTCAGATCCCGGCGCGCCGCCGGGTTTCGCCGTTCCCGGCTTGGTCCGCCAACTCGTCGCATAGAGAAGTCCGTTATGAAGACACACGTCACCGATATGACCGGACGAACCATAGACACTCGCACCCTGCGCCAAAACCTTGCCCGTCCAATCGGTTTTAGTGACGCCATCCGCAAAACCATAATAAATCCCCGTCTCGTCGCACGCTATTCCCTGAAGATGCAGTTTGCTGTATTTGAAGGGTTGCGTCGTGAAATCTCCAAGCGGAAATTCCGCACCTGCGACTCTATATGCGCAAAGCGCGCCAAAAAGACAAAAAGACAAAACCTTCATGGTTAGCTCCCGCATTTCTTCATCTGATAATCAATCTCATACCGGTGTTTCTGACCGCCTTTACGTACGTATCCTTCACGAGGATGGTCCAACCTTTCGGCATTCCCTGGGCGGAGATGTTCTGCGCCCCGGCAATCGAATCGGCCTTAAGCAAGATGAAACCGCTTTTCTCGGGGACATCTTCGACACCCGAAAGCTCGACGGTCGAATCCGGCGCGAAAGAGACTGCTCCGTCCACGGTAAGCGGAGCCGACTGGCCTGCGGTGTAACTTATGCCGCCAGCGGTGAATCCATCCGCCACCTTGAGAGTCCCCGCGCCGCCGATCTTCTGCCCCGCGGCGAGCGTCCAGCCGGAAATGGCCGTCAGATCGAGAACGCCGTCCTCCACCGTGATGTCGCCGGTAAAGCTGTGCGCCGCCGCCGTGAGTTTCAGCGTGCCGGCTCCTTTCTTCACGAGACCGCCGTCTTTCGCGGCCTCCCCGCCGTGCGCGAGAGCGGCGGGAAACGTCATCGCATGACGGGTCTCCAGAACCGCACCGCCCTCGAGAACGGTGCAGTCGGACGCGGCGGGAATCCAAGAACTTGTCGCCCATTTCGACCTGAGCGTACCGCCGTTGAACTGGAACACGGGAGCACCCTGGGTCACGCGGCCCAAGGTCAAGGTGCCGCCGTTGAGCGCGAACACGCTCTCGCCCGCGGTGTAGCACTCGACCGTATCAATCAGCACCGAGGATGCGCCGGAAAGCGTGATCGACGCTTTAGAGCCGGCCCCCTGTGCCATCAGGAATGTCGAATTCGTGCAGATCAGCGCCGTCGAATCGTGGAACGTCAGATGAAGCTGGGCTTGATCCTTCTCGTGCTTCAACTTGTTCGCCTGAAGGCGGAAAAGCGGCGAATTCGTCACGAAAAACGATGCGCTGGCACCGGCCGCATTCGGCATCCATACGGTATCGTTCCTTGACACATCGAAGGTCGCGCCGTTGCAGACGACGACATGCTGCCGGCGCTTCCCTGCATCAAAGTACGTACTTGCCGTATTCATATAATGCGTGTTGTCAATGACGGTTTCCGCATAGCCGTTTGTGTTGCCGGAATTATACACGATCGCGAGCGTGTAAGCCCGCACGCCGGGAATATCTTTATACACGATAGATCCGACAGAACCATATCCGTCGGCGATGCGATAGCCGGAAGGATGCGACACATCCGCCCACTCGAGGCCGTCAAACACAAGACGGCCGACAGCATTCGACCCTTTCCCGATATAGCAGTAATTGGAGAGTTTAACTTTCGTTCCAGGTCCGAAAACGACTTCACCGCGACTCTCGTTCGCATAACCGATCTCAAGCTGGTTGTTCAGACTGATTGTGGAATCGACCGCGCGGACAACACCTGCAGATCCTGCAACGTTTCCGACATACACCTGATATTTGTTCGTCCAGAACGATCCCGACAGATCCAGTTCACCGCAGGCGCCATTGGCGCCGCCCAGATAGGTTTTCTCCCCGAAATCCAAAACGGAATTGGTGACGGCAAGCGTACCGACGCCGCCGGCCGACGCTCCCGGATAAAGAGCCCCGTCACTTCCGCTGGTGAACACACTGCCGATCAAAGCGATCGATCCGTTGCTCGGGCGCAAGTATCCGCCCGTTATCCGGCAGTCGTCAAAGATGCCGCACCCGCCATTCGCCGTCGAAATTATCCCGGACGACTTGAACGACGAATTTGTCGCGGATAAGTAGGCGCTCCCCCGACAGTTGTTCTTCGGAGCCGTGTTTCCGATTTTGATCGCCTTGTTAGTCACGGCGACGTTTTCGAGAATCATCCCCGCCTCTAGATACCCGCTCTCGTATCCAAGTGCCGTAGAGTCGCTCGATAACCACAGAGAACCTCCGTTTTGCCTGTATATACCCGTATATCCTGCTTTCCCAAGGCGGAAATCACTAAAATAAAAATCGCAGTCCTTTACTTCCAGCCACCCGGAAGCATTGCATCCCAGATGAAACCATCTTCCGCCTTCAAGCCGCGCGGCCTCGTTTGTCGCTCCGCAAAGACCTTTGATGAATTCATTTATTCCCTCACTGATCTTCGGCAACGTACCGTCACTCCATTTTGACTGATCGGTAAAAAGCCCCGGTCCCGTAAACGTGGCACCTGTCGCCCTTATTGAAAGAGCAACGGCCGAAGCAAAAACACAAACGGTGCGAGTTGCGAGTGGGTATTTCTTCATAGAACTCCTTATTTGCAATTTGCTTTCTTTATTTTACCATCAAAACAAGTTCCCGAGCGAATTGACATGTCAACTTTCTACGGCACCGCCACCGTGACGCTCTGCCGGACAGACGGCCGCAGAGGGACATCCCTTCCGGCGACGGCGATCCGGCAGCGCTCGCCCGGCGTGACATCGAGAGTCACCGTCTTCGTCTTCGGGTCGTACACGGCGTCGTGCACGAACGCGTCGCGGCAATCCGTCACATACGGCGAGCGGTAGAGCCTGTGAAGCGTCCATTCGATGAAACTTCCCGAATCCATCGCCGGCCAGTCGCGCCACTCTTTTTTTCGCTCGAGCGTCCGAGCCACAAGCGCATCGAGACGGGAGCGGATTTCGGCATCCGGCAGATCGGACCCCATCGACAGGAAAGAAAGCGTCAGGTAATTCAGGCCGTTCGCCGGCGTTTTCTCCGCGACATACGGAAAATAGTCGCGGCGCATCTCGCCCCAGCCATACCACTTGTATAGCGAAACCAAATCCTGCGGGGTACCCTGCGACATATCGAAAAGATCGATATCAAGAATACGTGTCGTCTTGCGCTGGAAAACGGCTCCACCCTCGCCGAAGCCGACAGACATCCTCAGCATATCGATGTTCTCTGCAAGAGCGTTTTCCTTAAAGTACGCAAGCGCCCTCTGACGCGCGAGAGTAGGACACATGCGTCGCGCCGCACGGTAAAGCGCCTGCGCGCGGAAAGGCTCGTCGCCCGCGATTTCAGCAAGACGTGCAAACGACATCCAGCAGGAAAACTCGCCGTTCAGCATATCGACCGATCCGCTTCCGCCAAGCTCCAGACAGCCGCTGGCGAGAATCCCCCAATCGTCGATAAACAGTTCGTAACTGGCGACGTGCCGCGAAATCGCGTCCCAGTTGGCCTTGATCAGGCCGCTTTGCCCGAAACGGTCGGCGGCAATCTGCAGCGCGTGCGCGATCATGCGCACGGTCTCGTTCGAATCGCCGTAGATCGTCTTCGATCCGTATTCCTGAGGCTCGAATTCGTTGGCCATGCGGCGCGGCGAATCCATGTAGATGGTATAGCGCGAGCCGGAAAACGGCTCCTGCCGCCAGGCGACCGCCATTTTGTACTGAAGAACCTCGAGCGGTTCGAGAAGCCGCCAAGCCAATCGACGTCGCAGCAGCCGGCGGTTCTCCTCCGAATAGATGTAAGGGTTCGGCGTGCAGCGGCCCATGCCGAGAAGAATGCCGTGCATGTTGAGATGGGTGGAGGTTCCTTTTCTCAGACGCCCGAATTTCTGTCCCTTGTGGTTCATCGGCGTCGCTCCGCTCGAATATTTCACGCCCTGCGAAAAATCCTTGTTCGCGGCGGCATCCACTTTCGCCTCTCCAACGACATGCGGAAGAAACGACAAATCCGGCTTGAAAAGCGGCGTTGACCATTCTACGATCGAAGAGTCGGGACGAATCCAGAGATTGCCAGCTCGCGTCACAAGACGCGAATCTTCCGCACCCTCGCCTACTTCAACGATGACATCACCCCGTTCCGTTCCGCGCCCTGCAAGAAGCGTCGCCACGGGAGGAAGCGCCGCGTACTTTTGCGGCCGAGTTCCCCAATCGTCCCGGCAGAAGAGAAACGAGAATTCATCACGAATTCTTACGCGTTTCGCCTTTTCGTCGATTTTGAACTTTTCGCGCGAAGCAATCGGATATGCGAACGCGCGCGGCACCCATTCACGGATACGTCCGAGCGTCGCCGAAGGAATCTCGCGCGTCCATTTCGTCGTATCAACGAACGCGGAACCGTGTATTCGTGTAGGCACAACGACTCCAACGCTACGATCGGCAGCCTTAATTCGCAGTCCTTCAAGAGATACGCCCGAGCGCATCACTTCGACTTTCGCAGGCCTCTTCTGCAAAACAAGCAACAGCGGCGAATCACGAAAATCCCCGTTATAGACAAGAATCCACGGAGCAGACATATCCGAAACCGCGATATCTTTGGCCGCCGCCGTCGTAAAATCAGAGATTCTTATCCCGTCTCGTCCGGGAACAGCCACAAAGCTGAACTGGTTGCGCATGAACACTTCGATCGTTCCGCGATAAATATCCCATCTTATGCCGGGATACGCGAGGGATGCGTCAATGCGGTAGGCTTTTTCACCTTCGACGGAAACATCGCCTCCGAATGCCATCTGATCTATATTGCGGCACACGAAAGTCATCTTGCGGGGAACATCGGGCTTTTCACGGGGAACGTGCATTTCGTACCACGATTCGCCTTTCGAAACAACAAAACGAGAAGACAGGTTTTCTACAGGTAATTCGCTGCCTCGGTTCCAGCCGAAATGTCCTATGGCGCCTTCACCGACACCTTCGTACCAGCCTTCCGCATCCGGCTTTTGCATAGCGCGCTCGCGTTCCGGAAGATTCCGGCGGGATAGCCATCCGATCGCACGGATGAAAAACGCGTCGGGAGACTCCTTCCCCGGAACGAGCGATGAACCAATCGTAAGCATATTGTACATCACAACGCCCTTCCCGCAACGACCGGCGACGAGAGCCGGCGTGCCGTCCGCGAACGACAGCAACGTTTTCGCGCCGTCCTTCGCGCGGATCGTGCGGTAGATGCCGAAAGCGGCGTCGCTCAACCCCGACAGCCACCCTTTACCCGGAACAATCCGCTCGCGCCGCGGCAAATCCTCCAGCTCCTCGCGGCCAATTTCGCAGGGCAGAATCGCGTCGATCTCGGGATCACGCACTTCTCCCGCCGCGTACAGCGGCACTCCGCGCTCCCGTACTGCGGCGACGATGTTCGAAGCGAGTGCAGAATCGGGCCGACAACGGGAATAGACGATTACGTCGGCACGCGAAAGATCCGTTTCGACATACGCCTTCGCATCGGTGTGCTCCAGCATGATTTCCCGAAACCCGCCGAACTGGGGCGGATCGACCTCGCCCTTCCATCCTTTTATGGGATGCGGGACGACATCTTCGTTGTCGAAAGCGAAATAGACAGCAAGTGCGTCTGGCGAACGCGCCGGAGGCGACTTTTTCTCCGCCGGAACGTTGACGAAGCGGTCGCCTTTTATCCATCTTGACGAACGCACAGCATCGGAAGATTGCGCGATGCGGAAATTCCTGACCTCGATACCACCTTCTTCGCCGCTTGCCCACGATCCCATCCACGCGATGACCTTCGCCTGGAAAACCTTGATCGAACCGTCTCCGAGCGCGAAATCGTTGTCGAGCGACCACGACAACTCCCGCCAGCCTTTGCCGGAAACGGTGAACGATTTCATACTTTTCGTGAACGCCTCCTTGCCGCGTCTGAACGACAGGGAGACCGTCACGGCGACTTTGCGGCCATTTTCGCTTCGGACGCTCATCGCCAGACGCGTATTGGTCCACGTCTCCTGATTAAGCGTACCGATCGCGATGCAGCCCGGGTTGGCGACTTTCTTATCGGTCCGTTTTCCCCGGATGAAAAACGATTCGCGATCGACGGACTCGACGTGCATATCCGCACCGCCGCCGTTGAGACGGAACGGCTGCCAGAACCCGGCCGCGACGGTTTCAATCGCGAAAACGCACGCGACGCAAACGAAAAACATCTTTTTCATTTTACCTTGAACTCCTTTCTGACCCGCACTCCCGGAACGAGACCTTCCACCCGTTTTCCGCCGATTTCAAGAACCCCGCACTCTCCGGCCGTCGCCTCGAATCCGAACATGCCGCTCGCCGGATCGTACCAGGCGTCGTGAAGATCCATGTCTCGGCAGTCGGTGATGCGCGGCGTCGAACGGTACTTGGCGAAAACGAATTCGAGAAAACTGCCCGTATCCATTCCCGGCCAGTCCGAACGGAGGAAGCGTTCGAATCCGGCATCGGCGGCGACCATCTCCATCTTTTCTATCATTTCAGCTTCGGGGACGTCCCCTCCGAGCGCGAGAATGGCGCACATGATATAGTTGAAACCTTCCTTGCGCGTCGCGGCACGCACGACGGGTATGTAATTGTCGCGGATGGCATGCTTCGCGTACCTGTCGTAAAGCGATATGAGATCCTGAGGAATCCCCTGCGACATGTCGTAAAGATCGACTTCACAGACCCTGCGGCCCGGACGGCACTGATGCATGGACGGTCCGGTTTCTCCGAATCCGTCGGAATAAGCGAAGTGTTCGCGATTCTTTACAAAACCCCGCGACAAGAAATACGCAGGAAGGCGAAAACGGGCGAGGGTGGGTACGGCGCGGCGTGCGGCCATATATAGCGCGACGGTCTCAAGATCTTTGTCTCCGGCGATTTCTGCAAGACGCGCGAGCGAACACATCGTTCCGTATTCCGTATTGAGCATGTCGATCCCCGAAACGGCCCAGTCTTCTATGCATCCTGCGCACATTACGAGCCAGTCGTCGAGAGCGAAGGTGTAAGACGGAACGAGCCGCCTCAAAGTCTCCCAGTTCGCTACGACCGCGTCCCGCTGTCCGTGGCGATCCGCACACATCTGCATCGTAGCCAGAATCATGCGCACCGTTTCGTTGGAATCTCCATACATAGTAGTAGAGCCAAGATTCGGCGGATCGAACGAAGTTATAATGTTTCTCCACGAATGCATGTAAATCGTGTAGGGATACCCGGTAAAAGGCTCGCGTCTGTATCTGACGGCCATTTTGTACGGCGCGACCTCGAGCGGCTCCATTTCCCGAAGTCTCGCGCGCCGGTACATCGACTTGCGGTTTTCGGCATCGTAGGAATACGGATTGGGCAGACAGCGACACATACCGAGGAGCATCGTATGCATATCGAGATTGTACGATGTCGGTTTGTGACGGCCGCGCGGAAACGCCAGAGTGCGTCCGTCGAGCGGAGTGCGCCCGCCGCACGAATACTTTACCGCATGCCTGAACTGGGTGTCGGCCATCGCCCGGTATTTTTCGAACGCGAGCGTACGCGGCAGCAGCGAAAGATCGGGTCTGGGGACGGGAAGAGACCAAGTCACAGACTCTCTGCCGGCGACATCTGCGAAATCCCCGAATTTCGTGGCAAAACGCGGTTCCACGCGATCCCGCGTGAAAAACATATCGGACATAAGACGGGCAAGCGGCGGCACGCTCGCGTACGCTTCGGGAACAATATTCCAGTCGTTCGGCGTTCTGCGGTAGCGAAACGTATCGACGATCTCGAAACGCTTTCCGTCGGAAGAGACGCGGAATTTCTCGTCGAGCGCGTAAGGATAGGAGAACGCGCGCGGACACCAGAAACGGATGCGCCCGAGCGCCTCTGAAGAAACGCCTTGAACGGCCCAACCTGACGTATCAACGGTTGCGGCGCCGTAGGGCCATAGAGTGACGAAAGTCCCTGCACCGCCTTTGCGTCTAAACGAAACGGCCGCCGGCGCACCATCTTCGACGATAATTCCAGCGGAATCGGGGCGTTTCGACATAATGACCGCCAGAGGAGCCGTTTTTTCCGTCCCGTCGAACATGAGAAGCCACGGTTCGCTCCACTGCGAGGGATGCGGAAGTTTTCCTTCGAGCGCATCCACAACCACTACTCCTGAAACGGTCGGCACGGCGATCTTCTTCAATGGCCCGGACACATCCATGTCGATATGCTCTTCATATATTTCCCATCTGGTCCCGGGGAATGCCAGCGAACCGTCGAAACGCGCGAAGCTGCGTCCGTTGACGGCGATTTTTCCGCCGAAACTGAGAGGTGAAACACTGTCGCCGTCAAAAGTCATTTCCCGTTTCAACGCCGTTCTGTCCGCATGCGAACGGAATGAATATTCGCTGTCGCCATGCGAAACCCTGAAGGTATTCCCGAGGCGCTCCACAAGAAGTCCAGAGCCTATCTCCCATCCGAAACGCCCGAACGTCCCCGCTCCAATACCCCGAAACCATCCATCTCCTAACGCAAACGCGCTTTCGCTGCAAGGCGCCTCCGGTATCATTCGCCCGGATATGCGCCCGATGACACGGGCGAAAAACGCGTCATACGCTTTTTTACCGGGAAGCAAGGTCTGTCCGATGGCCGTCATCTGGTAGATGACGCGCCCTTTCCCGCAGCGCCCTTCAAGAAGCGCCGGAGTGCCGTCATCGAACGAAAGCAGCACGTTTGCATCTTTCGCCGCCGTGCACGAGCGGTATACGCCAAATGTCGCCGTCGAAAGCCCCTCGGAAAGACCGCTCTTCTCTGCCGCGACGATGCGGCGACGCGGAGCAAATCCTGCGGGGTCGCGCTTCTCGAGAGAACAAGGCAATATCGCCCGGATCTCAGGGTCTGCGACAATACTCGCGGCGTAAAGCGGAATGCCTCTTTCTCGTACGGCACGCACGATATTCGTGGCGAGGGAAGGATCCGCACGGGCGCGCGAATAGACTATCGCATCGGCATCTTCGAGTCTTTGCGTCCACGCGATGGTTCCGTCGAGATGCTCGAGTAGACGCTCGCGGAAACCTCCGTCCTGCTGGGGATCTCGGCGGCCGGAGCGTTCGTGCACGGAATCGACAAGATCCTCGTTGTCGAAAGCAAAAAAGACTTTAAGCGCCCCGGGACGCGCTGTAAAGCGATGCGGTGGACGCGACGAAACGACCTTTATGAAATCCTCCGCGACATTGCCGGAAAACGAAACCTCTCCCTCCTTGCAGATGCGGATGTTCTTGAGTTCCACCCATCCTCTCTCGCCCGGGTTCCAGTTTTCTACGTCGATCGTAAATCCCATGCGCGTCACCTTCACGCCGGTGTCCCCGAGCGGGAAAAGCTTGTTGAGCGGAAAACTGAAATTACGCCACTGGTTGCCGCGCCAAATTATCTTCTCTGCACGGTACAGCCTGTTGGATTTTCCGCAGGACACCTCCACAAGAGGCGTGACGCGAATCAGACGCCCCGTCGCCGATCTGCAGGAAAACACAAACATCTCCTGCGTCCACATATCGCGGTCGACCCGACGAAGGATGTCCGTCTGCGCAAATTTAAGATGGGCTTTTCCCCGGCGCCCCCACACGTCGAACCTTCCGGCGGAAAACTCCCTCAACCTGTGGACGCCGCCGATAGTGTTCGTCGTGTTCATCGTCCACCACTTCCCCTTCACCGCCGGCTCCTCGGCAAACGCTTCGAAAACGGAACATGCCGAAACGGCGGCAATCGACAGAACTGCAATCATTTTCTTCATGGACTTAATCCCTGTTTATCTTTGAATTTCGATTTCCGCCGGCGCAAGACCGTCGGAAGAAGCGCAAAGCACGGCCCGCCCAGGTCCCGTTCGGCGTACGACGGCAAAACAACGTCCGCAATGGAGGGGATGCGATTTTACGTTTTTGAACGAATCGTATCCCTTGGGATTCGCGTTGGCAAGCGAAACGATCTCACACGGACCCGAAACGGAGAACGACACTCTCTTTGACACATGCGGACAATGCACCCCGGCATCATCCGCGACATCGACGCGAATAAAGCGAGTGCGCGCTCCGGGCGGATTGTACGGATCGTCGACCATCCTCAGGCGCACAGGCCGTCCAGCCGTCTTCAACGACGCCGTGGCGATGATTTTTCCGCCGCGCCGAGCGACCGCTTTCAACTCGCCGGGAGAGTAAGGCACGTCAAACCATCTCAGACGATATCGCGAACACACGTCGTAATAGCCGTTCGTGCATCCGCCGAATCGTTGCGGCGGATCAGATTTTCGGCGCACGCCAAGGGAGCGCCCGTCAAGAAAGATTTCCGCGCTGTCGCCGGAAGTATATACGTAAACAGGCCTGGCATGCGCGGCGCCTTCGAAATTCCAGTGACATGGAACTATGTGCACCGTCTCCGATTTCTCATTCCAAAGAGAACGGTAAAGATAAAAGCGGTCTTTGGGAAATCCACAAAGATCCACCGCGCCGAAATAGGAACTTCTCGCGAGGACGTGCTCGTTCGTGGATATCCCGAAATTCGCGCCGTTAGCGATTGGAGTTGGCTCTCCGAGATAATCTATACCTGTCCAGACGAATTCGCCGCCGCAATATCCGTCGCGTTCCATTCTGGCGAATTCATGATCGGGAATGTCGCTCCACGGCGCGGCGCAATGGTCGTACGACCCTACGCGAAGCACATCCCTGCTGTATCCCTCTTTGTGGGTGGCGACTGGAAATTCGTAATACCCGTATTCCGAAAGCGCGCTCGCGCTCTCGGTATAGAGGACGTTCTTGCCGGGATACTTCTTCCTGAAAGGAACGTATTTTTCGGCGTAGTTCCATCCGACGATATCCAAGGGCTCGTACAGTCCTGGGAGGTTTTCGAGCGTGTCGAGATGACAACATCCTATTCCAACGGGACGTGTGGCATCCTCCTCTTTTATCGCGGCGGCGAATCGTTCAAACCGGTCACGCCTCATTCCGCATCTGTGCCAAGCGTCTTTGTCGCTCCATCCGGGAAGCTCATTGCCGATCGACCATACGAAAACCGAGGGGTGGTTACGGTCGCGGCGCACGAACATGCGCAGATTGGACTCTACATACGGTTCGAGCGGAGAATCCCCGCGACCAGTCGCGCCCGCCGACCAATTATCGAAGCATTCATTCCAGACGAAAACGCCCATTTTATCGCAAAGGTCGAGCACATCTGGACAGGGACAGTTGTGTGAAGTTCGTAGCGCGTTCACACCCATGTCCTTCATTATGAGTAGCTGGCGCATCATCGCGTCATGGTCGTACGCCATCCCAAGAGGCCCAAGGTCGGAATGAAGATTCACTCCTTTGAGTTGCACGCGCCTGCCGTTGAGAAAGAACCCCTTCTCTGGATCGAATTTAAAAAAGCGTATTCCGTAACGAAACGACTCTCCCTCGGCCTCAAGCGTGTACAAAAAAGGATCTTCAATGCTCCAGAGACGCGGCGAGCGGACTTGAAAAGAACGCTTTTGCGGCCCGGACGACGACGAGACGTAACTGACGGAGACTTCGGCCGAAAGAGAGTCTGGCGCTACATCGGTGACGATGCGCATTGTTCCGGGAAGAACATGATCGCGGGGAGAAACCTTCAGCCGCACGTCACGGTAAATCCCCGCCCCGGGATACCACCGAGACGAATGCCGCTTCGTGGAACAAGAAACTTCGAGAACATTTCCCTCAGACTTTATCGAGCCCGTCACGTCGAGACAGAAACTCATATAGCCGTAATCGACTCCACCGAAATCCTTGCCGTTCAGCCGCACGCGCGGCGAAGCCATTACCCCGTCGAACTCAAGATAGGCCCGACCTCCCGAGGAAAGGAGTTTTCTCTGCGCCGCAGAGAGAGAAAACGTCCTTTTATAACGCCCTTCGCCCTTCCACGGCAGTTTTCCCTGCCACCCCTTTTTCTCGGGCTCGAAAGGGCCTTCTATCGCCCAGTCGTGCGGCACGCGAACGTCTGCCCACGCATTTGTCCCGCGCGAAAAAGACCATTCTCCGGAAAGCGTCGTAACGATTGGAGCGGCCGCGGCCAGAACCCACGCGAACATCACCATTCTCCATCCTTGAAATCATCCGACTGATAAGAAAACTCTTGTATGCGGGGAAATGGCGGGCCTCCATGTCGTTGCCCTTGATTCCAGACGATTTTCTTCGGACACTTCATGTTGTTGTACAAAACGCACATCCCCGACGGCGGGCAGACGTAATCTCCGAGTCCGCACGTCACGAGCACTCTGCAGGACGACGGAATGCGGCGAGCGAGATTGACGGGATCGAAATACGCCATCGCTTCGGAATAATTCGGCCGCCAGCCCCCGATACGGCCGTAGCGCGAACGAGAACCGAGATCACAGCACCACGGAACCTTCGGCATGGCGAAAGTGACACCGGGAACAAGCGCGGCCGCCCATAGAGCTTGCAATCCGCCTTGACTGCCACCGGTGACGCGAAGACGTTTGCCGTCCCATTCCGGCAGAGACTTCACATATTCGACAGATCGCATGACACGGTACGTCATGCCGAGAAAATACGCGGTACGCGTTTTTTTGTTGGCGGCGGGATCCTGTGCATATTCGCGTCCGCCGGATTTTATCGAGTCGTAAAACTCCGCGTAATATTCCTTTTCCCTGCCTAGTTCCCAGCCATGGGCATTGATATGCAGACAGATACGGTTCTTCGGCCCGCCCGTCGGCGGATGATCGACCATATCGCCCGAATAGCCATCGTACCGGCACTCGGCGGGATAACGATTCGTCTCCGAAGCGGCTGCGGGAATCGTGAGATATCCGGTCATCGGACGCGCCCCGGCGCACCGTACGGAAACAGCGTATATCTTGACGCCGGAATCCTTCGACAAAATCTCGCGGCGGTCGACAATCATGGGCACGGACTTAAGGCGCGCCTTGCGCTCCGCCCAGAATGAATCGAAATCGGCGGGCTCGCCAGCGCCTTCAATCTTATCGCAGCCGGCACCGGCACCTCCCTCGAACTCGAGATTCCGCCCGCGGCCATCTTTTATTTTCACACCTTTCGCATCGACAAGATACACGCCGAAATGGACAAAACCCGGCTTATCGAGAGACGTTGTCCATACACACGGCTCCGAAAGCGGAAGCGCAATTCGTCCGCGCTTCACACAAGCATCGTTCTTGTCGCCGAGGTCATCTCCACGACGAAACCACCTAAGGGCGCATCCGGCTGGAATCTCGCCATTGACACCATCGAGTCGTATGGTGAATTTCATCTCTTCGCCTATGCGGTAATAACCGCTCTTGTCGGACACAAACGAAAGTTTTGCATCCCTGAATGCGGACATTTGCGCGAAGAGAACCGTTGCCGTCAACGACAGCACAATCGAAAACATTTGCTTTTTCATGGTTTCGATTATATCACAACGCCGAATCAGAAAGGTGTTTTGACATGTCAACTTTATGGCAGAGTCACCTGCGCAAAGTTGAGCCGCGAACTACAAGCGGCGCCGACACCTGTATGCGCCGGGACGGAATGTCTGGATCGAGAATGCGCTCTTTCAGCGCCCTATAGGCGAAAAGAGCTATATCTTCGCACGGCTGATGAATCGTTGTGAGAGGGGGAATCGTGCTAACGGCACAACGCACGTCGTCGAATCCTGCGAGCATTACGTCTTCGGGTACGGAAAGCGAAAATCCGGCAAGGGTGTTCCTGAAAACCGCCGCCACATAATCGGATTCGCACACCACGGCATCAGGACGCCTTTTCTTCATGAATATCGGCCCAAGCGTACGCACGTCATCTGGTTCGGCGACAATGGCAACCTCTTCAGCGCAGCAACCTCCTATCGCGCTCACGACGCCGTCAAGGCGGTCTCGTATCACTGGAGCGCAATTGGGACGCATCAAAAACCGCACGCGTTTGGCACCGCGCGATTTCAAGTGGGCGCCGATCATCCTGCCCGCCGAGAAATTGTCTATCGCCACAAAATCGAAACGTATCGTATTGTCGCGCAATTCGACTTCACGGTCGATAAGAACGACAGGAATCTTCGCTTCGGCGAAAAGCGCCATAATCTCGCGCGTTATGCGATTCGGCGTCTTGAGAAACGCAAGAGGCTGCAAAAAGACCCCCACGACACCCTGCTCAACGAACGAACGCGCCACCCTCGCCGCTTCAATCGCACGCTTCGAGGGCGTATCGGACGAAACATCGCCGAGGACGAGCGAATACCCATCCTTGCGCGCACAATGCACGAGTGCCTGACATATCTCTGGAAAGACCTCGCCGAACGCAAGACTAGGCATGATTAACCCAAGACGACCCGATTCAAGTCTTGCCATTCTCGAGGCGAAAGTACCGGCTCCGCGCTTGCGGTAAACGAGTCCATACTTGACCAATTCGTCCATCGCTCGCACGGCGGTGATTCTTGAAACCTTGTATTTTCGTACCAACGCCTCCTCCGATGGAAGCGGCACGCCTGCAGGATAGGCTCCTGCACGCAACTGCTGCCGGAGGTACTCGAAGATTTTCCTGTATTTGACCATAAACCGGACGATTTGCAGAGCACAGGGATCTTCAGAGAGCCGCGTTCCATCGCCGGAGCCGGCGGACGCATTCGACCGCCGGAACGAGCGTATCCGGCCTGCCCTCGGCTTCGACGACCCACCACTTCAAGGAAGAATCGCTCTTCATGAAGGCGAGCGTCTCCTCCCACGGCACGCACCGGCCCCCGTCCGTCGGAGGCACGCCGAACACGCCGTCTATCGTGGGAACGTTCTCCTTGGCGTGAAGCGAGTGATGGCGCCCGGCGTATTTCTTCAGAAGCGCGACGACGTCTTCGCCCGTGTTGAACGTGTTGCCCGTATCGATCTGCTGCTGAAGAAGCGGCGACGCTTCGCTGTAGATGACGTCCCACGCGCTCACGCCGCCGTACCTCGTCGTGAAATGATGATTTGATGAATCGCTTCTTGTCATGCTGATATTCCTTTAATTCCTTTCGCGGTTGTGGATATTATATCATTTTCCTCATTTTTTATGGTATAATTGGAGCCATGAAAAAACACGTCTCCATTTACGCGCTTTACGCGCTCGCTCTTTTCGCCGCAGGGTGCATGACCTCCGCCCCGAAGGCGCCTACGAACTGGACGATAGAATGGAAGAGGTCTTCCGCATGTACCGCGGAAACCCTCGCGCGCGGGAAGGACGCGAAACTTCTGCACGTCGACGTCAGATCTCCGTACAACGGCATGCGTCTGGCGGTTCTGCGCCGGGACGGCTCAATCGCGTTCGACGCGTTCAACGTTTTCGCCGACCACCCCTCGGCGCTGCTCAAAGGAGCCGCTCTCGACGTGCTCAGAGAGAGCCGGGCGTTCAGACAGACTCTCGCGGCGACCTCTTGCGCATACGCCCCCGTAAACCTTGAACTGTCCGTGACACGTCTCGCGCTGGACTGCCGCAAAGAAAACGAACGCCTCGCATCCGTCGCCCTTACCCTGACGGCCGTAGCAAACAGAACCGTGATCGCGGTTTCCTCCGCCGAAGCCGCCGAACCCGTCGCCGACGGCGAAGGATTCTCGGAGCCGTTCTCTAAGGCGTTCTCCGATGCGCTCGCCTCCGCGGTCAAATCGCTGCAAACCGGCAAATGAACGTTTTCGCGCACATCGGCAAGAGGTTTTGCGCCGCGCTTTCCGGCTTCGCGGGAGCCATGTCCGTTCTGGGCGAGACGGCGGCCGAAGCCTTCATGATGATTTTCAAACCGGGAAGATTCCGATTTTCGGATTCGGCGCTCGCCTTCCAGCGGGCCGCGTTCGAGGGGTTGCCCGTATCCGCCGCGGTAGGCTTCCTGCTCGGGCTGATTCTCGCGTTCCAATCGGCGGCGGCGCTCAAGACGTTCGGCGTGGAGACGTATGTCGCCGACATGCTCGCGATAGCGCTTTTCCGCGAACTCGGCCCTCTCGTGACCGCGATCCTTCTCGCCGGCCGTTCGGGCAGCGCCTTCGCAGCCGAAATAGGCACCATGAAAGTCGACGAAGAACTCGACGCCTTGACCACAATGGGGCTGCCGCCCGTCAGATTCCTCATGATGCCGCGTGTCGTCGCCGCGATTCTCGCGATGCCGGTACTGACGGTTTTCGTTGAACTCGCGGGGCTTGCAGGCGGCGCTGTCGTACTTAGGCTGATGGATGTCCCGTCCGCCGTATACTGGAACAACGTCACGCAGGCCACGGACTCCTTCATGATACTTTTCGGCCTTGGCAAAGCTGCGCTTTTCGGTTTGCTGATCGGTCTCGTCGGCTGCTGCGCGGGGATTCGCACGAAATCCACCGCGGACGGCGTCGGCACGGCGGCGACCTCGGCCGTCGTCGGGGGGATAATCGCCATCGCCGTCGCCGACGGCGTCTTGGCGGTGCTGTGCTACATCTGGGGGGTATGAGCGTGAGCGAGACACCCATTATCGAACTGAAAAACGTCGACGCGGGGTATCCCGGAGCCGTCATTCTGGAAAACGTGTCGTTCAGCGTCCGACGCGGCGAGATATTCGTTCTGCTCGGAGGTTCGGGATGCGGCAAATCGACGATCATGAAACACATGATAGGTCTCAACCCGGTTCTCGGCGGAGAACTGACGATCAACGGCACGACCTGGAACTCGCGCACGCGCGCCTCCCTCTGCCGCCGCATCGGCGTCATGTATCAGAGCGGCGCGCTCTTCGGCTCAATGACGTGCCTTGAAAACGTGCTTCTGCCGCTCGATGAATTTTCCGGGCTCGCACGGCGCAGCCGCCGCGAAAAAGCGCTCGCGCTTCTCGACGAGGTCGGTCTTGCCGACGCGGCGCACAAAATGCCGGGAGAAATCTCCGGCGGCATGCGCAAGCGCGTCGCCATCGCGCGCGCGATGGCTCTCGACCCGCTCGTCGTTTTCTTTGACGAACCGAGCGCGGGGCTCGACCCCGTAACGTCGGCAGCGCTCGATGATCTCATACTCAGACTCAGAAAAGAGAAATCCATGACGTTCGTGGTGGTTACTCACGAACTGCCGAGCATTTTCAAAATCGCGGACCGCTGCGCGATGTTTGACAAGGAGCGCCGCGGCATGATAGCGCTCGGAGAACCCGCTCTGCTCAGGGACTCGAGCGACGACGATTTCGTAAAAAAATTCTTCAACCGGGGGGCATGACATGTCACAGGACAACAAGCCGAAATACACCATCATCGGATTCACACTGATCGCCGCCGTCGCCGCGATAACGGCGAGCCTCGTCTATCTCGGCGGACTCGGCGGCGAAAAATCGAAAATCCTCGTCGAAACATATTACGACTATCCGGTCAACGGACTTTCTCCGGGCAGTCCCGTCAACTTCAGAGGCCTCAAGATCGGAGAAGTCAAATACATCAAACTCGCAGGCCCGAGAGCCGGAGACATCAGCACGATCGACGCGCAGCGCATCAGGATACTCATGTCTCTCGATCTGCGCAAAATCGACATACACGACACCCCTTCCGAAGAACAGTGCCGCCGCGCGGTAGATGAATTCGTAAAACGCGGACTTCGCGCGACGGTATCCTCGAGCGGCATAACAGGCCTTTCGCGGATTGAACTCAACATCCTTGAAAATCCGCCGGCTGCGGAAAAACTTTCATGGCGTCCCAAGTATGCCGTGATACCGCCGGCGCCGTCGCTTCTCGAAAGTTTTTCTGACGCCGCGACAAAAGTCATGAATCAGCTCAACAAAATGGATTTCATGTCATTGTGGAGCAACATCACCACCGTCGCGTCTTCCGCCGCCCGTCTGGCATCGAACGCCGACGCACTCGTCGAAGGACAACGCTCGACAGTCGCGTCGATCCTCCAGAACATGGAGGACATGTCATCCCGCCTAAAGGAACTGATGCGTTCTCTGAACGAAAACCCTTCGCTTCTGCTGCGCCCCGCAGACCCGCAGCCGCTGCCCGAAACGGGCGGCAGGTGAAGCACCCCTTGGTCAGCGCTTCAGAAGATAGACGATGCCGACGGCGATGCGTTCAAACATCATAACCGCGAAAAGGACGGGATGGCGAAGAATCTTCCGCCATCCGCCTTTTTCCGCGAACACTCCGAAATAACGGTAGACGGGCGAAAACTGGAGACTTGCCGCTTTGTCGCCCTTCCATTTCATGCGGTATCTGTCGACCGACGTTGAATAATAGGCCTTTTTCGCGAGAAGCGTCCTTAAACTCTGTCCCGCTTCGTTGTGAAGCAGATACCCTTTCGTAAGTTTTCCTCTGACGCCGATTTCCGAAAGGCGCCTGTCGAGATCCCAATCTTCGCAGGCGATGAGATTTTCATCATACCCGCCGACACGCTCAAGAAGATCGCGGCGAATCACGCGAAAAGCGTCTATCACAGTGCCGTCGTAGAAAGAACGCTCGAAATTGCGCGCCTTGACGCGCAACGAAGACCCTGCACGCACCTCTCTCACGAACAGGGCCTCGACATCTTCGTCGACGAACGAAAGGATCTCCCTCACGGTATCTTCCTGAACGATCATGTCGGCATCCACGAACATTACGTGCCGCGCCCTCGCCGTTCTCCAGCCTTTGTTGCGCTGGGCGCAGCGCTCCGGCCCTTGATCGAAAACGGCGGCGCCGAGCGACGCGGCTATCTCTTTCGTCGCGTCGCTGGAAGCGTTGTCGACAACGATGATCTCGACATCGTCCCCGAACGCGCCAAACGCCCCGATACAGGCGGCGATATTGGCCTCTTCGTTCCGCGTGGGGATTACGACGGAGAGTTTTTTCATTTAAAAGAAAAACTTCGCGAGCGCGAGCATGCCCTGCTTCCAGGGAACGCGGTGGCTGACGCCGCTTTTGCCCTTGAACTCGTCGATATGTTCGACGTACCAGTCGTAGTTTCTCACGAGAGCGGCCTTGTTCGAATATTTCGGCGCGTAACCGAGGAGTTTCTCGGCCTTTTCGATAGAAACGAAACTGTCGGTCGACGCCGTCTCGTAGACCCAGGGATAAAGCGGCGAGAGATGGAGCTTTTCAAGAATGCGAAGAATGAAGATGAGAGGCTTAACAGGCATTCCTTTTATCTTCTTGCCGTGGCCGGCGCGGTCGAGAACGGCCTGATAATCCTCCTTCATCGTCGTGAATTCCTTCGCGCCGATGTTGAACTCCGTATTGACGACATCCTTCGCGCCGGTCATCGCACTCCAGATCGCGCGGTCAAGATCGTCGACATCCATAAGCTGATAGCGGTTCTCGCCGCTGCCGATCATGGGAAAGCCGTGTCCCGTGTACGCCCAGTCGTAGAAAAGCGCGAAAACTCCGAGACGCTCAGGTCCGACAAACGACTTCGGACGGATGATCGAAACGCAGTAGCCGTCCTTTATCGCCTCGCGGCATATATTCTCGGCATCGATCTTCGCCTGACCGTAGGGCCCCACTCCGACGAGAGGATCGGTCTCGAAGATCGGGTGCTTCTTCGGAACGCCGTACACCGCCGTGGACGAAATCTGGATCATTCGATCGAGATTGAACTTGCGCGCGGCGTTGAGGACGTTTCTGCACCCGTCGACCTCGGTCGTGAAAATATCCTCTTCGCTGTAGAGCGGAAGAGCCGCAGCGCAGTGAACGACGACATCGCAGCCCCGCGTCACGTTCTCCACGGCCGGAATGTCGCGCACATCGCCAAGCGTGAACTTCAGCCACGGCTCGTTCTTCTCGGGATAGTCGAAATCCGCGATATCAAGAACGCGTATTTCCTCTACGCCCTTCCCGCGCAGAAACCTGATGAGATTTATGCCGAGAAATCCGCTGCCGCCCGTGACGAGAACCTTCACCGCACAACTCCTTTTTTCAGTCGAGCGGCTCGACCATCGGCGCGAGGGAGTCGAAGAGGTCGACGCTCGCCGTATAACCGCTCTTCGCTTTGGAAAGATCGCCCTTCACTTTCGGGAATTCCTTCGCGAGCCAGTGCCCGAGCACGGGCTTCTTTTCCGGGAACTTCGCGGCGATGCGCACGAGAAGAGCGCCGCAGATGGCGGCGATCGCCGCATCGACGAGCTCGCGCGCGTGAAGATCGTGGTAATCTTTGCCGCAGGGGTGCGCTTTCACGAATTCGACCGCCGAAGCGAGTTCGGCCTCGAGCGCCTCGACCTCGGCGTACGCCGCCTTCAAGCAGTCGTCAAGTTCGACGCCCGCCATGATGTCGGCGAGAACGTCCTTCACGAGACCGCCCGTCACGCCAGCGATCGCGGCGATGACCTGAAGCTGAGAAGTTCCTTCGTAGATCGTAGTGATGCGGCTGTCGCGCAGATAGCGTTCGACGGGGTAATCCTTCATGAACCCGGAACCGCCGAGTACGGCAACGGCGCCGTTGGCGGCGCGCATCGACATCTCGGAAGCGTAGTACTTCGCCATGGGCGTGAGCATCTTGTTGAAAAGCGCGTACGCTTTCATGCGTCCTCTCGCGGCGGCCGCTTCGGGCGTGCCCTTCAGCGACTCGAATCTGCGGGTAAGGCCCGCCTCCATGTCGACGCACTTCGACGAATAATACGCGAGAGCGCGACTGGCCTGAAGCTCGACAGACATCGTGCACAGCAAATCCCTTAGCGCAGGGAAACTGTCGATCGTAACGCCGAACTGCTTGCGGCTCGCGGCGTAATCGCGCGCGGCGCGGTAGCACGCCTCTCCGATGCCTGTGCCCTGCGCCGATATGCCCACGCGCGCGCCGTTCATAAGCGCCATAACGTACGTGATAAGGCCGCGCTTGCGCTGGCCGACAAGTTTCGCGGGAGCGTTGTCGAAAACCATTTCACACGTGGGAGAGCCGTTGATGCCGAGTTTGTGCTCAAGGCGGCGGATCCTGACCTGCGGGCACTTCTCGACGAGAAGACAGCTCAGGCCGCGTCCGTCTGAAAACTCCGGCTCTGTGCGCGCGAGAACGAGAAGCACATCGCCGCAGCCGTTCGTGATGAAGCGCTTTACGCCGTTGACGAACCAATTGCCGTTTTCGTCCTGATATGCGGAAGTTTTGACGCTCTGGAGATCGCTGCCCGCATCGGGCTCGGTGAGCACCATCGCGCCCGTGAGTTCTCCCGTCGCAAGACGCGGCACGTACTCTTTCTTGATCTCTTCGGAGGCGAAAGCGTTGATCGTCTCGGCGATACCCTGAAGGCCGAACATGTTCATCAGACTTGCGTCCGCGCGGGAAACGATGTCGTTAAGCGCCGTCAGAATCGTGCAGGGCATATTGAGCCCGCCGAGATAATAGGGAAGAGTCGTGCCCATGAGCCCGGAGCGGCCGAGAAGATCCATCGCGAGTTTTATGCCCGGCGTGTAGGTGACAGAACCGTCTTCTTCGAGGATATTGCCGAGCTTGTCGGTCTCCTCCGCCGTAGGTTCGATGCGATTGCCGCAGATATCACCGCAGACATCAAGCGCGCGCTTGTAGTTATCCACGGCGTCGGCCGCGTCTTTCGGAGCGAAATCGTATTCTTTCGAAAACCTGAAATCCTCTTCGAGAAGCGTCGCGACTTCTTCAAGCCCGAGCGCGTCGATCGTCTTTTCGATATCCTTGTTGTCTTTATAAAAATTGCTCATCTCTTCTTTCCTCCTTGTTCGGCATTCCACCGTTCAGACATTCCGGCATTCTCTACCCCTTCACCGCCTTGATCATCATCGGAACGACCGTGTTGAGGTCTCCGACAATGCCGTAGTGCGCAACCTTGAAGATGGGTGCGTCCCTGTCGGTGTTGATGGCGATGATCTTCGCCGAATCCTGCATTCCGGCGAGATGCTGCACCGCGCCGGAAATGCCGCAGGAAATGAAAAGCGCAGGTCTGACGGTGACACCGGTCTGGCCGATCTGACGCTCATGCTCGCAGTAGCCGAGATCGACGGCGGCGCGCGATGCGCCCACGGCGCCGCCGAGAGCCGCGGCAAGATCGTGCAGAAGCTTGAAGTTCTCCTTCGACCCTACGCCCGCGCCGCCCGCGACGATGATGCGCGAACCTTTGAGATTGACGCTCGAAATCTTGCGCACGATCTCGATAACCTCGACGGGTATCTCAACCCCCTCGAGTTTCGCGTCGTGCCTGACGACTTCGCCCGCACGCCCCGGCTGACTTTCGAGAGGCTTCATCACGCCTTCGCGCACGGTGGCCATCTGCGGCCAGTTGCGCGCGTTGACGATCGTGGCGATGATGTTGCCGCCGAACGCCGGACGGATCTGCTGAAGGATGTTCGTGAACGTCTCCTTCGTGCGGTTGTCGGTGTAGTCCGCGATCTGAAGATCGGTGCAATCCGCCGTAAGACCGCACTTGAGCGCCGAGGCGACGGCAGGGGCGAGATCGCGCCCCATGTGCGTCGCGCCGAAGATGAAAATCTGCGGAGAACATTCCTTCACGAGTTCGACGAGCGCGTGACGGTAGGCCTTGTTGCGGAAGACCTCAAGCGCTTTGTCGTCGAGAAGATGCACAATGTCGGCGCCGGCCTCGAAGAGAGGTTTGGCGAGATGCTCGACTCCCGAGCCCATGACGACCGCCGCGAGTTTGACGCCCAGACGGTCGGCGAGTTCTCTGCCCTTGCCGAGAAGTTCGAACGGCACTTCGGAAAGTTTGCCCTCTTCCTGCTCGGCGAACACCCAGACTTCACCCTTTGTTCTATCCATTTCTGACCCTTCTGTCTTTATTTTAATTTTCACATTAAGACATTCAATCATTACCCGATCGTATGATCTTTGACGAGTTCGTCCACAAGCGCGGAAACTCCTTGCGCCGTGGGGGCGACCTCCTTGTATTCGCCGCCCGCGAGGACGACGGACACGATCCTGTTGACGCTTGTGGGGCTGCCGGCGAAGCCGCAGCGCTCCGCTTCGGCTCCGATATCGTCGCAGTTCATCGTCTCGACTTCAGCGTTTTTGTACTTCATGACGCGGTGCATCAAGAACGGCCTAAGTTCGCCGAATTTCTCCGTGACGGTAAAAAGCGCGGGGAGTTTCGCGCGGCATTTCTCGATTCCCGTGCCGATATCGCGCGTCGCGACGGCGAAATCACCGTCCATCTCGAGTTTTTCAAGATAGGTGACGACGGCGCAATCGAGTTTTTCGCCGATTTGTGGGCCGACCTGAGCCGTATCGCCGTCGATGGCCTGACGACCGCAGAAAACGAGATCGGGATTGAATTTTTTTACGGCCTGGCTCAATATGTAGCTCGTCGCGAGCGTATCGGAACCGGCGGCCTTGCGGTCGGTCAGAAGCACCGCACGGTCGGCGCCGCACATAAGAGCCTCGCGCAGTATGGCCGTCGCCGCCGGAAGCCCCATCGTGATGACGGTGACCGTCCCGCCGTAAGTCTCTTTGACCCAAAGTGCGGCTTCAAGAGCGTTTTTGTCTTCCGGGTTGAAGATGGCGGGAAGCGCGGCACGGTTGATCGTACCGTCTTCTTTCATCGCCTGTCCGGTAACTTTCTTGGTATCGGGAACCTGCTTGATGCAGACAACGCAATTATAACCTTTCATAGGGGGTATTATAGCAAATATTCTCCGACACGTGTGAAAGGCGGCACCGGCGAATGGTCGTTCGATTACACGGTGTTCGACCGCTGGGTGGAGTTCAACCTCGAAATGGGCAATGGCCCCTACATCAGATGCTATTCGCTCTGCCCTTGGGATTACGAACTGTGGTATCACGACGAATCGGGCCGCCCCTGGCACTTCAACGCGAAGCCGGGCACTAAGGCTGGTTCGACAAAGTCTACCTCTCCTCCGACGAACGCAGCCCCGAAGATGTGAAGGCGTGCATGAATCTTCTGCGCCGCGTCGCCCCCGACTTCAAGGTGAACGTCTCGGGCAACGGCGACCCCGCGGTCTTCAAGGAACTCATCGCCGACACGCTTTCGATCCTGAACCGCTGACAAGCGTCACATACGGACCTCGTCATCGGGGCGTTGCGCCTATCTGACAAAGAGCGCGCGCGCCTTTGGATGGCGCTCGGCGAGAAATTCCCCGCCTTTATCGCGCCCGAGGATGAAAAGAACCGTAGAAAGCGCGTCGGCCGCGGTCGCCGACGAGGGATGGATGACGCTCACGGACTTATACGGCAAGACCGCCGCGCGCCCCGTGCGGGCGTCCTTTATGTGATCGCCCCTGAAATATTTCGCGCTCGTCGCCACGGCCGCCCCTTTCGCGAGATCGAACATCTCTCCGGATCCGGCTACCGCGACGCGCCATGCACCGTTCACGGCCTTGAGATTGCCCCCGAGATCGACGAGCACCCTCGCCGTCGTCGATGTCGCCGCCGCCGCCGCCGCGAGATCGACCGCGTATCCCTTCGCTATCGCGCCGAGATCCAAAGTGCCCTTTCCGCGCCACCTCGGATCGAACGCGCCTTCAGTCGCATCGCGCATCGAAAAAGCCTCTCTGTAGCATCCGCGCACGAGAGGATCCGCCCTTGCCGCGATTTCGCCGTCGTCGAACGCGGCAAGACGTGAAAGTTCGCTTTCGCGATCGTAGGCGTTGAGAAGTTTTTCCACCCGGGAGAAAATTTCCTTCACTGCGGCGACCGCTTTTTTGTCGACGCCGCCTTCGAACTGAAGCGCGGCGACCGTTCCCATGACAGGCCACTCAACCCGCTCGATCGGCGGAGACGGGCGACACCCCGCGGCGGCCGCAAGCGCCGCGAGAGCCAGACCCGACACCGCCACACGCCTCATCGCCGCGTCAATCGAGAACGCCTTTGGAAGGCGCCTCGCCGTTGTCCCACCACGAACCCTTCGCCGAAGCGATACGCTGTATAGGCTTCGTGGAAAGCTGTTTGCCCTTCGTTCCGGCGCCGCGTATCTCGACGACATCGCGCATTTCGCTCTTGCCGGTTTCGACATTGACGCGTTTGACCTGCTCCTTGGGCAGAAAGTGCTGCTGATGTATCTTCTGACCCTTGGCGGGCTTGTACTTGACGTAGAGCGTGTCCGGGCAGCCTTCCTGCAGAAACAGTATCTTCGTCTTGCCTTTGGCCGGAGCGAGGCGGTATTCCTTGTTGCGGATGAGACCACCGAAGGTGAAACGCTTGATGTAGCTGAAACCGTAATTCCCCTCCTCGTATACGAGGGTGAAATCTCGCGAATCTCGCTCTTTCTCCTGATTGTATCTGAGGACGACGAGAAGATCCTTGTCGACGAAAAGTTTGTCTTCGGGCTGCACCTTCTTGAAGCGCCCGTCCTTCCAGATGAGCAGAAGTTCGTCGAGAGAAGAACATTTGAAAAGTTCTTCGCCGCCGCGGATGCCCGAACCGACGTAGTGGTTTTCTTTGTCCCACCTGACGGTCAGTTCCGTCGCCGTGATGGCTCTTACGTCGACTTCTTCGAACGCGCCCTTCGCGATTTTCGTGCATCTCGGGTATTTCTTCTTGTAGAGCGAAATCAGCGACTTTATGTACTTTACGGTAAACGCCCTCAGGTGGAGGAGATTGTCCTTCACTTCACCCTCTTCCCTGAGGACGTCTTCGATCTCCTGACGGTTCTTGTTTATGTCGAACTGCGAGATGCGGCGGATCTGGAGTTTGAGGAGCCTCTCCACGTCGCTGTCGGTGACATCGCGCCTGAGTTCCCCGCGGAAGGGTTTGAAACCGTTCTTGACGGCGCTCTGCACGCCCTCCATGGTCTTTTCTTCCTCGATGCGCTTGTAAATGCGCTCTTCGATGAATATCCTGTCGAGCGTGCGCGCATGAAATAGGTCATCGAGTTCTTCGAGGCGGATCTCCTGCTCGCGCTTCACGAGGGCGAGCAGACGTTCGACGTTCTTTTTCAGAATCTCCTTGACCGTCATCATTCTCGGACGGCCTTCGTCGAGAACGATCGGCCTTGATGAAATCGACTTCTCGCACGATGTGAACGCGTAAAGCGCCGTTATCGCCTTCTCCTGACTGGCACCCGTCTGGAGTTCGAGTTCAATGCGCACTTCCTCGCTCGTAAGATCGTGTATCTTTCTTACTGGAACCTTCTTCTTCTTGATCGCCTCTTCTATCGAAGTCGAAAGCGAGTCGGTCGTTTCGCCCCACGGAAGCTCGGTGATGACGAGGCGATTTTTGTCTTCTTTCTCGATTTTCGCGCGTATCTTCACTTTGCCCGTGCCGTCGGAGTATTCGCTCGCGTCCATTATGCCGCCGAGCTGGAAGTCGGGATAAAGCTCGAACGGCTTTTTCTGGATTATCGCGATCTCCGCTTCGAGAAGTTCGATGAAGTTGTGCGGAAGTATCGCCGTCGACAGACCGACCGCGATGCCGTCGGCGCCCATCATCAGAAGAAGTGGTATCTTGGCCGGCAGATACACCGGCTCTTCTTTGCGCCCGTCGTAGTTCGGAACGAACTGCGTCGTTTTTCTGTTGAAAATCTCATTTCGCGCCAGATCCGTAAGACGACATTCGATATAACGCGTCGCCGCGTGCGGCAGCCCTGTATACAGAGAACCGTAGTTGCCCTGACCGTCGATGAGATAGCCCTTGCCTTCGCCCCAAAGCTTGTTGGCGAGAACGACGATCGCGTCTCCTATCGACGCATCGCCGTGGGGATGATACTGCATCGCGTGGCCGACGATGTTGGCGACCTTCGTGTACCGGCCGTCGTCCTTCTCCCAGAGGGAGTGGAGAATGCGCCGTTGGACGGGCTTCAGGCCGTCCTCTATGGCGGGGATCGCGCGCGAGCAGATGACATACGCCGAATACTGTCTGAAATTGTAATCGTAGAGTTCGCGCATCGGACCCGAGCCGGTGAGACCTTTCGCCGGCATCGGGGCGGGAGCGGCCTGCCCCTTCGCGGCGGCCGCGGCGGGAGGCGGCGCGAACATGTCGAGATTGTCGAACAGACTAGGCGGTTCGGAACCGTTTGATTTGTCTTTTTTTGCCATAAGGACGGTATATTCTCCTGTCTTAAAGATTCTCGCGCCAGTACTTGCGCCACTCTTCGACGAAAAGCGCCGTGAAATCCCCGTTTTTGAAAACGATCGCCGTCGCCTCGTGCATATCGCGCCTGTCGAGAAGCGCCTGCATGTAATCGCGCTTCAGATTTTTAAACGGCTCGAATCTTACCGACGCCGCCCCCTTCTCGATGAAGTGCGCGATCGACCACGCAAGACGGTATTTGACGCGGCGCTCCTTCGCCGTGCCGGAGTAGAACGTTTCGTAATCCATGTAAAGAAGCGAAGGCAGAAATTCCGCCGCGGCGTCCACCCAGAGCGGCGTCACCGTCTCGCCGATATTCCACCCCGCCTCGGCGCCTTCGAAATACTGCGCATATCCCTCGTTGAACCACGGCGAAGAGGCTATCATCGACGAAGCGTATGAAAGATACTGGTGAAAAGCCTCATGACGGAATGTCGCGAGCAGATCGCCGTCTCCGCCCGCGGGCATATAGGCGACGAGCTCGCGCCGTTCGGGCGACCAGTACGCGGCCGTCCATGACAGATTGGTGCCGACGACGTCGATATAATCTTCGCGCGACGCGAATATGCGCGCGACGGCCAGAACGTTCGTCGCGTCTATCGGCGAGGGGATCGTCGCGGCGTAGAGCGCCCTCATCGCGGCAAGCTCGTTCGTGAGCGCCGAAATGAACGCGGACTTTTCGGGCAGGGCGTGAAGAACGGTGAATTCCTCGGAATCCACGACGTGCCATCCGGCGTAGGCGGCGACGGAATGCGCGGCATCGCGCCTGAGAAGTTCGCGCTCGCCCGGCGAAGGCTCTCTCCCGCCGCCGCGCTTTTTCGCGCGAGTAGATTCTTTCGCGTAAAACCCCTTCGCTTCCTTCGCGAGAAACTTCTCTTCGAAAATCGACTCCATCGCTTCGCGATCGTCGCCCTCGGCAAACTCCCATACGGCGAAATCCCAGACTTCGGAATCTTCGCGCAAATACGCGGCGGCGAGCGAAGTCTCGTTGCTGCCGTGCCAGTAAAGGATCTCCTTGTACCCGCGGATGCTCCGTCTCGGCGAAACGGCCTTGGCGGCAGGTTCGAATGGAGAGAGCAGACATACGGCGTCTCTGAGCATCTTAAGATCTTTTCTGCCGGGAGCATAACGCTCTTTTTCGTATTCCGCGCGAAGAATAGCCGACTCGAAGCCGGCCGCGGGCGGCGCGAACGAAAGCTTCGCGAGAGAGAAGACGCGTCCGTCGTCGTCGTACCAGCGCCCGGTCATCGTCTGAGAAAACCACAGATCGGTCTTTCTGCATCTGTCCTCAAGCCTGTAAACGCCGTTCTCTTTCACAAGATACGCTTCCTGCCGCGGCATGTCGAACGGCGCGGGATTCGTGAAAAAGAGAGATACGGCGAAAAAAAGCATTTCAGAGCGCTCCTCCGATGAGCGAGGCGAAAGTCGTTATGGGCGTCGTGTCGCGGTAATTGTCGACAACCTGACGGATGTCGCGAACAAGCCCATCGGCCTCATCGTAGAGGGACGCGTCCCTTGAAAGACGCCCCAAAGTCCCTTCTCCCTTGCGCACGCGCTCGGCGACGACGGTGAGATTCGACACGAGAGAGCCCGCGTCGACCATCAGTTTGTTCGCGTTGAAAACGAGCGTCCTGGCGTCGGCCTTGAGCGCGGTGACGTCGAATGATTCGCTCGACTTCCTGAAAGCGGCTATCGCTTCTTTGAGATCGCCGTGGATATCGCCTTCTCCGGAAAGGAGCTTTCCTATCGTGCCTTCGCCGCGCTCCAGACGCCCCGATATTTCGGCCGCCGCCGAAAGCGTCTTTTCGAGATACGCGTAAACGCGGTCGTCTTTGGAAAGGAGCTTTCCTATCGTGCCCTCGCCGCGCTCCAGACGCGCGGCTATCGACTCTGCGCTCTCGGCGAAACTTCTTGCCTTGACGACCGCCGCCTCGAGATTCGTGACGATGCTGCGTATCTCCGCCATATCCGTCACGCTTTTGAGGTTTTTCGCTATCGCCGAAACGTCGCGCATCCAATCGGTCGGAGTCTCTCCCTTTATCCTGAACGAGCCGAGACGGATGATTTCGCCTTCACCCTCCTCGAGCAGGAGATAGTTGCCGCCGAGCATCGAGAGATTGCACACGCTCGCGCGGCACCCCTCACGAAGAACCACGGACGAGTCGATTTCGACGCGCACGACGAGATTCGAGGGCGTCACCTCCACGCGCTCAACGCCGCCGACCTTCGTACCTCTGTACATCACGCTGTCGTGCGATTTGAGCCCGCCGACGGAATCGAAGACAAACTCGACCTCCACCTTGTCGCGTCCTCCAAGGACGTCAACGCCCGAAATTACGATCGTGAAATACCCGAGAAGCGCAATGACCAGCGTCATGAAAATCCCCACAGCCGCCTGCGCGAACGCGTCGTTTTTGCGTCTACCGACGTTCATACCGTTACTCCTTTCACGGCGGCGAGAAACCCTCTCGCCGCCGGATTCGTTGATTTGACGAACTCGCCGGGAGCGGAACACTCCGCCACCCGCCCTGCGTCAATAAGACATATTCTGTCCGCGAACTTGAGCGCCGCGGCGAGATCGTGCGTGACGACGACCGACGTTATGGCATGCTCGCGGTTCAATTTGACGATGAGGTCGTTGATCGTCGCCGCCGTGACGGGATCGAGCCCCGACGTCGGCTCGTCGTAAAGAACCGTGTCGACGTCGCGCACGATCGAACGCGCGAGACCGGCGCGTTTCTGCATGCCGCCCGAAATCTCCGAAGGATATTTGCCGGCCGCGTCCGAAAGCCCGACCGCCGCGAGCGCGGCTTCGACCTTCTCCGCGATCGCCGCTTCGGAAAGCGCTGTCGTCTCCACAAGCGGCAGAGCCACGTTTTCGGCGACGGTCATCCACGCCAGAAGCGCCCCCGACTGAAACAGATACCCTATCCCGCCCGCGTCGACTTCGACCTCGCCGGAATCGGGCAGCATGAGCCGCGCAATATGCTTGAGCGTCACCGACTTGCCCGTCCCGGACGGACCGACGATGGCGAATATCTCGCCTTTCTCGACACTGAACGAAACGCCGTCGAGAACTTTCTCCCCGTCAAAACTTTTGGTGACGTTTCTGAATTCGATCGCGCTCATCTGTAGAAAAGCCTCGTTATCATGTACCCCGAAACGAGTATCGCGAGAAACGACGCGATAACGGCGCGCTGCGTGGCCTTGCCGACGCCTGTCGCCCCCAGTTTCGACGAAAGGCCTTCGTTGACGGCGAGAGTGCCTATTGCGAGCGCGAAAACGAACGCTTTCGAAATTCCGACAAAAAGATCCTTCGTCTCGGCCATCGACATGGCGCTGGAGATGTACTGAGCGTAATCGACGTTAAGCTGCGTCCCGGCGACGATCCCGCCGCCCACCGTGCCGACTACACAGCAGTAGAACGACAGCAACGGCGCCATCATCACCAGCGCGAGTATCCTTGGGGAGGCGAGGAAGCGAAGAGGCGATATCCCCATGACGACAAGCGCGTCGATCTCTTCGTTCACCTTCATCGTCCCTATCTCGGCCGCGATCGCGGAGCCCACGCAGGCGGCGAGACATACGCCGCAGCTGAACGGCGCCATCTCGCGGATGAGCGACATCATAACGGCGGCGCCAAGATAAATCTCCTGATTGAAGCGCGCGAGTTCGAGCCCCACCTGCAGCGAAAGGATCATCCCCGTGAAGAGCGAGACGACCGTTATCACGGGCAGTGTCCGTATGCCCGTCGCATAAAGGTGCGAAACGAGATCGGCACGCGAATTGCGCCTGACGAGAACCGAGGGGAAATACATGACTGAACGCGCCATCACGATACCGGCGCGTCCAACCGAAGCCATGACGTCGAGAAAGACCCTCATCGCACCTCCGCCGCCTTCGCGATGAAATCGAAGCCCTCGGCCTTGACGAGTTCGACGGACGCGAATTCGCCGACGCTAGCGAGAGCGGCTTCGCCTTCGAGATACACGACGCCGTCGACGTCGGGCGCCTGCGAAGCGAGCCTCGCGACGCCGGGAGCGACGACGAGAGCCTCTTCGACGCGACCGATCATCCTGCGGGCCTTCTGCGCCCAGATGCGCGACTGCATCTGCATGACCTCGCGCTCGCGCGCGAGCGCTACGGCGCGCGAAGGTCTCGACGCCATCGAAAAACCTTTCGTGCCGCGCTCGGGCGAATAGGCGAACGCTCCGAGGTGATCGAACTGCATGCGCCTCAAGTCAGACATCATCTTTCTGAACCTGATTTCAGTTTCCCCCGGAAACCCCGTCATCACCGTCGTTCTGAGGGTTATGCCGGGCACGAGTTCTCTCATCGCGTCTACAAGCTCCTCCACCGCCGCTATCGTGCGTCTTCTGTTCATCTTCACGAGAACTTCGGGCACGGTATGCTGAAACGGCACGTCGAGATATCTGACGGCGCGGGGGGATTCGATCATCCAGAGAATGAAATCCTCGGTGATTTCGCTCGGATATGAATAAAGAACCCTGACTCTGAAGTCCCCGGGAACGGCATCGAGAGCGCGCAGGAGATCGACGATGTTTTTCTTCCCTTCGCTCCAGAGCATCGGATCTTGCGCGATCACGTTAAGTTCTCTGCAGCCCGTCTCCACGAGAGAACGGGCTTCACGCAGGATATGACGCATCGGCCGGCTCCTGTACCGCCCGCGGATCGAAGGTATCGCGCAGTACGAACAGCAATGGTTGCAGCCTTCGGCGATTTTCAGATAGGCGTAGGCCTTTCCCGTGAATCTGAGACCGGGAGTCTTCTGCTCCGACCACGTCTGGGGAACGCCGCGCCAGACGTCGACTCCGGGAAACGCCGAAGCCGCTTTCGGATAACGCTGGGGATAGCAGCCCGTAACGACGACTTCGCCGTAAAGACCGCGCCGCTTCATTTCGAGCGCCCGGCGTATTTCACGCTCCGCCTCTTCGCGGGCCGAGGCTATGAACGCGCAGGTGTTGACGATCACCGTGTCGGCGCGGTCGGGATCGGTCGAGAGGACGGCCCCCTTTTTAAGGAGGCCGCCCGCTTCGATCTCAAGATCCGCCGCGTTCTTCGCGCAGCCGAGACTGACCAGCGCTATCGACCGACCTTTCATCAAACTTCGACAAAACCGCTTTCGATGGCGCGACCCGCCTTGCCGAAGGCGTTGTAGGGCGTCACCTTGACGCGCACTTCGCCGAAGCCCTTAAGTTCGGTAAGGAAGAATGCGAGAGAGTAATCCTTGACGGCGCACTTGACGGGCAAATGATAATCCTCGGAAAGAACGCGCTTGAGTTTCGACTTCGTGCCGTCTTTTGATTCGGCGAGAACGTCGTATCTGAAGGCGCGCTTCTCGAACGTCTGCACCGCGGCAGGGAACTTTACGAGCAGGGCGTCCTTCATGTAGACCTTGCGGGCGGACTCTTTCTTGAGATCCATCCGCATCGCCTCGCGGTTGAGAGACTTGCCCTTTCCGACCGAGACTTTCGCCCCGTCGGCGAATTCGGCGGAAGGAGACGAAGCGACGCGCGAAGCTGAAGCGAACGGCTTCGATTCCGCCGCCGGCAGAGGCATAACCCAATCGGGCCCGATATCCGCGTCGTTGTGGAAGTCGCGTCTGCGGAACGAAATGGAATCGCCGTAAACGCTGACAAGAAGACCGTTGCGCGCGTTCGTATGGCGGAATCCGTCCATCGACTTCTCGCCGTTAGGCGCGATCTTGCCGCCGCCTGCGCCGTTCTCGAAGCCCCCGGAGAAATCACCCCAGGGTCCGCCCGCGTAGCGCAGCGATCCCGTGCCCAAAGACGTGAACGAGCCCTGCCAGATCGCGCGCTCGTCAACGAGCGAATGATGCGAGTGGCCGGAGAACGCGACGGCGTTGGGGAATTTCGACAGCGTCGCGCTCGACTTGCCGTTGTCCTGCCCCCAGGCCTTGGGCCCATGACATGTGCCTTTCGGGTGCGGATGCTGATAATAGAAAAACGGTTTCGACGGATCGATCTTCGAGCCGTTCCTGGCGAAATATTCGGGCATGGCGGGCATCTCCGACCAGTTGACTCCCGCGCCGCCGTCCCACTGCGTGCCGATGAAATCGTAGCCCTTGACCTTCTTGTGGTTGATCGGCGCGTATTCTTCGTGGAACATGCGCTCCCACGTCTTCTTCGTGCCGAAGTCCGAAATCCAGTCGTCGCGGAGCTTTTTCGAGGGCATGCCGTAAACGGTGTAACCGTAGTTGTGGCCTTCCCAGTCGTGGTTGCCGTAGACGAAAAGTTTCTCGACCTTGCGCCCGTCAATCGTCGAACGGTCGTCGGGGAACACCTTGTACCACGTATCGGCGACCACCTGCATCTCGGAGACAAGACCGGCGTCGACGATGTCGCCCGCTATGAGAACCGCGTCGACGCCCTGGGCGTCATACCATCTGAGGGCATGTTCGAACGTACGCGCCGAGCCACCTGTGCCGCGGTCGACGTTCTGGTTTATGATGTGTACGTCAGAAATCGCCCCGAAGCGAAGCTCGGGCGTTCCGGAGCGGTTAAGACCGAACGTGTCGGTGAAAACGCGGCAACCCTGCAACGCGCCGAGCGATGCGGAACCACCGATAAACCATCTGCGTGATACGTTCATTTTCATTCTCCTATTGATGCGTGGTAACTTTGCAATGAGCGAACCTCGCCCTTGCCCTTCATAGCGGCGGCTATACCTTCGGCGGCCGCGGTCGCGGCGGCGATCGTCGTCAGATACGGCACGGAATATTTGATCGCGGCCTGACGGATGCGGCAATCGTCGGCGCGCGCGTCGCGCCGCCCCGAAGGCGTGTTGATGATGAGCGAAACCTCGCGGTTCTTGATCGCGTCGAGAACGTCGGGACGCCCTTCACCGATCTTGGCGATTTCAGAGCCTTTGACACCGCGCTCGGCAAGAAACTTAATCGTGCCCTCGGTGCCGACGACCTCAAAACCGAGATCGACAAAATGCTTCACGGCCTCGACCGCACTGTCGGGTTTTTCAGAAAGCGAGACGAGAAGCTTTCCGGGCGTCACGGGCAGAGGCGAACCTGCCGCCTCCTGCGATTTAAAGTACGCGAGCCCAAATGTGTCGGCAAGACCGAGCACTTCACCGGTGGAGCGCATTTCAGGGCCGAGAACGGGGTCGACCTCCGGGAACTTCTCGAACGGCATAACGGCTTCTTTAACGCCGTAATAAGGCACGACGTGGCGCTTGTCGAGCCCGAGAGAGGCGACGGTTTCGCCGAGCATGAGCTGCGTCGCGATGCCGGCCATCTGTGTGCCCGCCACCTTGGAGACGAGCGGAACGGTGCGCGAAGCGCGCGGGTTCGCCTCGATGACGTAGACCTTGCCGTTTTCGATCGCGAACTGCATGTTCATAAGCCCGACGACCTTAAGTTCCGTGGCGATACGGCGCGTGTACTCGAGAATCGTCGCCTTGTTCTCCTCGCTGATCGACGCGGGCGGCAGCACGCACGCGGAGTCGCCGGAATGGATGCCCGCCAGTTCAATGTGCTGCATTATCGCAGGAATGAATATGTCCTTGCCGTCAGAAAGAGCGTCAGCCTCGCATTCAAGAGCGTGGCAGAGGAAGCGATCGAGATAAAGCGGACGGTCGGGCGTCACGCCCACGGCCTTGGCGACGTACTCCTTGAGCATAAGCTCGTCATAAATGACCTCCATGCCGCGCCCGCCGAGGACGAACGAGGGACGGATGATAAGCGGATAGCCGAGCTCTTTCGCACATTCGATAGCGCCGTCGAGATCGCTGGCCATCATCGACTCCGGCATGGGGATGCCGAGTTTGTCCATGATCGAATGGAAGAGATCGCGGTCCTCCGCGTCGTCGATCGAATCGACGGACGTGCCGAGAATCCTGCACCCGGCCTCCTGGAGGCCGCGCGCGATGTTGAGCGGCGTCTGGCCGCCAAACTGCACGATGACGCCTTCGGGCTTTTCGTGCTCGTAGATCTGAAGAACGTCTTCGACCGTCACGGGCTCGAAATAGAGCTTGTCGGAAGTATCGTAGTCGGTGGAAACGGTCTCGGGGTTGCAGTTGACGATGATCGTCTCGTAACCCATCTTGCGCATCGCCATCGCGGCGTGGCAGCAGCAGTAGTCGAACTCGATACCCTGGCCGATACGGTTGGGCCCGCCGCCGAGAATCATCACTTTCTTCCTGTTGTCGCTCGCCTCGACCTCGTTCTTTTCGCCGTTGTAGGACGAATAGTAATAAGCCTGGTTTTCAACGCCGGAAACGGGCACTTTGTGCCACGTCTCGACGCAGCCGAGCCCCTTGCGCTGGGCGCGGATATCCTTCTCCGGAACGCCAAGAAGCTGCGAAAGATACTTATCGGAAAAGCCGTCCTTCTTCGCTTTGACGAGCATGTCGTTCGGAAGGAAACCGCCCTTGTGCATGAGGATCTGCTCCTCTTCCTGCACGAGTTCGCGCATCTGATCGACGAAATAACCCTTGACGCCTGTGCGCTCGAAGATCTGCTCGTCGGTCGCGCCCTTTCTCAGAGCCTCGTACATCTGGAAATGACGCTCGGAGTTGGGTATCGCGAGCATTTTGAGAAGTTCGTCGAGGCTCTTTTCGTGGAAGTCCTTCACGAACCCGAGCCCCGCCCGGCCGCGCTCGAGCGCGCGTATCGCCTTCTGGAACGTCTCCTTGTACGTCTTGCCGATCGACATCACTTCGCCCACGGCCTTCATCTGCGTGCCGAGCTTATCTTCGACGGCGCGGAACTTCTCAAACGCCCAGCGAGCGAACTTGAGAACGATGTAATCGCCCGACGGCGTATATTTCTCGAGGCTGCCGTCGCGCCAATAAGGAATTTCGTCGAGCGTCATGCCCGCCGCGAGCTTCGCCGAAACGAGCGCAATCGGAAAGCCCGTCGCCTTCGAGGCGAGCGCCGAGGAGCGCGAAGTGCGCGGATTGATCTCGATGATGACGACGCGTCCGGTCTTGGGGTCGTGCGCCCACTGGACGTTGCACCCGCCGATGACGCCGATCGACTCGACGATCTTGAACGCGTCGCGTTTGAGTTTCTCTTCAAGTTCCTTCGAAATCGTGATGAAGGGAGCCGCGCAGAAGCTGTCGCCCGTATGAACGCCGACCGCGTCGATATTCTCGATGAAGCACACGGCTATCATCTGGTTCTTCGCATCTCTGACAACCTCGACCTCGAGTTCTTCCCAGTTGAGGATCGACTCTTCGATGAGGCACTGGCGCGTGAGCGACGCGTCGAGCCCGCGCTGGCAGATGAGACGCAGTTCCTCGATGTTGTAGCAGAAGCCTCCGCCCGAGCCGCCCATCGTGTACGCGGGACGCACGACGACCGGATAGCCGATCTCCTTCTCGACGAGTTCAACCGCCTCCTCGACCGTGTGGACGATGCCGGAGCGGGGAGTCTCGATGCCGAGTTTCTGCATCGTATCCTTGAAGACCTCGCGGTCTTCGCCGCGTTCGATCGCGTCGAGATTTACGCCGATGACCTTGACGCCGTATTTTTCGAGAATACCCTTCTTCGCCAGCTCCATCGAAAGATTGAGGCCCGTCTGCCCGCCGAGATTCGGCAATATGGCATCGGGCCTCTCTTTCGCGATGATCTGCTCGAGACGCGCGGCGTTGAGCGGTTCGATGTACGTCGCGTCCGCCATCACCGGGTCGGTCATTATCGTCGCCGGATTGGAGTTGACGAGCACGACCTTGTATCCGCATTCGCGCAAGGCCTTGCAGGCCTGGGTGCCGGAGTAGTCAAATTCACAAGCCTGTCCGATAACAATCGGACCCGATCCAATGATCAAAACCTTGTCGACGTCGGTTCGTTTCATTCTGCGAAAAACCTTTCAGAAGGGGATGTCTTCAAACCGAGGGGGTATTATACCAAATTCTCACGTCGTTTGGGCATCCGTATCGCGCTTTACACCCTTTGAAAAGTCGAATTTATCCATATCGATCTCATCAACCGTGAAAGCCCTGGCCGTTTTCCAGCCGCCCTTCGTGTAATCCGGGAATTCGACGACCGCCGAACGGGCGTTGACCGAGCGCTCGGTAAGTTCAACAATCGACGAATAAGTCGCCAGATCGTACACATCCGTGTCGAGCGGCAGACCGTTCTGCAGGCAGTACGCCCAGCGAAGATCCATGATGAAGTCCATGCCGCCGTGGCCGCCGACCTTTTTCGCGATCTCACCGGCAGTCTTCCAGAACGGATGCATGTGTTCCTTGCGGATTTTTTCGGCCTTTTCGGCGGAGAAATAGTCATGAGCGCCGCCATCTCCGGTTTTTTCCTCCCACGCCATCAAAAGCGAAGGATAGCTGCGGAAGATGCCGTTCGTGCCGAGGAACATATTGCCGCGGTCGTACGGGCTTGGAGTGCAGACGTTGTGTTTGAGCGTCAGGATTTTACCGTTGGCGGTATGGAGCATCGACATATTGATGTCGCCCTTGACCATTTTGGCGCTGTGCCGCCAGTCGTTCTCGGGGAAGTTGTCGCGGCCGAACTGCTCGAACGACGCCGATTTCGTCTCCATCGACACGAGATAGTCGAAGCGGTCGCCGCGGTTGATGTCGAGGCAGCGCCCGGCGGGAACGAGCCCGTGCGTCGGGTAGTAGTTGCCGTGCTGCTCCATGTGGCGCTTGATGCGCCAGAAACGGCCGTCGTGCGGATTGTACTGCA
>JAZSQE010000056.1:0-11988 GCA_045537795.1 Kiritimatiellia bacterium | reverse complement strand
CCCCCGTGTCAAGAGCGGCTTTCTACTGCTGTTCTACTGCCGTGTGTGCGCGTTTGAATGCGCGAATATCGTCTGGAATACGCTTCGGAAGAACCGTCGGAACGGTTACTTCAAGCCGTCAACGAAAAGAAGTTCTTCTTTTGAAAACGCGCTCGCTTTCGGCGGTGCGGAACGCTCCGCAACCTTCTGCGGTGCCCGCGCCGCGAACGAAGGCAGATATGGAGGCAATTCGTATAAAAAGGTCTTGACCGGATCGGCGGAAGAGCGATCTTCGAAACCGAGCACCGCCGAAATCGGACGCTCCGGCAGTTCCCCGATCTGAAGTTCCGCCGAACGCACTTCGCTCGCGCTCACGCGCCACGGAGCCCGCGCCGCTTTGACGGCCGCATCTTCTTCATCGGCGCCGAGAGTCACAAACGCGGCATGCGCGGTTTCGGCGACGGCGGATTTACGGGGGTTGAAGCCGATCGCTTCATACGGAAAAACAAGAGCCGTCGCGACGGGCAGCGAGACGACCAGCGAAAAAGAAAGTATCTCGTGCCTTATGCGCGGCTTCATTCGTTCACCTCGGACTTTTTCTCGGCGAAAAGAATTCTCCCGATTCCGCCTTTTCTCGCGATCGCGGCCAGTTTCATGAGATCGCCTCCCGCGACACGGCGGTCGGCAAGCACGAGAAGAGTCTTTCGAGACGTCTGCTGCACCGACTGCTGGAACTGCTCGGAGAGTTTCGTCGCCGAGGTTCTGTCGCCGAGTTTGTAACGCGCGTCGTCGAAGAATACCAAAGTCTCTCCGACAACAGGCATCACGAGCGCAACAAGACTCGTCGCTTCGCCGTCTTCGAGACCGCCCTCCGGAAGATCGAAAAGAACTCCCTTGGCGGACGTGAGAGTGCCGCCGATCATGTGTATCATCAAAATGAGCAGCGCGAGCGTCACCCACGGGAAAGACGCCGCCGTCGGCTTCATCCATTTCGCGCCGTAACGCCAGATACCTTCCGTGCGCCCGGGACTCCACCCCCACGGACTCACGCTTCACGCCCCTTTCCGGCCATCGAGAGGTATCCGACGATCTGACTGGCCGCAGCCTCAAGCTCCACGACGGTGCGATCGAGACGCACCCTGAGAGAGCCGTACATAACCGTGACCACCACCGAAAGAGCGATACCGAGCGCCGCGGAGACGAGAGCCTCCATCGACACGCCGATAAGTTCCGCGCGCGAGACCATGTCGCTCGAATTCACAAGAAACATCGTTTTTATGAACCCTATGATCGTGCCGAGCAGACCGATCCCAGGAGCGATCTGACCGATGATCGCGAGCGCGGCGAGACGCCTGTCAAGACGCCCCGTTTCGGCACGCCCCTGTGAATCGACAGCTTCGCGAAGAACCCGGGCGCTTCCTTCGCGATGGCGGATCGCCGTCGCGACGACGCTCGCCACCGGTGCGGGCGTGTCTTCGCAGATGGCGAGCGCTTCCGCATCGTTGCCGGCATCAAGGATGTTGATCACACCCTTGAGGAAATCCTGATAATCGATCTGGGCGCGCCTCAAATCCATGAACCGCTCGAAATACGTGACGACGGCCACTACCGCGAGCGAAAGCAGAATCCAGAATACGGGGCCTCCTGTCAATGTCATAAGATTTTACCTTTCTCTCTGATGGCGTTAATGCGCTTCAAGGCCTCTTGCGCGGCCGGCACATCGCTGTTCGCGACTCGTTCCAGCACGCCAAGCGCCTGATAATCCTTGCCGCGGCTCTCGTAATGGTCGGCTATTCTGAACGCCGCGCGAGTGAAAGCGGCCCTCACGGCGTCGCTGTAGAAAACCCCGCTCCCGCGCCCTTTGCAATAAGCGAGCACGACCGATTTGTAATACTCGCCGATCGCATCGTCCGTTCGTTTGAGCTTGTCGAGAGTCCTTGCGATCTTGAACGACAGAACGATCTGCTCGTCCGGCGACAACGCCCCGCCGAAACGTATCGCCTGATACGCTTCGAGCGCCGCGCCGTAACGCGCCGCGTTGTCGGAGCCCATGGCGAAAAGAGCGTCCGCCTTGAGCGTACCCGCCTTCAGCCGGTCGGCCGCCGTCACGCTTTTCGACGAAATCACCCTCTCGAGGATGAGAACCGCCTCGTCGAAGCGGGCAGACTCTATAAGAGCCTCGCTCTGCACGAGCAGAGCCTGCGTTTTGGCGGAAGAATCCGCGCTGTAACGCGACGCGAGATGCGTGGCGGTTTTGATGGCGAGAGGCAGATCGTTGTCTGCAAAGGCCGCACGCGACGCCCACATCAGCGCTTCGGGCGCATACTTCCCTGCGGGGGCGGCGTCTGCGTATTCGCGAAACAGACGCCCGGACTCCTTCCAGGAGCCGGCGTTGTAAAGAAATTTAGCCAACCAGAGTTTCGCCTCGAGCCGCACGGTTTCATCCGACCCCGACGCGATTATCGCCCTCGCTACGCCTTCCGCCGCCTCGTCGCGCCCCTGCCCGTAGAGGCAAAGCGCCGAATAGAAATCCATCCTCGCTCTGAGCGAAGGATCTTGCGAGGCGACCTTAGTGAAAATCTCCTTCGCCTCGGCGAAACGGTACGCCCTGTAAAGTTCTTTGCCGCGCGATTCCAGTTCGCGTATTTCGACGATGCGTTTGAGCCTCTGCGCGACTTTCGTTTTCGGATACTTCGCAAGAACCTCGCGGTATTTCGACATCGCCTCCTCGCCGCGTGCCATGTCAGATAAAATATCCCCCTGCTTGAGAATGGCCGTCGCTCTGCGTTCGTCGTTGTCGGCGGCGGCCTCCGCGCGCTTGAACGATTCAAGGGCTTCTTCCCTTTTGCCGAGTTTCAATTGCGCCCAGCCGCACCCCTCCGCGACACCAGGCGATTTCGCCGCGTCCGGCCATATCTCGACGGCGGCGCGGAAGCGCTTCTCCGCATCCGCCCACTTTCCGGCCTTGAGTTCCGCTTCGGCGAGAGCGATGAACGCATCCCGGGCGCCGGGAGCGTCGGGAGCGTCTTTGGCGATGCGCAGGACGAGCGGCAGACCCTCGGCGAGCGTATCCGGCGATTTCACGAGCGACATCGCCAGTCCCACGCCCGCCATCCGCCTCAACGAAGGAATCTTCGCGGCCGCGTACGCCTTTCTGAGGACCGCGGAGTCGCCGAGATTGACCGCCGCGGTCGTGAAAGCGCGCTCGCCGACGTTCGTCGCCGAGACGACTTCGCGCCAAAGTTTTTCGGCGAGCGCCCTGTCTCCGTTTTTGACGAGAATCCCGGCCTCGATCATCTTCGCCGCCGCCATGCCCGCGGACATCCCGCCGCCGGAAAGTATCGCCGCGGCTTCCTTGCGGTTGCCGTCAACGACGGCCCTGTAATACCTGAACGCGTCGGCGTCTCCGGCGCCGCCTCTTTTACCGAGAACTTTCTTGACGCCGGCCCAGTCGCCTTCGCTCGCGCAGCTCTCAAGAACGACAAGAAGAGCCTCGTCGCCCGGCACTTTAGACGCATGGCCGCGCGCGACTTTCCAAAGGCCGTCGCGCAACGCTTCGCGCGCTACCGCAAGGTCGTTCGACTGCGCCTGCGACAAAGCGGGAGCGCCCGTCACGGCCTGAACCGCGCAAAGGAGAACGGCGAACGTCGCTATCCGCACGGACGTCATCGTCTTCAGATCTCCCCGCCCATATAGCCCATCTCAACGAGAAGCTTTTCGTTCTTCATCCAGTTGGGCTCGACCCGCACCCAGAGTTCGAGTTCGGCCTTGACGCCGAACATGCCGGAAATCTCGCGCTCGGCGCATTTGCGCACGTACTTTATCGTCGTCGCGCCCTTGCCGATCACTATGGGCTTCTGCGACGGTCTGTTGACGAGCACATCGACGCGGATCTTCCACCTGCCGCGCTCCTCTTCGATCTCCTTTACGAGAATGCCCATTTCGTGGGGAACCTCCTGGTGCATCTTCGCAAGATATTTTTCACGTATCGAATCGGCGATGGCGAGACGTCTGGGATAATCCGTCACGATATCCTCGTCGAAAAGCATCTCACCCTCTTCGGCGAAACCGAAAAGAACGTCGAGAACCTTGGCGGCAGACTCTTCGTCGATGGCGCAGCACTTCACCCACGTGACATCTCCCGCGCCGCCTTCCGCCGCTGCGGCTATCTCGTTCCACTTGTCGCGGAACATCGTCTCGAAGAACGGCTTCCTGTCGGCTTTGTTGAGGACGAACACGACCTTAGCGGGCTTCTCCTTCGCAATGCGAAGCATCCACCCTTCATCCTCGAGCCTCGGCTCGTCCGAAGCGTCGAAAACAACGCACAGGATGTCCGCGCCGGCCGACGAGCGGCGGGCCATGCGGTTAAGGATGCGCCCGAGCTGGCCGACGGCCTTATGGAGCCCGGGCGTATCGAGAAGCACGAGCTGACCGCGCGGATCCGCGACTATGCCGCGGATCGTGTTGCGCGTCGTCTGCTCGACAGGCGAGACGATTGAAACCTTCTCGCCGACGAGACGGTTGACAAGCGTCGATTTGCCGGCGTTCGTTCTTCCTACGATTCCAACAACGGCGACTTTTGCCATACCGCTCCCGTCCTGCCCGCGGTCAAGCGAGCGACTTGTAGAGTTTTTCGATGTCCTTTACGGTCACTTCGCGAGGATTGCCGGGGCGGCACGCGTCGGCGTACGCCGACTCGGCGAGGAACTTGATGTCCTCTTTCCTGAGAACGCCCTTGAGGTCGGCGGGAATCCCGACATCCTTCGACAGTTTCTCGACGGCGGCGATCGCCGCCTGACGGGCCTTGGCGAGAGGCATCTTATCGACGCCCTTGACACCCATGGCCGCCGCGATTTTGCGGTACTTGTCGCCCGATTTCGAAGCGTTGAACTTCATCGCGGTGGGCAGAAGTATAGCGCAGGCCTTGCCGTGCGGCATGTCATAGAGCGCCGAAAGCCCGTGCGCCATCGCGTGGTCGATGCCGAGACCCACGTTCGAAAAGCCCATGCCCGCGATGTACTGCCCGAGCGCCATCCCTTCTCGACCGGAGAGTTTGCCCGCCACGGCGTCTCTCAGCGACGAGGAGATGAGTCTTATCGCCTCGATGTGAAGCATGTCGGTGATCGTGCAGGCGGCCTTCGTGATATAACCTTCGATCGCGTGAGTGAGAGCGTCCATGCCCGTGAACGCCGTGAGCGACTTGGGCATGGTGGCCATCATTTCGGGGTCGACGAACGCTACGACGGGAATGTCGTGCGGATCGACGCAGACGAACTTGCGGTGCTTCTCGACGTCGGTGATGACGTAGTTGATCGTCACTTCCGCGGCCGTGCCCGCCGTCGTCGGGACGGCGAGAATCGGGAGTGAAGGCTTCTTCGTCGGCGCGACGCCCTCGAGCGAGCGCACGTCAGCGAACTTCGGGTTGGTGAGGATGATTCCCACGGCCTTGGCGGTATCCATCGAAGAGCCGCCGCCGATGGCGATGATCGAGTCGGCTTTCGCCGCCTTCGCCGCCTTGACGCCGTTCTTGACGTTCGCGATCGTGGGGTTCGCCTTGATGTCGGAATAAACCGCATACTTCACCTTTGCCTTGTCGAGAATCGAAGTCACCTTTTTAGTGACGCCGAACTTGATGAGGTCGGGATCGGAAAAGACGATCGGCTTTTTGAGGCCGCGCGCCGCGAGTTCCGCGACAATCGATTTGACGGCTCCGGCGCCGTGATACGATGTTTCGTTGAGGATTATGCGGTTTACCATGGCTTTCTCCTTTTTATTGTCGTGTTGGATCACTCTTCGATGCCGAACGATTCATCGGACGTGAGAAGATCGGCTCCGTCGGCAGACGTATCGCCGTTGTCGGCGACGAGCTGCATCTGGAGATCGTCCTCGTTCTCCTCCTCTTCGCCCGGAATGCCCGACGAAGGAATTCCGACGATTTCCTCCTGACGCTTGCGCTGTTCTTCGCGGAGCTTCTCCATCTCTTCGTCCGAAATCGGCTCGGAGAGCGGAACAAGCTTGAGATAGCGGTGCAGCGGGAAGCCCGTTCCGCCGGGGATGAGATGGCCGAGGATGACGTTCTCCTTGAAGCCGCGCAGTTCGTCGACGCGGCCCATCGTCGCGGCCTCGGTGAGGACACGTGTCGTATCCTGGAACGACGCGGCCGAGATGAACGAGTCGGTTTCGAGAGCGGCTTTCGTGATGCCGAGAAGCGCGGGCTGCGCTTCGGCGGGACGGCGGCCTTCCATCATCATCTGCTCGTTGACGCGAAGGAACGTCTGGCGCGTGACCTGCTCGCCCCAGAGGAAGTCGGTGTCGCCGGGGTTCGTGATCTTGACCTTGCGCAGCATCTGGCGCACGATGATCTCGATGTGCTTGTCGTTGATTTCGACGCCCTGGAGACGGTAAACCTGCTGAACTTCGTTGACGAGGTACTTTTCGAGTTCCTGCGGACCGGAGACCTCGAGGATTTCCTGCGGGATCACCGGACCTTCCGTGAGCTGCTGACCCTTCTTGACCTTGTCGCCCTTGAAGACGACGATCTGCTTGCCCATCGGGATGAGATGCTCTTCGACGAGCCCCGTGACCTTGTCGACGACCTTGACGCAGCGCTTGCCGCGCACGTTCTCGCCGAACTCGATCTCGCCTTCGATCTTCGCGATTTCGGCGGCGTCCTTGGGCTGACGGGCTTCGAACAGCTCCGCCACGCGCGGCAGACCGCCGGTGATGTCGCGGGTTTTCGCGGCTTCGCGCGGCGTCTTCGCCAGAAGCATACCGGCTGTCGCCTTCATGCCGTCGCGCACCATGACGATGGCGCCGGTGGGGATGTCGTGCGAATCGAGCATCCTGTCGGGCGTGCCGTCGGAGGCCGTGCCGCGGATTTCGATGCGCGGATGGAGATTCGATTCGGAAGTAGGCAGAACGACGAGCGTCTTGGCGCCCGTGGCGCGGTCGGTCTCGGTCTTGACGGAGACGTCTTCTTCGAAATCGATGAAGACGATCTGACCGGCGGCCTCGGAGAGAACCGGCACGGAGTGCGGATCCCACACGGCGACCTTCTGCCCCTTCTTGACGGCGGCGCCGTCTTCGACGAGAAGCGTCGCGCCCATCTGGAGCTGGTAGGTATCGAGCCTGTTGCCGTTCTTGGACCATATTTCGAGCGAGCCGTTCTTGTTGAGGACGACTTCGCGTCCTTCGTCGTTGCGCACCTTTCTGACGTCGACGAGTTTGACGGTACCTTCGTTCTTGAGGACGATTTCGGGAACTTTCGCCGTCGCCGAAGCCGTACCGCCGATGTGGAACGTACGCATCGTCAGCTGCGTGCCGGGTTCGCCGATCGACTGGGCGGCGATAATGCCGACCGCCGTGCCGATCTCGACTTCGCGGCCCGTAGAGAGGTCGCGCCCGTAGCACTTGGCGCACATGCCGTGTTCGGCATCGCACGTGAGCCCCGAGCGGATCCAGACCTTCTCGAGACCGCAGGCGTTGATCGCGGCGGCCGACTTCTCGTCGACGATCTCGTTCGCCGGAACGATCGTCTCGCCCGTCTTGGGATCGGTGATGGGATAAAGCGCCGTACGCCCGAGAATGCGCTCGCCGAGCGTCACCTTGACTTCGTCGCCTTCGATGATCGCCTCGACTTCAATGCCGTTGACGGTATTGCAGTCTTCCTGCGTGATGATGACGTCCTGCGAAACGTCGACGAGCTTACGCGTGAGGTAACCGGCGTCGGCCGTCTTGAGAGCCGTGTCGGCGAGACCCTTGCGCGCGCCGTGGGACGAAATGAAGTATTCGAGAACCGAAAGTCCCTCGCGGAACGACGCGGTAATCGGACGCTCGATGATGTCGCCTGAAGGATTGGCCATAAGGCCGCGCATGCCGGCGAGCTGGCGGATCTGAAGCTTCGAACCGCGGGCCTTCGAGTCGACGAACATGTAGACCGGGTTGAGCTCTGTCGGGTTCTTGTTCTCGGGGCTGATGTTCTTGTCGATCGTCTTGTAGAGTTCGTCGCCGACCTTCTCGGTCGTCGTCGACCAGATGTCGACGATCTTGTTGTGACGCTCGCCGTCGGTGATGATACCCTGCTGGAACTGCGCCTGAACCTTGTCGGCCTCGGCGCGCGCCTTCCTGATCTCGTCGTCCTTGTCGGCGGGGCGGATCATGTCCTTAAGACCCATGGACGCGCCGGAAATCGTGGCGAACTTGTACCCGAGGGACTTGAGGGCGTCGATCGCCTCGACGGTGACGTCGTGACCGGCGACCTTGTGGCAGTCGAGAATCAGCTTGCCGATCGTGGACTTGGAGCACTTGTCGTTCCAGAAGCCCATGCCTTCGGGCCACACGTTGTTGAAGATGACGCGCCCGGCCGTCGTCTCGATCGTGCGCAGCGAAGGATTGCCGTGTGGGCGCCCTTCGGTGCCGAAATCGGGGTTGCGGTAGCGGATGCGCGTGTGATAGCCGATCGCCCCTTCGGCGATGCCGAATTCGACTTCGGCGACGTCGTTGAAGAGCGGCAAATGTTCGTTCGAGCAATCGGTCTTGCCGGCGATCTTGCCTGCGAGTTTATCCTGCTGCGAAGGAACCGTGAGGAAGTACAGACCGAGACAGACGTCCTGGGTCGGAGTCATGACGGACTTGCCCGACGCCGGCGAGAAGATCGAGGTCGAGGCGAGCATCATCAGCTTCGACTCCATCTGCGCTTCGATCGACAAGGGCACGTGCACCGCCATCTGGTCGCCGTCGAAGTCGGCGTTGAACGGCGTACAGACCATCGGGTGCAGACGGATCGCCTTGCCCTCGACGAGCACGGGCTCGAACGCCTGGATCGAAAGGCGGTGAAGCGTGGGAGCGCGGTTGAGAAACACCGTCTTATCCTTCGTCACCTCTTCGAGAATGCCCCAGATCTGCTCATCATGGCGCTCGATCATCTTGCGCGCGGTTCTGACGGTGTGGCAGATGCCGCGCTCCTTTAGGACACGGATGATGAACGGCTCGAAAAGCCTGAGCGCCATTTCCTTCGGCAGACCGCACTGCGGGAACTTGAGCTCGGGGCCGACGACGATCACGCTGCGCCCGGAATAGTCGACGCGTTTGCCGAGGAGGTTCTGGCGGAAGCGCCCCGTCTTGCCTTTGAGAATCTCGGAGAGCGACTTGAGCGGGCGGTTGCCCGGTCCGGTGACGGCGCGGCCGTGGCGGCCGTTGTCGAACACCGCGTCGACAGCCTCCTGAAGCATGCGCTTTTCGTTGCGGATGATGACGTCGGGCGTCTTGAGCGCGAGGAGATTTCTGAGACGGTTGTTGCGGTTGATGACGCGGCGGTAGAGATCGTTGAGATCGCTGGTCGCGAAGCGCCCGCCTTCGAGCGGGACGAGAGGACGAAGCTCCGGCGGAATGACGGGCAGAACGTCGAGAACCATCCATTCGGGCTTCGACTGCGACGCGCGGAAGCCTTCGACGACTTTCATGCGCTTGGCGATTTTCTTGCGGTTCTGCTTGGAGCGGGTGTTCTCCATCTCCTCTTCGAGTTCGCGCATGAGCTCGTCGAGATCGACCTTGCGCAGCATTTTTCTGACGGCTTCGGCGCCCATCTCGGCCTTGAAGCCCTCGGTGTACTTCTCCTGCGCGTCTATGTACTCCTGCTCGGTGAGTATCTGCCCCTCCTTGAGAGGAGTGTCGCCCGGCTCGATCACCATCCAGTCCTGATAGTAGAGGACGCGCTCGAGTTCGGTCATCGTCTTGTCGAGAAGAAGACCGATGCGCGAAGGCGAACACTTGAAGAACCAGATGTGGCTGACCGGCACGGCGAGTTCGATATGCCCCATGCGCTGGCGGCGAACCGATGCGAGCGTCACCTCGACGCCGCAGCGGTCGCAGACCATGCCCTTGTTTTTGATGCGCTTGTACTTGCCGCAGGCGCACTCCCAGTCTTTCGTGGGCCCGAAAATCTTCTCACAGAAGAGACCGTCCTTCTCGGGGCGATACGTGCGGTAGTTGATCGTCTCGGGATTCTTGACCTCGCCGTGCGACCAGCCGCGGATCGTTTCGGGCGAAGCGAGCTGGACCTTGACCGCGTCGTAATGGGCGGAAGCGTTGAAAGACCCGCCGAAAATTTCAGAAGTGTTGTAAGGATTCATTTTCGTTGCTCCTTGAAATGGAAATTAGAGATTGAGCGCACCCGCGAGGAGATCATCCGCCGCCTGCGATTCGACCGTTTCGGCCGAAGCCGCCGAGCTGATGTCGCTCTTGCGGCGCTTCTGTTCGACGTTGCCGCCGAGAAGCTGCGTATCGAGGCACAGACCGCGAAGTTCGTGGATGAGAACCGAGAAGGATTCGGGCATCCCCGAATCGAGGATGTTCGTGCCCTTGACGATCGACTCGTAAATGCGCGTGCGGCCCTGGACGTCGTCGGATTTGACCGTCAACAGTTCCTGCAGGGCATACGCCACGCCGTACGCTTCGAGCGCCCACACTTCCATTTCGCCCATGCGCTGACCGCCGAGCTGCGCCTTGCCGCCGAGAGGCTGCTGCGTAACGAGCGAGTAGGGCCCGACCGCGCGCGCATGGATCTTATCGGTGACGAGGTGGTGGAGTTTAAGCATGTAGATGACGCCCACGACGACCTTCTGCTCAAAGGGCTCGCCCGTGAGACCGTCGTAAAGGACCGTCTTGCCTTCGCTCGTGACCCAGGCGCGCGAGCCCTCCTCCTGCTCCTGGACCTTGCGCGCTTCGGTGAGAAGCGCGTCGATCTCGCTTTCCTGCACGCCGTCGAAGACGGGGGTCGCCGCATGGAAGTTGAGTATGCGGCACGCAAGACCGAGATACGTCTCGAACAGCTGCCCGAGGTTCATGCGCGAAGGCACGCCGAGCGGATTGAGAACGATATCGACGGGACGTCCGTCGGGAAGGAACGGCATGTCGCAGCTGGGAAGAATGCGCGAGACGACGCCCTTGTTTCCGTGACGGCCGGCCATCTTGTCGCCGACGGAGAGATTCTTCTTGTCGACGAGGTAGACGCGCACCTGCTTGACGACTTCGCCGTCACCGCCGAAATCGCCGAAGAGACCGCCGTCGCCGCCTTCGGCCGCGTCTTCGATCGCCGCGAATTCCATTTCGAAGGGATCCATGATCGCCAGAACCTTGTCCTTGGCGGGACCGTCATCCATCTCCCAGTGGCTGTGCGCCTTCGCGAGGAGCATGAGCTGCGACTTCTTGATCTTCTTGTTCTTCTGGATGATGACGTCGCCCGTATCGGTATCGGTGATGTCGCAGGGCAGCTTCTCGTTCATGATCTCGTCCGCGAGCTTGGACATAAGATCCTTCTCGAGTTTGGCGAGCTGGTTCTTGCGCTTCTTTTCGGCATCCTTCTTCTGCTTCTTGGAGCGCTTGCCGTCGGCGACCTCCATCTGGCGCGCGGACTGCACCTGCACGTCCATGACGACACCGGTCGTTCCCGGAGGCACGACGAGCGAGGTGTCTCTGACGTCGGCGGCCTTCTCGCCGAAGATGGCCCTCAGAAGACGCTCTTCGGGGCTGAGTTCTGTTTCGCCCTTGGGAGTGACCTTGCCGACGAGAATGTCGCCGGGCTTGACTTCGGCGCCGACGCGCACGATGCCGTCGCTGCCGAGATTCTTGAGCGCGTCCTCGGAGACGTTCGGAATGTCGCGCGTGATTTCTTCGGGCCCGAGCTTCGTGTCGCGCGCGGTGCACTCGAAGGTGACGATGTGAAGAGACGTGAGCGCGTCTTCGCGCACGAGCCTCTCGTTGACGAGAATCGCGTCTTCGAAGTTGTAGCCGCGCCAGCTCATGAACGCCACCAGGAGGTTCTTGCCGAGCGCGAGTTCGCCGCCGTCGGTCGCGGGACCGTCGGCGAGGCAATCGCCGAACTTGACCTTGTCGCCCTTCCTGACGATCGGTTTCTGGTTGAAGCAGGTGCCGGCGTTGCAGCGGCGGAACTTCTGGAGATCGTAGCGCCAGACGCCGTTTTCGGGATCGTGTTCGAACTGCGCCTTGCCG
>JAZSQE010000042.1:0-24980 GCA_045537795.1 Kiritimatiellia bacterium | reverse complement strand
CATAGCCCTTTGTCTTCCTAAGACCGCTTGGCCTCCGACTTACATACTCTCCGGGCTCGAGATCGTCGAAATCCGAAAGTCTCGCCGCATCTCCGCGCGGCGAAGATTTCACACGCGTCTTCTTTTTGGCGAAAACGCGGTCAGCCTTGGCGACGACGACGAGCCCCGCCGTTTCGAAGCCGCCGCTGAGATCATCGAGCGCGAGAACCCTCTTTCCCTTCGCCTCCGCGGAAGCGATATGCGCTTCGAGCCTTTTCTTCGCTGAATCGAAAAGTTCCGGATGGCGCGCGGCGTCGGCGCCGAGTTCCGAGAACCCGGGGAGCGGCGACGTCTGAAACGAGAACGACGGCGTGCCGCGCGGCGCGGGCTCGCCCGTGTAAACGCGCTCCCGCGTGAAAGCCGCGCCAAGCTCGAGGTGATACGAATTGTGGTCCACGAGAAGAGCCGACGCCCCTTCGGGCATCAGATCGAGAGGCGAGACGGCCCGTGCGGACGTTTCGGCATCATCCTCCATCGAAAGGAATTCGCAGGAGGCTATCTTTTCGACCGACAGCTGCGTCGCCGCGTTGAACGTTCTCAGGCTCTCGATCTCGTCGCCGAAAAATTCGGCCCGCACGGGGAATTCCTCTCCGGGCGACCATACGTCGAGAATGCCGCCTCTGACGGAAAAATCACCTTCGCTCTCCACGCCGGAAACGCGCCTGTAGCCGAAAGAAGAAAGTTTGCCGACGAGATACTCAAGTCCCTGCGCCCTCCCGGCGTTCATGTCGAGGACGATGCGCTCGGCCGACGAAGCCGAAACCGCCGATGCAAGCGCCGCAAACGGCGCCACCGCGATAGCGGGGTAAGGTCTCGTGCTCCACGCGCGAATGGCCGAAATCGTTTTGAGGCGAACGCCGGCGGAAGCGACGTCGCCTTCAAGCTTGACGGGCAACTCAAGGATTCTCGTCGCGTGTGCGGGAGAATCCTTGGCAGCGCAAATAAGTTCGAGATCGCCCGCGAGACGTTCGGCGTCGGGGATGCCGGGGGTCACGGCAAGAACGAATCGCCCTTCGCCGCGGGTGGCGAGATGGACGGCGAGAAACGCGTCGGCCGCCCCAGTAAGGGACGCGACGCAACTCGCCCCCGGCGGGACGCCTCCCGCGGCGGCGACATCCGAACAAAACGCCTCAAGCGCCTTTTTCACGACGAAGCGCTCCGGACCCGAGAAACGCTCAGGCCTGCCGGCCGGAGAAAACCTCCATCGCTTTGAGGACGTCTTCTCTCATGGCGTTCGTGGCCGCCACCGAAAGGACATGGAAGAAAAGCATCCCCTCTTCGATACGTTTGGCGACGGCACTGCCGCCGGCGCGGGCCATATAGGAGTAGTAGTTGATCTTCTTCACGCCGCAGGCGATGGCCTTGCGGTAGTCTTCGGGAGAAACGCCGCTGCCGCCGTGCATGACGAGAGGCACACCGGCAAGGGAGCGGATTTTCGTAATGCGCTCGAAATCGAGCACGGGCTTCGCCTTGTAGATGCCGTGGGCGGTGCCGAACGACGCCGCGAGCGCGTCGATGCCTGTGTCGTCGACGAACCGTTTGGCCAGTTCGGGATCGGTGTAAACGGCGACGCCGTCGCCCGCGCCGCCTTCCGCCGCGCCGAGAGAGCCGATCTCTCCTTCGACATCGACGCCGCGCGCGTGCGCCCTTTCCGCGACGGCCTTCGTTATGGCGGCGTTCTCGTCATACGCCTTGGCGGACGCGTCGATCATCACCGACGTGAATCCCATATCCATCGCCCTGTAGAGATAATCGGGGTCTTCACCGTGGTCGAGGTGTACGCAGACCGGCACCTTCGCCTCTTCGGCGGCCCTCACCATGAGGGGACCCAACTTTTCAAGTCTGATGCCGTCGGCTTCGTGGACCTGGGCGTGGGCTATGATGACGGGCGTTGCGAGGCTTTCGGCGGCGGATATGATGGCGTCGAGATTTTCGAACGCAGGGGTGTTGAACGAGCCGACGGCGCATCCGCGCTTCTCGGCCCAATCGAGAACTTCTTTGAGTGAGGCTTTCATTTCCGTTTCCTTGATTCAGACGCGATGCGGCGCATGAGCGCCGCGCGTTCCGGTTGTTTTGCGAGACATTTGGGGACGTAACCGCTCTTGGTCACGTCGACGTCGAAGAGACATGCGGTCCAGACGAGCGCCTGGAGAAACTCGCCTTTTCTGTTCAGATGGAACACGTCGCCGGAAGGTCTCCACTTTCCGGTCGTTTTGTCCTTGACGAATCTCGAAGTTCCGCAAACGTCGTCGTTTGTCTTTTCGGTGTAAACCCCCGGCACTTCCTCGCGGTAGCGCTGCACCGCCTTACCCATGCATATCATCGGCAGAGAGTGGCTCGCGGCGAACTTCGCGTATGCGTCCTCGAGCTTGACGAACATCTCGTTCTGGTCGATTTTCCATTTCGCCAGGCGCCTGTCCCACGGAGTGTACGACCACGTCTGCTGCACGTATATCCGCGCCTGAGGGGCGAGCCTTCTGATTTCGTTCACGATCTTCGTGCCGTGCGGCTCGTACGTATCGATATTCCAGCTCGCGTGGCTGCCCTGCTGAACGGTGACGACATCCCACTTGTCGGCGGCGAGCATTTTCGATATGTTTGAGCGATTGGACACCTTTCCGTCTTTCGTCATCAGGGCCGGACGAAAAGGTTCCTCGCCCTTCTTGACGGACGTGTAATTCCATGTGATCGCGTACGGATTTTTGTCTGCGGCGGCGATGTTCCGGGCATGGCGTTCAAGGGTGCAGCCGCCGATGTACATCGAGCAGAGATCAAGCCCCAGCCCCATGTCGGCGGCGACCTTCGGCATTTCGCGCAGCACGCATACCGAAAAGGAATTTCCGATCATCAGCACTTTGAGCGGTTTGGACCCGCTTCCGCCCTTTTCGGCGGGCGTTGCCGACGCCGCGCCGATCGCGGCGGCAAATATAGCAAAAAACGTTTTTTTCATGATGTGAGCCTTTCTTTTGCGGATAAATTCATTTCGCCTTCACGACGATCGTGTGGCTGCCGCTCGCGAAAACCTTCTCACCCCTGAACGGAGCCTTCTCGCCCGCCCACGGCAGGCTTACGCGCGCCGTGGCGGCCGCGTGCGCCGGAACGAAAGCGGCCGCCGTCGCGGCAAGAAGAGTAAGCGCGGTCATCGTCGTTTTGCTGTGCATTGTTTTTCCTCCGTTTCTTTTTTCAGTCGACGCTTCTGAGAACCAATCCCTTGAGATACAGCCCTTCCGGGAACGAAAGCGACACGGGGTGGTCGGCGGCCTGCGTCGTCCTCGCGATTATCTGAAAGCTCCTTCCCGCGTCGTGCGCCGCGTCGGCGAGTGTCTTTTCGAAAATTTCCGGCGTCATCGCCCCCGAACACGAAAAAGTCGCCAGAGCGCCGCCCGGCTTCAAAAGCTTCATCGCGAGAAGATTGATGTCCTTGTAGCCGCGCACGGCTTTCATGAGGTGCGATTTCGATTCGGCGAATTTCGGCGGGTCGAGAACGACGAGGTCGAACGCGCGCCCTTCGTCGCGGCATTTGCGAAGATACGCGAAGACATCCTCTTCGACGTAGCGCATGTTCGAATCGCATATATGCGCGAGCGTCTCGTTCTTCTTCGCGAGTTCGAGCGCGTCGCGCGAAACGTCGACCTGCACGACTTCGTTCGCCCCGCAGATTCGGCAGCAGTGGCCGAAGCCGCCCGTGTAGGAAAAGCAGTTGAGAACGTCGCCGTTGTTCCCGAGCGGCCCTACGAGGGCGCGCGCGTCGCGCTGGTCGAGGTAGAACCCCGTCTTGTGGCCATTTCTCACGTCGACGTAGAATCTCGCGCGCCCTTCGGCGATTTCGACGAGTTCAGGCGGCTCTTCGCCCGCGAGGACTTCGAATCCCGGTTCGACGCATAGACCCTCCTTCGTGCGCGAGGAGACGTCGTTGCGCGCCGAGACGCCGCGGCAGAACGGCGCGAACTTCATCAAAGCGGCGGCGATCTCCTCTTTTCTCGCGTCTGCGCCCGCGCTCGTGAGCTGGCAGACGACCCAGCCGTCGTAATAGTCGGCGACGACTCCGGGCAGCGAATCGGATTCGGCGTTGACGAGCCTCATCGCGTTCGTCGATGCGTCCGCGAAAAACGTCGCGCGCCGTCCGACGGCCAAGGCTATGAGCGTCTCGAGGGACGGCGGCTCCCCGGCGGCGAATGAAACCATCCTCACGCGTATCTGCGAAGCGGGCGAATACCACCCGCAGCCGAGGCTCTCGCCGGAAGACGACACGACTTCGACGAGCGCGCCGGACGCCGCCGCCGGCTCCTTGGCGAGCGCCCCGCTGAATATCCACGGGTGGCGGCGCCTTACGGTGAAGTCGCGCTTGGGTTTTAGAACTGCTTTTTCGATCTGCATAGATTGATCCTTATGGAGCCAAAACGACCGTGCCTATGCGCCCGGTGTCGTGAAGACCCGAATACGAAGTGGAGATGAGGGTCGTGTGATTGCCCGCGCGCCCGACGTGGCTCGGGTGAAGGACGCTCGCGACGTTGAGAAAGACGCTGTCGCCCGGTTTGAGCGGCTTGTCGACGAGTGACTTGAGCGGAAACGCGTAGCGCGTGCGCCAAAGCCCGTCGCGCGACGTATCCGAGACGCACTTCGCGCCGAAGGCCGGCTTGAGATCCTTCGGGGGCCCGGCGTCCCACTTGCCATTGCCGAAATCGCCGGCGCGGATCCTGCCGTTCGGCGACGAGAAATAGGTGCGGTACGTCGAATTTTTCTCGGACGCGAAATAAAGCTCGATGTCGTCGCAGTAGGAAATGTGCGCGAAGTTTCTGAGTTCGGCCGTTTTGATCGTGAGTTCGACTTCCAGATAAAGATGGGTCGAATCGTTCGCGAAGCGGAAATTCGCCCTGACGGGAGAGGCGAGCTCCGCGCCGGAGTAAAGCATCTTGCGCGTGTCGGGGACGATTTTCCCCCAGTCGACATTGGCGATGTCTCCTTTCGCGTCGGCTACGCGCGAGGCTTTCCATACCGGAGCTTCGGCGGCGCGCTGCATCTCGTACTGCCTGACGCCCGCGAGCATGTATTCCCAGACTTCCAGTCTGAAAAGCCTGACGCGCGCCTTCTCGAATTCGGTGCCTGAAGCGACCGCCTTTTCGGCTTCGTCCATGAGAGAGGCGAGCTTGTCCATCACCTCGGAGGGACAGACGTGCTTCCAAGAGCATTCGAGAGACGAGTGCTTCACGCCCGCGGGTCTGAACTTCGGCGAGCAGTAACGCGCCTCGACGAGATCGTAGAACTTCCTGAGCGGACGCGCCGCCGCGCCGCACGCCGAGAAATACTCGTCAAGCATGTCGTCGGCCCTGAGCGATGGGTCGAGCATCCACTTGAACTGCAGATAGCTGTCTATCGACCCGTCCATGCCGCAATGGAAAATCCCCTGCGAAAAATCGGCCGAACGGAAAACGTCGAACTGTTTTTCGGCGTGATGCGCGAAAAAGCCCGGCACGCCGATGACGCCCGCGTAGTTGTAGTTCTCCGTCGGGAACGTGTTGTAGAGCCACATCGCGAATCGTCTGCCGGGATATGCCTTCGTCCATTCCCTGAGCCTGTTCATCTGCATTTCAAGCCCCTTCTGCCTGTAAGGCATGCGGTTGTTGAAGATGCAGAAATAGACGGTCACGTTCTCTTCTATCTCCACGCCGGTCGGCACGCCCTCGTGCGACCAGTAGGCGAGAGTGTTGATGCGCTTGTCGGGATGCGTCTTGGCGACCTCGCGGGCGACCTTGTTGACGAACTTGAACCAGTGCGTCGAATGCTGCGAATTGTCCTTCGCGCGGTCCGGCTCGTACTCGGCCTTGCAGCGCTCGCACGGGCAGAAATCGGCATTGTCCATAGGCTCGAGACTGATGCAGTCCTCGCCCCAGTGCCTCTTGGAGACGGGTGCGTCGAAATACGCGCGCACGTCCTTGATCGTCTGCTCTATGACGCCCGGCTCCGTATAGCAAAGCTGCCCGGGGCGGCCCGACCCCTTCGGGATCTTCGCGAAATATTCGGGTCTATATTCGACGAAGTCCTTGTTCTCGGGGTCGTCCTTATCCCAGAAGCGCCTGTACCAGCCGTAGAACGAATGGTTGGCGTTCGCCTTCTCTCCGAACGCGCGGTGCCTGAGAAGAAAGAGCTTCATCTGTGAATGCCAATGGCGGGGATCGCGGCCGTGATAGGCGAAGTCCATGTACTTCCTGTAGCCTGCAGCTTCGGCGGGCGCGCCGCCCGATGCCCTCCACGGCGCGGGATTGAAGCCGTCCTGGAACGTCCCTCCGCGGTAACTGAACGGGGGAACCGTGCGCTTGAGACCTAACGGCACCGAGAGCGTCGGACGCCCGGGGACGATCGTTCCGTAATCGGTCGGGTCGAGCCACTTCACGCCGAGCGTATCCGAAAGAAAACCGTAGACGGCGTACGTCGTGCCGCAGCGCACGAACGGCTCGGGAAGAGCGTCTTTTTGCGAAACGGTGCCGTCGGGAAAGTGGACGATGTCGACCTTGCCGGTGGCGGGATCGTCCACGCCGATCAATTCGAGAACCCGCGGACGCACGTCGATGGCGAACTCCTGACGCGAAAACGACGAGACGTCGAAACGGCTTTTCGAAGTCCTGCCGACGAGAATCGAAACCTTGGACGTCGAAGATGCCCCCTCGGTCACGATCGGGAAATCCGCCCCCGTCATCTTGTCGAGATGCCACTTCAGTTCCGCCGCAGCGAATCTCACGACCTTGGCGGGATTCTCCGCCACGACGATCTCGGCGAGCGCCTCGCCGTCGGCCGCGAGAACGAGGCGCTCATCGGCCTTTCTCCCCGATGTCGACACGCACGCCGCGAGAAAAGCCGACGCGAGAGCGCCCAGCGCGATGCGCGACGGTCTGTTCACGGCGCTCATGTCAGTCTGCGGTTATCGTGAATACGCCCTTTGCACGGAAAATTCTCGCGTCAGGCATATTGTCTATGCGGCCCTCGGTCGAAATGATTTCGGGAGCGTTCGAAGCCTTGAGCGTCGCGATGCCGCCCGTCTTGCCTTTCACGAAGAATTCGACGCCGTCCTTCACCTCCCTGAGCGGAGCGCCCGAGATTTTCGCGGGTTTGCGCGAGCGCGTCGTGACCCTGACGAGACCGTCGACCTCGACCTTAACGCCGTCGGGGAGTTTTTCGAGGAGTTTCAGCGGCATATCCTCGGCGAGCACCGAAACGCCGCCGTGGATGACGACGTAAGGCGAGACGTAGTCGTCGCTCGTAGCCGCCACGGGGAGTCGGGCCGTCACCTTCGGATTCCACTGACCGGTGAGAAGATCGCACCCCTCGGCGATCGTTTCGGCCGTGATGCCGCCCCATGAGCACTGGGCCGTAATCTTCAGACCGGTCGACGTCTCCGTCTCGAAAAGCCCCGGCTTGGAGGCGAACTTGAAATCGACGGAATTGTCGGCGAAATGCTTCGCGACGATATCGCGGATCGCTCCCGACGCGGGTGCGCCCGTGAGGAGATCGAAGATGACGATACCCTTGACGTCCCTGCAGCGCCAGACGAGACGCGTGGCGCCCGATTTGTTCTTTTCGATGATTTCGACGGGGGCGCCCGCCTTGACGTCGTAATGACTGAGCGCGTTCTTGCGCTTGTTTTCGGGAACGAACCTGACGTCGTTTTCCCACGGCCACGGCGTGTCGAGATCATCCTTGATGTCGCCGATCGAGGATTTGGCGCCGCCCTTCGTCGCGGGATAGGCGCCGTTGAAGACGATGACGCAGGGAGTCTCGCGTATATGAGCGATCCAGGCCTTGCGCGTATCCTCGCTCATCCTGGCCTTCGCGCCGCACACGAGCATCCGATAATCCTTCAGAGCCCCGATCTCGACCGGCGTGTCGTAGTTGATGTAGACGTCGAACTCGGGGAGGAGAAGTGCGGCGGGAGAATATGACGAGGCGCCGTTCACGAGCGCCGAAGCCTGACGCTTCGGGAAACGCCTCGGGAGCGAACGCTGCGTCATCGCCGCATCGCGCATCGCCCGCGCGCAGAAAACGAAACCGCGGCGCATCCTTTCCATGAGTTCCTTCTGCTTCTTGACGACAGGATCGTCGCTGCCGCCCTTTTCCTCGAGGGAAAGCTCGGCGAGATCGCTCTCTGCGTCTTCCGTCATCGATACGTCGGCGTCTTTCTTCTTGGAGTCCTTGATCATGTCGGAGATTTTGTTGTACGTGTCATGGTAGGCGTAGTCTATGGATTTCTCGACGCCGGGATGAGCGTAAACGTGAAGCGGCGGGAACGGCACCCATGAACACGAGCCGTAATCATCCTCCTGATTCGTCGCGTATGAGACGAAGTACCCCGGGTCGGCTCCCGCGAACCATGCGGCGAAGTTGTCGGCATAAGGATGGTCGAATCGGTATCTGACGGGCTTGGTGGGCCAATCGACTTTCCATGTGATGGGTTTTGCGTGAACGGAGCCGCCCAGCCCGAGATTGACATTGCCGTATGAAAGCCATATAAGAGGCCTGTCGGGCCATATCGTCTTGAGACTGCGGATCTTCGCGTACATTTGGCGGAAATCGCCGTCGTAGATGTACGAACCGAGAAAATCGAACTTCATCTCAGGGTCGTCTATGTTCGATTCGCTGGGTATCCACGTGCACACGGAGAAGCCCGGGTGTATCTTGCCGAAGTAGTCCTTGGTGAAATCGTAAAGGATATTGAAACCTTCGACGCCGATCTTGCGAATCCATTTTGCCCACGCGGACTTCTCGGGAAGCGTGAGATTGGAGAGTTTTCCGTCGACGCGTTTCGCGTCGAGACCCGCCTCGCGGCAGAAAAGACGCCACGCCTTGTCGAACGCGTTCTGCCCCGTACTGATGCCCATAGACTCTTCACCGTAGACGACGCCGTCGGTGACGTCGGTCACGTTGTCGGGCATCTGCTCGAGAAGTTTGGTCCAGAACGTATCCGCGCTCGCTTCGTCGGTCAGAATGAAGGAGGGGTCTCCGATGGGCGTCGGACGCGGGAAATACACGCGTCCCTTGTCGTGCGCGCGCTGGATATCTTCGCTCCATTGCGGTTTCGCGCACGTGTAATACGCTTCGTACGGGCCGTCGGCCGCATCCGCTTCGCCCGTGCCGCACAGCCACATGAGCGCGCGGCCGTCTTTCGGAAACGCCGTGTTGACGCTCTTCTGCGGCGGAGGCTTCGGTCTGCCTTCGGCCTTGGCGAGAGCGTCCTCGAGATAAAGCTTCGTGCCGCGCATCTTTTCCTTGGCGAGCATTTCCCGTATCTTCGCCGCGTCGGCGCTCTTCGCCGTCTCGGCGAGTCTGACGGCGGCGTAGAACCTCACCCACCCGTGCGTGTCGCCGGCGGCCTTGATGACGTACTTGTAAGCGAGCTCTGGATCGAGACGGCCGAGAAGATCGATCGCGTACGCGCGCGTCTGGGGGTTGTCGTTCGCGGTGGCCGCCTCGAGAAGCGCCTTCGACTTCGCATCGCCCTTCTTGGCGGCGGCGGCGAGAATCCTGCGACGCACAAGCGGATGCTCAAGCGCGAGTTCATATTCGACGAGTTCATCCCCGCCGGCCGGCCTTTTGAGTTCGAGCGCCGCGCGCGCCGCGTCGGAAACAACCGACGAAGGATCGTTGGCAAACGTGATAAAGCGCTTATAGAGGACGGATTTCTCATCGATGCCGTCCTTGCCTGCGAGCTTGAGAACTCTCGCCGTGATTTCAGCGTCGGGATCGTCGAGAATCGCGTTCATGAGCCCGGTATCCTTCTCGTATGTGACGATGCCCGCCACAGCCGCGCTTCTGACGAGCGTGTCGGCGTCGAGACGGTATTTTTTGAAGACTTCGAGATCTTCCTTTCCGCCGACGGCGACGAGCGTCTCGAGGGCCGCTCGCGTGTAGAGGCGGTTGTCGACCACCTTGCGGGCCTTTGCGGCGGCGGTGGCGGGGGGCTTGCCGCCTCTGAGGATTATCGAAAGCGAAGCCGTCGCCGCGAGCGCGGGGTCTTTGTCGCCGGCGAGTTTCACGAGAGTCGCGAACGTTCCGGCGTTGGTCGCGCTCGCCATGCCTTCGGCGGCGGCGATGCGGGTGAGGACTTCTTTCGATCTGGCGCCGTCTTCGAGCATCTTCCAGGCCGAAGGGATGTTCATCCAGCCGCAGGCCACGAGGGCGCGACGGCACTTCGAGTCGTCGGCTTTGATGCCTCCGTGCACGCCCTTGCTCATCTCCATGTCGTCAAACTGCTCGCCCATGTCGTCCTGCATATCGGTATTGAGCACGTCGTCGAGGAGCCGTTCCTCGGCGTCGGTGCAGATGCGCCCCGCGAGCGCGAGCGTGTCCTTTTCGACGAGTTGGGGATAATGTACCGCCATCTTGCGGATGATGTCGTCCTCGCCGGAATCGAGAGAATTCACGAACGCGAGAGCGGCCATCTTGCCGGCCTTGACCTTCGAAAGTTTGCTGCACAGGCGCGTATCCCACAGAGTGTCGTGCCCGGCGTCGCAGATGCGCGAGGCCATGGGACCGACGCCCTTCTGCTCCGAAAACACGCCGAGAGCGCGGTTCCACTTGCCTTCGCCGGTGTTGTCGGTGTAGTGCCCGCGGAGATTCGGCGTGAAATAGTAGGCGAAGAAAATCGCACGGCGTTCCTTCCAGAGATCGCGAATCGTCTTTTTCTGCGCGGCGCTGAAAAGCGGACATTCCTCAATGAGGGAGATGAGCTTGCCGCAGAAGGAATAAAGCTCTTCGTTTTTCGACACGCCGATCGTCATGCGCTTGCGTCCGCCCTTCCAGAAAACGCCGGCGGCGACGGTCTCGGCTTCGTTGTCCGCGCAGAAGTCGATGACGACGTCGACCGGCAGGTATGACGAATAAATTTCATACATGTCATCCGTGCCGTAATCGATCGCGCCGGAACGTATACGGCGGAAAATCGAACCGCTGCGCGCTTCGTTCACGGCCGCCACACCGTCTGCACGCCTGAACGCGTCGGTAAGAAAATTCGCGCATACGATGCGCTGGCAATCTTCCAGGGGGCACAACGTGGTCGTGGCCGCCTCAGGATAGCCCACGCGCAGGAGTTTTGCGCTTTCGGCCGCAAGAGACGTGAACGCGAGAACGACAACGGCGGACAACACGTATTTCGGCTTGATCATTTCGTTCCTCCAGACTTTAAAGACGACACTTCCGTCGCAGACACGTATCGCGTCGCAAGCGCGGCGGAAAATCAGATTATGCCGGCTTGCGACAGAGTTTTCTTCATCTGCGCGAGTTTCGCATCGTCAGTTCCGCACAGAGGAAGGCGGAAGACGCGCTCGTACCTGCCCATCAAAGAGAGAGCCTCCTTGACCATTACCGGATTGACGTCGATGAACAGATCGCGGAAAAGCGCGTAATATTTCGCGTGATATTCCCTCGCCTTCACGAAATCGCCGGCGAGCGCGAGGCGCACCATATCGCTCATCTCGCGCGGGATGACGTTCGAAGCGACGGATATTACGCCTTCGGCGCCCACAGACATCATCGGCAGCGTGAGCGAATCATCGCCCGAAAGCACCGTGAAATCCGGCAAGGCGTTTTTGATGGCCGAGACGCGTTCCACGCTGCCGGCGGCCTCTTTGATGGCAACGATGTTGGGATGCGCCGCAAGACGCACGACGGTATCCAGCGGTATTTCCTTGCCAGCGCGACCGGGCACGTTGTAGAGAATGACCGGCAGTCCGAGATCCGCGAGCGTCATAAAGTGACGATAAAGGCCTTCGGCGTTGGGCTTGTTGTAATACGGCGTCACCTGCAAAGTGGCGTCTGCTCCGCCCATCGAAATCGCGGCCTTGGTGAGCGAAACCGCCTCGGCGGTCGAATTCGACCCGGTGCCGGCTATCACAAGCGCCTTGCCCGCGACGTATTCGATCGTCTTCTCTACGACTTTGTGATGTTCGTCGTGATCGAGGGTCGGTGATTCTCCGCTCGTGCCGACGGCGCAGATGCCTTCGACGCCGCCTTCGACCTGAAAGCCGATCATCTCTTTGAGCGTATCGTAATCGACGGCGCCGTCCTTCGTGAAGGGCGTGGCCATCGCCGTAATTGTTCCAGAAATTTTCATAGGTGGAATTATAGCAAAAAAAGAGGCGCCTGCGTCAACGGCCGGCCCCTTCGTGATTCGGGTTCAGACGTCAGGCGCAGTCCGGCGAGGTCTTTCGAGCGCCTCGAGGAACGGCCCGATGAACGGAACGCTCACGTTCATCCCCAGCGGAATCGCCTTTTTGTTCGCTCCGTGGAAGTCGCTCCCCGCCGTCTTCAAAAGCCCCAGAGAGTCGGCGATGCGCGTGAAGGCGATGTTTTCCTCGGGCGAATTCGCCTGATAGAGGCTTTCGAGACCGTCAAGCCCCTTCTCCTTGAGCACGGCGAGTTCGCGCTCCGCCGCCGCGAAATCGCACCCTTCGCTCTTCCAGGCGTCGCGCCAGTATTTCGGGTGGGCCATCACGGCGAGCCCTCCCGCCGCGTGTATGACCGAGAACGCCTCCTCCTGCGGCGGATGCCAGCGGCTCTCGTAGCAACGCGTCGCTGCGGGAGAATCGCCGAGCAGATATTTCGAGAACGCCACGCTCACGTCGGCGGCGTAGCCGTGATCGACGAGCCAGCGGGCGAAATGGGGTCTTGCGAGCACTTCGCCGTGGGCGTAGAGGGCGATCTCGTCCCGCGGTATGTCAATGCCGATGCGCGCGAAATTCTCGAGCATCTTCGCGTTTCTTCCGTTGCGTCCATCGAGTACGCGCCTTAAAAAGCGTTTGAGATTTTCGTCGTGGGGATCGATGCCTATGCCCAGAAGATGAAACCTGTCGAATCCCTCTCCCGGCTCAATGCTGAGTTCTATGCCCGCGAAACGCCGAAGCCCCTCGCGGGCAGGCGCCGAAAGAAATTCCTCCGCGCCGTCGGCGTTGTCGTGATCGGTGATGGCGATCGCCGAAAAATCCGAAGCGGCGGCGGCGAGTTCCGCCGGAGCGCACGTTCCGTCGCTCGCGGTTGAATGCACATGGAAATCAACCGTCACCGAGCGCTCCTTCGAGGACGGCGCGCCACTCGGCAAGACGCCGCGGAGTGTCGCACTCGACGATCATCCTCAGATACGGCTCGGTATTCGACTTGCGCACGTTGAACCAGCCTTCGCCGTATTCGACCCTGACGCCGTCCATGTCGCTGCGCGAAATCTCCGCGCCGAAATTCTCCTTCGCCGCCGCGAGAACGCGCCCGAGCGCGGCGTCCTTGTCTTCGATGCGGTAATTGAGTTCGCCCGAATTGGCGTAGCGGCCCGATATCGGCTCCATCATCCGCGAGAAAGCCGTCCCCCTGCGTTTCGCGGCGGCGATCTCGCCGAGAATCACGAGCGAGGCGAGAATGCCGGAATCGCAGCAGTTGAATTCGCGAAAATAATAGTGCCCCGCGAGTTCGCCGCCGCACACGCCGCCCGATTTTCTGAGCGCGGGCTTCGCGAACGCGTGCCCCACCGGAACCATGAGCGCTTTGGCCCCCGCTTCTTCGATCGCCTTGATCGCGCCGCGCGAAGTCCTTATGTCGTGAATCACCGTCTCACCCTCGAGAGATGCGCCTCGCATGATGCCGCGCGCCACGACGGGAATGAGATAATCGCACTGGACGAATTCTCCTCGCTCATCGACAAACATGCACCTGTCGGCGTCGCCGTCGAATATGACACCGCAGTCGAGACCCTTTTCGCGCACAACGCGGGATATCTGTTCGCGCGCTTCGGCTTTGAGCGGATTAGGGCTGTGCGCGGGGAAATTCCCGTCCGGAACATCGTTGAAAACCAGCGCCCCGGGGAAAAGTTCCCCCGCAAGCAGAGACGCCATGCCGCATGAACAGTCGACGGCGAAGGAAAGCCCCGAAAAATCGGGAGAGCGCTCCTTCATCCATCCGAGATAACGCGAAACAAAGTCCATGAGCGTCACTCCCCCTTCACGAGCCGTTCCACTTCGTCGAGCCCGTCGGCGTATCCGACCGGCAGCGCTCCGCGGCGCGACACCTTAAGACCGTTGTCGCCCGGAGGATTGTGGCTCGCGGTCACCATGACGGATGCGTCGAAATCGCCTTCTACGGTGAAGAAGTAGACCATAGGCGTCGTGCAAAGCCCCATATCGGTAACTTCGGCGCCCGCCTCGCGCAATCCTTCGACGAGCGCGTCCTTGACCGCTTCGCTCGTAAGCCTGCAGTCGCGCCCTACGAGCCAGCGCCCGCCGCCGACTGTTTTGACGAGAGCCACGCCTATTTTCCGCACGAGAGGAAGGTCGAAATCGACCCCGTACGTCCCGCGCATATCGTATGCCTTGAAAAATCCCATTCGCCGGTTATGTCGTTTATGCGAACTTCACCTTATCGCCGCTTCAGTTCTCGGGCGAACATTCAAACGGCCCGAGCGGAAGCGACGCTTCGTTGTAGAGCGTTCCGGCAGTGCGGTTTCTGCCCATATAACGCGCCTTGACCGGCTTTGCGACCGCCTCACTGGCGATGACGATCGTATCACCGTCGATATAATCGGTATCCGACATCCCGCCGTCTCTGTTTTTGACCTTGTTATAATTGACGATTTTCGCTACGCACCACTTGCCGTCTTTCCCCGCCACTTCAAAAGCGGCCGCACGCGAACGGTCAGGCGCATAAACATACCAGTTCTTAACGTTGTCGAAGGTCAAAGACACCTTGCCGTCCTTGATCGAAGCCGATTTCAAAACCGGAGAGTCGTCCTCGGGTATCGCAAAGCCGTAGTCCCGCTTCAGCGCATGAACCGCCAGACGCTTGGCGACGATCTCCTTGTCGTTGGGGTGGATATCGTCGAAATTTCCGACATCCGCCATCACCGCAAGCGCGGCGTTTTTCTGCTCGGCGCAGAAACGGTTCTGAGCCTTGCAGATACCGAGCCAGTTGTGAGTCCACGGCGCGAGCTGAACGAAATAAAACTTCAGATTTTCATTCCCGAAATCGCGGCTCCACCCGTTGTAGAGCGCGTGAAGCTTTGCGCAATAAAGATCGGCCTCGCCGGAATTGTGACAGCCCTGATACCAGATCAACCCGCGCATTGCCATGGGCGCGAAAGAAGCGACCATACCGTTATACAGCACCGTCGGCTGCTGATGTTTGCCGCTGACAGGGCCTTTTCTGTCGGTTTTGGCGACCCAATCTCTCTTGACCTTGTATTCGGCGCTCGCCTTAATGGATTTGTCGCATCCATCATATCCGCTGCGCGGAGTCCACGCGTCAATGTTGGTTCCGCCCCAGCTCGCATCGACAATTCCCACGGGAACGTCAAGGGCAAGATATAGTTCGCGCGCATAATAAAAAGCCACTGCGGAAATCGGCGTGCCTTTGAGAGCGTCGTCACGATAAAAGAGCTGGAGATACTCAGGGGTGAACTTGCACCATTTCGCCTTGAGCGGCTTGGGCTCGACACTCCAATCATGCGGAACCTTGACATATCGGACACACGCAAGGCGCGTCATCACGGTCAAAATGCCCCCCTTCATGTCGCGATAGCGCGTATGGCCGCCCCAGATAGGGCACTCCATATTGCTCTGCCCGGAAGCGAACCACACCTCGCCCACGAGCACATCATCGATTTCGACAGACTCGACGACCGAATCGAACATAAAGCCTTCGGCGATGCGGCTGACGGTGAGTTTGCGGCCCTCTTTGGATGCCTGCATGGGATCAAGCACGACCCTCCACTCGCCGTTAGCGCCGACAGATGCGGTTTTCGTCTGTCCGGCGAACTCGACTTTGATCGTACTTGCGGCGGAATCGGCGTCCGACACTTTGCCCCATACGGGAACCTTCATTCCGCGCTGAAGCACGGCGCCGTCGGAAAACGGAGAACCAAGTTCAATTGCGGCCGCGAGCGGCAGCGCAGAAGCCGCGAAAATTACAGATAAAATTCTGCTGTTCATACTGTTGACTCCCTAAAGCGTGTTTTTGTATATGGTTTTTGCATGTGATTCGGCGCATACGTCAAGGCATGCGCCGGCATCTCCTTGCGACACCCACAAGTCTACCATAACCGCGAAGCGAACGTCAAGCATACCGAAAAGACCGAAAACGCGAACTTCCCGTGCGGATCGTTATTGAAAGCTTACTCGTAGTCGACCACGCTCGCCCAGTGCAGGAGAAGCTCGTGATTCTTAACGCTCTGCTCCTTCGAGGATTCCGCCGCGGCGACGATCGGCAGCCACTTCTGAACTTCAGGGACCTTGGCCTTCAGAGCCTCGCAGGCGAGCAGCATGTACTTCTCCGCCGCGGCCACATGACCGGAAAGCCAGAAGAGAAGATAGGTGCGCGCGACATCGGCGAGCGGATCGCCCAATCGCACATGGCTCCAGTCGATGACGCGCCAGTCGCCCTTCGGGGTGATGATGACGTTCGACGGATTGAAGTCGCCGTGGCAGAGCGCCTTGCCTCGCGGCAGACTCTGAAGCTTCATGTGCAGATCGTAGCGCGTCTCCTTGGGGAGCGCGGACGCCGAAATCTGCTTGTCGAGCTTGTCCGAAAGATTGCCCATCCGCTCCGAGGTCTTGGAGAAAATCTCGCACTGGATGGCGACAAACTCCTTCAGATACTTCATGAGGTTCTTCCTGTCCGCCGCCATCACGTCGGCGAGCGTCCTGCCCTCGATCCATTCGCGGCGGATGCACCAGTGCTCGCGCAGCTTGAGGACCTCTATCACCTTGGCGACGGGAAGCCCCGTCTCCGCCGCGCGCGCCTCGTTCATCGCCTCGTTGAGAATGGCGCTCACCTTGTAGCTCGGGCCGAAGATTTTGAGCACGGTGTCCTTGTCCTTCGTAACCACCTTGTCGGTACGCTCCAAAAGGACGTTTTTCGCGGCCGGCTTGCCGGACGCGGTTTTCACGCCCGCGCGTTTTTTCGTCTCGGTTTTCTTTTTCATTGCAAATCTCCCGTTAGTTGCGTTAAAGTCTGAATCAGACGCTCTCATGCTTCCCGTAGTAGGCGTTCAGGTACATCTGCCTGATTTCCTTCATGAGCGGATAGCGCGGGTTGGCGCCGGTGCACTGGTCATCGAACGCCTGCTCCGTCATTTCGTCGAGACGCGCAAGGAAGTCCTGCTCGTCAGGGACGTAATCGCGGATGGTCGGCTTGATCCCCACCTTGGCGCGCAGTTCCCTGAGCGCCTCGAGGAAGTTCTCGAACCGCTCGTCCTTGCTCCGACCCTTGATTCCGAGGGCATCGGCGATCTCAAGGTAGCGCTCGAGCGTGTGCGGATGACCGTACTGCGGGAAAGTTCCCATTTTGCGCGGCACCGGGTCGGCGTTGAAGCGCAGAACCTCTTCCATCATGAGCGCGTTGGCGATGCCGTGGGGAATGTGGTGAAAAGCGCCGAGTTTGTGCGCCATCGAGTGCATGACCCCGAGGAAGGCGTTCGCGAACGCCATGCCGGCCATGGTGGCGGCGTTGGCCATCTTCTCGCGGGCGACGGGATCGGCACGCTTTTCGACCGCCGCGCCGTAGCACCTGGGCAGATACGCGAAGATCGTCTGCAGCGCGCGGATCGCAAGAGCGTCGGTATAGTCGGTGGCGAGCATCGAAGCGTACGCTTCGAGCGCGTGCGAGACCGCGTCGATGCCCGATGCGCTCGTAAGTCCCGCAGGCGCCGACATCTGCATATCCGCGTCGACTATCGCCATCGTCGGCATGAGTTCGTAATCGGCGAGCGGATACTTTGTTCCCGTCGTTTCGTCGGTGATGACGGCGAAGGGCGTCACTTCCGAACCGGTACCGGCGGAGGTCGGCACGCAGACGAACGCCGCCTTCTCCCCCATCTTCGGGAAATCGTACACGCGCTTGCGGATATCCATGAAGCGCATGGCCATGTCGATGAAGTCGGCCTCGGGATGCTCGTAGAGAACCCACATGATCTTGGCCGCGTCCATGGCGCTTCCGCCGCCGACGGCGATGATCACGTCGGGATTGAACGACGCCATGAGTTTCGCACCCTCCTTGGCGCACGCGAGCGTCGGATCGGGAGCGACGTCGGCGAAAGTCGTGAAGAGTATCCCCTGCTCCACAAGCGACTTCTCTATCGCCTTGGTGTAACCGTTGGCGTAGAGGAAGGTGTCGGTGACGATGAATGCCTTCTTCCTGCCCATCACGCCGCTCAATTCCCTGAGCGCGAGCGAAAGGCAGCCCTTCTTCTGATACACCTTCTCAGGTGCGCGGAACCACAACATGTTTTCCCTTCTCATGGCAACGGTCTTGATGTTGATAAGATGTTTGACGCCCACGTTCTCCGACACGGAATTGCCGCCCCAGCTGCCGCAGCCGAGCGTCAAGGACGGCGCGAGCGCGAAATTGTAGATATCCCCGATGCCGCCCTGCGAGCTCGGCGTGTTGACGAGAATGCGGCAGGTCTTCATCCGCGCGGCAAACTCGCTTAACTTGGCGCGCTCGTTCACCTCGTCGAGATAGATGGAACTCGTGTGTCCGTAGCCGCCGTCGGCGACGAGAGTTTCGGCTTTGGCGAAAGCGTCCTGAATATCCTTGGCGCGATACATCGCGAGAACAGGCGAAAGTTTCTCGTGCGCGAATTCTTCGCTGATTTCAACGCTCGTCACCTCGCCGATGAGAATCTTGGTGTCCTCGTCGACTTCAAACCCGGCAAGTTTGGCGATTGTCGCGGGCTTCTGCCCGACGATTTTCGCGTTGAGCGCCCCGTTGACCAGAATCGTCTTGCGCGTCTTCTCGAGTTCACCCTTGTCGAGAAAACGGCACCCCATCCTGCTGAAAAGGTCTCTTACTTCGTCATAGACGCTCTCGAGGACGATGACGCTCTGCTCAGAAGCGCAGATCATGCCGTTGTCGAACGTCTTTGAATGGATGATCGAACTTACCGCGAGCGTCAGATCGGCGGTATCGTCGATGATCGCCGGCGTGTTGCCGGCTCCCACGCCGAGCGCCGGAGTGCCCGAACTGTAGGCAGCCTTGACCATGCCCGGTCCACCGGTAGCGAGGATGAGATCGACTTCCTTCATGAGCAGATTCGTCTTCGGGAGCGACGGCGCGGCGATCCAGCCGATGATCCCTTCCGGGGCGCCGGCGGCGACGGCCGCGTCACGAACAATCTTCGCCGCGGCGATCGTCGCGTTCTTGGCGCGGGGATGGGGACTGATGACCACGCCGTTGCGCGTCTTGAGCGCGATGAGCGTTTTGAAAATCGCGGTCGACGTGGGGTTCGTGGTCGGAATGACGGCCCCGATCACGCCCACCGGCTCGGCGATCTTCTCTATTCCGGCCGCCTCGTCGCGCTCGACGACTCCGCACGTCTTCACATCCTTGAACGCGTTGTAGATATATTCCGCGGCGTAATGGTTCTTGATGATCTTATCTTCCACGACACCCATGCCCGTCTCCTCGACGGCCATCTTCGCGAGAGGGATCCTCGCACGGTTCGCGGCCAGCGAAGCCGCCTTGAAAATCGCGTCCACCTTCTCCTGGGAGAACGACGCGAATGTCTGCTGCGCCGCTTTCACGCGCGCAATTGTTTCCTGAAGTTCCGCAAGTCCGTCGTCTTGAACGGCTACCGTGTTGTTTGCGCTTTCCATCTTTGATCCTTCTTTGTCAGTATCCCGCCCGGACCCTTTTCCGGAACAGATGGCCGCATAGCATAGCACTTTTTATATCGATATTCAAGTGTCGATATAGCCGTAAATATCAGAACGCTTCTTAAATCACACGCCCAAACTCATCTGTATTTATCTCGTAAAGCACTTTCATTTGTTCATTTCCATCTTTTCTGCATACAACTTGAAAAGATGTGCAACGATTTCGGGTAAGGCGGCGAAGACAGATGAATGTTTCCGTAAGAAAATTACCTGAGCCGCTTGCCGAGTCAAGGAATGTGAGGGATGCTATTTCAGTTTGAAGTTCTTTGAGTTTTTTCTGTGTGAAGGATGAAGGCGGCAAGGGTCGTCGCGTCTGAATTTCCGCCCATCCTCCATTGTTCCGAGTAAGAACTCGCGCCAACGATGAGCCCTTCGTTGATGTGCTTCGCACAGTCAAGCATATACAGTAAAACTTATACAGAAGGGTCTTTTTTTGCCAACGACGTCGTCGAACGTCATCGGACGGTACTTGAGCAGCAAGGCGATATGGCGGGTTTCTGGCATAGCGCCTATTATATCAAAATCATCCGCTGCGGTACGGGGATCGGCGTCGCCGGGGGCACGGCATCACGGCCGCACGACGATCGGTCCCGCAACGGTCGGGACGACACCTGAAACATTTTTCAGTTTCCCTTTTCTCGGCTTCACTTCATATTCGGCAAATCCGGGTTTCAACGGTTTCACCCCAAGCACATACCGCGTTATGATATTGAGCGGCGGCGTTCCCCAGGCGTGATTCCAGTCCTGATTGGGCTTTGCCTTTAAACTCCACGCTTCCGTTGAAACGGTCGAACCCTGTTTCATCATTCCGATCCACGATCTGTCGCCTTCTGAAACCATCAGATTGATCGCGTCCTCGTCTCTTTGCGCTTCGAACAACGCCTCGAGCAGATATTGGGCGAAATAGACGCTGCACGCCATGCCTTTGCGCACAAGAAAATCGGCGACGCGCTTTTTCTTCTCGTCCGGGACCAGCCCGAACGCAAGCGCCGCCGCGTTCGCATGCAGCGAAGAATGCTCGGTCCCTTCCCCGTCGCGATAAATCTGCGCGGCGTCGTTGAAAAAGACTTTATTGAAGGCCGCATACACTTTCTTCGCCCGCAGATCGAAAAATCCGGCATCGTCTTTCTTTCCGAGCGCATCTGCGATATCGCGCATTTCTTTAAGGTTGCGATAGTGAAAAGCATTGACGACGGCATTTATTTCTTTGAAAACAAACCCGTCGCGCTCCCCGGCCGGCCAATCGACGATATCCCTCATTCCCGACGGATTTCCTTTCCGGAATTGAGGAAATGACTTTAAAAGTCCGTCCCCGCGCGATAGATTCAACAGCAGTTTTTCATTCTTCAGAACGGAATAATATTCTGCAATAAGTTCTTTCGAACCTGAATACATCCAATCCGCCCAGGCCATCATAATCATATGCTGTGCCCATTCCGTAGGCCAGGTAGGATGGCGTACGAGCACATCAAATGTCCTGCGCGCCATGCTGAAATCGGCATCTATGGCATAATGCCCCAATTGATTTATGTACGCGTCGGCCTCATACGGGATACGCTCTCTGTCGCCATCGAGATAAACTCCGGCAAAACTCGTCGCCCAGATCGAATACTTGCAGAACTCATAGATTCTGTTCAACCGTTCATCGTCGCAGGCGAATGACGAAGCGTTCATGTCAATCGGCCAGTGCAAGGTGTGCCTGCGAACTCTTGTTTTTTCCAGAAATTGCGGCTGACACTCGACCTCGACATATCGAAACGGCATAACGACCCCATACTTGCGAGGAATCCTGTACGCGCGCGCCTTGCCGTTTCTCCCCTCGGTATTCCTTTTGTCCGCTTCCAGCGGAACACGCTGAAATCCTTTTCCCCGCGACCTCAAGCCGACTTGCGCACATCTGATCGTACCGCCGGGCTTCATGTCAACCCGTCCGCCGGAAGACAATTTCTCTCCGAGTCTGACACGGCATTCCGATTTTGGAACATCTATTTCAAGCCAGGCGAAAGAAGCTTTCCCGAAATCGAAAAGAAATATGTTTTCTGAAACTTTGACAGCCGAGACGGGAGATTGCACCGCGACCTTGACCCCTTTGGAACATACCGATCCAAATCCAACCGCCGCCGGAGGCGCTGAAGACGCAGACGGGGCTGCAATTCCATCCGACGCCTGCACATATGCGGATGACAGCACGCCGGCAAACAACGTCAAGTAGATGATTTTCATATCCGTGATTATATCACCCTTCCGCCGGAAATGGAAGACTCATTGGCCTTTGGAGGTTCCCCAATTTTTTCTGTGTCTGCCGAGCCTTCGCGGCCCCTTGCGCGGATTTTGCAAATTTTGACACTAAAAGTTGCCCTCCTTGGTCGATCTTCGCTACTCGCCAGCCAATTTCCAGTGCAACAAGTGCTGTTGGAACAGTGCTGATAAGTACTTTCTTGTTTGATGGACAAATTATAACATAGAACAATTAGGTAAGTAAAGCGGGCTTTAGGCAAAAGAGTCAGGCAAAAGAGTCTTTTTGCCTCTATCTTATTTCTTTATCGTGTAAGTTCCTGCAGTGTAATCCTTTGATGTCGTCTCGCCAGGAAGCGTAACACGGGCAACGGCCCCCTCGGGAACGGTGAACTTCCAGACCCACACATCGCCCTCGTACTTCCACTCGCTCTTAATCTCACCGGCGACAGACTTGTAGCTGCACTTGACAAATCCGAGCCTGCGATCGGGAATCGGCTTCATGATAATCGTCTTAAAGCCGGGAGATGAAGGATCTGCGGAAATGCCGGCGACAGTGCGATAGACCCAGGAAAGGACCTGTCCGTAGGCGTAATGGTTGAAGCTGTTCATGCCAACGGGGCCGAAGCCGTGGTCCTTCACATACCCGTTCCAACGCTCCCAGATTGTAGTTGCCCCCTGATCTACAGAATAGAGCCAGCTGGGGAACTTGTGGCTGAGAAGAAGCGTGTAGGCGAGATCCGCCATGCCGTTCTCCGTAAGCGCGTCCATCACAAAGTGCGAACCTAAGAAGCCAGTTTTAAGAACGCCTTTGACTTTCTTCTTGTATCCGCCCTCGTTGATTTCGCTCTCACCCTCAAGAAGAGCCTTGAGGTGCGCGGCAACCTTGGCTGTCTCGTCCTTGTTGAGAATGCCGCTGACGAGAGCCATGACATTTGCCGTCTGCAAATCGGCAAGGGCCGCGGGAAGAGAGCCGGTTTTCTTATCGATAAACCTCTCACGGATATAAGCGCGTGCACGCTCGCCCATCTGAGTGTATTTCTTGACGCCCGCAGCATTGCCGACACCCTTGGCCATCGCCGCCATCATATCGGCGTCAATCGCCCAATAACATGCGTAGAGATAATCCCAGTAGAGAATCGCCTCAGGGCGCTTCTTGCCGCTCCACCCCTCGCCAGGCTGAAGGATGCGGCCACTGCAGGACTCGAGATCTTCAAACGAAAGCCAGTCAGCCCACTGATAGTTCCTGTTCTCCTCGATGATTTTGGAGTTTTCGCCTCTCGTTGCGTTAAGCCTGTCCATATACTTCTCCATCGACGCCCAGTTCTCTTTTACAATCCGCGTGTCGTTGAAGAGCTTGAAGATTTCATACGGAACAACTATGCCCGCATCCGACCAGCACATACGCATAAAGTCGTCGCTGCCGTACTGAGCCTTAGGAGCAACGCCTGGATAGCCGCCTTTCTTATGCTGTGTGTCACGCATATCGCGCATCCACTTGCGGAAGAATGTGCGCGTGTCGGCATTGAAGGAACCTGTCTCGCAGAAAACTTGCGTGTCAGCCGTCCAACCCAGCCTCTCATTGCGCTGAGGGCAGTCGGTAGGAACTGAGAGGTAGTTTGAAAGCTGCCCCCAGTAGACGTTGGAGATGAATTTATTGAGCGCGGCATCGCCTGTGACGATTGAAGCTGTTTCCATCTCCTTCGTAATGGAAGTGACGGGAATTGACTTAATCTTGAGAATCTTAACTGGAGATGTTGCCGTGATCGACACATAGCGGTAGCCAAAGAAAGCGAAGCGCGGCATATAAGCTTCCACATCCGAACCTGAAAATGTGTAGACGGCGCGCATGCCGTCGTTCGGAACGCGGAGATTCAAACGGTAGACCGACCCTCCGGGACCATCATTTCCGCGGCTGCGCTCACCGTTGTTGTCGTTGAGCATTTCACCGGGCAAGCACGTAAGAACCGCGCCTTCCGACGCCTGCATCACGAATGCGGGCACGGCCGAGCAGTTCTGGCCAAAATCGATGACAAGCGTCTCGCCGGGGGCTACTTCAAGAACGCCTTTGGGATCGTCGAACTGACGAGTTTTGATGACCTTTCCGAAAACATCCTTTGCGGCTCCGGAAACGCCCTTCCATGTGTAGGCTTCAACAGGGTCGAGCGCAAGATCTTTACGAAGGACAATTTCAGCGCCGGCCGTCGGGAATATCGAACCCTTGAATTCCTTATTCTCCTCGGGAGTTACGAAATCGTCGGAACCGAAGACGGGCTGCTTGATGCGGGAATCAAACTCCTCGCCATCGAAGATTGCCGCGTGAGTCACCGACCCTGCAATGCCGCACTTCCAATTCTTCGTATTCGTGCCGTAGTAGCGCTTTGTTCCATCGGCATATTCAAGCTCGATTACGCCGCGGAACGCACTCTTCTTTCCGAAGAAGTTGACGATTTTATCACGCCACCATCCAGCGGAAACTTCAGCCGCGAAGAAGTTACTCTCTCCCGCACCCTTCTTGACGAGTTCGGTGATATCGTAAGTGAAGGAATATTTAGTCTTCTCGTTGTGCGTAAAGCCAGGCTTGAGGAAGTCCTCACCGACAGCCTTGCCGTTGACATAAACTTCATATACGCCAAGGCCTGCCGTCATCCATGTGGCCTTTTTAACTGCGGAAGCGTTATCCAGCTTGCGGACAAACCAACTCGTTCCAGAAGAAGCGCGCTGCGCACCATGTTCGGCGCCGGAATACTTCTCCACCTTCTGATTGGGCACGCTGATCCATGAGCTGACCGCCCATACCGAATCATCAAGCGTCGCAACTCTTTTGCCCGCAGGCTTAATTTCGCACCCGGAAATGAGGGCCGCAACCGCGACCAACACCGAAATCATCAACGTTTTTTTGTAGAGTAGAGACCCACGCCTCGGCTTTGCTGCCGGTGCGACTTCCCCCTCGTCAAACCGTACGTGCGGATTTCCCGCATACGGCTTTCCATCGAGTGCTTTTCCTGTTGCCATGGACTCTTTCCTTTC
>JAZSQE010000034.1:0-25931 GCA_045537795.1 Kiritimatiellia bacterium | reverse complement strand
CCGCAACCGCAAAACCGGACAATACCGCAAACACAAAAGATAAAGAAGATGTTTTTTTCATGTTTGAAGTTTATCATATTTCATTATCCCGATTCAAGCCGGTCATGCCGAGACGGATTTTTATGCGCGAAACGCAAAACTCACAAAGTGCGCACGATGCTCTGAGCCGCGCGGATCGTATTGCCGCAGCAGTCGAGGACGCCCGCGAATTCTGGGATGACCTGCCCCACGGAGCCTTCCCCGAGAGTTTTCAGACGGATAAGAAGGATGTAACGCGAATAAAAACGCTTATTGGCGTAAGACGCGTAAGGTGCCGACTCGAGTCCAGCGTTAGCCTTGCCGATAGCCGAGCAGTTATCTCCGAGACCGAAGGCGAGAAGAGGCCCGCCCTTCGCTTTCACTTCGGCGCGCACCTCGTTCTCGTCGTACGGCGTGCCGTAGGGCTGCGTATTGAGAAGCTCCTGTCCCATGGACTGGTAGATCGTTCTTCCGATATCCGTCATAGGGTTGACGGCGGCGACCGTCATGCCGTTGGTGATGACGGTGGCGACCATCGCAGACGCATTCGCGTCAAGGCCGTTGATCGCGTTGGGGATCGTGCCGTCACCGTATGCGCGGGTCTGATAGTAATGCGCCGCGGGGTATTCGTTGTCGGCGGCGTCGGCAAACGCGCTGTGCGCCATCACATACTTCAAGCCCATTCTCGAAGAAAGCGCTTCGACCTGCGACTTGCCGAGAGTATAAAGGCAGAGAACTTTTTTGAGACCGGGCGTAATGCCGGAGTTCTGCTCCTCGCGCACGGCAATCGTCGAAGAACCGTCGGCGGACGGCCCGAGATAGAGACCTTCGCGTCCTTCGGCCGTAGACACCGTATCGAAATCGAAATCCCCTTCTTTGGCCCCGAATATCGGCGCTCCGCCTTCACCCGCGTAAATGAGCGAATCGAGCCTGTTAAGACGCCCTCCCGACACAAGAAAGGAACTTACCGCGCGTTCGACGGCCGCCTGATTGGCGAGCGAGACCTTTCTCGCCGACGCCTCCTTTACGCCGCCCACCTTGGAGACGGCGAGCGTCGAGATTATGGCGATAATGGCGACAACCATCAGGAGTTCTATGAGAGTGAATCCCTTTTTCATTGTTTTATTCCTTTCTTTTTTAATCATCTAAAAATATTGATGAGATCGTTCGTTACGGAATGCTCCGCCGCCAAAGCGTCCTTGCCGCCGCGCAGAGTGCCGAGAGACTTCGATCCGTCGCGGGCCGGATGCGCGGAGAGAGCCTTCAGAAGATCGTCGGAGATCTTCCCTCCCTCGTACGGCGTAGAAATGACGTGCGGAGTTATAAGGACGATAAGCTCCGTTCTGATCTTCGCTTTTTCCGTACCTCTGAAAAGCCACCCGAGAAGCGGTATCGACCCTAAGAACGGAGTGCGGTAATATGTCTCTTCTTCGGACTCCTTGATAAGACCGCCCGCGAGAACGGTCATCTTGTCCTTCGCCACGAACGTGCCGGTAAGCGAACGCGATTCGATGTAATCGATATCGAGATTCAGCGTCGCGTCGTCGGGCGAATCCGAATCGGCCGAAGTGCTCGTCACGGGAATAGACGCCTTGCCTGCCAGTTCGGAGTTTTCCTGAAGAAGATGTATCGTGACGGTTCTGTCGGCGTTGATGTTCGGCGTGACGAGAAGCATCGTTCCGACATCCTTGCGTTCTATTTCGGGAACCGCGTTATAACGCTCGAGCGTGGACTGGTTCGAAACGGAACCCGAAGCCGACCATCCCGTGATGATGGGATATTCCTTGCCGTTGAAAATCCTCGACACTTCGTTGTTGGCGGTGAGCAGCGTCGGTGTCGCGAGGACCTTCACCTTGCCGTCTTTCTGCATAAGGCGTATCTTCGCATCGATATCGTCGCTGAGAACGCGGAACGAAAAGGTCGGCGTATGCGACGCCCCCAAAGCCGCCTGCGCCGCATCCGCCAGAATATTCCCGTTCCGCGTCCGCTGCCCGCCGGTATGTCCCGCCGAATGGCTTTCGCGGTTGAAACCGTATTCGAACGTCGCGGTGTAATCGTCGTCGAGAACGAGCTCCATCACCTTCACCTCCAAAAGCACCATGGGCGTCGGGACATCCAGACCTTTGACAAGCTCGCGGATTTCGCCCATCGCCTTCGTGTCGCTCGTTCTGACGATAAGCATGTTGTTCTTGCGCGAAATGGAAACGAAAATATTGGCCGCCGCCCGGCTTTCGTTCAAGAGCCGCTCGAAGCCCTCCCTGTCGCCCGTCGCGATCGCCTCGTCGAGACGCTTCGCCTCCGCCTGCGAAATACGCGCTCCCGCCGGATCCGCCTGACGACGACGGCGGTTTCTCAGCTGATCCCACTGGCTGACCCGCGAAAGCGCGCTGCCGCGGCTGAACGAAAACGTCCCCGCTCCGGTGCTGCCGGAACTCCCCGACACGGTCGGCGCCTCCATATCCATGAACTGCGACCCGCCGTTGTCCTCGATGACGCGAAAGCGCCTGAAACGGCGCGAAAGATCGTTCTCCCCGTCCTCCTGCACTTCCTGCTCGCCGAGCGAAAGAAGAGTGCGGTCGGGGTAAAGACCGTATATGACGCCCGCCACTTCGACGACGTTCGGATAAAGAAGCGTGAACGTCTCTATCGACTCTTCGCGGAAACTCGCCAGATTCTTCGCGTACTCCTCCATCGTCATTATTCTTATCATATCCCCGTCTCCGCGGAACCAGAGCCCCGTCGTGCGGCAAATCTCCTCGACCGAGGCGGCGACGGTGATATTGCGAAGGAAGACAGAAACGCTCTTTCCGGCGGCCGCGTCGGAGGATGAGATGTTGACGCCCGTGCGGTCGGAGAGAAGTTTCATGAGCTCTCCCAGTTTGACCGATTCCGCTTCGAGATAGCGGACGAAATTCTTTGCGCTCTTCGCGGGTTTCGGCAGCGGCGTGAAACGCCCGCTCAGAAAAACGCTCCCCTTCGCCGTCTCGAGTTCGACCCCCGCGGCCGTCACAGACTTGACCTTCGACTCGATGGCGATGCCGCCGACTCTGCCGTCGACGACGCTGCCTTTTCTGACAAGCTTGTGGGCGCTTGTGCCGTCGTCGACGAGCGCGACGCCTTCGTCGCCGTCGCCGACGACGAGCGCCGCGACCTTGAGAACTCCCTTTTCGGCAATGCGATGCGTAAGACGGTCGGCGATGTCGGCCGACGCCGTCATCGGATCGTTCGTCACGCCGCACGCGGCAAGCGAAAGAAGCGCCGCCGCGAGCGCCGCATCCATCTTTTTAACAACGACTTGTTTCATAATTCTTTTTCCTCACCTTCATCCCGCCGTCGCTATTGCGAAAAGCGCCATAAAAAACGCGATGTACACAAACCCGACGATTCCGGCCGTGACGGCGATCATCACGGGCTCTATCAGAATGCCCAGCCGCTTGATTGTGATCGAGAGCACCAATTCGTGAAAACGAGCCGTCTCCCCGAACGCTCCGGGGAGCGAGCCCGACACTTCTCCCACGGCCGCCATGTGGCGCAGCATGGGCATGAATTCCTTCGCGCGGGAAAGGGAATCGGCCAGCGAACTGCCCGCGGTTATCAACGCGCGCGATTCGCGCGCCCTGCGTTTGAGGCGCGTGTTCGAAACTATTTTGGCGGCCGTGTCGAGCGCATCGAGAAGCGTGACGCCCGATTCGGTCATTATCTGCACCGACCGCGCGAAGATCGCCGTTCCCGCCACGCGCAGTATCTTGCCGACAACGGGAATTTTCAGAAGAAGAACGTCTTGCGCTTCGCGTCCCGAGTCGCTCTGTCTCAGAACCCACCACAGCGCCGCCGCCGCGAATGCGCCGAGAGCCAGATAAAGAGCGTAATCGCCGAACCAATCGGAAACATCAAGAAGCAATCTGGTTATCCGCGGCAGTTCCCCTCCTGATTCGCCGAGGAATTCGCCGAGTTTCGGGATTACGACGCCCACGAGATACGCCGAAACGCCGAACGTCATGAGAAGCGTCAGAACGGGATACACGAGCGCATTTACGACGGCGGTTCTGAGATTGCGCGCGCTCTCGAGCTGATCGGCCGCACGGCGCATGGCGCGCTCAAGCTCGCCCGATCTCTCGCCGACTTCCGCAAGCCGCACCGTGACGGCGCCGAACGTCTTCATGTCGCATTCGAGCGCGTGCGCGAAAGACCCGCCGGCGAAAATCTTGTCGGCGACGTCGTCCCAGAGCGCCTTCGCCTTGCGCGAGGGCGCCTGCTCCGCGACCGTGCGCAGGGCGACAAGAAGAGTAACTCCGCCCAAAAGCATCGACGAGAGCTGCCTCAGGCCCATCTCGACGGCAAACGACGACATTTTCCCGAAGAGGGAAAAAACGCGGCCTTTCTTCGCTTCGGCGGTGCCATGCGCCGTCTCGACCACGCGGATCACGACCATGCCTTCTTCGCGAAGCGCGGCGGCGAGTTCACGCGACGAGAGCGCCTCGCGGACGATCTGCCGCGTGACTCCCGCCTTGTCTTTCACCGTCGCCGTCAAAACCATCAGTCTTCTCCCATCACGCGAGCGACCTCAAGAGCGCTCGTCACGCCTTCTTCTATCTTGGCCGCCGCATCGTCGGCCATGGACGTCTCGACGCCCGCCGCGGGCGAGTACAGTTCGAAAAGCCCGATGCGGCCTTTGTAGCCGCGTCCCGCACATTCGCCGCACCCTTTCGCGGTCCAGGAATTTTCGCCTTTCACGCGGCATGCGGGGCACAGTCTTCTGACAAGACGCTGGGCGACGGCGAGGTGAAGCGTAGCGGAAGCCAGCGGCGCATCGAGCCCCATGTCGACAAGGCGCGTGAGCGAGGCTTTCGCGCCGTTCGAGTGGAGCGTCGAAAGGACAAGATGGCCGGTGAGCGCCGCTTTCACCGCCGCGTCGAGAGACGCGGCGTCGCGAATCTCGCCGATCATCACGACGTCCGGGTCGTGACGGAGAAGCGACTTGAGGGCTTTCGCGAAATTCACCTTGTCGGAAGAGTCCACCTCCGCCTGCGCGACACCGGGGATCTCGTACTCTACGGGATCTTCCACCGTCAGGATGTTCTTCGGCGAGAGCGACAGCAGATGGTTTATCGCGGCGTAAAGGGTAGTCGTCTTGCCGCTCCCGGTAGGCCCGGTGAGAAGAAGAAGCCCCCGGGGGTTCGAAAGCGTTTTTTCGAAAACGGCGCGGTCGGCGTCGCTCATCCCGAGATCCGCGAGAGCGAGGCGTCTGCCGCCCGCTTCGAGAAGCCTGAGCGTGATGCGCTCGCCGTGTCTGACAGGAAGCGTCGCCATTCTCACGTCGAGTGGAGACAACGCCGCGCCCGGCATGCGCCACGAAAAACCGCCGTCCTGCGGCGCTCTGCGCTCGGCGATGTCGAGCGAAGAGAGAACCTTCAGCCGGCTCGTGACGGCGCTCGCCATCGACAGGGGTATTTGCAGCACCTCCTCGAGAATGCCGTCTATTCTGAATCTTACGCGCACGCCCGAAGGCATCGGATCGAAATGCACGTCCGAAGCCTGCATAAGAAGCCCCGCTCTGAGTATCCTGTCGACGAGACGCACGCTGTCGGAAAGTTCCGCCGCGTCGCGCAGCAGTTCGTTGGCGTTAAGCATCGACTATCCTCCTTCTGAGGATTTCGGGATTTTTCGAAAGGCTCATCGCCGCCCGCTCGGTGACGAGCGCGCGTCTTACAAGCGTGGCGAGAGATTCGTCGAGAGTGCACATCCCGTATTTGCCGCCCGTCTCGATGAGGGAATAGAGCTGCTGCGATCTCCCCGTCGCGATAAGATTGGCGACGGCCGGCGTGTTGACGAGGAGTTCGCACGCCGGCACGCGACCGGAGCCGTGCGTCTTCGGCAGAAGGTGCTGGGCGAAAACGCCGCGCAGAACAAGCGCGAGCTGATGTCTGACGCTCGACTGCTCTTCGGCCGGAAAGACGCTGATCATGCGCTCTATCGCCCCCGCCGCGTCGCCCGCGTGAAGAGTCGTGAATACGAGGTGCCCCGTCTCCGCCGCCCTGAGCGCCGTGCGCACGGTGTCTATGTCGCGCATCTCCCCGACGAGTATCACATCGGGGTCCTGACGGAGAGATTCGACAAGCGCATCGTTGAAACTTTTCGCGTCGCGCCCGACCTGACGCTGCCTGACAAGACACATGCGCGAATCGTGGATGAACTCGACCGGATCTTCGATCGTGACGATATGCCCTCGCTTCGTGCGGTTGATGCGGTTTACCATCGTCGCGAGAGTGGTCGATTTGCCGGAGCCGGTCGGTCCCGAAACGATGACAAGCCCTTCGCTTTCGCCGCAGAAATCCTCAAGCCTGCGCGGAAGCCCCAGTTCGCCGAATTCGCGAAACTTCATGTCGAGTCTTCTCAGGGCGACAGCGTGACGATTCATCTCGCGAAAAACGTTGAAGCGGTAGCGCGCGTGCGAAGCGGAAGAAACGGCCCCGTCGATCGCGCCCTCTTTGAGAAGCATATAGCGCACCTTCTCAGTGCCGTCGGGGCAGCCGAGCGGAAGCGTCGCAAGCGCGAGCTCCATCGTTATGGCGTCGACGGCCTCCTCGTCGAAAATCCGGTAATCATCGAGCGGCACGAGCTCGCCGGCAAGCCTTAGCCTGGGCGGCTCTCCCGGGGAAAGATGAATGTCGCTCGCCCCGAGCTCTTCGCATCTCGCGAACAGGCTCTCAAGAAGATTATTCATGAATTTCGACCCTCCACCTGTCGTCGCCCCCCGATTGAAGGGAGCTCGCGACAACGGGAGCCTTATCCTTCACGAACGTTTCCAGCGCCTTTTTAAGCGAAGGATAAGAGCCTTCTATGTCATACATTCTCTTGACGGGGGCAGGCCGCACAAGCGTCGCGCGAAGAGCGTTGGCCGCACGTGTTTCATCGCGCTTTTCGGCGAGCGAAACAGAAACGACCCTCATGCCCGCCTCGCGGAATACGGCGACGACATCGCGCGTGCGGCGCGCTGCGGTGACATCCGCCGATCCGACGACCTCCGGCTCGGGCGGCTTTTTCCCCTTTTCGGCGTCCAGAGCCGCCTGAGCCTGCCCGAGAGCCGCCGCCATGACGCGCTTTTTACCGGGATATTCCTCATGTGTCACGGTCGCGCGGTCGCGCTCCTGAAGAGTTTTGCATCTTGAGACGGCGCTCTGACGCGGATACCAGAAATACACGAGCGCGAGCGCGAGCGGCACGACCGACACGAGAAAGAGTTTGTCTTTTGTCCGCATTTCGGTCATGGCATCTTCTCCGTCATCACCGTTCGGCGGCCTGTCAAAGCGTTCAGACGGCCAAACCCGGGCAACCGCGCGGCAGGAAACCATTTGGAAACAGCGCGATCCGCCATATCAAACAAACGCTTCACGGAGAAAAACCCGCCGTGCGCGAAAAAAAACTTCTGCGACATCGCATATTCTAACGATATCGCCCGCGTACCGGTTCAACGTCGGAGCGTGAAAATAAAAAAATCCGCTCATCAGGCGGATTTCCCGTTAATGGTTGCCTCGCAGGGACTCGAACCCCAACAAGCAGAATCAGAATCTGCGGTGCTACCATTACACCACGAGGCAAACTCGTTGTCACTTTCCGTACTGGCGGGGTCGACGGGGCTCGAACCCGCAACCCCCGGATCGACAGTCCAGTGCGCTAACCAATTGCGCCACAACCCCGTGTTCCGTGAAAGTGCGCGTATTATATCATAAATTCGGATGGATGCACAAGGGGGTATTTCAAAAAAATTTACGTCGCGCGCCAATCAGTAAATGAAAAGCATTTCGCGGTATTTGGGCAGAGGCCAGCGCGCATCGTCGATGAGATACTCGAGCCTGTCGACCGTACGTCTCAGATCGGTCATCGCCGCGATTATCCCGGACGGCGCTCCGGCGCAAAGCGCCTTCTCGACCTTCTCGCACTTGACGTGCATGTCGTCGAGCCCGGCGCCGAGCTTGAGCGAAAGCGCCGTAAGCCCCTTGATCCCCATCTTCAGACCGTCTTTACGCGCCTGCCCGATAGCCGTCGCCAGACGCGTGAATTCCTCGGCCACGACCGGGCGGATCATCGAACGCGCTATGTCGAGCGCGACCGTCCCTTCGATCCTGATCCTGCGCGTGTAATCGTCAAGACCTATCTCGCGGCGGCAATCGAGTTCGTCGTCGTTCAAAACGCCGTAGCGCGCGAACAGCGCCCGGTTCGCGGGAGAATCGAGCGGGGCGAGAGATTCGACCGTATCCTTGAGATTCGCAAGCCCCCTTCTCTTCGCCTCGGCGACCCATTCGTCGGAATACCCGTCACCCGAGAAGACGATGCGCTTGTGCTTGCGGATTATCCGCTGGAGAAGAGCCTGCAGATTCGCGTTGAAGTCGCCGTTCATCGCTTCGAGTTTGTCGCATATCGCGTCTATCGATTCGGCGACGATCGTGTTGAGCACCATCTGGCTCTGCGCGCAGTTCTGCGACGAGCCGGGCGCGCGGAATTCGAATTTGTTGCCGGTGAACGCGAACGGCGAAGTGCGGTTGCGGTCCGTCGCGTCCTTGGGGAGCGGCGGGAGCGTATCGACGCCGATCTTGAGTTTCGCGCGCCCAGAGGCGCGGCCTGCCTTGCCCGTCTCGATCGATTCCATGACGGCGTTCAGTTCATCGCCGAGAAAGACCGATATGATCGCGGGGGGCGCTTCGTTCGCGCCCAGACGATGGTCGTTGCCGGCTCCGGCGGTCGTCATCCTGAGAAGATCCGCATGGAGATCGACGGCGCGCAGCACCGCGGAGAGAAACGTGAGGAATATCGCGTTCTCGCGCGGATTGGAGCCGGGAGAAAGAAGATTTCTCCCGCCGTACGAAATCGACCAGTTGCAGTGCTTGCCCGAACCGTTGACGCCTTCGAAAGGCTTTTCGTGAAGAAGACACACAAGATCGTTTTCGTCCGCCGTAAGACGCAGAACCTCCATGACCATCATGTTGTGGTCGACGGCGAGATTCAGGTCCTCGAACATCGGCGCGAGTTCGAACTGGGCGGGAGCGACCTCGTTGTGGCGCGTCTTCGCAGGTATTCCCAGACGCCAAAGACGCTTCTCCACTTCAGTCATGAACTTTAGGATGCGCGGTCGTATCGCGCCGAAATAATGGTCGTCGAGCTGCTGATGCTTGGCGGGAGCCGCGCCGAAGACGGTGCGCCCGGTCTGCAGGAGATCCGGACGGCGGCGGTAAAAACTTTTATCTATCAGAAAGTATTCCTGCTCCGCGCCGAGCGTTATCTCGACGGCGCGCCCGCCCTGACGGAATTTTCTCATCAGGCGCTCCGTAGCGCGCGTCACGGCCTGTATCGAACGAAGAAGCGGCGTCTTCATGTCGAGCGAGGCGCCGGTATACGAACAGAAGGCCGTCGGGATGCAGAGCGTCGCACCGTTCTCGTGGCGCTTTATGAACGCGGGCGAGGTCGGATCCCACGCCGTATAACCGCGCGCCTCGAACGTCGAGCGCAAACCGCCCGACGGGAACGACGAGGCGTCGGTCTCGCCGCCGATGAGATTTTTGCCCGAAAATTTCTGAACGGCCCTCGCCGGACCCGCCGGCTCGAGAAAGGCGTCGTGCTTTTCGGCGGTGCCGCCCGTGAGCGGCTGGAACCAGTGCGTGAAATGCGTCGCGCCGGATTTGAGCGCCCATTTCTTCATCCCCTCGGCGACCGCGTCGGCGATCGACGGATCGAGAGGTTTCAGATCGCGCATGGTGGCGAGAAGTTTCGCCGCCACGTTCTTGTCGAGATACCTGCGGATCGCCTTTTCGGAAAAGACGTCCTGCGCGTATGTTTTCAATATATCATCCGTCATATCGGCTCCTTCGGCCAATAGTCCGCGTCAATCCTGATTCGAAACTTTCTTCCACTGCTTGCCGTCGAACGCCACGTCCTTGCCGACGCAAAGAAGCGCCGTCAGTTCTTCCACCGTAAGCCCGCCGTCCGCATGCGTCAGTTTTTCGGCGTGGCCGTCGGCGAACGTCACATGGGCGCAATAACCGCGTTTGCCGGTCTTGTGATTGAATCCTATCGCCTCGGGCTCTCCGTCCCACGTCCTCCCGAACGAATCCCCGTCGACCGTCGCCTTGTAATTGAGGGTGCAGTCGCATTGGTTCTCGTCTCCGTCGGGATGATCGACGACTTTGCCGTCTGCGATTTTTACCGTGGGCATCTCCGCGAAAAGAAGAATCCTGTCGGCCTTGTTCAGCTCGCCGTATCTGACGCGCCCCGAATGGCTGTCCGTACCGACGGCCCCGCCGCCCTGCGTCGTGTCATATCCGAATCTGGCGTTCATCATGTAACTCCAATACGGAGTCTTCTTGCCCTTTTCCTGTCTGTAGCGCAGATGTTCGGGGCAAAGATAAACCTGACGGTTTTCCCCCGTCGCCAACCAGATGGCGCCGTTGGTCAAAGCGTAAATCGCGTCGGGATCCTGCCCGGGAGACCCCGTTCCGTAAAACGGACAGACATCGATCGACTGGGGATTGGACGGAGATTTTTTGAACTGATCGCGGTTCGAGAGCCAGCTTATCCATCCGCGCACTTCCGAATAAACGGTTTTCGGTCTGTTCCCCGACAGATCCACTTTGGCGACCTGAAACGAACCGGCAGGCGGATAATAACCGCTGTCCATCGCGCTCGCCTGTACGGCGGAGGAAAGACTCCTCATGTTGGCGAGACACTTCGCGGCGCGGGCCGATTCGGTAGACCCGCCGATGACCCCCAGCAAAGTCGCGATGAGAATGCCTATGATGCCGACGACAATAAGCATTTCAACGAGAGAAAACGCGGGCAGAAAACCATTTTTCCGCACCAACCGCTTTTTGTTGTCAATCATAAATGAAACCCTTTTGTGTATTCGGGCGGTATTGTACCAAAATCACGGCTCAAGCGCCATAGTTCAGGATCGAAGGCCGCCGAAAAAACCGGCGCAGAAACCGTAAAGCCCTGAATATGCGCCGGCGAGCCTTTCGGTCAGAATCCGAAAAAGTTCGGCGAACGTCAAATCGCCCGTCGCCGCGAGCCATACGAGAACGATCGCCACGTTGACGATGAAGATGAACGTCCATGAGAAAACCCGGCCGTATATCTTAACGTCAGGCTGGCGCAGCGCGAGCGTTTCGATCGTGAAAAGGACATGGAACGCCCACGTGAAACCGATGAGGAACATCCACAGAGGCAGAAAAGGCAGCGGCCGCAGAAACGCGAAGGTGACAAGCGCCGCCACGATCACCACAAAAGTGTAGAACGGGAAAAAATACGGCGCGAGGGTGATGAGCATATTCGACTTCGTCAGTTTCACCGAACCGCCGTTTTCTCTGACCTTCAGGGCGCTCGGTTTCGCGCCGAAGGCGATCCCCCATATCGCATGGGTGAGTTCATGGCCGAGAACGTACGCTTTGACGGGGTGCGCGAGAGCCATCCAGCAAAGCGCGAACGCCGCGATGCCTCCGAGCAGAGAAAGCGTCTCCACGCTGAAAGCGCCGTTCGCTCCGGCCGACACGCACACGGCCTCGAACAGCGAGCGGGCGAAAGCCCAGCACGCCGGAAGAAGGACGATGCCGATCAGCAATCTGAAAAAATTGGCCATCAGTCCTTTTCGAATATGAAAACGAGTTCACCCGGAAACACCCGACGGTTCTGGCGGGCGATGGCCTCAACGAAATCCGGGTCTGTTCTGAAGCGCCGTTGATTGTCCTTAAGCTGCGCGATTTCGGCTTTTTTGGCACGTATGCGCGCCTCCAGCTCGAGACGCTGTTCTTTGAGAGCGGCCCTGCGCCTGTATGACGGATAAGCCATCATCAGACCGCCGCAGAGAATCAGCACGATCATCACGAACGTGAAAACCCGCATCGCTTTTTCTCTGAAACCGTCTTTCATGCCGTTTATTATACCATAAAATACGCTTATCGGTCGAACAGAAGATGCGCGCCGGAGTCGACGGGGACGATCGCGCCCGTGACGGCTTCGGCGTCGAGAAGATAAGCGACCGCGCGCGCCACGTCTTCCGGTCCGGGACGCCTTGCAAGAAGCGTCTCCGCCGCCTTCTCGTGCACGCCCTCGGGCGCGAGAACCGGCCCCGGCGCGACCGCGTTGACGCGCAGCGTCCCCGCGAAAAGACACGCCGACTTCCTCGTGTATTCGAGAAGATCGCGTTTCGTTTCGAGATAAACCTCTTTTTCGCGCGTCGCGCAGGACGGCGGCGTTCCGGCGAGGATTTCGCTGTCGAGCACGTTCACGACGGAACACCCGGGGCAATCCTCCCTCCCCGCGAGAAGCATGGTGAGTTTTTTCGGCGACTCGAAATTGACCGTGCGCATCGCCTCCTCGTCGCCCGTGAAAAGCGCGGCATTGTTGACTATCGCCGAAAACCCTTCGCCGGAGCGCAGCGCGGCGAGATAAAGTTTCGCCGCCGCAGACGGATCCGAAAGATCGGCGACGAAATCAGCCCCCGCGTCGGCGCGGTGCGACGAAGTGAGAACGCGCCAGCGCGCTTCGCGCAGAACGCGCGATATCGCTTCTCCGATTCTTGTCGTTCCGCCCGTGACGAGTACGCTCTTCATGCGATTTCCTCCACATGCGCTTCGCCCGCGAACACCTTGACCCCCGCGACGTCCAGAGAGCCGTCGGCGAGAATGCCGGCCGACACGCCCCGTACCGGAAACGCATCATCGTCCGTCTGCATCACCGAAACCGTCCGCCCCTTAAGAAGGTCTATCGCCGAAAGTTCCGCGTAGACGGCCTCGAAGCCGTCGGCAAGCCACGAACCGTAAAGAGCGGCGAGTTCGCCGAGAACGGCGTCGCGCACGTCGTTGACCGGCACGCTCCTGCCCGTCAGAAGCGCGAGACTCGTCGCGCGCGAAGCGATCTCTTCGGGAAAACGCGTCTGCCGCACGTTGACGCCGATTCCGGCTATCACGTTGCCGCCGTGACGCTCGCAGAGCACACCGGCGATCTTGGCGCCGCCCACCCAGACATCGTTGGGCCATTTGACCGAGGCAGGCGTGCCGGGGGAAAAACGCGTGACGACGCGGGCGACGGCAAGCCCGCAGACGAGCGGAATCGTCACGGAGCGCTCGACGGGCACGGAAGAGACATCGACGACGGCGCTCATCGCGAGATTCATCCCGGCGCCCGATATCCACTTGTGGCCGATTCTCCCCCTTCCGGCGGTCTGAAAGCCGGCGGTGAAAACGTCGCCGTGACGGCCTTCGCGCGCATCCACGTTCGTCGAGGAGGTAACCTCCTTGTAAAAAACTCGCCAAGGCGTCATCGTCAGCAGATCTGAAAACTTTTGAATTTCGCCCTGTCGTAAGGCCTTTCCACCTCGCCTACGTTGAGACGGATGTTCCCTTCGAGCTTGTCGTAGCGGGAATAAGCAGCCACGAGTTCGCGGGCGAGCGCGAAATCTTCGTCGCACTTGACCTGCGGCAAAAGCGCCGTCGGGCCGGGGACGTTTACGGGCGAGACGACCGTGCCGAGGCGGCCGAGCTCCTTGAGAACGGCGTTCTCCGCGCGGTCGCGCCCGAGTATGACACCCGTCCCGCCGGGGAGTCTGAAACGTCTGGCCACGGGAAGAAGCCCGACGAGCTCCCTGTCGCCCAGACCCTCGTGATCCATCAGATCCTTAAGCTTTCGGCAGAAGCCTTCCTCCGTTAGTTTGCATCCGCCTGCGGGCGAAGGATATTCCTTTATCGCGAATTCCGCCGCAAGCGCGATCTGCCGCTCTCTGCCGCGACCGGAGATGTCGAGAAGTTTTTCGCGATCGAGAAGGCCCTGCGCTTCCGGAACGGTCGGCTCGAGAAGTTTCGCCGAAAGAGGCCGCACGAGACGACCTTTGAGCCCGGACGTCTTTTCGACGGTGCCGAGCGCCTGACGGTTCTGCGACATGGGGCGCTGCCCCTGAACTTCGCCCGTCGCGACGAAATCGTACCCGAGACTCTCCATCAGTTCGCCCGCGCGGCGTATCATCGCCGCGTGACAATCGATGCACGGGTTCATCGCGCCCCCGAACCCGTGGGCGGGGCCTTCGAGAAGAGAAAGTATATCGCCGGTGAAGTCGACCTCGTGAAGTTTGACGCCGAGCGCCGCGGCCGTCCGCCGGGCATCGGCCGTATCGAAGAACGGCGATGAAAAGCATACCGCCTCCACGTGAGCGCCCGCGCGTTCGAGAACTTTGATCGCGAGCTGGCTGTCAAGCCCGCCGCTCATGAGCGAGAGACCTTTGCACGAAGCCATCGTCAGAAAATCCGCTTTCTCGAAAGAATGATGAACACCGTCGCGATGCCGACGGCGAGAATGCCGGAAATCCCCATCACTATGGCGAACGCGTGCGGATGGTCCGCGAAAGGCAGACCGATGTTCATGCCGTAGAGCGAAGCGATAAGCGTCGGCGCGGCGAGCATGATCGTCGCGGCCGTGAGATATTTCATCACGTTGTTGAGGTTGTTGTTGATGAGCGAGGCGAACGTATCGAGCGTGCCGTTGAGGATGTTCGCGTGCACGGTCGCCGTCTCGAGAGCCTGCTGGTATTCGACCATCGCGTCCTCGAGAAAATCGCGGTCATCCTCGGAGAGCGTCAGCTGTCTGGCCGTGTTGGCGCGCGCGAGCGCGATCGTGTCGGCCTTGAGCGACGTCGTGAAATATACGAAAGTCTTTTCGATCTGAAGAAGCTTGAGAAGCACTTCGTTCGAAATCGAACGGTGAAGTTCCTCTTCGAGCGCGACGGTGCGCTGATGGATGTCGTTTATGTACCGCAGGAAGAGAACTCCGGCGTGCCAGAGCAGACGGAAAGCGAAGCGGTAGCTGTCGGACGGCGGACACACGCGCCGAATCTGGTCGAGAAACGCGGCCGTTACGGGGGTGCGCGCGCTGCATACGGTGATTACCGACCCGGGATAGAGGATGATCCCCAGAGGCACCGTGCGATACGGTATGACCTCGTCGTCGTCGACGGGCATGGGCACATGGACGATCAGAAGCGACGCTTCGTCCTCGTAATCGAAACGGGGGCGTTCGCCCGCATCGAGCGGGTCGGTAAGAAAATCGCGCGGCACCTTGGAATAGGAAAGAACCTTCTCAAGTTCGGTGGTCGAGGGCTCCACGAGGTTTATCCAGCATGAAGGCGCTATTTCCGAAGTCTCCTTAAGCCCGCCGTTTTCCCAGCGGTAGATAGTCATCATCCTGCACCTCCTTTCTGCTGTTGCGCTCTTTTTTTCGCCGTTGTGTCGGACGGGGCGATATTATACCATAATCGCCGCCGCAGGTTTTCAGAAATCGCTTGAATCGCAGACGAGCGACTCCATGATGTAGTCTTTGCGCTCCGGAGTGTTCGAACCCATGTAGAACTTGATCGTTTTTTCGACATCGACGTCTTCGGCGCATGTCACGGGCGTAAGGCGCATCTCCTCGCCGATGAACTCCTTGAACTCCTTGGCGTTGAGTTCTCCGAGTCCCTTGAAGCGCGTTATCTCGCAGCCCTTGCCGCACTTCTTTATCGCAGCCTCGCGCTCCGCGTCGGAGAAGCAGTAGTGCTGCTCCTTCTTGTTGCGCACGCGGAAAAGCGGCGTCTCGAGAATGAAGACGCGCCCGTCGGTTATGAGCTGCCGGTAGAAACGCATGAAGAACGTCGTCAGGAGCATACGGATGTGAAGCCCGTCGACGTCGGCGTCGGTCGCGAAAATTATCTTGCCGTAGCGCAGGTTCTCAAGTTTCTCTTCAATGTCGAGCGACTTTATCAGATTGAAGAACTCCTCGTTCCTGTAAAGAACGTCTTTGTTGAGGCCGAACGTGTTTAGGCACTTGCCGCGCAGGAAGAAGACGGCCTGGTTCATCGCGTCTCTGGCGTTGCCGAGCGTGCCGCCGGCCGACTTGCCCTCGGTGAGGAATATCATCGTATCCTCCCCTTCGGCCTTGCCCGTCTTCTTGTTGATCTTGTCGAGCTTGAGGTGGTTCTTGCAGTCCTTGAGCTGCGGCACGCGCACCTGCGTCGCCTGCGTACGCTCGCGCGCCTGCTTCTTTATCGTGTTGAGCTGCGAGCGTATCTTGCCCGTCTCCTCTATCTTGGCGATGAGTTTCTCGGTCTCGGTGGGCGAACGGTGGAGAGCGGCCTCGATCTCCTTCTTCATCTGCTGGACGAGCTCCGCGCGGATGTCGTTCATCACGAACTTGATCTTCGTCTGCCCTTCGAAGACGGGGTTCATTATCCTCAGGCTCACCGCCCCGATAAGGCCGTCGCGGATGTCGTCGCCGTCGAACTTCTTCTTCGGGTCGTAGTCGTTCAGCGCCTTGGTGAGCGCCTCCTTGAACGCCGTCAGATGAGTGCCGCCGTCGGTGGTGTACTGGCCGTTGACGAAAGAATGGTAGCCTTCGCCGAAGCGGTTCGTGTGGGTGAAGATGATTTCGAGATTCTTCGTCTTGATATGGAACGGCGCGTAGAGTTTCTCGAACTGCGCCTCATCGGCGATGAGATCGCAAAGCCCTTTGTCGGAGCGTATCTCCTGACCGTTGAGCGAAATCGTCAGCCCCGCGTTCACATAGCAATACATGCGCATGCGCCTCAAGACATGCTCCTCGCGCACCTTGAAATGCTTGAGAACCTTTACGTCGGGCTTGTAGCGCGTGTAAGTGCCGTGACCGTCCGAAGGTTTAGCCTTGCCGCGTTTTTTGGACTTGATCCGCCCTTCTTCGAAATACGCCTCTGAATATTCCCCGTCCCGGAACGACCTCACTTCGAAAAACTCCGAAAGCGCGTTCACCGCTTTCGTGCCGACGCCGTTCATGCCCGCGGAGAACTGGAAGGAGTCGGAGTCGAACTTGCCGCCGGTGTTCATCTGGCTGACGCAGTCGACGACCTTTCCGAGGGGTATCCCGCGCCCGTAATCCCTGACGCTCGTCTCGCCCGTGTCGTAGTTGACGTTCACGTCGATGCGCCGGCCGGCGCCCATCACGAATTCGTCGATCGAATTGTCGATCACCTCCTTCATGAGGATGTAGATGCAGTCGTGGTACATCGCGCCCGTACCCGGTTCACCGACGTACATCCCAGGACGCATCCTTATGTGCGTCACCGGGTCGAGCGTTCTGATCGAACTGTCCGCGTATTTTTCCGCCATGACCTTCAGCCGCCGCTCAGAGAACCTTTTTGAGTCTTTCGATCGCCTCTTCGACGTTCGCGCGCGAATTGAAGGCGCTTATGCGGATGTAGCCTTCGCCCGCCTTGCCGAAACCGGCGCCGGGGGTCGTGACGACGTTCGCCTCTTTGAGGAGCTTGTCGAAGAAATCCCAGCTGTCACCCTTGACGTCGACCCAGATGTAGGGCGAGTCGACGCCGCCCGCAACGGTGTAGCCAAGCGCCGAAAGGGCCTCTCTCACAAGCCTCGCGTTTTCAAGGTAGAAGTCGATCGTCGCCTTCGTCTGCGCCTGACCTTCCGGCGAATATATCGCCTCGGCCCCGCGCTGGGTGATGTAGCTCGCGCCGTTGAACTTCGTCGTCTGGCGGCGAGTCCACATCGCCTTGAGATTGACTTCGGAACCGTCGGCCGCGTATGCCACGAGCTCTTTGGGAACTACCGTATAGCCGCAGCGGATGCCCGTGAAACCGGCCGTCTTCGAATAGCTGCGAAACTCTATCGCGCACGTCTTCGCGCCTTCGCATTCGAAGATCGAGTGAGGGATGCCGGGTGTGCGGATGAACGCCTCATAAGCCGCGTCGAAGAGAATGAGCGCCTTCTTCGCGTTCGCCCAGTCGACCCACGCCTGAAGTTGCGCTTTCGTGGCGACGGCGCCCGTCGGGTTGTTGGGATAGCAAAGATACACGACGTCGGCGTCGCAGCCCTCGGGACCGGGCACGAAGCCGTTCTCGGCGTTGCAGGTGATGAGCGAATAGCCGCGCCCGGCCATCACGTTCGTGTCGACATAGACGGGATACACGGGGTCGCCCACGGCGATCTTCACGTCATCGGCGAAAAGCTCCTGAATGTTGCCGCAGTCGCACTTCGCGCCGTCGGAGACGAGAATCTCGTCGGCCGAAATGTCGATGCCGCGGTCGCGGAAATCAACCTTGGCGATCTTGTCGCGCAAAAACGCGTACCCCTGCTCGGGGCCGTACCCGTAGAACGCGCCCTTGCCGGCTTCGTCGTCGACGGCCTTGTGCATAGCCTCGATGACCGCGGGGGCGAGAGGCTCGGTGACGTCGCCTATGCCCAGACGTATGATTTTTGCGTCGGGATTCGCCGCCTGATGCGCGTTCACGCGGTGGGCTATTTCGGCGAAAAGATAAGTGGGCTTGATCTTGGAATAGTTTTCGTTGACGTGCAACATCTTTCAGTCTCCTTTCGATTTTGAAATTTTGGGAAGAAAAGCGCTCGAGGCGGCGAGCATGGCGCAGAAGAGCGTCAGCACGGCCGACGACCTCATCGGACAATCCCCGAAGGCGTGGATGACGGTCGAAACCCCCGCCGCGAAAATGCAGAACACGGGCGCGGGAATGACGAATATCTGCACGGGACTCGGCGGCTGGTCTTTCGGCTTCATGAATCTCACCGCGTCGACGAGACTGCGCCAGACCATGAACGCCGGAGAGATCAGAAGAAGTATTATGACGACGAAAAGCCCGTACCCGACGAGGCCGTGTTCGGCGAGGAACTGCAAATGGTCGTTGTGAACGTAAATGCCGCCGACGCGCTGCAGATGCCTGAGCTCCGTCTCGGTCATCTTCGGAACGCAGAAGTGGCGATACCCCCAGCCGCCGCAGCCGAAGAGGACGTTGTCCTTCCAGATTTCGGTCGCGACTCGCGAGTGGTATTGCGCTTTGCCGGTGACACGCGAAAGGACGGTGTCGGCGTCGAGAGTGTCAAGCTCCTTCTGGATGTTGCTCGGCATGAAGATCACCGCGAAGAACGCGATAAGCCCGAGAACGCCGAGGCTCATGACGCCTTTCTTCACGCGCTGGGCGCGCTTCATTTTCGCGAGGAACGAAATGAAGGTGTGCAGGAAGAAGAGAAGCGCGAGCGCCGTCACCGACATGATCGCGGCGCGCGAAAGCGTGTTGAGCGCCGAGAAATAGAAGACGACCGCCGGAATGAGAAAGTAATGCTGCTTCCAGAAAAAGCCGCGCTTCGCCGAACTTACGCCTGAATCGTCTTCGGCGGCTTTCGCGCGAATACCGTCGCAGCGCCAGCGCCAGAGGCCGACGGCGATCGCGAAGAGCGTCGTGAAATAATCGCCCGCCATGTTCGTGTAGCCGAACGTCGAGAAAAACTCCGAACAGCCCGCGCCGTTGTCGAGCCACAGAGGCCCGGGAGCCTCCGCCGCCTTCTGAACGAACCCGAGAAGCGCGAGCGCGCAGCCGTTCCACACGACTGTTTCGAGAAGGAGAATCTTACCGCGTCTTCTCATGCAGTGTTTGATGACGAGAACGGGAAGAAGCGCCGAGGCGAACCAGAAGAAAACGTTCAGGTGTTCGATGCGGTTCACGCAAAACGGGATGAACGGCACGCTCGGCGACGGATCGGCGCCGGCGGCGATGAGCGCCCTGTCGCAATGCCCGCAGAGGGCGTTGTTGACGAACGGCACCGCGAGAAGAGCGAGAAGACCGAAGACGAGCCACGTGAGAGGGTCGCGCTTGAGATCGTACCACGCGCGCTTTCTCGCGTCGTAGACCGACTCCGCCTCGTATCTCTGCGGAAAGAAAAAGAGGACTTCGAGCGTGAAGAAAAGAAGCCACGGCACCACGGGCAGGAGATATTCACCCATCGCGCCTCCGTAGAGCCACGTAACCGCCGCCATACAAAGCGACACAACGATCACCGAGAGATTGTCATAGAGAAACGACATATTCCATCACCTTTCCTGCTGCGTCTTTTTCGGAAGCCTTGCCTACGGCCTCGCCTTTGACGAAAATCAGAAATTCGCCGTCGCCTCCGCAAAGCGCGACATCCGCGCCCTTCGCTTCGCCGGGACCGTTCACGGCGCAGCCCATCACGGCGACGCGCGGCAAGGGGCGCGAAGGCTCGGCGGCGTAAAGTTTTTCGAGAGCGTCTTCGACTTCGGCGGCGACCTTGAAGAGATCGACTTTCGTGCGCCCGCACGTCGGACAGCTCGTGATCGCGGGCCCCGGGGGCCTGAGACCTAACGAGCGCAGTATCTCGAGACCGACCTTGACCTCGCGCTCGGGCCTGTCGGTGAGCGAGACGCGGATCGTATCGCCTATGCCGTCCGCGAGAAGAATCGCGAGCGCGCAAGTGCTTCTGACGGCTCCGGGGATGAGAGTCCCCGCTTCGGTGACGCCGAGATGAAGCGGACAATCGGTTTTTTCGGCGAGTTCACGGTAAGCCTCGACGGTTTTCATCGCGTCCGATGCCTTTACCGATATGACGATATCGCGAAAACCCTCGTCTTCAAGAATCTTCACGCTCTTCAGAGCGGAAGAGACGAGCGTCTCCCCTTTCTCGAGACTGCCGCCGTTGACGCCGACGCGGATAGGCACGCCTTTCGCCTTCGCGGCGCGAGCCACGGCCTGCACCTTGTCGCGCGAGCCGATGTTGCCGGGGTTGAGTCTCAAGGCGTCCGCCCCCGCCTCGATCGACGCGAGCGCGAGACGGTAATCGAAATGGATGTCGGCGACGATCGCAAGAGGGCTTTTTGCGCGCACCTGCCCGAGAACGCGCGCCGCTTCGATGTCGGGCACGCTCAGCCGGAAAATATCGCAGCCGAGCGCCGCGACCGACTCGATTTGACGCAACAGGGCGGCGGCGTCGCGGGGATCGACGCTGCCCATCGTCTGCACGCTCACGGGGGCGCCGCCCCCGACGGGGACGTTACCGACCTTCAGCGCTCTTGTTTGCGTTCGTCTGTGCATTTACCGTGTCCGCGACGGCACCGGCGGCCGCCTTCTCTGGTTTGTAAGTGTGAATCTTCCAGCTGCGGTAGCTGTCGCGCATGATCAGAAGCCCCATAAGCCCCATCAACACGATCATGAACGCCATCGACAGATGCTTGACGATCGCATCGGGCACGCGGCGGCGGAATATGAGCGCGAAAAGCGAGAAGAGTATGAGCCCGCCGTCGAGAACGGGGATGGGCAGAAGATTGAGAATCGCGAGATTGACGTTAAGAAACCTGAGAAAGCCGAGCCCGTCCCACGGGTCGCGGCGCACCTGCCGGTAAAGCCCCTCCGCGATCATCACCGGGCCGCCGAGCGCTTTGCTCGTCGCCTTCGCTTCTTTCGGAGTGACAAGCCCTTTGAGAACGCGGCAGATCGACCCCGCGTCCCACGCGAGCTGTTTGAGGGGGTTACGGTTGGGCATCCAGCTCGCGGCGCCGACATTGTTCGTCACGCTGAGAGCCATGATGTAGTACGCCCCGGTCACTTTGTCCTGCACGGGCGTCACGACAAGTTTGATAAGCCCTTCCCCTTTGCGCTCGACTTCGAAAAGCGTTTCGCGGCCGCCCGATATCTGCACCTCGGTCTGCATTTGCGTCCACGTGCGGACGGGACGGGCTCCGACCGACTTGACGACGTCTCCCGCCTTGAGACCGGCCACGCCGGCGGGACCCTTCTCCGGGACGGAACCGATCACGGCGGGGAGTTCTCCAAATCTCGCGCCGGGCACGAGCGAAAGAACGCACGCCAGAACGACGGCGAGAACGATGTTCATGAACGGCCCCGCAACGGCGACGAGAATCTCCTTCCACGCCGGTATGCGCATCTTGACGGCGGTCTTCTCCCCGCTTTCGACGCCTTCGAGCGCCTTTGTGCCTTCGGGATCGACGTCGGGAATCGACACATAGCCTCCGAGAGGAATCGCGCTCAGACGATATTCCACGCCGCGGAATTTCTTTTTCCAGAGGACTGGCCCGAAGCCGATCGAAAACGCCTCGACTCGAAGCCCGAGTTTCAGCGCGACGATAAAGTGACCGAATTCGTGAATAAAAATCGCGAACGAAAAAAGAAAGACGCAAAGCGCGATATATCCTGTCGTAATCAAAATATCCATTTCTTTGTTTTCTTGTTTTCTGACTATGTTTGTCCCCGCGGTCTTTCCGACCCGCCGACGGGTGAATGTATATTATACCAAATACACCTTTAATGGTGCGACTGACTGGGATCGAACCAGCAACCTTCGGCTTCGGAGGCCAACGCTCTATCCAATTGAGCTACAGTCGCGTTTAATCGCGGATATCGCCCGTAACGGCAACCCCCCGCACAAGAAAAAAACCGCAAATGTCGCGAGATTATATCAAAAACCGAAATCGACGGTCAAATCCGCCAACATCCTGGAGTTTACCCATTTTTTTAAAAGAACAGTGTGGCGATCTGCCAGCCTGCAATATTCGGAATGTCGACGATCCATTCGTCGCCCGAAGAGCCAGGTCCGCATGAAACGGCTCGTTCGCTTTCCAATGTCTGGAGAATGGCGCGCGTGGAGAGCGGCCGGCGAACGCGCACGGCGATTTCGTCCGTTCCGCCGATGGAGAGATTAAGGATCGTCACGCTGTCGAGCCGCCCGTCCGGACGGACGCGCGGCAGGATGCGCAGCACCCTGCACGCGTCGATGCAGACCGGGGAAAGCCCGCCGCTCGCCGCATCAAGATCATCAAGAAGCCTTTTCCGCCGCGCGGCGAGCGGATACTTTTCAATGTCGGACACGTCAACGCTCGCACCAGAGGAGAGGAGCGCGGCATCGGCTTCAGTCATCTCCCGCCGCGATTTTTCGGTGAGATACAAGATTTTCGTTCCGCTTTCCGCGACTGTCACCGGAACGCCCGCGCAGGCCAGATCAAAATCCATCCTGTCGCGCAGATCAAACCCTGCGACCTCCGCAGCGGCCGAACCGACGTACCGCGCGACTCCCCCGAACAAGAAACGTGAAGAGGCGTGCCAAGGCATGGCACACCTCTGCTAACACGTCGTCTTGTTTGAAATTTCTCAGGTTTCTTCCAACGACACGTTGCAGTATGCAACAAATTCTAATGCAGTCGGGGGTGGAGAATCAAAATGTTTCGAATATTCGAACACTCAAACATTCCAACATTTCTCTTTTCTCAGTTCACCGACCTATAACCCCGCGTTTGTTACGCGAGATGAAAGTATTATAACAAAATTACGGAGCAGATACTACCACTTGCTATTTTTTATTATGAGACCGCAGTTCTTCATTGAGCTTCTGAAACAAAATCGTTTGCTCCTTTTCAGATGCTCTACTCAGCCTAACCACTTGGTTGGTAAAATTGGAAAACTCCTCGTCTGACATCGTTTTACGAGATGCAAATATCCCTTGCCCATATATAGAAATTATCAATTTCCTAAACTCGTCAATTTCTTTATTAGCATTGTAAACACGAACTTGAATATTCTGTTCGTTGTATATTTTTCTATCATCGATCCTTTGAAGTACTTTTTTAACTTCTCCCGAAGAATTAGTTATCGTTTCAAAGCAATACCTATATATATGATGTCGCGTGAAAACTAAATTCGTTGGATACTGTATAAGCTGAATACTGTTTAAATAAGATGCCAATGACATACAATCATTTGTTGAGACAGACTTAAAAAACATATTTTTAAAGTATTCAGTACAGACCTTTAAATTATCCACTCCAATACTCTCATCTAAATAATTCGTTGAAACGGAAAACACGATTGATGTAATGGCATTCACGATCAAACTCTCAACAGAAGATCTCAACTTATCATTATCACAAACATTCATCCTATTGCGAAAATCTATATATTCTCCTCGCATCAAAACACTTGGTTTATTTATCTTCTCTGGGATGAAAAGTCTTTTTGCATCCTCTTCTAAAGAAATGGTTGCACTTAGATATAATGGCAATACTATAGCAATCATGCCACATACAAATTTAATATTCATGCTGCCTCCTAATGACATTAACTATGTTATTCGTTCCTCGTTGGACCTCACATCCATACTTTTCAACAGATAAATCTCCTTTGACATCGAGAGAAAATCTTTGAAATTCTATTGACAAAAAGTTCCTGCGTATTACAACATTCCCCGAAGACTTCACATACCAATAGTTTGTTATATTATATTGAAAGCTTCCATTTTTCAGTTGAATTGGGAATTAATCCGAAATCTACAGCTACAAAATCTTGTCCTGCATAATTTTGCGAATCTGACACCTTGACCTCAGCCAAAGCGCCTTGCGAAACTCCATGAGGAAATAAACTATTTACGAATTCCGCAAAAAAAACCATCTGCATTACTCGCTTCACACTCCCCTTCTTGCAGGAAAACGTTTTTAATGAAACATGATCCGGCAGTAACCGCAAATCCAGAACCATTCCAACGGCTACATCACCATTCTCTGGAACCTCTCTTGTTTTCGAAAGCCAATCCTCATCCGTAAAAGCCCTACATGCAATAGCCTCCAATCTTTCTGGAGCAATTATAGAATGATTAAGTCCGAAGGAAGACCCTCTGATCGACACTTTTACAAATAAATTAGTAGGTTCGTCATGAGCAATATGCGATACCTGATTACTACTAATCAATTTGTCTCCAATTTCCCATGTAGAATTTTTGACATTCCTTGGATATGTCCTCATACTAAATATCTCTTGCGGTCCAAACACATGCCGATTTTTATTCTCAGGCCAATCAGCTTCCGCTTCAACCTCCACCCTCACCGCCGTCATTTCATCTTCGCTTTCAATGGTATCGGCTGTAAAATAACACACGAAAAGCTCCATACACCGTCAGTATAGTCAGATGCAAAAGTACAGCACGCGTTCGTATTCCAGACATAATATCCATTCAAAAACGGAAATGACGTAATCGAAAAACCGCCCGCTACAGGCACCTGCGTCGTTGAGCGCGAAAGCACGTAAGAAGAGAGACGATATTCCTCCATATCGAACTCAACCGGCCAGACAACGCTAATCTCATTCTCGGAGATGCGCGTTACAACAATCTCGCCGGAGCTTGTCGCAACGATTCCGATCGCTTCATCACAAGTGGCGATATAAGGCTTACCTATCAGCAATGTAACACGGTTTGTCGAATCATTATTCGCGACAAATTCGGGGTCGGGATAGTTCGACTCTTTATCTCCAACGAATTTAACTTTAGCCGCCGCGTTTGAGACGACAAGATCAACCCAGTAATACGCGTTTGAATCAGCGCCCGCAGGTAGCAGATTATCATTGCCGTAAAACCCGCCTTCGTTTGGATCGCCCCACTCACTCGGTAGCTCTCGCTCTTTGTAGACAGCAACGCCGTTGGTGACGGTAAGAATATCACCGTTGCGGAATAATTCGAGCGAAGCGGTAACTAAGTTATTTGTGTCGCGATTTATCGCGGCGTTCTCCCAGGCGAAACGATAGGAATTTGATGGCGTAAACTCATAAAAGAAGGATGAAAGATTTGGCACGATTTCTGCCTGTGCGCCAAGTGTTGCAACAGGATTATTGTCAAATGGCGTTTGCCAAAGCTCTCCAAATGAAACAACCTCAACGCCATAAAGATGATTTGTGCCGTAGGGGAAGCGCCAGTCATCCGCGAAATTAAGCCAAAACGAATCTTTCCATGCGCCACGAATATTCCAGGCATGCGCTTTCTTTTCGGCGTACGATAACGACATCCCTTCATTCAAACATTCTAACATACTAACATTCAAACATTCAGATACTCGAACATTCAAACATTTCTCTACACCCCGTTTGCCTCCCCCGTAAAGAATACTCATCGCCAGAAGCGATACCGATATCACTCGACCGCACGGCGTAAGCGTTGAACAAATCGTAAGCAGCCTCGCCTGCACATCGCGCAGCGTCTCTGACCGCAGGGCGAGCAAAGTAAGCGCAATCGCAAGCCCAGCAAGAGCCACATAAAGAAATATATACTGAAGAA
>JAZSQE010000049.1:0-41010 GCA_045537795.1 Kiritimatiellia bacterium | reverse complement strand
AAATGTGCATTTAGCAACATACCATAACATATCGTACCAACATTGGCGCAGATTATATTCAGTCGCAGTAACTTCCTGAGCAATCGCCATTTCGAGAAATTGATCAAGCAATCTAAACGACTCCCGATTGTCCTGTATTTTCAAAATACTCTCGCATATCTCGCTAGTTTTTCGATAAGAACCACTAAGAGTCATATTGGTTGCCATAATATGACCCCTAAACATTTCTTCATAACTTTGTGGCTCCGCCTTTTTATCTTCTCCGGATTCACATCGTTGACTCATCTGATCTTGAGGTCCAACAGCGGCTCTATCGCATGACATCACAGCCATCAATATAAATAATACGACGAGAACATTTTTCATATTCTGACAAATTTTAATTAACCGCATCATAATCCTCCTGTGTCAATGGCTCTGGCTCGACAATATTCCCATTTAAATCGTTAGCCTTGGTATAGAAGTTCGAGTCTGGAGTTCGAGTTCGAGAATGGATATTTTTCCCTCTTCCAACATTCTAACAGAAAATCACCGAATTATACTAACGAAACATTTTTGTTTCTTCCGCTTTAGACATCTTTGCTCTATGAATAAAATTTGAACGGATTGTTGCGAATTCTTCTGGTGTAAGAGTTTTTTTCCAATGATCAACAGCAGCTCCGTTCAATACCCAAAATAGGCCTTTCCGATAATTTGAAATATCATAACGCTTCTTCCATATCGGCCACCATTCTCGAACCATTTTTTTATAGCTCTCTCCTTCTTTTATTTTCTGCCATCCATTAGTTTTAGCATTAGCAAAATTGCACGCTTCATCCCAACTAAACCCAAAATCTTCTTTTATCGCTGCTTTAATCTTGGAGATATTTTCTTCCTCTGTCGGCACACGAAAAGTGCCTATGTAATCCGCTATTTCATAAACCGCATTCGTATTATCCCGAAAACAAGGAAATGAAAAAATTATCGTCATTAAATACTTATGTTCAGAACTTCCAATACGATGACGTTCTTGAGTTATTAAATCATTTGACTTTGTATATGATATCATGTTTGAATACAAACATGTTTGAACACGCTCTATTTCACTCTTGGTGTAAAATTCCGACTTCCATAATATATTTGTCCAAAAAGACACGACAAAATACTGAATCGCCACAGGGCTATTCGTATAAGCGCACATACGACTAATTTCTTCATTCGTCGGCAATTTTAGATTCGCAGACGCGACAAGCGAACAGACCACACATATAGTCATTATAATCATCTTTTTCATGAATATCTCCTTTATAAATCAATCAGGACTTTCATTTAAACTTCTTTCGACCGCTTTGCCAAATTTTTCGATTCTCATTTTACCATTTTCATAAATATAAGTCTTTTGCACGCAAGTTGTGAAAAGTTTGGGAGCCGATAAATCATCTTCAACAACAAACCAATAAACCGGTATATTCAATTCATAACTTCCACCATAATATCTTTCGAGACCACCAATCCATCCGCCAACGACATCACCACCGCTGATTTTATTACTCACCTCTACTGCAGAAGCTGATAGCATATATTCCTCAATTGGCAAATTAGGTGTTCCATGTCGCATCAACTCTTCTGGAAAAGAATTATAATCCTCATACCACCCCTGACGATTTGATGTCGGTGCATATCCCTCAAAAACTTTTAATTTTGAAAAACTGACATAATTAGGATCAAGGTAAAGATCAACCTTCATTAGGACACCTGCAAATCCAGCTTTAAGCGCAGGCATTTGAGGAAACCCCTGCTGCGCATTAAATAAATTAATCTCAGCTTCTGTCATACAATGCTCATTTTCAGCCCTTATAGAAATCGGCTCAATAACAGAAAAATTCATTACAAATTCGAAGCTATCATCTTCTTCACAGGCACCTTCTACAGTATAGGAATCGCATTCTCGTCCATTTATTATTTTCCAAGTTCCTTTCAACGAAGGAAGAACACTGCCACCATAACGAAGAAATTTTACAAACTTTAACTCTGGCAAACTTGGATATTGTTTTATTATTGCCTCTTCGCGCGGTCCAAACACATGCCGATTTTTATTCTCAGGCCAATCAGCTTCCGCCTCAACCTCCACCCTCACAGCCGTCATTTCATCTTCGCTTTCAATGACATCACCTGTGAAATTCTCGGTAAATTTAAGGCTCGCTTTTATATCATTCTCGCTTGCACTCTCCTCTTTAGCGATAAAAGAAAATGAAAACTCAAGCGTTTGTTCTGCCGCGACGCTGATGGCGTGTGGTATCGCTTCTTGCGTTAGATACTCTAACTTCCCCTTATCGTCAAAATCTATTTCTGCGCTTCCGCCATACGGCCCGCCATAAACTGTGATATTAAGGCTATTTGTCGTTGAGCGACGCGGCACAATATCATTAGGCGCGTTTGTATAGCAATTCTCGAATATGACCGCGCTATTTGAAAACGATATGCTCGCCGTGGCGCTCGGCTCTTCGGTGTAATAACATCCACACGAAAGGCCTGTAACATCAAGCCAATATCCTTCATAGCAAAATATACCGCCAAATGAGCAGCCTTTGCAGCCACAGCCATTCACACACGAAAAGCTCCATACACCGTCAGTATAGTCAGATGCAAAAGTACAGCACGCGTTCGTATTCCAGACATAATATCCATTCAAAAACGGAAATGACGTAATCGAAAAACCACCCGCTACAGGCACCTGCGTCGTTGAGCGCGAAAGTACGTAAGAAGAGAGACGATATTCCTCCATATCAAACTCAACCGGCCAGACAACGTCGATTTCATTCTCCGAGACGGGAGTGACGACAATTTCATCGGAACTTGTCGCGACGATTCCGATCGCTTCATCGCAAGTGGCAATATAAGGCTTGCCTATCAGCAATGTGACACGGTTTGTCGAATCGTTATTCGCGATAAATTCGGGGTCGGGATAGTTCGACTCTTTATCTCCAACGAATTTAACTTTGGCCGCCGCGTTTGAGACGACAAGATCAACCCAGTAATACGCGTTTGAATCAGCGCCCGCGGGCAGCTGATTATCATTGCCGTAAAACCCGTCTTCGTTTGGATCGCCCCACTCACTCGGCTGTTCCCGATCTTTGTAGACAGCAACGCCGTTGGTGACGGTAAGAATATCACCGTTGCGGAATAATTCGAGCGAAGCGGTAACTAAGTTATTTGTGTCGCGATTTATCGCGGCGTTCTCCCAGACGAAGCGATAGGAATTTGAAGGCGTAAACCCATAAAAAAAGATGAAAGATTTGGCACGATTTCTGCCTGTGCGCCAAGCGATGCAATTGGGACATTGTCAAATGGCGTTTGCCAAAGATCTCCAAATGAAACAACCTCAACGCCATAAAGATGATTTGTGCCGTATGGGAAGCGCCAGCCATCCGCGAACTTAAGCCAAAACGAATCTTTCCATGCGCCGCGAATATTCCAGGCATGCGCTTTCTTTTCGGCGTACGATAACGACATCCCTTCATTCAAACATTCTAACATTCTAACATTCAGATACTCGAACATTCAAACATTTCTCTACACCCTGTTTGCCTCCCCCATAAAGAATACATACCGTCAGAAGCGATATCGATATCGCGCGGCCACACGGCGTAAGCGTTGACCAAAGCGCCAGCAGCCTCGCCTGCACAACACGCAGTGTCTCTGACCTTACAGCGAGCAACGTAAGCGCAACCGCAAGCCCGGCAAGAGCCACGCCAAGAAGAACGCTTTGGAAAATCTCATACATCATTTATTCTAACATTCAATCACCAACATTATACCATAGTGATTGACTACAGAATTTGAACTGCTGTTTTTAGGTTTATTCTTAGGACAAAAGTTGCCTTATATTCGTGGTAGCGCCGCAGGCGCCGCGTCTCATTGACGTTGCATAACCGCCCCTTGCCGATTTCGGCGCTAAAAGTTGCCTTTTTGGGGGCAGTTTGATCAATCGAGCTTTTTGCGGATCACGCGCTTGGCTTTGCCCTCTGTGCGCGGGAGCGTCCCTATCGGGAAGACGTCTCCCTTTGGAAGAAAACCGAGACGCTCGCGAAGGTGCTTGGCGACCATGTGTCCGGTGACGCCCTCTTCGGCTTCGACGTTCACGGTCACATCGGTCATACCGTTCGATTCTTCCAAAATTATCTGAAATTCGTCTTTGACGCCGGGTATCTCCATGAGCGCCTCTTCGACCTGACGCGGATAGAAGTTGACGCCCTTGACGATCAGCATATCGTCGGTGCGCCCCGTTATACGGTCGATTCTGAGCGATGTGCGGCCGCACGCGCACTTTTCGCGCGAAACGATACGCGTGATGTCGTGCGTACGGTAACGTATGATCGGCATCGCCTCGCGCGTGAGCGACGTGAAAACGACCTCTCCATACTCGCCGTCGGGGAGAACCTCACCCGTCACGGGATCGATGATCTCGGTTATGTACTGATCTTCCCAAACGTGGATGCCTGCGTGAGCCTTGCAGTCCTGCCCCGTCGTGCCGATGCCGCCCGTTTCGGTCATGCCGTAGATGTCGAAACATTCGATGTGAAGGCGCTTTTCGATCTTGCGGCGCATTTCGTCGGAGAACGTCTCCGAACCGAAGATGCCGACCTTGAGCGAAGGTATGTCGTGATCGCCCGACGTTTCGGCGTCGAGTTTCTCGATGATGCGCGGCACGTACGAAACGACGGAAACGAAACCTTTTGCGCGAAAATCACGCATCAGTTTTATCTGCCTCTCGGTATTGCCGGAACTCGCCGGTATCGCGAAAAGCGACGCCTTGCGCGCGCCGTGATAACAGCCGAAACCGCCGTTGAAAAGACCGAACGTGGGGATGATCTGCAAAGCATCGCCTCGCTCCAGCCCGGCCATCGTATAACACCTGGCCATACATTCGGCCCACTGCAGAAGATCGCCCTTCGTGTACGCCATGACGACGGGCGTGCCCGTCGAGCCCGAAGACATGTGGAATTCGAGAAGATCGCGTCTGTCGACGCAGTTCATCTTGAGCGGATACGCCTCGCGGAAATCCTCCTTCGTGAAAAACGGCAGCTTCGCGAGATCTTCGAGGCTTTTGACATCTTCAGGAGAACCGATGCCGCCCTTCTTCAGACGTTCGCGGTAGAACTCGTTGCCCCAGACTCGGTTGAGGGATTTTTTGAGGCCGTCGAGCTGGATTTTCGCGTATTCGTCGCGCGAAAGCGTTTCGGCCGTGCGGTTCCACATCGACATGACTTTCAGCCTTTATCTGACGGCGGCCGCGCGGCCCGCGGCGAAAGCCTTTTTGTTGATTTCAAGGAGCTTGGCCTTGGGGCCGCTCAGAATCTCTTCCATCGCTTTTAGCCAATCGCGTTCCCTGAACGGCGTGAAAGCCGAGAGCGCCCCCGCGATGACCATGTTCATCGTGCGGGGATTGCCGACGTCTTCTTCGCTGATCTTCATCGCATCAACGAGAACTGCTTCCGCAAAGGCCTTCTTCAGTTTTTCATCCATCCCTTCGACGGCGCTCTGCTGGCCGGACGAAACGGTGACGGGCACGAGATAGAGATCGTTTACGAGAGCAACGCCGTCCTTCGCCTTGAGGTGCGCCCACCTGAGGGCCTCGAGCTTGTCGAAAGCGACGAGAATGTCGCTCGTGCCTTCCTGCACGATGGGGGAGGCGACCGAGTCTCCGAAGCGCACCTGGGAGATGACGCTGCCGCCGCGCTGGGCCATGCCGTGTATCTCGGATTTCTTTACGTCCATCCCGGCGATGGCCGCCGTCTTCGCGAGAAGATCGGCCGTCAGAAGAATACCCTGCCCGCCGACTCCTACGAGACTTACGTTGAAAGTCTTCATTTTACATCGCCCTTTCAACGGTTATTTCGGGATCGATCTCGCGAAGAGCCGTCTCGATACCCTGCTTGAGGGTCATCATCGCGAACGGACAGCTGCCGCAGTGCCCTACGAGACGAAGCCACACGACCTTGCCGTCGATCTTCACGAGTTCCATGTCGCCGCCGTCGTTCTGAAGCCCGACGCGCAGTTCTTCGAGTTTTGCCTTTATCTGTTCTTCCATTTTCTTTTCCTCCGAAAAGCCGCGGATTCCTACGCTACGCCGCGCTGGGAATTGCGGTAAAACGCGATGAGATTTCTGACTTCTTCGACGGGCTCGATGTCGTGCTCGACGCGCTCGAGCGCCTGAGAGCGGTTGAGTCCTTCGCGGTAAATGAATCTGTGCGCCTCCTTGAGCGCCTGAATCGACTCCTTCGCCATCCCTCGGCGCGTAAGACCGACGACGTTGACGCCGATGACTTTCATCGTCCCCTCCGACATGTCGCAGAGCATGTACGGCGGGATGTCCTGACGGATTTTGCACATTCCTCCGACCATCGCATGACGGCCCACGGTGCAGAACTGGTGGCTCGCGCTACACCCGCCGACGATCGCGTAATCCTCGAGATGGACGTCGCCCGCGAGCTGAACCGAATTCGAGCAGATGACGTGATTGCCGAGAATGACACCGTGCGCGGCGTGGCAATAGCACATGAAAAGACAGTCGTCGCCGATGATCGTCTTTTCGCCGTCGGCCGTGCCGAGGTGGACGGTCGCAAACTCGCGGATGACCGTGCGCTTGCCGATTTCGACGTACGATACGGAGCCTTCCTGATATTTGAGATCTTGCGTCTTCATCCCGATGCAGGCGTACGGGAATATCTGGCTCATCTCTCCGATTTTCGTATGCCCGTCGATGATCGCGCCCTGCTTCACGACCACTCCGTCGCCGAGCGTGACGTCGGCGCCGATGTGGGCGTAAGGTCCGATTTCGACATCGGCGCCGAGTTTCGCGCCGTCTTCAATTATCGCCGTCTGGTGGATTTTTGCCATAAATGGTTTCCTTCGGTGTTTAAAGGTGTTTACGTATGAGTTTCGTTCCGAGAATGAAGCATACCGCCACCGGCAGCCATATCAGCATTTCCGGGTGGAATTTGTAGTTCTTCTCCATGGAAAGCATCAATATCACCACGAGATAATAGCCGAGCGACACGGCGAGCGAGACCGCCATACCCACCGTCGATTCCTTGCGGTGCGAACGTATCCCGAGCGGAATGCCTACGATGACAAAGCAGACCGCCGCCATCGCGAACACAAAACGCTTGTTGAACTCGACGGTCATCGCGCTCAGACTCCGCTTCACGAACCTGATTTCCTCTTTTTTCACATTGGTGTCGCCGCGTATCTTGGAAACCGTCGCGCGGCCGGCGCGGAGTTTGGCGAGCATTTCGAAGAATCTGAAGTCCTTGTCCTTGCGGTTGTATTTCTTGTTTTTTATGACATCCTTTATCGTGTAGACGAATCTGTTGGCGCGCGCCATCGAATCGTGGTTTTCGTCGATGGGATCGACCGTCATCCGGTAAAGTTCGAGATTGACGTCGCTGCCTTCTTCTGTTACCAGCGCCTTCTCCGCCGTTATCATTCTGTCGACTTTGGGATTGGAGTAATCGAGGACTACGAGATCGTGAAGCCAGTTGCCCTCCTTCGAGCCGAAATATATCTTCACTTTCGGGAAGTCGTCGATGACGCGCCCCGGCTCGAGAACGGCGAGGCCCGTACCGACCGAAACTTTCGCCTTGAGATTGCGCCTGACCTCGTGGCCGCGCGGCACGATTTCGTTGTTGATCCAGAACCCGAGCAAGGTGCATAAAACCCCGAAGAGGAGCGGCCACTTGACGACGGTCATGAGATTTATGCCGCATGCGCGCATCGCCGAAATCTCGCTGTCGACGGAAAGCCGCGAAAAAACGAGAATGGAACTTACGAGAAGCGCGAGCGGCGTCGACCACTGGAGCGTCTCGGGGAGGCTCACGAGGCAGAACTCGCCGACGAGATTCATCGGCACGCCGTCCATGATGTAGCCGATTATCTGCACGAGAAGCCCGATCGTGAGAACGAACGACAGAACGAGAAACGCGAGAACGAAACTCGATAGGAAAGAAAAGAAAACGTATTTTTCTATCGTCTTCAACGCTGCCTCACCGGACTTTGAGAAGGAAGTGGTTCTTCTTGCCGCTTCTCAGGACGGCCACCTTGCCGTCGACGATATCGCCCTCGTCGAAAATGCGCTTGTCGTCGACCTTCGCGTCGTTGAGCGAAAGGCCGCCCTGCTGCGCCATCCTGCGGGCCTCGCCGTTCGACTTGAACATCCCGGCCGCGGCGGCGACGGCGAAGACGCTTTTGCCGACGACTTCGCTTTTCTCGACGGTCGCGCTCGGGACGTTCGCGAAAACCTGAAGCATCGTGTCCGCGTCCATCTTGCCGCCTTCAGCGCCGCACGACTTCGCGCCGAAGAGAGCGGCGGTCGCGTCTTTCGCTTTCTTGAGCCCTTCCTCGCCGTGAACGAGAAGTGTGATTTCTTCGGCGAGAGCTTTCTGCGGTATGCGCGCTTCGGGATCAGCCTTCATCCGCGCCTCAAGTTCGGCGATCTCTTCGAGGGATTTCATCGAAAAGACCTTGAGATAGCGGATGACGTCGGCGTCCGCCGCTCTGAGAAAGTACTGGTACCAGTCGAATACGCTCGTCATTTCGCCGTTCATGAAAAGAGCATTGCCTTCGCTCTTGCCGAACTTGCGCCCGCTCGAATCGAGCAGAAGCGGGAACGTAAGACCGTACGCCGTCTTGCCGCGCATGCGGTGAACGAGATCCGTTCCCGCCGTGATGTTGCCCCACTGGTCTGCGCCGCCCACCTCGAGCGTACAGCCGTAAGTGTCGTAGAGATGGAGAAAATCGTTGCCCTGAAGAATCTGATACGAAAACTCCGTGAACGTAAGGGCGCCCTCGGAAGCCTCAAGGCGCTTTTTGACCGATTCCTTCGCAAGCATCTGCGGCACACGGAAGTTGATGGCGATATCCCGCAGGAATTCAATCGCGCTGGTCGCCTTGTACCAGTCGTAGTTATCGACCATTACCGCCGCGTTTGGACCTTCGAAATCGAGAATGCGCGCAAGATTGTCGCGTATGCCGCGCTTGTTCTCCTCGACCTGTTCAAGCGTGAGCATATTGCGCTCGGCGGACTTCCCGGAAGGATCGCCTATAAGCCCCGTCGCGCCGCCGACAAGGGCTATGACTTTGTGACCGGCCTGCTGAAAACGCTTCAGCACCATGATTGAGACGAGATTGCCCGCCTGCAGCGACTTCGCCGACGGATCAAAGCCGCAATACACTGTTGTCGGCTTTTCGAGAGCCTTCTCTATATCGGGATCGGTAAGCGCCTCGACGAGTCCGCGCGCCTTTAATTCTTCTACAAGTTTCATAGATTCGTATTATATCATATTTCCACCACGTTTTCCCCCAAAAACCCTTCTGCGACGGGCGCAAGGGTGCAACGGCGCATAATTGCTCTTTATCGCCGGTTACTTTCATTTACCGCGAAATTTGGTGAAAATGCTTGCTTTGACAAACACACCACTTTTCTCTCGAGAATTTTCCGCGCAAGATTCTCATTTCGGCAGAAGCGCAATCGTGCAAATCCTGTTGATCCTAATAATAAACCTGCCACAAAAAGAGCCCTTGCGGAGGAGCCGTCTCCACGCGGGCGGTGCGCGGAGCCTTGGCTTCAAGAAGTTCGCTGACGGCCTCCGGCTTTTCGTTGCCCTTCCCGACCGAAATGAGAAAGCCGACCATCGAACGCACCTGCTTGTAAAGGAATCCGTCGCCCTTGACCGAAAAAACGATTCTCGGACCAGAACGTTTGACGGTAAAAGAAAATATATTCCTGACAGTCGTTTCAAGAACGCGGTTCGGATTCGCCGCGAAAGAAACGAAATCGTGCCTGCCGACAAAACGCGCCGCGGCGTCGGCCATCGCCGCCACATCGAGTTTGCGGTGGCAATGCGTCCAGTACGGCGCGAGATGCGGCGGCATTATATCCGACTGATAGACGAAATATCTGTACTCCTTGCCCTTCGCCGAGAGACGCGCGTCGAAACCGTCAGGCGCATACGACGCCCTCAAAAACCTTATCGCCGGCGGCAGGCGCGAATTGACCGCGCGCACGAGATTCTTCGGCGGTATCGGTTTGGTGAGATTGAAATGGGCGACGAATCCTTTCGCGTGAACGCCCGCGTCGGTGCGGGAACTGCCGAAGACGCGCACGAACGATCCCTCAAGCTGCGCGAGGACCTCTTCTACTATCTGCTGCATCCCGACCGCGTTGTCCTGATACTGCCAGCCGGAGTACTGACCGCCGTCATAAGCGATGACGGCTTTGTAGCGGCGCGAAAGCGAGCCCTTCACCCTCGGCGGCCTTTCCCGAAACGGCCTTTGGAAAGAGCGGCGCCGGCGATCAGAAGCGCAAGACCCGGAACGAGGAAATACTGGTATCTTTCCGCCGCGCGGCTTTCTTCCTCATTCTGCTCCTTCGCCGCGACCTGCCTCAAAAATCTGCGGTAAATCGCCCCGAGAGTCGTCTCGGCCGTCCCCGCCGTGGCGAGCGGCACGTATCTGCCGTTCGACGCCTTCGATATCGCCACGAGCGCCGCCTCTTCGAGTTTCACGCGCACGGGAGAGCCGTTATGCTTCATCTCCCCGCGACCGTCGGGCGACGGAATCGCCGCCCCCTTCTTCGGGTCTCCTATGCCGACGGTGAAAATCGGAATGCCGCGCTTTTTAGAAAGCTCCGCGTTCTTTATCGCCTCGCCGCGCAGATCGCCGCCGTCGGAGATGATTATAACGGCGTTATGATCGTCCGCGGCAGGATCGAGCGCATCGAGAGAAGCGCGTATCGCCGCGCCGAGATCCGTCTCACCGCGAGGCGCCGATTCACACGACATCTGCTCCAGCGCACTCTTGAGAAACCCGTGATCGGTCGTAAGAGGACAAATCACGACACCCGTGCGCCTGAACGCGACGAGCGCGCAGCGGTCGCCTTCAAGCGAATCAATGAGATCGGCGACATCGGCCTTCGCGCGCTCAAGCCTATTAGGCCTGACGTCTTCGGCGAGCATCGAGCGGGAGACATCGATAGCGACGACGACATTGCGACTGCGCTCGACGTACTTTTCATCTGACTTTCCCCACTGGGGGCGCGAAGCCGAAAAGAGCGAGAGGAAAAGGCCTGCCACGATAAGCCATGCCTGAAGCCCCCACATATCCGCGCCGCGCGGCATGAGACGAGCGCGCAGCGAAACGGCGACAAGACGCTCGAGAGACTTTTCGCGCCGCGCTCTGAGAAGCGCCCACACGAGCGCGAAGACCGGCACGAGCGCGACGAAAACGAGCATCAACGGAGAAGCGAAACGCATGGCCGGGAACCTTATGATTTGAAATCCACGAGATGACCGATAAGCGAGCGTATGCCGCGGTAGTAAAACGCGAAATCGAAAAGGTTGCGCGTGGTCGTAAGACGGTGCCAGAGAGCCCGCGGCTGAAAAAAGCCGCGGTATACCTCCTGTATCGCGCATTTGATTTCGTTTTCACTCACGAGCGGCGTCTTCGTGATGGCGCGGCGCATGTCGTACTCGTCCCAGTCGAGCGTGTGAAGAGCGTCGGACGCGGCGAGTTCCTTAAAAAGCGGCGTTCCGGGATACGGGATCGTCAAAGTGCATTGAAGCGTCGAAGCGTACCCGGCGGCGAGAAGTCCGCGCGCGAACTTGACGGTGTTGACGACTTCTTCGGGCCCCTCCCACGCATGGCCGAACATGAAAGTAAGATGTACATCGAGCCCCGCTTCGCTCGCCCACTTCGCGCCTTTTTCGATGTCTTCGACCTTGATCGCCTTGACGAAACGGTCGAGCGTCTCCTGGTTCGCCGATTCGACCCCGAAAAGAACGAGCCTGAAACCGGCTTTGCGCATAAGCTTATAATCGTCTATAGTCAGACGTCCGAAACGCATATTGCAGTCTATGCGCAGTTTGCGGTTTAGGCCGCGGCGGATAAGCTCGTTGCAAAACGTCTTGAGCCACTCTCCTACAGGAAGCGAACCGGAATCATCCATCAGCTCCCTGATGCCGTACTTCTTCACGAGCATTTCTATTTCGTCGACGACATCAACGGCATTGCGCGTGCGGTATGTCGGATAAAGCGTCGTCCAGCTACAGAACGTGCACTTCGCGTGCCAGCAGTCGCGCCCCGACATTATGTACGTTCCGGGAGTGCGACGGAAATTGCCGTTCTTTTTCGCATACAGCTCCCAATGGACGAGATCGCGATCAATCCACGGCGCCGAATTAAGATCGTGATCGAGCTTGAAAACTCCTGTCGTCTTCACTTCGCCGCCGTCGCGATACCAGATGCCGCTTTCAAATTTTGAAGAATCGAAATCCGCCTCGACGATGTTCTTCAGAAGAAAATCCCAATCGCCGCCGGTCAGAATGTAATCGACCGGACACTCGGCCATCGATTCTTCCGGAAGCGCGGTGACATGATCTCCCACGAGCACCGTCGCGGCCGACAGGCGTTTTTTAAAATCGGCGATCCAGCGCCAGTGGCGCTTAACGACCGGCGTCTTGGTTTCGATGACGACGCAATCCGGCGCGAAAGCTTCAAGCCGCCGGTTGAATTCCTCTTCGCTCAGTTCGGCGGCGATTCCGTCGAGAAAGAGAACCTCGCATCCTGCATCCTTGAGCATTGTCGCCGCCGTCGCCGGCACAACAGGAAAGATATACGTCGGGCGCGAGAACCACTGAAACTGACGATTCTGAGTAAGAAGGGCAACCCCCTTCTCACTCTTCAACGGCGGATATACTATAGCTACCCTCAACATCCCTCACCCATTCCAACATTCTAACATTCTAACATTCTAACATTCCAACATTCCAACATTCACAACATCCACCCCATCCTCACCACTGATATCCAAGACCTACGATATAGCGGAAATCGCTCGACTTGCGGCCGACCGAGGGCATCGAATTGTAATCCCATTCGATCTTGCAGAGAAGATTGAAATCCATCACGATCTTCGTCGTGAAGCCGATGTCGGCCTTGATGAGGTAGTTCTCCCAGTCGTCCACCTGCGGCAGGAATTCAAGATTGTGGAACGCTTCTATCTTGTCGTTCCACTTTGGGAAATACTTAAGATGATGGGCGTATCTAACGGTCGCGTAACTGTCGTCCGCCGAAGGATCCTGATCGACATAACTGTTCTTGATCCACGCGGCACCGACCTCCTGATTGAAACTCCATTTGCCTGTCGAATCGAAAGCGCGCCCGTCAAGCCACTGATAACCGGCACCCGCGCCGAGTCTCAAACGGTAATCGAGACCGGCGATATCATCCTGCTCGTATTTCGCGTTTTCATAGACGTAGAACTTCTCGCTCCAGAAGTGGTCGTGCTGACCTTCTATCTCCCAGCGGTCAGTCGATTTTTCCTTGTTTTCTTCACTGGTGCCCGTCTCGGAATAGTAATATCCGAAGTTGGCGTTGACGCGGTCTTTCTCCCAACGGCGATTCACGTTGGCGAGAACAGTGGCGGAGTTCTCGTACGTATTGCCGCGCGCGGACTGGAAAGCGACGTTTACAGACCCGTGCCATTTCTCCTCCACGGGATTGAACGCCTTCACGTTCGCCATATCGACAGGCGAGCCCTTTTCATCGACAAGCGCGCCGTTCTTCACGGACAGATTCTTCGTTTCGGTGGTATTGTCGTTGTACTGGATTACGTTCCGGCTTGAAACGTCGAGCGAGGCGATATTCGCAAGTTTGATCTTCACATCGCCGAGATCGTCGGACGTGAACAAAAGTTCACCGTTCTGGATTTGTCCGGCCTTGCCCGTCAGAAACGAGCCGGATTTAAGCGCAACCTTGTCAGCGTAAAGCGCGCCTGCGACGACAAACGCCGTAATAAGAATTAGTGTTTTTTTCATTTATCTGCCTTCACTTTATCTTTGGCCTTGGTAAAGGGCCTCGGTATTTTCGAGAAATCTATGAACCTCCCGTCGTTCGGGGGCGGCAGCGGATCCTTCGCCTGCTCTTCAAGCGATCTCATATCAAGCGATTTTACGCCTTCAATCGCGCCACGCGGCAAATCGCCGGGTTCAAAGCGCTGACCGCGCGTATACTGACGACCCAGCACCGCATTCTTTGGAAGCCCCGCATCCTTCTTCATATCTCTCGGATCGATAAGACCGACCGTCACGAAAACGAGAATCTCCTTCTGCTCTTTGACGCGGATTTTGCTACCGAAGAGTTTTGGCCCGATCCACCAGATATCGCGAAGCCACGGAATGCCGCTATCCTCCTGTTTTTCAATCGTTTTCGACAAACCGCCGATAACAGCCGTCATACCGCTTGACATATTAAACTCTGTTATAAGACGCTGCACGTTGATGACGGGATATTTCGCGGAATAGCTGCCCGCATTCGAATCTTTAGTGCTTGTGTCGTTGGCGCCCGCCGTCACCCAGCCTGTCTGATCTGAAATTGTAGGAACGATCGAAACGTTGATAAGACCGTTTGTGCTTATGCGGGGAACAACCTCGAGCTCAATTCCCCAGCTGAAGAACGCCTCTTTCGCGAACATGAACTTGTCTTCTCCGGGAATCGCCGCCATATTCATGGAGAGGTCGAGCGAGTCGGAACTGCCGCTTGACGTACGTTTCGCCGAAATCGTGACGTTCGGATATTTTTCAGTCATGTCGACTTTCGCCTTCTTGCCCGACGAAACGATAATCTTCGGATTGGAGAACACCTTCGCATCCTCACTCTTTTCAAGGGCGCGAAGAACGAGCGCGAGTTCAGACATTCCGATAGTTCCGTTGACATACGAAAGGTTGGCGGACTTTGCCCCCTGCTCCGCCGCGGAAGAATCGATAGTATACTTACCGGTGGAGCTGTCATACGTTGTGACCCCCTCCATCTTCCGCTCGTTCCAGCCCGCGTCGAGCGCAAGCGAACCTTTCATGCCGTCGAGCATCTGCCAGTCAATACCGAGCTTATGCGAGGCGTTATTCGACAGCTCCACGAACCTCGCTTCGATGTAAACCTGCTGGGCTTCCACATCAAGTTCGACTATCATCCTTTCGCAAGCATCGAGAATCATGCGCGGAGCCGTTATCATGATGGAATTGGACTCCTGGAACGCAACGGCCATTTTCGTCACCTTCCACTTCTGGCCGAACTCTCCGTTCCACATGATATTGAATTTGTCGGCGAGTTCTACGGCGGAGATATGGTTAAGGCGAAAAACGCGAGAATCTATCTGCGCCATATTTTCCGCCCGCTCTGCCTTCGCCTCTTTCTCCTCGGCCTTTTTAGCGGCCGCGGCCTTCTCCGCCGCCACTTTCGCTTCTTCCGCGAGTTTCGCCGCCGCTACGGTAGCCGCGTTTTTGTTTATCTGCTCTTGCGCCTCCTTCAAAGCTTTTTCTGCCGCCTCTTTGGCGACCTTCTCGGCGGCAGCCTTCGCAGCCTCTGCCGCAGCGGCCTTCGCGGCCTCTTCTGCCGCTTTCACCGCGGCCTCCGCCGCAGCCTTGGCGGCCGCGTCGTCCGCAGCCTTCTGAATGGCCTTCTCGGCGGCGGCTCTGCTCATCAAAGTCTCCGTCTTTTCCGTGGAGGTCGCCGCGGCTACTGAAGTTGCCGCCGCAACCGCGTTCGTCTTGACCGGAGCGGGCTCGTCATCTCTCAAAAAGCCGAAAAAGGCCAAAACGGGCAGTATAAGACAAAATTTCATAACGATATTATACCATCATCCGCCGCGCCCCGCAATAGCACGTCAACGGTTGCCGCCTCCGTTACGGTGGCGTCCTGCACCGAACCCCGGCATACGATGCCACGAGCTCGTGACGTCTATCACTTCTTTGATCGTGGCGCTTATCTCCTTCGCCTCGTCGAGCGCGAATCCGAGACCTTTCGCGGTCTCAAGAAGGAGATTGTCGCGCTCGGCCGCGTTCAAGCGGTGCAATCTTCTGTCGGTTTCGCGCATCTTGGAGAAAATTTCGCCCCTTTCCTCATCCGACAGATCGGCATCGTGCAGTCGCGCCTCCAGGTCTTCCCGCTCCGCAATAGCGTTTTGCAGCTCTTCATGGGTACGTTTCGCAGACGCGCTCATCCCCGAAACGTCGATAGATGAAAGAAATTCTATTTTCGATGCGGCCCGCCTCGCGCGGTGCATGCGGAAGTTTGCGATTCGGTTCGTGATTTCCTGATATCGCTGCGGATCTTCCGTCTTCATTTTCTCCATCCTCTCGCGCATATTCATCGGTTGCGGCGTTTCGACCTGCGCGACATTTTGCTCTTCACGCGAACGTTCTTCATTCCGTTCGGATTGCGCCATGACGCGTTCGAGGTCGCGCACACGCGCCCGAAGAGCCTTCACCGCATCGTCATCGCGCCCGCGCGACACCTCGCGGCGTTGCTGGCGTTTTTCCCTGCGAGGGGCCGTTCGCACGTCATCCGAAGAATTCCGCGCCATGAAATATCCGCCCGTCGCTCCAACGACAAGAGCTATCAATGCGACAAGTACCGTTTTCATATATGTTCCTTATATTTGTGAGTTGTTGAATTTCCACGCGCCGCGGGGCACGCTGTTCAGATTGAAACGCGGCAGAAGATCGGCGAGAGAAAGACTTTCTCCGCGCTCGGCCCATCCGCACGACTCGGCCAGAAAACCTATCAGTTCGGAGCTTTTCACGCCCGATGCGCGGTACGTCTTTACGCGCGTGTCGCCGTGGCGCTTCGCGAGGCGTCTGCCGTCGCTCCCGACGACAAGCGGAACGTGACAATGCGCCACGGGCGCGTATCCGAGCGAGCGCCTCACGAGAATCTGCGCCGGAGTAGCCGCGAGAAGATCGTCCCCGCGGACGATTTCGCTAACACCCATCGCGGCGTCATCCACTACGCAGGCGAGAGTGTATCCTGCTCCGCCTTCATCGCGCGCAAGAGGAAAGTCGCCGAGCGACGAGGCTACGTCGTATTCGCGGCGCCCGGCGAAAACATCGTCGAACGCGACCGTGCAGGGCGCATCCACCTTGAACCGCCAGCAAGGCATCCTGCCGGCCGCGCCCTTCCCGGCAAGAACGGCGCACGCCTCCGCCCAGTCCCGACAGCGCCCTCTGCACGTGCCCGGATAGAAAAGCTGCTCTCCTTCATGCGGCGCGGACTGCGCGGTCTCGACGTCGCGTCGCGAACATACGCACGGATAGACGAGCCCGAGCGAGCGGAGCTTTTCGAGAGCGTCGCGGTAGAGATCTCTGCGTTCGGACTGCGTGAACGTCTCGTCCCAGTCGAAGCCGAGCCATTTCAGATCTTCGATCGCTTCCGCCGCCGCGCCCGGCTTGTCACGCGGATGGTCAAGATCTTCCATGCGCATGATGACGCGCCCGCCGAGCGAACGCGCCCGGAGCCATGCGATCATGAAAGTGCGCACGTTTCCGAGATGAAGAGCCCCCGTCGGCGACGGCGCAAGACGCCCTGTGTATTTTTCACTCCCCATGCCGATGTTGTCCTTCAGCGGAAAATCCCTCCGAACGCTTCGCCGCCGCAGACTCTTCAGAACGAACATGTCGCCGTAAAACCGCTCGTCAACTCGCGGACCCTGACTTTCCAGCGTTTGAAGAAAGATCCCTTTTTGTCGTCCCGGGCGAATCTCAAAGGTATGCTCGCGCGCCCCTTCTCCATCCTGTAAAGGCCTGTCTCGTCATGAAGAACTCCGTCGGGGTCGCGCACTTCAACGTCAAGAAGCTGACGTCCCGGCGCCGGCGCGCCCGACGAATCGTCGAGCGAAACCTCGATGGACGCGCCCGCGACCCTGACGTCGAGCGTTTCTATCTCGCGGGGGTAAATGCAGAACAGCTTGCCTTCGGCTGGCGCGTAACGCGCTTTGTACACGCCCCCTTGCGTCACGATCCTGCGCGAAAGCCCTCCCTCACCGCGGGAATTGAACTCGTATATCGCAGACCCTTCGGGGTAATTGAAGACGGTGCTCACGCTCTGCTCCTCGCCGTACGGCGTGTACCAGGAATTGGTGACTACCGTATTGAGAAACCCGGGAACGCGCGAGCGGTTGTTGTTGACGACCGTGACGTAGCCAACGCCGTCATATTCCTTAACGAAAGTATACGTGTTCGTGCCGTCGCCTTCGCTGCGCGCCTTGAGTCCCGCGACGAGTTCGGGAACGATTGTCGAGTACCACGTCTTGAATTTCGCCTTCACGTCGGGCCACGCGCGAGGATGGTAGTGCCATTTGAAATCGTCAAGATGGATACCGCCCTCAAACTTTCTGCAGGCCATTGCGTCCGTGACGATCCTGACCCCCGAGCGGGCGGCCTCTTCGAGGCGTTCGAGAGTCGTATCGTAAAGGACTCGCGCCATGGGCATTATCACGTAGCGGTAGTTCTTCAGCGCTCCCGAAGCGACTTCGCGCTCGAGCCTTATCGAATCGACAGGAACAGGGCATTCCGCGAGCGCTTCGCCAATCAGGTTCGGATAATGCGCCGTCCCCCAGCCGATGTCGGCGCAGTGGTGGCTCTCGCGCGGAATGAAGAACGCCACGGGCGCGCGGACGTTGGGGATGTCCTGCAGAAGCATCGCCGCCGGAAGAAGTTTCTCGCGCCACGTCTCTCCGTAGCGCTTTGAAGTCCCCGGTTCGGCCCAACCCTGCTTTTCGCCGTAGCACCAGGTGTCGAGCGAAAAGATCGACATCGCGTGGACGGGAACGGCCGAGATCGACATCCATGTTTTGATGACGACCTCGTCGCAACTCTGCGCGGCGGTCTTGCCCGCCGGCTTGCCGGTCCTGGGGTCCGCAACGATGCGGTGCGGACGGACAAAGCCGTGACAGTAACCTGCGCCGAGCGTCGCCATATACGGCTTTTTGCACGCTCTCGCGTACGCGGCGCAACCCCAAAGTTCCATAAGCGTCGTAGCCGTCGAATAAGCGTAGTGCCAGTCGGCGAGCATATCGAAATTGTCGGCCACGCCTTCGAACGACGGCTCGCTCCAGACGATATTCTCCGGATCGATCCCGTGCAGGGAATCGGCCGTGCATGCGCCTATGATGTAAGGAGCCATACCTTTGGACATGACCCAGAGCACGGTGTCGAGCTGAGGGAATTCTCCGCGCTTGACGACGCCTTTCTCGATAATCTTTTTTGCCAGAGGCGACCTGACCGCTATGGGAGCGTTGCCGTAACCGAAATCGGGCTTGAAGCCCAGTTCCTTCTCGGCCCAAGCGTGGAACTTGGGATGGTTCGTCGCGTTCTGCGGATATGATGAACCGTAGATTTCGGAATTGACGAGCGTCGTCGCCCACAAATGGAGGCCTTCCATCCCGGCGAAATCCTTTTCGACGGCATTCCTTATCGCCTCGGGGTCTATATCGCGCCTGTGCCAGCCGTAACGCCTGTTGTTGTCGTAGTTGATGTTGGGGAAGATGCCGTTCTTGACATATTTGCGGATGTTCGCCGTATCGGCATAACCGACGTTCGAAGAGTTGATGCCCGTCGATTTGAGGTAGTCCGGGGTCATCGAGCCGTAACCGCCCCAGTTGAGAAATTTGTATTCGTCGCGCTCGCGCCTCGGCATGACATTCAAAACGCCCGAGCGCTCAAACAGCGTCTCGGCGCCGGAGACAAATCTGATCTTCCAATCATAGCGGCCCGCTTTCAGTCTCGAGGGATTAAAAGGCACGGCGAGCTTGGTCATCGGCGCTTTGAGGACATAATCTCCGATGACCGACTTTTCACCCGCGATTTCATACTCGATTCGGCCAGTTCTGTCTTCTTCCGAATAAAGACGTATTCTCACGGCCGCGTTCTTCTGGTTGCGCCAGAAGTAGGGATAATCGACCGGAGTGCCCACGACTCCCGCGCCGGAGGCGAGAATGCCGCTTTCCGCCTCGGCGAGAGATGCGACTTCGGCCGGCGTGATGTCGCGCCTGATTACGGCGATCTCATCCATCTCGAGATTGCTGACGGGCGAACCGTTGCACCCGACACCGATGCGAAGCGTCGCGGAAGGCACGCCTCTCATGTCGGGTCTGGAGGGCTTCGCCTTCTCTGCGATCCGTTTTCCGTCGATGTAGAGGACGAGTTTCTCTTCGTTCCAGACCGCGGCGAAATGGCGCCATTTCTCCGAGCGTTTGAAATCCCTGATCGAGGCCGTATCTTCCCTGCCGGATCCCGCCGAAAACGAATCGCCCCGCCACACCCACTGGAACTGCCAGAACCCGCAGAGACCGAACGCCGAGAAATGCCTGTAGCCGAGCTTGTCCTTCGGCGTCCGGAACCAGCACATGAACGCGCCCTTCTCCCGGGGAAAGTTCTTGAGTTTCTCCGGATCGGAAACGGTCCAGAATCTGTTCTCGTCGCGCTTGTCGCCGCCTGTGAACGAATACGCACGCCCGTAGCGGCCGGGCACGTCGCGATTCCGGGGCAACGGAGCCGAAAATGCCGCCCCGTCGAGTCTCGGCACGGAATCAAAATCGGCGAAAAACCAGAGATCGTCCTTCGAGATGTCGCCTTTCGCCGCGCAGAACGCGGCAGACAGAACCGCCGCCGTCAGTATATTTCTTCTCATGCCCGTGATTATACCACAAACCGGCGTCAGCCCGCATTGATTTTCGCATCGCGCCCCTCGGCGAGAAGACGCCGCAGCTTGACCGCGTCGGATGAGTTTATCGCGTCGCGGTATTCGAAGAGACGGCCTATGAGATTCGAAAGAACCTTGTCGAGCGCCTCCGAATTGGAGAGGAAAAGGTCGGTCCACAGATCCGGGTCGACCGTGGCAACACGCGTCATGTCCTGGTAGCTGCCGGCGGAAAACCCTTCATGCGACGCGGAGAGCGAGTCGCGAACGTACGCCGACGAAACGACGTGCGCGAGCTGGCTCGTGTAGGCGATCATCTCGTCGTGGTGCCTCGGGTCCGTGATGACCGTGCGGGCGAACCCCGTCTCGGCGAAAAGCCCTTTCAGCGTTTCGATCACGACCACGTCCGTTCCCGGATAGGGCGTCAGAATCATCGATGCTCCGCGGAAAAGCCCGGCCTCGGAATTTTCATACCCGCTCTTTTCCTTGCCGGCCATAGGGTGAGCGCCGACGAACGTCCAGGGCGAGGAATCGGAAAGCCCCTTCAGATTTTCGCAGATATCGCTCTTCACGCCCGACGCGTCGGTCACTATCGCGCCGGGCTTGAAAAACGCGGCGCACTGTCCGACCCACGGCACGACCATCGACGGCGGGAGCGCGACGACCACGACGTCGCACTCTCCCAGAACGGACGGTGCGGCGTTTTTGAGATTCACCACTTTGTGCCCCGCCGCGAGAAACGCCTTTTCGAAAGAGCCGCCTATCAGCCCCATACCTCTTATCCCGATCGTCATCTCTGTCGCCTCCTTCAGATTATAAGCATGCAGTCGCCGTATGAAAAGAATCTGTACTGAGCTCTCACGGCGAGCGCATAAGCGCACAAAACCCTCATCCTGCCCGCGAGCGCCGATATCATCATCAGAAGCGTCGACTTCGGCAGGTGGAAATTCGTCAGCATCACGTCGCAGACCTTGAAATCGTACGGCGGATAGATGAAAATGTCGCTCGCCCCCGAACCGGCCGTCACGAGCGGCCCGCCGTCGGGCTCTCTCGCGGCCACGCTCTCGAGAGTGCGCACCGTGGTGGAGCCGACGCACACGACGCGCCCGCCGCGTTTTTTGCATTCCATGATCGCCTCGGCCGCTTCGGTCGTCACGGTGAACGCCTCGAAATCCATCTTGTGATCTTCGATGCTGTCGGCCTTGACGGGGCGGAACGTCCCCGGCCCCACGTGCAGCGTGACGGCGACGCGCTTCACGCCCTTGGCGTCGAGCGCCGCGAAAATCTCCGGCGTGAAATGAAGCCCCGCCGTGGGCGCGGCGACGGAACCGACCTCGCGCGCGTATATGGTCTGGTAACGCTCGCGGTCTTCCATCTCCTCTTCCATGGTACCTTCACGCTTGACATACGGCGGCACCGGCGTGCGGCCGAATTCGTCGAGAAGTTCCATAAGCGGGCGATCGCAGACGAATTCGATCTTCCACATCCCGATGCCGGAGAGCGGCGAGAGAAACTTCGCCTTGAGCTCTCCGTTCGGCCCGAACCGCGCGATCTGACCTTCGCGGCACTTCCTGCCGCTGCCCACGATGCAGTTCCATACGTCGGCCTTAAGAGTTTCGGCTTCGGGCGCGGCGCCGACCATCAGTATCTCAACGGCGCCTTCGCTGTCGATCCACCTGCCGATGAGCCTCGCGGGAAAAACCTTCGTGTCGTTGACGACAATCAAATCGTCGCTCGTCAGATACTCGACGATGTCGGCGATATGACGGTGTTCCACGACACCGGTGTCGCGGTGGAGAACCATCATCCTTTCCGTGCCGCGTTTCTCAGCCGGGTGCTGCGCGATAAGCCGCTCGGGGAGCGGATAATCGAAAAGGGACGTCTTCACGGCTCGCTCCTCAGACTCTTGAGAAGAGCGATCTCTTCTTTATACCCCTGCAGATCGCACGGCGTTTCGAGATAGAACGGCAGATCTCTCAGCGCGGGATGGTTGATGACGGCCGTGATGGCGTCGAGCCCGATGCGCCCCTTGCCGATTTTCTCGTGTCTGTCTTTGTGCGCCGCGAAATCGTTCATCGAATCGTTGAGATGCACCGCCTTAAGACGCTCGAGCCCGATGACCGAATCGAACCGCCGCAGCACACCGTCGAGATCGCCGATGATGTCGTAGCCGCCGTCCCAGACGTGGCACGTGTCAAGGCAGACTCCGAGAGGAAATTCGCTCAAGTCGATTATCGCCTTCAGTTCCTCGAACGAACGGCCGACCTCGGAACCCTTGCCGGCCATCGTCTCGAGAAGCACAGTCGTCGAAGGAACCGCCGCGAAACGCGCGGCGATGCGGTTGAGCATTCCCGCTATGAGCTCTATGCCTTTTTCGGCTCCCTGCCCGACATGGCTGCCCGGGTGGAAATTGTAAAGCGCGCCGGGCGTGTATTCAAGACGTTTCAGATCGTCGAACATCGTCTCTTCGGCGAATTCGCGCACGCGCGCTTCGCTGCCGGCGGCGTTGAGCGTGTAGGGGGCGTGCGCGAGGACGGGGCCTATCCCTTTCTCGGCGGCGAACGCGTTGAAACGAGCCGCGTCGTCGGGGTCGATCGGTTTCGCCGCGCCGCCGCGCGGGTTGCGCGTAAAGAACTGAAAGACGTTCGCGCCGATCGATTCGGCGGTCTGCCCCATGGCGAGATATCCGCCGGACGAACTCAAATGACAGCCTATTTTCATTTCCATACAGCCCTCAGATAGACTCCGCTCGGACACTGGAGCGAGCGCCCTTCAAGAAGCATTTCGCCGGATTCAAGCGCCGCGTCCGGGAAAAGCCGCGAGAATATGTTCTCGGCGACGATAGGAGAAAGCCCCGGCGTATGCGAGGAAAAAAGAACGAAAAGAGGCTTGTCGCTCAAAAGAGCCTTGACGAGTCTCAGCGTTTCGGAGAGATCGCGCCCGATCTTGTACGTCTCTCCCAACGCTCCGCGCCCGAACGTGGGCGGGTCGAGAATGATCGCGTCGTAGCGGCGGCCGCGGCGGACTTCACGCTTCATGAACTTGACGGCGTCGTCCACTATCCAGCGGATGGGCCTTTCGGCGAGAGCGTTCAGACGGGCGTTGCCGCGCGCCCATTCGACCATCCCCTTCGAGGCGTCGAGATGGCACACTTCGGCGCCGCCGAGCGCGGCGGCCATCGTGCTGCCGCCGGAATACGCGAAGAGATTAAGGGCGCTTACGCTCCTGCCGGCCGACTCCACCGTCCTGCGGATCCACCGCCACTGGGCGCGCTGCTCCGGGAATATCCCGAGGTGCCCGAAATCCGTACCGCCGAGACGAAACTTTATCCCCGCCGTTTCGATGACCCATTCCTTCGGGAGATTCACGCGCCCGTGCCATCGGTTGCCGTCTTCCCGGTCGAACGACGCGTCGGCGCGCGCCCATGCCGTCTCGCCGCGCAAAGGCGACCACAGCGCCTGGGAACATGGTCTGGCGAGAACGTATTTGCCGAAGCGTTCCAGCTTGCGTCCGTCGCCGGAGTCTATAAGTTCATATCCTTCGTCGATCATCGCCCTGTCACCTTGTCATAATCGACTCTCACCGGCACATCGGGAAGACACGTATCCTTCGATATCGCCTCCCTGAGTTCTTCGGCGCGGTCAATGTCGTACCACCAGTATGAAAGCACCGACTCTTCGTAGCCGTAGCGGCCCAGAATCGACGCAGGAGAGCCGAACTTGTTCCAGCTTACGAGACGTCGCTCGTCGGTGTTCCACAAAAGAACGTACGGCACCTCTTCGGCAATCAGCGCGTCCATCGCGCGATAGGCCCGCTCGCGCTGCGGACCCGACATCATGAGTTTTTCCTTTTCGATGAGCCTGTCGACTTCGGCGTTTGAAAACCCGACGATGTTGTTGCCCCCGCGCTCCCTGCCCGATTTCGAATGCCACATCGTTTCGGGCATCCTGAATATACCCGCGCCCCACGCGGCCCAGGTCATGTCGAAATTGTATTCATCCATGTCGCGCATCCAGCCGGCGAAATCCTTGCGCTCGATCTTCATCGTCACGCCCTGAAGTTTGAGCTGGTGGTTGAACAGGGAGAGGAACTTGTCTTCGCTCGAGCCGCGGGAAAGAAACGTGAAGACGAATTTCTTGCCGTCCTTCTCGCGCTCGCCGTCCTCACCGCGCTTCCAGCCGGCTTCGTCGAGCAGCTTCGCGGCCCTTGCGGGGTCGAACGGCCACAAGGTATTGCGGCAGGGATTGCGCTCATCGTAAAGATCGGTGAAATAACTGTTCATCAGAAAATATTCGCCGTTCATCATCGTTCGGTTCATCGTCTCGCGGTCCAGAAGAAGAGCCATCGCCTTGCGCACCCTGATATCGTCGAAAGGCGCGCGGCGCATGTTCATGGCGAACCCCTGAAACCCGATCGGCTCGTGATTCCTGACGCGGCGTTTGAGCGCGTGGTTCTTTTTGAACGACTCCGTGTTCACGCCTTCGGCCATTATGCGCGCGGAGTAAACGGGATACACGTCGATTTCGCGCTTCTTGAACGCCTCGAACGCGTTTTCGTTGTCGGCGTAATACTTCATGACGATGCGGTCGAAATTGTACACCCCGGCGGAGGAAGGTTTCGCCGAGCACCACCGGCGCGGCGCGCGCGAGAATTCGGCCGAAACCCCTTCGCGGATTTTCGTCAGACGGTATACCCCCGTGACGGGAGCCATGAGAAAATCAAGCTTGTTGAAATCGCGCCCCCTGAAAACGTGGCTCGGCAGTATCTTGAAGAACGCTATGTTCATGAGATCCCGCCAATCCTTGCCGGATTCGCCTTTTTTGCGGAAAATGATCGTGCGCGAATCTTTCACTTCGGGGCTTTCAAACGCCGCGAGGACGGTTTTCCACGGCCCCGTGTCGCTCTTGGGGTCCATCACCGAATCGAACGTCCATTTCACGTCTTCGGCTTTGACGCGCTCGCCGTCCGACCACATCGCCTCGGGATCGATTTCGAAAACGAAGCGACGCCCGTCGCCGGAGAGAGCCCAGCGGCACGCGAGCGACGGAACGAAATCAAGCGTCACGGGATCGATCGACAGGAGCGAAGAATACATGAGAGCGAACGTCATCCCCGTATAGGCGTTATTGTCGATATAGCCGTTGTAGCTCTTGGGCCCCTGCCCGCCGTAGAGCCTGATCGACCCGCCCTTGCGCGCTTCGGGCGAAGCCGAAGGGTCGGCCTGATCCTTCCAGCCGGCGGCAGGATACCACGTCATGGCCGCCGAAGCGGCAAGCGGCGCGAAGAAAGAGGCGAGAATCGTGGCGAAAAACTTCATGCGCGCTCCGTCGGCAGCCCCCACTCTTCAAGTTTCGACGCCATCCAGTCGAATGCGGCCTCGTGCATGATTTTCGATTTGCCCGCGGGTATCCGCGGGCCGCAGCAGACCCGGATATCCTTCGTCGGATCGACCGGACCGAAATCCTTGAAAACCTTCCTTAAAAGCCCTTTTTCACGCGTCGGCTGACAGCGCGTGTCGACGACGATCGGCACTATGGGACACCCCGCCTTTTCCGCGAGTTTAGCGCCGATGGACGAATAGACCTTGCGGGAGAAGACTTTCTCGCGTCTCCCCTGGGGGAATATCAGAAAACTGTCGCCTCCCCGTATGCGCTCGGTGCCGATCCTGAGCATATTCACGAGATCTTCGCGCGGATTCTTGCGGCCGATGGGAACCATGCGCATGTGCGCCGCGGCCTTCTCGAGAAAAGGCAGATGCGCGAGAGATGCTTTGGCGACATAACTGAACGGACTGAACGCGAGAAGGATCGGCGGCAGAAGAATGGTCTCCGTCGTCGACATGTGGTTGCAAAGATACATGACCGGGCCGTCGATCGCCGCGCGATTTTCGAATCCCTCCACGATGACGTTCATACCAAGCTTCTCGGCCGTCTGCACCGTTGAAAAACAGAACTTGGCCCAGACGGCCGTATTGAGCTTCCCGAAAGGCTCGTAAAGAGCGCACATGGGAAAGACTCTGGTCGTGCCCAGCGTGTACCTGAGAGTCGTGAGCGCGCCTGCTCCGGCGCGCTCCGGTGCGCGGTGGTCCTCCTTCGTGCGGTAACCGCCCGTAGCGAGAAGCTCCGCCTGAAATTCACTGATTGTCGTTGTTTTCATTTCCATTGGAACCCTCTGCGGCCGCTTCGTTTTTTTCTCTCTCCGCACGCATCTTGGTGAGCGCGTCCCGGATGGCGTTCAACTGCTGGCGCTGTTCTTCGCGTTCCTGCTTGCGCAGCGCCTCCTGCTCCTCGTTTTCGCGCTTTTGCGCGGCGAGTTCTTCGCGCATCCGGTTTACCTCTTCGTTCTTTTTACGCTCCCGCCACGCTCTGCGGCTTTTCATCGTCACGGCGAGACTCGTCTCGCCCCCGTGGTTTTTCAAGGTCTGCTGCGGCAAGGCCGCCGCCGCGCCGCCGCCGGACTTCTGCCCGAGCACAAGCGACACCTCGACACCGTCTTTCACGATCGTCATCGTTGAAGTGGCGGCGTCCGCATCCTTGACGGTCCACCCGTCCGAAGACGATTCTCCCACCTTCAGGTAATAATGCTTTGGTTCCTTCGGATCGCTGTTGTCGGTAAATCCCACTGCGGTTTTTCCGGAAGGCGTGAGATTAATCACGGAAAAGTGTACGTTTTTGCGGATTTGCGCCTGTTCTTTCGTCAACTGCGGCCCGTCCGCCTTGCCTCCGCGCGAATCCATTATCCCCTGCCCTGGGGGCTTGGTCGAATCGAACGTCGGCGGAAGAGGCCCGAACATCTGACGCGCGATTATCGTCTCGTATTCCCCGATGCCGATTTCGGCGTCGGCGTCATTCTTCGCGCACAACGCGCTCGCGCAGAAAAACACCGATGCCGAAATCAGAATCGCAGGCGGTTTCATTTCTTCTCCGGCATTTTACCGGTGGTGAAGTACTGCTCAACTTCCTCAAGCGTGCGGCCCTTCGTTTCGGGCAGGAAGAACGCCGCCGTGATGAAGTAGATCACGGTGAAGCCCGCGAGAACGAAAAACACCGTGCCGTTGTCGTTCGTCGCCGCGCACCACTTCGGGAACACCGTCGCGATACCGGCGGAGACGCCCTGATTGATGATCATCGCGATCGCCATGCCGTTGGCGCGGATGCGCGTGGGCATAAGCTCGGTCAGGGCAAGCCATACGCACACGCCCGGACCTACGGCGTAGAAGCCGATGAACATGAAGAAAAACACCGTTGCGAGAATGCCGGTCATCATAGACGCGACAACCCATCCCTTGGATATCGCGAGGAAGATCGTCCCGACGCCGCAGAGGCCGACGATGATGCCGCTCGTGCCGAGCTTCAAGAGGAACTTGCGGCCCTTCTTGTCGACGAGCGCGCAGGCGACGACCGTCATCACGCAGTTGACGATCTTGATGGCGACGTCGGAAAGGTTGGCGAACGCGCCCTGCATACCCGTCTTCTGGAAGATCGTCACCGTGTAATTGAGAACGGAGTTGATGCCCGTCGTCTGGTTGCAGGCGAGAATCACGACCGCGAGAATGAAAGGAACGACATATTTCTTCTGAAGGAGCGAATCGGTCGCCGCGGCGTTCTTCGCCTTTTCGGCGGCGGCCGCTTCATCGGCGGCAATCATCTCGTTGAGAATATCTTTCGCCTTTTCTTCACCGTTGTTGGCGGCGAGAGATGCGAGAGCCTCTTCCTTGCGGCCCTTCCTGTAAAGCCAGCGCGAAGATTCCTTGAGGCGGAACGCGCCGAGGAAGAGAACGATTCCGGGAATGCAGGAAAGGAGGAAGATCATCTGCCATGCGCGCACCCACGAGGCGATCTGCCCGGGAGCGACCCAGCTCTTGATCATCTCAAACGTGACCTTCTTCATATCGGCGATTTTCCTGCCGTCCTTGTCCAACTTCGGCTTGGGCTTGCCCTGCTCATCCATCTCGTAAACGGGAACGGACTTCTTCTCGTCAGCCCATACCGGGTTTTTATCCCCGTCCACCTTCTGAACATACTCGACAATCCCGTTTTCAATCGCCTTGGGATCGACGACCTTCTTCGCGTCGCCGTAGAAGCATGTGATGGCAAAGCCGATGACCGCGACGAAAACGAGACCGATCGTAAGGAGCAGCTGGAACATGCCGGTGCCCTTGCCGCGAGAATCGGCGTCAAGACATTCGGCGAGATACATCGGAACGATCACGCCGAAAAGACCCGCCGCCGCGCCCTGCATGGCGCGCCCGCCGACCATCATCCAGAAGTTGCCGCCCTCGAAGAAACCGGATGCGCATATAACCGGAATCGAAAGGAGAAAAAGAAGCGCGGAGACGATGATCATTTTCTTGCGGCCGAACCATTCGGCGAGAAGACCCGCGATCATCGACGAGGGGAGCGATCCCCAAAGCGCCATGCCGACGATCCATCCGATTTCGTTCTGGCTGAACGTGGAAGTTCTTTCGATATACGGAAGCGCCGCGGCGATAACGCCGACGTCAACACCGTAAAGAAGTCCACCGAGACCCGCCATTATGAGCAGGAATTTCGCGTAACCTTTAATCGACATGATTTACTCCTTTGGGTTTGTGTTGGTTTACAAAAAACTCACTTGCCGAAAAGCGAACCGAAATCGCCGCCCTGCTGCATCGATTTGAGCATCATCTGCTGCGTCGTTTCGCGAACCTTCTTGAGCGCGCCGTTGACGACGTTCAAAAGCATCGTTTCGAACCTCTTGGGCTTGTCTTTCTTGACTTCATCGTACGCCTCGGGCGTGACCGATATGCGCTCTATCGTCATATCTCCGCGCGCGACGACGGTGATGCCGCCGTTGGCGTATTCGCAGCTTATTTTCTTGATCTCCGCCTCGATGCGCTTCGCTTCGGAGCGCATCTTCATCGCATCCTTGATCTGATCTAGCATACCCATGATGTATTACGGCCTTTCTTTTCAAACGAGCTTCTTGCCCGAGAGTTCTTCGTATGCCTTGACGTATATTTCACGCGTCTTGGCGACAACCTCATCGGGCAGTTCAGGCCCGGGTGGCTGGTGGTTGAAATTGATGGAATCCAGCCAGTCGCGCACGTACTGCTTGTCGAGACTGGGCGGATTGGAGCCGACGCTGTAACTCTCCTGCGGCCAGAAGCGGCTCGAATCGGGGGTGAGGACTTCGTCGGCGAGAATAAGCGAACCGTCGGCGTCGCGGCCGAACTCGAACTTGGTGTCGGCGATGATTATGCCGTGCTTGAGAGCGAATTCGGCGGCGCGCGAATAAAGATCGATCGTTGTCAGTTTGAGCCGGTCCGCCATTTCGGCTCCGACGAGTTCCACCGTCTGGGCGAAATCGATCGCCTCGTCGTGGTCGCCTATCGCCGCCTTAGTCGTGGGCGTGAAAAGAACTTCGTCGAGTTTCGAGGCGTTATCGTATCCTTCGCGCAGCTTCTCGCCGTTCACGGTGCCGTAACGCTGGTATTCCTTCCACCCCGAGCCGGTGAGATAGCCGCGCGCGATGCACTCCACCTCGACCATCTCGACTTTCTTCACGAGCATCGAACGACCGCGCAGATCCTCCTTGTAAGGCCGGAGGATTTCGGGATATTCGTCGACGTTGGCCGTGACGAGATGGTTCTTCATTCCGAAGAAATCCATCCAGAAAAGAGAGAACTGGTTGAGGACCTTACCCTTGTCGGGGACGCCGCACGGGAGAATCACGTCGAACGCGCTGATGCGGTCCGTCACGACCATGAGAAGTTTGTCGCCGAGATCAAAGATGTCGCGAACCTTGCCGCTTTTCTGCGGTACACCGGGAATGGCGCACTCGATCAGCGCGCCGTTTTTATCATATTTCATAAATCGCCTTTCTTGTCGAATCCGGCATATTATACCATATTCGGCGCCGCGCAGACATCGCGCGGAGCCCGCTTCGGCCCCGTCTACCGCTTCTTGGACGTAACGGCCTCGCGCATCCGCTGGAAGATCGTATAGATGGACGGAACGAAGATTATGCCGAAACACGTGGCTACAAGCATTCCCGAACAAGTGCAGATGCCGATGGCCTTCATGGCTCCCGCACCCGCACCGTTGGCGATGGTAAGCGGTAGCACACCGATGATGAAACTCCACGCCGTCATCATGACCGCTCTGTATCTCAGACTCGCTCCGCTGACGGCGGCCTCGTAGACGTCCATGCCCGCCTCGCGCTGCTGCTTGGAGAACTCCACCATCAAAATCGCGTTCTTCGCGGCAAGACCTATCAGCATGACGCAACCGAGCTGCGCGTACACCGAAAGCGGCGTCTTCGTGAGCCAAAGCCCGAGCACGGCGCCGGAAAGAGCCACGAGCACCGAAAGAATCACCGAAACGGGAATCGTCCACGATTCATACTGCGCCACAAGGAAGAGATACGCGAAGAGAAGCGCGAGAACGAGAAGTATCTCAAGCTGACCTTCGTTTTCGAGTTCCTGCAGCTGCACCGGTCCCCATTCGATCGCGTATCCGTCGGGTTTGGGCGTCTCGAGAATGAGTTTCATTATTTCGGAAGACGCGACACCTTCCGCCGGAGTGACATCGCACCACGCCGCGAGCATCTTGTTGTAAGCCATCGTCTCACGCGCGCGCACAACGTATTCGAGCGTGCCGAGCGACGAGAGCGGCACCGTAAGCCCGTCGGACGTCGGGATGTTGATGTTGTAGATGTCGTTGATGCCGCCGCGGAATTCGTTGTCGTTCTGGATTCTCACATCGTAAACGCCGCCGAGGATGTTGAAGTCGTTGACATAATACGCGGCGAGCTTGTTTTGAATAGTCTGGAACACCGTCTTCGGGGAAAGCCCGAAACTCTCCGTCTTGCGGCGGTCGATCTTGAAGTCGAGCTGCGGCGAGATCGACTGGAAGCCGTGGAACGCGCTTTTGACGAGTTTGTTCGTCTGAATGGTGCGGATGAATTCCGTCACCGCGTTGTAGAGCTCGTGCTCCGACTGCCCCTTCATCGTGCAGAAATTGAAACCGACGCCGCTCGAACCTCCCAGACCGCGGATCGCCGCAGGCTGCGTGAAGACGAATTCACCCGCGTACATCTCCGATGCAATGGCTTTGAGCTTGTCCATGATGACGTCGATGCGCGTATCGCTCGTCGTGCGCTTCGACCAGTGGTCGAGACGGATGAACGCGGTGCCCAAGTTTTCGCTCGTGCCCCACGAGCTGCTCGAACCGCACGTGTACGAGACGCTCTCCACTCCGGGAACTTTTATCGCCCTTTCGTAGAAAGTGTCCATCACATCGATCGTCTGCTCATGCGTCTGTCCTTCCGGCAGACGGCAGTTGATCGAGATGTAGCCGCGATCTTCCTTCGGAAGAAACGCCGAGGGAACCTGACCGGAAATCCACCAGATCGACGCGACCACACCGGCGAAAAGAAGCGCCGTCAGAAGAGCGCGTCTGACGAGAATCTTCACAAAGAAGAGATATACGCTGCGGCTGCCGGAAACGAGCGTGTTGAACGGAGCGAATATCTTGAGCGGTTTTTCACGCGGAGGCTTGAGGATGTATGCGCACAGGACGGGCGAGAGAACGAGAGCGACCACCGTCGACAGACAGAGCGCGACGCACATGGTGATCGCGAACTGCACGTACATCATACCCACCATGCCGGGATAGAACGCGAGCGGCACATAGCACGCGAGCGTAACAAGCGTAGTCGCCAGAACGGCGCCGGTGATCTGCGTCATCGACTTCGACGCGGCCTCCTTGGCGCTCAGACCTTCGCGCTGCATCAGCGACTGGCAGTTTTCGACGACGACGATCGCGTCGTCGACGAGAGAGCCTATGACGAGAATAAGCCCGAACATCGTCAGCACGTTCAGCGTGTACCCGAGGGCGTGGAGGATCGTGAACGTGCCGAGAAGCGCGACGGGAATCGCGATCGTCGGAATCAGCGTCGCGCGCCAATCCTGAAGGAAGAAGTAGGTTATGAGAACGACGAGCAGCAGCGCCACGAGAAGAGTCTTGAACGTCTCTTTGAGAAAGACGACGGTAAAGGCGGTCGTGTCGTCCGCGAGAACCCCCTTCACGCCGGGAGGAAGACGCGCGATCCATTTGTCGACCTCCTTTTTGACGCGCTCGGCCGTTGCGACGGCGTTCGCCTCCGGCGCCTTGTAGATGCTCAGCGACGCCGCCGGCAGATCGTTGAAGCGCCATCTCGTGTTGTAGCCGTTGCACCCGAGCTCGACGCGGGCGATGTCACGCACCAGCACCTGCGCGCCCGTTTCGGAGTCGCTCCTCACGACGATCTTCTCGAACTCCTCTTTCGTCGTCAGACGGCCCTTGACGTTAAGTTTGAAAAAGAGATACTTGTTCGAATATTCGCCGCCCACCGTGCCGGCCGCCGCCTGCACGTTCTGACTTTCGATGGCGTTCTTGATCTCGGCGATCGAAATTCCCAGCGCCGACACGCGTATCGGATCGAGCCAAATGCGCATCGCGTAGGCGCGCCCGCCCGTCTCGACGAGAGATACGCCTTCGACGCGGGCAATGGCGTCGGCAATCTGCTTTTCAACGAAATTCGACAGCTGCATGACGTCGATTTCGCGCCCATCGGTCGTAAAGGCGTACATGGCCATGCGATCTTCGGGACGCGTTCTGACCGAAACGCCTGATCTGAGAACCTCTTCGGGCAGCTTTGACTCCGCGCGTTTGACCGCGTTTTGCGTGTTTACGAGCGCTATGTCGGGATTCACGCCCGGACGGAACGACACGTAGCAGTTGTACGCGCCCACGCCGCTGCAGCTTGACTTATAGTACCAGACGTCCTCTACGCCGTTGATCTGATCCTCGATGACAGTAGCCACCGTCTGGCGCAGAACGTCGGAGCTCGCGCCGGAATACGACGCCGAGACCGTGACGGTGACGGGGGTGATATTGGGATATTCCGCCACCGGCATGCGCGTCAGACAGATAGACCCGCACAGCGCGATTATGATACACACGACCCAGGCGGTCCTGGGATGGTCGATAAACACCTGCGATATGGACTTCATCTTTTACTTCGCCTCGGGCGCTTTGATCTTCATGCCTTTACGCACCTTGTGCGCACCCTCGATGACGATCGTCTCGCCCCCTTTGAGGCCCTTCTCGACGACAATCCAGTCGCCGCAAAGATCGCCGCGGGCGATGGTGCGTCTTACGGCGCGCGAATCGGCATCGAGCGCCCAGACATACGGGCCCTGAATGTCCTGGAGAAGCGCGGTCGGATGAATCGCGGGATAAGAGACCCCCTGCGTCGAAGAAAGCGAAACCCGCACGGACGTGCCGATCTTGAGGATGCGCGACTTGTTGGGGAACTTCACGTAAACGCGGATCGTATCGGTGCGCTCTTCGGCGATATTCTCGAAATATTCGATTTCGCCCTTCTCCGCGAAAACGCTGCCGTCCGAGAGCGTGAGCGTGATTTCAGACCTCTCTTTCAGATTTTTAAGCCGGGCGTTGAACATCCTGAGAAAATCGCGGTTGGCGATCGAGAACATCACCCTGAGCGGAGAGGTCTGCACGAGCGTCACGAGTTTTTCCGAGCCAGCCGTCACGTAGTTGCCCTTCGTCTTGGCGTTCGTGCCCAACTTGCCGGAAATCGGCGCGACAATGGTGCAGTGGGCGAGATCGTCCTTCGCGGCCGCAAGGCTCGACTGCGCGGCCGCATACGCCGCTCGCGAACTGTCGCGCTGAGAGAGGGCGTTGTCGACGGCGTCGAGCGAAACGGCGCGCGTCTCGAGAAGTTTCTTGTGTCTCTCGTAGGAAAGCTCGGCGTACTTGACGTTGGCCTTGCATTCGGCGAGTTTGGACTCCGCGTTTTTCACGGCGGCGGCGTACTTGACAGGATCGAGCCTGTACAGGACTTCACCCTCCTTCACGATCTGCCCGTTCTCGAAAGCGACTTCAAGTATCTCGCCCGAGACCTGCGGAACGATGTCGACCTTCTGAATAGGCACTACGCGCGCGGGATAGGCGCGTTGTTCGTAAACCGGAATAGTCCGCACCTTGCCGAGAGGCAGCACCATCTCGACCGTGCACAGCAAAGCAGCCAATGTATTCATACTTTATCCGTTTTTGCGTATTTCGTGAAATTTACGGCATCATCTTGCACTCTTCGAGCACATGGAACGTAAACGACGTCCGCATACCGCTGACCGTCGGAGCGAAAGCCTTCATGTGCGGCGTCTGGAGATGCACCTTGAGATCTTCGATCGAATCCCATTTCTCCACCATCCAGAACGTGCGCTCTCCGAAACGCATCGGGGCGGTCCAATCGGTCTTGGCGTCTTCAAGAAGAGCATAGAGGCGGCAGCCCTTCTCCGCGCGGACTTTCGGCACGACATCGAGAGTCTTCTTCTTGTAGTCGGCGATATCGGCGTCGGCCTTGAGATCGAAGCGGCAAAGGACGTAGACGCCGTCCTTCTTCTCCTCCTGCGCCGCGCTTTTGGCGCTGCACGCCCTCAGAGCCGCTTTTGCGCGTTCAAGCTCGCTTCTCAGAGAAAACACCATCATGGCGAGCGTGCCGACGACAATCATCGTCACGACCGTGCGGAACCACATGAGAATATTGCGTTTCATTGTATGCCTTTCGCTTTATCGTAAACGTTTTCTACCGTAAAGCCGTATTCTTTCGCGAGTACCTTGTAAGGCCCCGATGCCCCGAAATCGTCTTTTGTCACGAACACCGTCTTTTTGTGATCGAGCCTGAAGCGATCCCATCCGAAGCGGCTCGCCGCCTCGACGATGACACGCTTCGTCATGTATTGCGGCACGATCGACTCGCGGTAGGCGCAGCTCTGCGAGAGGAAAAGCCCCTGCGAAGGCATCGACACGACGCGCACGGACACGCGATCTTCGTCCCAGAGTTTCTTCGCCGCGGCGATCGCGATCGAAACCTCGCTGCCGCTCGATATGAAAAGCGTCGTCTGCGCGTCCTGACGGCCGGCCTGCCAGATGACGTAGCCGCCGCGCGAAACGCCCTCGTAAGTGACGTCGGAGAGAACGGGCACGTTCTGGCGCGTCGTGAGAAGGCACGAAGGCCCGTCGAGTTTGAGCAGCATCGCGACCCACGCGTAAGCCGTCTCGTTCGCGTCGGCCGGTCTGAACATCAAAAGCCCCGGGATGGTGCGCATCGCGGCGAGCTGTTCGATCGGCTCGTGGGTGGGGCCGTCTTCGCCGACGTAGAAGCTGTCGTGCGAGAAGATGTGTATCGAAGGCACCTTCATGAGCGCGGCGAGTCTGATGGCGGGTCGGCAGTAATCGCTGAAGACGAAGAACGTCGCGCCGTAGCCGCGCCACGTGCCGTAGGCGGAAATGCCGTTGACGATGGCCGTCATGGCGATTTCGCGTATTCCGAAGTGGATGTTGCGCCCGGAGAAGTCGCCGGGGGCGATGTCGCCCGCGCCCTTGAGAATCGTTTTGTTCGAAGGGCCGAGATCGGCGGAGCCGCCGATGAGTTCGGGCACGAGCGGCGCGAGAGCGTTCATCACCTCGCCGCAGGCGGAACGCGTCGCGATGTCGCGCGAGGCGTCGAACGCGGGCAACGCGGCCAGAAGCGCGTCTTTGCCGGCCGGTACTGGAGCCGCGGCGGCCGCCGCGCGCTTGGCGCGGTTCGCGACGCGGTGCTGCTGCGCCGTGCGCCGCGCGAAGAGGGCGTAGACCTCATCGGGAACGTAAAACGTCTTTTCGGGGTCGAAACCGAAGGCCTTCTTGACGAGAGCCGTCTCTTCCGCTCCGAGCGGAGCTCCGTGGCAATCGGCGCTGTCATGCTTGTTGGGCGAGCCGAAACCGATGTGCGTCGAGGCGATGATGATGACGCTTTGGCCCTCGACGCGCATCGCTTTGCGGTAGGCGCGGTCGATCGAGGCGTAATCGTGTCCGTCGCACTCGAGGACCTTCCAGCCGTACGAGGCGAAGCGTTTCGCAGTATCGTCGGCCATCGAGAGCGAAGTCGACCCTTCAATGGTGATGTTGTTGGAGTCGTACACGAGAACGAGATTGTCGAGCTTCATCGCACCGGCCCAGCTGCAGGCTTCGTGGGAGATGCCCTCTTGGAGATCGCCGTCGCCGCAGAAAACCCACGTGCGGTTCGAACTCGCGGCCTTCTTCGCGGCAAGCGCGAGCCCTATGCCCATCGCGATGCCCTGCCCGAGAGGCCCCGTCGTCACTTCTACGCCCGGCATGAGCCCGCGCTCGGGGTGCCCGGCGCAACGGCTTGAGAACTGACGGAAAGTCTTGAGCTCGTCCATCGTGAGAGCGCCCACGCCCGCAAGATGGAAAAGCGCGTAAACGAGACTGCTCGCGTGTCCGCCGGAGAAAACGAGGCGATCGCGCCGAGCCCACGACGGATCCTTGGGATCGATATCGAGATACTTGAGCCACAGCACGCACGCGAGATCGGCCATGCCCATGGCGGCGCCGGGGTGACCCGAATTAGCCTTGTCGATCATATCGGAACAAAGACATCTTACGGTATTGGCCGCGAGGGAAAACTGTTCATTCGAAATTTTCATGATATGGTATTATACCATAATTCACCGTCGGATTTGGTATAATGTGCGTCATGTTTCCAGATTTGATAGATATAGGCTGTCTCCACCTCAAAACATACGGCGCGTGCATGGCGACCGGATTCATGGTCTGCTGGTGGATTCTCGAAAAACTCACGGCCCGCAAGGATCTCGGCGATCTTCTCATGCGGCTCATCATCGGCGGCGTCATCGGCGCGCGCATCGCCTACGTGATCGAGCACTGGCACGACGAATTCGCCGCCGCTCCCGCGAAAATAATCCGCATCGATCAGGGCGGGCTCATGTTCTACGGCGGTTTCATCCTCTCGCTCCTGCTTTTCTTCCACTGGTGCAGAACGAAAAAAGAAAACACTCTCGCTCTTTCGGATTACATGAGCGTCATACTGCCGCTGGGCCATGCTTTCGGGCGCATAGGCTGCTTCTTCTTCGGTTGCTGCTACGGCCGGGACAGCGACGCGTGGTGCGCAGTGACCTTTCCGGAAGGCAGCCCGAGCTGGTACGAACACGGCCGCAGGGCGGTGAGCGTTCTGCCGACGCAGCTCTTCGAGGCCGGGGCGCTTCTTGCGCTCTTCGCGACTCTGCTCACCCTCCACCTGCGCGCGCGCGGAAACGGCGCCGCCCTCTCCGCGCGCCACGGGTTTCTGACGGGCGTTTACATGATAAGCTACGCCGTCATCCGTTTTGTCATCGAATACATGCGCGGCGATCCGCGCGCGACGGTAGGTCCGTTCTCGATCAGCCAGACCATCTCGATCGCGCTGGCGGCGCTCGGCTGCATCTTCATCGCGCAAGCCCTCAGGCGCGGCGTCAGACCGTCCGGCGCCGCCGCGGCCGCCTGACACGAAAACGCACCATGCGCGAGCGGCTTTTCAAACTCAGGTCCAAGTTCAGACCGACAGGCGATCAGCCGGAGGCCGTCGCGGCTCTCCTCGAAGGCTTGAAACGCGGCGACGACAGGCTGATCCTCCAGGGCGTCACAGGCTCGGGCAAGACGTTCACGCTCGCCAACGTCATCGAAAAATGGAACCGTCCGACACTGATTCTGAGCCACAACAAAACTCTCGCCGCGCAGCTTTTCGCCGAACTCAAGGAGTTCTTTCCCGAAAACGCCGTCGAATATTTCATCTCCTACTACGATTACTACCAGCCGGAAGCGTACATCCCGCAGACCGACACGTATATCGAAAAGGACGCGTCGGTAAACGAAGAGATCGAGCGCTACCGCCTCGCGGCTACGAACGCGCTCATCGCGAGAAGAGACGTGATAGTCGTAGCGTCGGTGAGCTGCATATACGGACTCGGGGAAAGCGACGAATACAGAGATCTCGCCGTCGGCTTCAAGACGGGCGAAGCCGTTTCGCGCTCAGCCCTCGCCTCTCGCCTCGTCGAAGCGCAGTACGTGCGCAACGACATCGCCTTCACGAGCGGCACTTTCCGCATGCGCGGCGACACGCTCGACATATTCCCCGCATACGAAACGAAAGCCCTGCGGGTGGAGTTTTTCGGCGACGAGATAGAGTCCATACGGGAACTCGACCCCCTGACGGGCAAAGGCGGCGTAACCATGCCCGCGGCCGTCATCACGCCGGCGAAGCAGTTCGTCATCGGCAAGGAAAAAATGGAGGCCGCCTTCAAACGGATTGAAGCGGAGCTCAGGGAGCGCCTCGCCTTTTTCGAGTCGAAAGGCAAACTCCTCGAGGCTCAGCGCCTGAGAGAGCGCACCGAATACGATATTGAAATGATGCGCGAACTCGGCTACTGCAACGGGATAGAAAACTATTCGCGCCACCTGTCGGGCCGTGCGCCCGGGAGCGCGCCAGAATGTCTCATCGATTATTTCCCGGACGACTTTCTCACGATCATCGACGAAAGCCACGTGTCCGTCCCGCAGGTGCGCGCGATGTACAACGGCGACCAGTCGAGAAAACAAAGGCTCGTCGATTTCGGTTTCCGCCTGCCCAGCGCGAAAGACAACCGCCCTCTCACCTTCGACGAATTCAACGCGAAAACGAAGCAGATCGTGTACTGCTCGGCGACTCCGGGCGACTATGAGCACGAAAAGGCGGGAACGCTCGCGCAGCAGATTATACGCCCCACGGGGCTTCTCGATCCTCAGGTCGAAATACGCCCGCTCAAAAACCAGATAGACGATCTGATCGGCGAAATACGCCTTTCGGCCGGCCGCGGCGAACGCGTGTTCGTGACGACTCTCACAAAAAAAAGCGCAGAAGACCTGACCGACTATCTGCGTGAAATTTCGATACGCGTCGAGTATCTCCACTCCGACATCGACGCCATAGAGCGCATCGGGATTCTTTCGCGACTGCGCAAAGGCGAGTTTGACGTTCTCGTGGGCATCAATCTGCTGCGCGAAGGTCTCGACATCCCCGAAGTCGCGCTCGTGGCCGTCCTCGACGCCGACAAGGAAGGTTTTTTGAGGTCGACGACATCGCTCGTGCAGACGGTGGGCCGCGCCGCGCGCCACGTCGACGGCCGGGCGATCCTCTACGCGGACAGAAAAACCATCGCCATACGCGATCTCATGCGGATCACGAAAAATCACCGCGAAAAGCAGATCGCCTACAACAAAGCCAACGGCATAACCCCGAAGAGCGTGAAACGCGCGGTAAACGAAAGCGCCTACGTTTTCAAGGCCGCGCAGAAGCGGACGCCGGGCGCCGCCGGCGGCCCGTGCGGCGACAGCGTGCAGCTCATCGAAGAAATGAAGCGCGACATGCTTGAAGCCGCCGAACGTCTCGAATTCGAACGCGCCGCATATCTGCGAGACCGCATCGCCGAACTTTCACGGCCCTGACGCCCGAGCCGGCGGCCCTCAATTCCGCTCTGCCGTTTTTACGCATCGGGCGGAATCATTCCGTCCGGAGAAGAAATGGGAGCCTGCCGCAAGAAGCGCGATCGCGAGCGCGAAAACGGCAAAAAGCGCCAAAAGCCCCTTGCTCCGGGCACACTTCGTGAAATCACGCGATTTCTTCATCGTCAATTTCATTGGACGGTTGACCGCCCAGCCTCCGGCATTCAATATCGCCCCGAGATCACGTTTGCGGAGATTAAAATACGCAAGCAGCATGCTCGGCAGGGAAACGACGAGAATAAGAGCGATGACAGAGCCGCCGATCTGCCACGGAGACATTTTCGAGAGCGCCGCCATCAGGGATGCCGCGGCCGCGCCGATGAAACCGACGCCTATGCCGATAGCGGCGATAGAACCCGCGAGCGATGCGGACGCGGCCGAATCAGAACTCTTGCCGGAAGCGGCTTTCTCGACTCCGGAAGAAAGTTTTGCATCGGCGGCCGCCTGTTTGTCTCCGAGAAACTTCCTGACCGTCGAGGCGATACTTTCGCCGAGTTTGCGCCACGGCGACCAGAACGCCTCAAGAAGAGAAACCTGCGCCTCCACGACTTTCGTGACGACAGCATCCCAGTCCTTGCCGTCGTAATCGTAAAAAACGCCGTTGCGCCCCGCGTAAAGCCCCCCTATCGTTCCGGCCGTCACGACGGCGCAAACGGAACGCACGCCGCCTTCCGAGGGGCGTGTGAGCTTAAGATAAAGGACGCAGCACCTTGATTTTCCCGAAAGCGCGCAATGCGCCGCCTCGTTCTCGACATGAAAGCAAAGGTTCATCTCCTTGCCGTCTATGCGCAGAACCCCCATCTGGAACATGGCAGGCTTTCCGCCGTCGTAAAGGTATCTCATCGTAACATAATTTTCGATGAACTCTCCGAGATAACGGCGGTAGCGCAGGATTTTCTCCTCTTCGAGAAGAGCGGCCTTTGCCGCCGCGGAAATCTCGGGTTTGGAATTGACCCACGAGCGATAGGCGGCAAAAGAGTCTTTTATCTTCTTCCACCCTGAACGGGAAACGACAAGAGTCTCGCCCAGAAGAGGCTTAACGCACAAAAGCGCGAACTTTTCGATTTCCTCCGAA
>JAZSQE010000058.1:0-7380 GCA_045537795.1 Kiritimatiellia bacterium | reverse complement strand
GGGGGATCAGGTCCTGCGCCTCCTTCGGAAGCGAGGCGCCGGCGCGGACGAGGTTGTTGGTTTCGCCGGGGTCGGCGACGAGGTCGTAGGCCTCGACGGGCTTCGTGAAGTCGTCGATGACGATCACCTTCCAGCGGTCGGTGCGGACGGCCCGCTGCCAGAGCTTGTCGCGGACGCGCGTCTCGGTGACGACGGGACGGCCGTCGGAAGTGCCGCGCTCCATCGCAGACACAAGCGAGCGCCCCTTCCACGACGGCGGAACCGGCACGCCCGCGAGGTCCAGGAGGGTCGGCGCAAGGTCGATGCCGCCGACCTGCCCCTTCACGACACCACCGGGCTTCGGTCCGCGGTTCTTCGGCACGCGGATCATCAGCGGCACCTTCAGCTCCTGGTCGTAGAGGTAGTTGCCGTGTCCTGAGAAGCCGCGCTCCCAGAAGCTCTCGCCGTGGTCGCCCGCGATGACGACGACGGTGTCGTTCCAACGCGGCGTCGCGGCGACGGACGCAAGCAGGTTCGAAATCGCATTGTCGCAGTAGGCGATCTCGCCGTCGTAGGCGTCGAGCGTTCGCCGGCGGATCTCCGGCGTCACCTTCTCGGCCTTCATCGCCCAGGCGTTGCGGATCGGCCCCTTGCCCGGCGAAGCAAACTTCATATCATAGGGCGGCGGCGGATAGAAGTCCCAATGCGGGTCCATGTAGAAGAGAAAGAGGAAGAGGGGCTTCGCCGGGTCGCGGCGCTTCAGCCGGTTGAGGCCCATCTTGGTCAGCATCATCCCCTTCGCGTAGCCGGAGGCGATCCGCTCGAGGCTCGCGTCGGGCGGCAGCGTCGCCGAATAGTCGTCCCACACGTCGAAGCCCTTGCCGTAGCCGAAACGGCGGTTCGTCATGGCGTTCGCGGTGACGCCGACCGTCGCGTACCCGGCCGCGCGCAACGCCTCGGCCAGCGTGACGGCCTCCCGGTTGTGCGGCAGGCTCGGCAGGACGCGACGGTGCCCGTCGACGGGCAGCGCGGTGAAGAGCGTCATCACGGCGGGCATCGTCCACGAGCCGCCCGGAATGACCGTCTCGAACCGAACGCACCTCTCCTCGCGCACGAAGCGGTCGATGTTCGGCGTCGTGTCGCGCGCGTAGCCGTAGCAGCCGACGTGCGACGCCTTGAGGCTGTCGATGAGAATGAAAAGAATATCGGGGTGTGTGAGCGTCGGTTTCTCCTCGCCCGCCGTCACCGCCGACGTGAGAAGCGCCGCGCCCAGCAGAATCGTCCTTGCCTTCATTGCCCGACCTCCTTCTTCGCGTTACCGATCCAAATGAGACGGTGCGAGCCGAGCTCTGGAACCGTCACCTTGAAAACGCCGTTCGTCGCTGTGCCCTCCAGCCGCTCGCCCGAGAGCGCGTCAACTGCCGCGTCCGGCGTCAGCCACTTCGGGAGGCGGTATGAAAGCGCGTAGTCTCGGATCGGGGAAACGGCGAACGGACGGATGCGCCGCTTCGTCTGCGGGTCGATGCCGGTGTCGTAGCGCAGGTTCCGGACGAGCATGAGGACGCCGTCGTCGCCGCTCCAGCCCTCGAGGACGGCGACGCGCGCGGCGCGGTCCTCGCTCTCGCCCGCCGGAAGCAGCCGCTCGAGACGCGGACGGAGGCGGCCGAAGTCGGCGTTGAAGCCCTTCACCGCGTCCGCGAGCCCGGGATTGTCCGCGAACGGGTCCTTCGGGTCGTTGAGCCAGTGGTGGACGCGTACGCCGCGGACGCCGCGCAGCATCGCGCACCACGCGAGGACGGAATACTCCGCGCCGTCCAGCTCGCGCAACTTGCGAAACCGCTCGGGAACCCAGAGGACGGGACGCGGCGCGACATCGCGGACGACCTGTCCAAGAAAAGCGTCCTCCTCGTCGAGAAAGCGAGAGAGATTGACGCCCCAGTGGAGCTTGTAGGGCTTGGCGATGACGGCGTCCGCCATCTGCGAGTAGATGTTCCAGACGGACGGATAGAGGGCCGTGCAGAAGTCGACGCCGCAGAGTCCGTCCGGGAACTTCGCCAGCCGCTCCTGACGCGCCGCGACGACGGCGCGGGCGTTCGCGCCGTGGCTGTGGGCGCGGGTATCGTCGCAGGCGACATCATAGGGAAGGCGGTAGACGCGCATCGTCTCGTCGAAGCCGTACGCCTCGCGCTCCGCAGACGGAAGCGGAGTGAAGTCGCCGTCCCATCCGGACGGCGCAACGGTGCAAACGCCGAGCATCGCACGGGCGAAGGCGAAGCGCCGCGCACCGTCCGGAAAGCCAAGCTCGACAAGGACCGGCCCGCCCTCACGGACGGGCTCGGGCATGTCGGCGACCACCGCACCGGGACGCGATTCGGAGGCCGCCTCGAGGACGCGGAAGCCCGCCGCGCGTCCGTTGACGGACAGGCGGTTTGGCGGTGCGCCCTTCGAATGGCGCAGGAGGAGCGTGCGTCCGTCGCCGGAGAACGCGAGAAACTCAATGCGGCGGCGCGGCGGCACATAGCGCGGCACCTTGACGGAGAGGACCCGTCCGCCCTTCTCCGTCAGCCGCAGTTCGCAGGGACGGGACTTCTCCGCGAAGTTCAGCTGGAAGACGGCCGCGCCGCCAGCCTCGATCCGCGGCGAGGGGTAGAGCTGCCACCAGCGCGCTCCGGCGACGGGACTCTGCGCCGACATCCGACTCTTCGCCTTGCCGCCGACGCCCTCGAAGGAAAACGCTTTCAGCGCCTTGGCGGCGGACGAGGCCGTCCGGGGGAGTTCGGTTCCGTCCAATTCGGCGCGGACGAACTCGACGGGTGAGTCCGTGCCGTTCCTGACGAGCACCTCGACGGTCTCGTCCCCGGCGTTCCCCGAGGAGGCGCAGTACTGGACCTCGGCAGAAAGCGTTCCTCCGCCGTCCGAAGGTCCGACGTGCGCCGTCCGGCAGGCCGTGAGCGCGGAGAGGGCGCAGATCGCCGCCAGCTTGAACTTGGGTTTCATCATTCGTGTGCCTCTATTGAAATGGATTCAAGAATTCGCCGCGCCTTGCGGGCGGTCGCGCCCCTGGGGTTTTCGGCGACAATGACCGCGAGGTTCCGCCACGCCAGATCGACATCGCCTTCCTGCAGGGCGATCCAGGCCTCGAGATAGAGGAGTTCGTGCCGCTCCGCGCCCATAGGACTGCACTCAGCCCTCGACCGTGCGATCTCGGCCTTCGCCTTCTCGAGTTCGCCGGACATCGCATGGGCGAGCGCCGACAGGCGATGGGCGCGGACGGCGTAGTCGGGACGCGCCCTTTCCATGCGCCCGGCGGCGTCGACCATCATCACCGCGTCGCCGAGATTGAGCCAATAGCGGGTTTCGGCGCGGTAGACATCGGCCACCTCATGGGGCGGCAGGTTCGCCTCCGCCCATTTCGTGAGCGCGCGGATCTTCGTCCGTTCGTCATTGCCGCCGAATCCGTGCAGGAGAAGTCTGTAGACGCAGTCGAAGTCGGTTCCCGGAGTCCCGTCGACGAGCATCCTCACGAGCGGCATCCGCCATTCGCGCGCCCGAGGATTCACAGTGCCGTCCGTCAGCGCGGCGTAGATCATTCGGGCCGTTGCCATATCCAGCACGTTCGATGGCAGGGCGCATGGTTCGGGGATGACGACGGGGGGCAAACGCGGCACGGCTTCCCGGACGGGAGAAATGACATATGAGAAGGCAAGCTGGCGTTCCGCATCAGGAGGACAGCCGACCGTCGGCATGACGTCCGCCGCATCCGCATCAGCCGTCAGACATGGCATCAGCCCAACCGTTAGCCCAACGCCTTCCGGCACAATGCCTATTCCCTCAAATGACACCTGAAAATCCGCATCCATTGCGTCGTGCGGCGAGAAAAGCCCGTCCAGCCGCAGTGGTTGCGCACAGGCGATCTCCGAACCGCAGGACAACACCACCGGTTCGGCCCCCGCATCGGACAATTCGGACCGCAAGAGCGCAATGCTCACGTCGTTTCCCGGGACGAAGACGTGTTGCATCAGCGCGGACCGACAGCGTTCGACCATCGGCACGACCGCAAGGGATGTCGCAACTATCGCCGCCAGCAACATCGCTCAGTTCCCATGACCGAGCTTCAAAACGGGCTCTAGGTTCTCGAACGGTGACGGCAGGTCGTCCTGCGTCCCCTTCGCGCCGTCGGGACCATTCGGTCCGTACATCAGATAATCGACGATCCCCTTCGCCGAATCCGGATTGCGCGTCACCGTCAGAATGGGCTGCATCATGGCGTCGGCACAGGCCTGTAGGGACTTGTTGTCAAACGGAGCGAGACCAAACGCACGCATGGCCTCACGGACGGCCGCGACGGGATCGTCCAGCCAGATGAGCCGTGCGGAAACGGCAAGGCTCTCGCCCCACACCTCGCTCTTGCCGACCGGCAGGAACTTCCGTGCCTCGGCGCGGACACCGTCCGAAAGCTGCGGGGCGTCAAGAAGAATGTTCCGCTCCTTCGGCACAAAGCCTTTCTTCTGGAAATTCATGAAGGCAGTCGCGCGGCCGAGATTCCCGTCGGCGCGCTTCAGTGAAGCGGCGGTCAGGTTGACGGCGGCCTGATAGGACTTCGGCGACGACAACAGCACCAGAACACGGCACTCCGCGAGCGCCTCGTCGCAGCGGCCCAGACGGTTCAGGAGCTCGATGATTTCCGGCTGCACCTTCTCGACGGCGGTCCTGAACGCCGTCGCGTCGCCCAGCGGCATTCCGGCAAGACGAGTCCGCAACAAGGTGACGGCGGCATCCAGCGTCGCCTCGTCGACATTCGCATCCAAGAGGCGCTTGGCGATTCCCATGGGGACGGGATCCACCTTGCGAATCACATCAAGGAGCAGCTCCCCCGCCGCTTGCGCGTTTTTGCGCCTGACGGCAATGTCGGCGAGCGCATAGCATCTCGCCCTGAAGATCTCAGACCAATGCGCGGCAGAAAGCGCATCCGGCGTGTTCAGAAGACGCTCAACCCTGGAGACCAGGTTGGACGGAGCCGTCGCCAGTGTAGGCGACTGCAGCAGCGCCGACGCGCAGGCGAAGCGCACCCGCTCGTCATCCGACGCCATGCCTGCAAGGCAGATCTCGTCAAACTCGGCACCGCGCTTCAACGCCTCCGCCATTGTCTTCAGCGCCTGAAGAACCGTTCTGGCGTTCTGTCCGTTCATCGTCCTCGATTTCTCGAGGACATATTGATAGGCCCTTTCCTGCGCGGCGACTGTATTTGTCGAGAAACCGACCATCGCCTTTTCGACGGACAGGAACTCCTCCGATCCTGCGGCCGTCAGGAGAGACAGCGAAGCGAAAACGACTAATGTACAAACGTGTATTGCATTGTGGAGTAGAGCGTTCCGCCTCGGTTCCTCCGATGCGGACGCCCCCTCATCAAACCGTGCGTGCGGATTTCCCGCACACGGCTTCCCGTGTGAAACTGGTGTCATCGGTATCTCCTTCTCGTGAGGGCTAAAAGCCCGAGTTTCTGGTATTCTCCGTAGTAGGTCTCGGCGTATTTCAGCCGATACCGCCGCTGGCTCTTCCTGTTGAGGAACTTGTGCAGCCGATATCGGGCATAGTCGTTCACTTTCGCGAACTGCCGCGACGGATACCCGCACTTGAAGTACCTTCCCCATCCGTCCAAGACGAGGTTGAGACGCCTTATCACTTCCTCTACGGGCAGAAGCAACTTGCGCCGCATCGTCTCTTCCTTGACTTTCCTGCAAACCTTCTTCACCGACTTGTTGGACGGGCACCATTCAAGGTATCTGTCGCCCTTGCAGTAGTGCCTGTCCCTCACATATCGGAACTCGTAGCCGAGAAACGACAGCGCGGACTTGTCGGCTTCCATGTCGAGAAGTTTCGTCTTCTCCCTGTTCACCACAAGCCCGAATCGGTTTTCCAGTTCGCACTCAATCCGCTGCACGAATCCATCCGCCCACTTTCCCGCGAGAATCACGAAGTCGTCCGCGTAGCGCACGATCGACATGACCTGGTTGGTGGCCTTGGCAACCAGCATGGCGCATGTCTCGAACCAATGCAGGTAGATGTTCGACAGCAACGGGGATATCACTCCGCCCTGCGGCGTCCCCTTTCCCTTCGGGCTGTTCTGCACCCCGTTCGGCTCGACGCTGTTGGACTTCAGCCACTGCCTTATGAGCGACAGCACGCCACTGTCCGTAATGCGCGTTCGCAGTGCGAGGAACAGTTTGTCGTGCGGTATCGTGTCGAAATAGGACGAGAGGTCTGCATCATAAACCTGCTTCTTCCCCGACTTGATTTCCGCCGCTATCCTGTCCACCGCCTGCTGTGCCGAGCGGTTCGGCCTGAACCCGAACGAGCAGTCGTGGAAGTCCGCTTCGAATATCGGCTCTATGATGAGTTTCACCGCGCATTGCACCACCCTGTCCTTTACGGTGGGGATGCCGAGCGGGCGCAACTTTCCGTTCACCTTCTCGATGTACTTCCTTCTCACGGGGCTTGCGCGGTAGGTTTTCGCGTGGAGTTCCTTCTGGATCCCCGCGATGAACGCTTCCACTCCGCCCTCGGACTGCTCGATGTCCTCAATCGTCACGCCGTCAACTCCGGGCGCACCCTTGTTTGCGCGGACTTGCGCCCACGCGCACTTGAGCGTCTCGGTTTCGACCACGAGCCTCTTGAGGTTGTAGAACCGAAACTTCGGTTCGTTCTTCGCCTTTACCGACAGTTTCTCCCTCATGAGCGCAAGGTGCGGATAGCCGACAAGATTCTGCCTTGCAGCTATCTCGCGGATTTCCTCCTCCGTATGGGACTTCGCAGTCAAGCGGCTTGCCCCCATTCGATTGAAACGCTTCCTTTTACACGTAGAACCCCTTCGCTCCACGGGCATTGCCCCGCTTCGACGCTACTATGGGTTCGTCCGACTTCTGCGGACGCTTTCGCGCCGCAGACCTCCCAAGTTCCCGACGCAACTTTCCAGACACGCCGCCCCTCTATGTCCCGCCACGCTTTACGGACCGCAAATCGACTTCGGCCCTTCTTTTCGGCTTCACGACAAACGACTCGCTGGCCGCGTGGGGTTTTAATGATAACGGGACTTAACGGCAAGGGCTCGCTTACGCTGCGGCTTACCTGTTTGTGGGACAGGGCTTCGACGGTCGGGTCACCCCTTCCGCCGCCTGTCTTCCTAACTGACTGTCGATTTCTTGTCAGCACGAACTCCTTTCATTTCGCAAGTTGCTATCGAGCTTTACTTGGCGCACCGTTTGGCTCATTCCTTTGTCGAGTTGGGCTTCTGCGCGTCGGTCACCCTCCGCACAGCCAACCTTCCTAACGGCATGTCGTTTTCGTTGCCGTACAGCTTCCTTTCATTCTGTTAGCTCTGCCGAGCTTTGCTTGGCGCACCAT
>JAZSQE010000047.1:0-5436 GCA_045537795.1 Kiritimatiellia bacterium | reverse complement strand
ACCCCCGAAATAAAGGACGCGCCGCCCCTCGGGGCGGCGCTTCCTTTCTGCCTCGTAAAGGCGCCCAAAGTCAGTTGAGCTCCATACGACCGCGGCGCGAACGCATGCGGATGCGCGCGCGCGCCGATTTCTTGCGGGCCTTGACGCAGGGCTTTTCGAAATAGCGCTGATCGCGCAACGTCTTGAGAAGACCTTCCTTATCCATGATCTTCTTCATGCGCTTAAGACCGCGCTCGACCGACTCGCCCTTCTTGAGCTTGAGTTGGATAGCCATCACTTCACCTCCTTCGCCGGCTCTTTGACCTCGGCTGCGGGAGCGGCCGCGTCGGGCATCACCCACTGGAGGATGCACATCTCGGCCGCGTCGCCCTTGCGGGCGCCGAGCTTCACGATGCGCGTGTAGCCGCCCTTGCGATCTTTCATCGCCGGGGCGATTTTGTCGAAGAGTTTCTGGACGGCCTTGGGCTCGGTGAGGCGGCTGGCCGCGAGACGACGGGCCGCGAGATCGCCCTTCTTGGCGACCGTCACGATCTTGTCGGCGTCCTTGCGCGCTTCCTTGGCCTTGGGCAGGGTCGTCTTGATCGACTCCGCGAGAATGAGATTCGTCACGAGACTCCTCATGAGCATCGTGCGGTGGGCGGTCGAACGCCCGAACTTTTTCATGACTCTTTGATGACGCATTGTCTTGAACTCCTAATTCTTATTTCTTGCTCTCGAGGAGATCGGGGTCGAACTTGTAGCCGAGCGAGAGACCGAGCTGAACGAGCTTGGCCCTGATTTCGGTCAACGACTTCTTGCCGAAGTTGCGGTACTTGAGCATGTCGGCCTCGGTCTTCGAAGCGAGTTCGCCGACCGTCGAAATGTTCGCGTTGTTGAGGCAGTTCGCCGCTCTGACGCTCAGTTCGATCTCGTTGACGGACATGTTGAGAAGCTTGCGCAGTCTCTCGCGCTCGTTGGCGTCCTTCGCCTCGTTGTCGACGAATTCGAGCGTATCGCCGCCTTCATCGTCGACAAAGACATCGACGTGGCTGCGAAGCACCGCGCCCGCCGTCTTGAGGGCGGTGTCGGGGTCGATGCGCCCGTCGGTCCAAACGTCGAGGACGAGTTTCTCGTAGTCCGTGCGCTGACCGACACGGGTGTTCTCCACGAGGAAGTTGCAGCGCGTGACGGGCGAGAAGATCGAATCGATTGCTATCTTGCCGATCTCCTGATCGGGCTTCTTGTTGCCGTCGGCAAGGCAGAAGCCGCGACCGGTCTTGACGTCGCATTCCATTTCGAGAGCACCGTCGATGTCGAGCGTGCAGATCTCCTGACGGGGATTGAGCACCTCAACGTTGTTCTCCTTGGCGAAATCGCCGGCATAGACCGTGCAGGGACCTTGAGCCTTGAGCGTGAGCGTCATGTCGTCGCGCGAAGCGGTCTTCAGAAGAACCCTCTTTAGATTGAGGATGATGTCGGTGACATCCTCCGTGCATCCCTTTATCGAGGAGAACTCGTGGTTGACGCCGCGGATCTTGACAGACGTGATGGCCGCGCCTTCGATCGACGAGAGGAGAACGCGCCTGAGCGAGTTGCCGATGGTTCTCGCGTAGCCGATTTCGAAAGGCTCTGCGACGAAACGCGTGTAGGTCGCGCTTTTCGTCGACTCATCCGACTGGACTTTCGTGGGCATTTCAAAGCGGCTCAAACGGATAGGCATAACTTATCTCCCTTGAAAATTGATGATGAAACGTTGTCTTATCAACGCGAATACAATTCGACGATGGCCTGTTCGTCGACGATCGGAGCGATCTGCTCACGGGTCGGAACGGCGAGAACCTCGGCTTTGAGATTCGTCTTGTCAAACTGCATCCACACTGGGAGCTGAGCGCCCGTGGCGGCTTCGACGCTGCGCGAGGCGGCGTCCTTCGACTTCGCGTTGTCCTTGACGGCGACGACGTCGCCCACGTTCACGATCATCGAGGGGATGGCGGCTTTGCGGCCGTTGACTTCGATGTGCCCGTGGAGAACGAACTGACGCGCGGCGCGGCGGCTCGGCGCGAGCCCGAGACGGTAGACGACGTTGTCAAGGCGCATTTCAAGCTGCTGGAGCAGGATTTCACCGGTGATACCCTCCTTGCGCAGGGCCTCCTGGAAGAAGCGGCGGAACTGAAGCTCGCCCATGCCGTACTGACGGCGCAGCGACTGCTTCTGACGAAGCTGCGTGCCGTATTCGGACATCTTGCGCGCACGGCGGCCGACATGCATGCCGGGAGCGCCCGTACCCTGTTCGATGGGGCACTTGGCCATATAGCAACGTGCGCCCTTGAGGAAGAGCTTCTGCCCTTCGCGGCGGCACAAACGACAAACGGGACCTGTATAACGACCCATAATTAGACCCTCCTGCGCTTACGGGCGCGGCAACCGTTGTGGGGAACCGGCGTCGTATCGGTGATTTGAGTGACGCGGATACCGGCGGCCTGAATGGCGCGAACGGCCGATTCACGGCCGGCGCCGGCGCCCTGCATCCTGACTTCGCATTCGTGCATGCCCTTGGCGACCGCTACGCGGGCCGCGTCCTGCGCGACCATGGTGGCGGCGAACGCGGTGGACTTGCGGCTGCCCTTGAAACCGGCCTTACCGGCCGAGCTCCAGGAGATCACGCCGCCGCGCGCGTCGGCGATGGAGACCTGCGTGTTATTGAAAGTGCTGCGGATAAAAGCGATGCCGGCGGGGATGGACTTGCCGCGCTTCTTCGCAGTAACCTCACCCTCGGCCGCGGGAGCGGCGCCATCGGCGGCGGGAGCCGCGGGGGCGACATCATTCTTGATTTCTTCGCTCATTGTAAAGAATCCTCTCTAACGATTAGCGACCGGCCTGCTTGGGCATCGCGATCGAAACGCGCTTGCCGCCCTTGCGGGTGCGGGCGTTCGTCTTCGTGCGCTGACCGCGCACGGGAAGGCCCTTCTTGTGGCGGAGGCCGCGGTACGACCCGATCTGGATCAGACGGCGGATGTTCTGCGAAACTTCGCGGCGCAGGTCGCCCTCGACGCGGAAGTGATCCTGGATGTACGTAGTCAGGGAGTGAATTTCTTCCTGAGTGACGTCGTCGGCCTTCTTCATAGGGTCGACGTTGCAAGCCGCCAAAACGTCATCTGCGCGTTTCGGCCCGATACCGTGGATATAACGGAGAGCATAGCGGATATGCTTCTTTCCCGGAATGTCCACACCCATCATTCTAGGCATAGTTTTGTTACCTCTTTTTGTCTTTCTTAACCCTGACGCTGTTTGTGGCGCGGGTTGGTGCAGATCACGCGCACCACGCCTTTACGGCGGATGATGCGGCAGTTCTCGCAAATGCGACGAACGGAACTACGTACTTTCATGGTTGTTATTTACTCTTTTGAGTGGTCGAATGAACGCGTATTATATCAAAAACGGCGATTACCGCGCAAGGGGGTAATTTAACGATGCTTCCGCGACGCCGTAAACGCGTGATAAAAGACGGGAATGGTGGGCGATTCGGGATTCGAACCCAAGACCCCTTCCGTGTGAAGGAAGTGCTCTAACCAACTGAGCTAATCGCCCGAAAAAAGCGTCACATATTGTATCATATCCGCGCGAATACCGCAAGCGCTCGGCGGCGGACAGACTCAATGCCGCAATCGCCTGTTTCCCGCCGCAATCTCGCCGCAGTCCGGCTGGGGATCGGCGGCGAGCAGAATGTTCGAAGCGTTGAATATGACGCCCGAGAGAACAGGCCATATCCAGTTCGCCCCGAAAGACGACTTCAGATTGGCGGTGAAGCTCCAAGCCGCGTTATCGCCGCACGAGCCCATCGTAAGCCCCGCCCGAGACGATTTCGCCCGGGACGGGGATGCGCTCGCCCGAAATCACCATGTCGGTGTTGTCATCGTGTTTTCCTTTCTTTATTGTTTTCTGAACCCATACCAGAGGACCCTTCAACAATATATTAAACGCGATAACGATATTTTGAGGGGGTGGGGAGGGAACGGGGAACAGTATACGAAAACGCCGCCTTTTTCAAGGCGGCGTTCGTTTGCGCTATAGATTGTTCTACGATTACTTCGTGAACTTATAGAGCTCGCGCTTGTGGTAGTGCGTGTGGAGAAGCTCCTCCGCCTTTTCGCTCCCGGGCTCGCCGAGGTAGTCCTTGTAGAGCGCGGACACTTCAGGGTTGAGGTGCGACATGCGCAGGGTCGACTTCTCGTCGTCGGTGTAGAGACCGGCAGTACGCGCGGCGCGCACTTCGTCGGTCGCCAGGCACGGCTGACCGCCGCCGCCGACACAACCGCCGCGGCACGCCATCACTTCGATGAAGTCGTAGCGTGGCTTGACGCCGTTTTTGATGTCTTCGCGCACTTCGTTCAAGACCTTCTCGACGTTGCCCATCTGGTGGGCGACAGCGATATTGACGGGCGTACCCTTGATGTCGATCGTCGCCTTCTTGACGCCTTCCATGCCGCGAACGGCGCTGAACTCGATCGCCGGGGGCTGAGCGTCCTTGGTGATGAGGCAGTATGCCGTGCGCAGAGCCGCTTCCATAACGCCGCCGGTGACGCCGAAAATCGTACCCGCGCCCGTGTAGGCGCCGAGAAGATCGTCGGCCTTTTCATCCGGAAGCGACATGAAGTCGATACCCGCGGCCTTGATCATGCGGGCGAGCTCGCGCGTCGTGAGAACGACATCCGTATCCTGAACGCCCGAGGACGACATCGACTTGTCGCGGGCGATCTCGAACTTCTTCGCCGTGCAGGGCATGATCGAAGTGACATGAACGTTCTTGCCGTCGACGCCGTTCTTCTCCGCCCAATAGGTCTTCGCGAGCGCCGAGAGCATCTGCTGGGGCGACTTCGCGGACGAGAAGTTCTCGGTGAAGTCGGGAGCGTACTTCTCCATCCAATCCGTCCACGCGGGGCAGCAGGATGTGATGAGCGGGAGCTTGCCGCCCGTCGTGAAGCGCTTGATGAACTCCGTACCTTCCTCCATGATCGTGACGTCGGCGGAGAAGTTCGTGTCGAACACCTTGTCGAAGCCGAGACGGCGCAGCGCCGCGTAGATCTTGCCGGTGGAAAGTTCGCCCGGCTTCATGCCGAAAGCTTCGCCGAGAGCGACGCGCACGGCGGGAGCGATCTGAACGAGACAGACCTTCTCTTCGTCTCTGAGCGCGTCCCAGACTTCGGACGTCTCGTCCTTTTCGTAGATGGCGCCGACGGGGCAGTGCGCGGAGCACTGGCCGCACTTGATGCAGGGAGACTCGGCGAGCTTGACGTCGGCCGCGGGAGCCATGACCGTCTTTTCGCCGCGCCCGATAAACTCAAGCGCCCACACGTTCTGCATCTGCTGGCACACTTCGGCGCAGCGGCCGCACTTGATGCACTTGTCAGGGTAAGTCGGATCGTAGCCATGTCGTTCTGTGAGCCAAGGAGTTGTCAT
>JAZSQE010000065.1:0-165662 GCA_045537795.1 Kiritimatiellia bacterium | reverse complement strand
CCCGTTCGACTTGCATGCCTAATCCACGCTACCAGCGTTCGTTCTGAGCCAGAATCAAACTCTCAAGAAAAAGATTTTGAGTTTTGAATCCGTTAAGATTCTTTTTTAAGTTCTCACACAAACATTTACTGTTCCATGTCTCTTCCAGAGACACGTCTCAAACACTCTCATTTCAAAGATCAAATCGCCTTTCGGGCGAACGAGGACATAGTATACCAAAAAACCCTTCGCTCGCGCAAGGGGGTTTTTTCAACTTTTTTATCTTCTCGTCTCCAGCGCGGAAAATGCCCAACGGAAAATGGCGCAGACACCTCCCTTTCCTGCTGCGCCGCATGAAAAACGGGAAAATGGTATAATCCCCCCGTATGAAAAAACCGAAGAAGCTACTCTTTGTCTGCCACGGCAACATCTGCAGAAGCACGATGGCGCAGTTCGTTATGGCGGATCTGCTCGCGAAAGCCGGCATTGAAGACGTAAGCGTCGATTCCGCCGCGCTTCACACCGACGAAATCGGCAGCGACACACATCGCGGCACCAAAGCCGTGCTCGCCGCTCACGGCATTCCCTTTTCCAAACGCGCGGCGTGGCTTCTCACGGCCGAGAAAGCCTCCCGCTATGACATCATAATCGGCATGGATTCATACAACATGGCCGATCTCAAAAGACTCGTCTATCCGCAAGATCTTCCAAAACTGCGCAAAATGCTGGAACTTGCCGGAGAGACGCGCGATGTAGCCGACCCGTGGTACACCGGCAACTTCGACGAAACTTACGACGACGTGCTGTCGGGATGCAAGGCGCTCTTGGAGACGATCGGCCATGCTTGACTTCAAAGGCATCAGCGTCCACTACGGTCATCAGGATGTTCTTTCGAACGTCACCTTTAGGGTCAACAAGGGCGACCGCATCGGGGTCGTGGGACCCAACGGCAGCGGCAAGTCGACGCTCTTCAAAATAGTTCTCGGCGAAATGTCCACCGACAGCGGCGAACTCGTCATCGAGCAGAACCCGCGTATCGGCTGGACACGCCAGAACCCGGAGCCCGATTTCGAAGAGGAAACGCTTCTCGAATATTCCCTCCGCGGCATCCCGGGCCTCAGCGAGATGGAAGAGGAGATGCGAAGACTCGAAGAGAATCTCGACGATTCTTCCCTCAAACGCTATGGAGAACTCCAGACGAGATTCGAACATCTCGGAGGGTACGACATCGAAACGCGCGTCAAAGTCGCGCTCGGCGGACTCGGTTTCTCCACCGAGGAATTCTCCAAGCCGTTCAAGAGCTTTTCGGGCGGCTGGCGCATGAGAGCCGAGCTCTCGCGCGTCCTCGCCTCGAAGCCAGACCTACTTCTTCTCGACGAACCGTCGAACTACCTCGATCTTCCCGCGGTCGACTGGCTTCAGAAATTCCTCAAGGCTTACGACGGCACGCTAATGCTCATCTCGCACGACAGATTCCTTCTGAGAACGCTCACGTCGATAACGCTCGAGGTCGACGCCGGCACGGTGACTCGCTACGAAGGAGATCTCGACTACTATCTGACGGAGCGCGAAATCCGCTATGAACATCTCAAGGCGGCGAAGGAAAACCAGGACCACCACCGCGAACAGCTTCAGCGGTTCGTCGACCGTTTCCGGGCCCAGGCGACAAAAGCCGCGCAGGCGCAGAGCCGTCAGAAGATAATCGACAAACTCGACGAAGAGCGCATCGTCCTACCAAAACGCTACACGCGTTCGGGACGGCTCAGACTCGCCGAGCCCCCGCCGAGCGGCATAGAGATGTTCCGTGCCGAAGAGCTCGTCTTTTCCTACGACGGCGTCAAAAACGTCCTCGACAACGTCTCGTTCAACATAACGCGCGGCGACAAGGTGGCGCTCATCGGCTATAACGGCCTCGGCAAGACGACGCTTATGCGCATAATCGCGGGAACGCGCGCCCCGACCGGCGGCAAGGCCGTCATAGGCCACAATGTCGTCCCGGGGTATCTCAGCCAGGAATTCGCCGAGACGATCCCGCCTGACGTGAGCGTCTACCGCAACGCAAAAAACGCGATTCCCCCGGGCATGAACGAGAAGAACTTCCGCAACCAGCTCGGCGCGTTCGGCTTCGACGAAAATGACATCGACAAGCCCGCGGGCGTCCTCTCGGGAGGAGAGAAAATCCGTCTCGCCTTTTTAAGGCTTTTCCTTTCGGCGCCGAACTTTCTCCTTCTCGACGAGCCGACGACCCACCTCGACCTCGACGGGCGCAGGCTGCTGCAGGACGCTCTCGGCAAATACCGCGGAACGATTCTTCTCGTCTCGCACGACATCGACTTCGTGCGCGCGGTCGCCACGAGCATTCTCGAAATAACTCCCGAGGGAATCCGCCAGTATCCGGGCTCCTACGACTACTACCGCGAAAAGAAAGAAGCGCAGCGAGCCTGCGCTCCGGCAGCCCTCGCGTCTGCGGCGCAGCGCAAAGACGCGAGCGCATCCGGCGAAGAGCAAAAACTCACGTCCAAGGAACTTCGCCGCCAACGCGCCGAAGAACGGGCGAAACTGGCCCCGAAAATCAAGGAACTCAAGCGACGGGTCGAAACGGCTGAGAAGAAACTCGAAGAACTTCAGAAAGCCCTGGACGAAGCGTCTGCGGAACTTTTCAATCCTACGCCCACGACCGATTTCGCCGAAGCGAACCGCAAGGTGCGCACGATACAGTTCGAAATCGACCGCTACAGCGCCGATTGGGAAGAGGCCGCCGAGGAGCTCGAAGGACTTTCGAATTGATCAGATTCGCTTCAAAACGAGCGCGGTGCGCGCGGGAAGGTACATCTTTATCTGCTGCACAAGTTCTCCCGACGCCTCGACCATGACAGGTTCGAACGTCTGCTTGGGCGCGATGCGCCCCTGCCCCGAAAAGCGCTTCTCGTCGCTGTCGAAGAGATGGCGCCATCTCATCGCGGGCGGAACGATGACGCCGAAGTCCGTATACGAGCGGGCATGATCGAAATTGAAAACGAACATGCGATCGGAACGTATGAACGCAAGAACCTTCGCGCTCTCGTCCGCCGTCAGAAGGACGCTCTCGCCCGACACGGCTGCGAGATCGACAAGCATCGTCCTGTCGAAATCACCCAGAGCCTTGAACCTGAGCGAAGGATCGTCGGCGAGCGACCACTGCCTGCGCGCGTGCGCATAGCTCCAGCCGTTGCCCTCCCGCGGAAAGTCAATCCACTCCGGATGCCCGAACTCGTTGCCCATGAAATCAAGATACGCTCCGCCGTTGAGAGCGTACGTAGCCAGACGCGCCATTTTGTGAAGCGCAATCGCGCGCTCGACGGCGAGGTTCTCCTGATCCGCCCCCATGCCGCGGTAAATCTCGCTGTCCGCCAGCTGAAAGAAAAACGTCTTTCCCCCGACCAGCGCCTGATCGTGGCTTTCGACATAACTTACGACTTTCTCTTCTGCGCGCTTGTCGGTGAGCCTGTAGTAGATTTCACCCATCGACCAATCTTCGTCACGCGCTTCCGAGGCGAGACGAAACCAGAAATCGGGCACTCCCATCGCCATGCGGTAATCGAACCCGAGACCGCAATCTTCAAGTGGCGCCGCCGCGCCGGGCATCCCCGAAACATCCTCCGCTATCGTCACAGCCGAAGGCAGCGTCTCGTGGATGACGCGGTTGGCGAGAGCGAGATATGTCCACGCGTCCTCGTCGACAGATCCGTCGAAATACATCCCGTAGCCCGAAAAGTCGGTCCCGAGGCCATGATGACGATAGAGCATCGACGTCACTCCGTCGAAGCGAAAGCCGTCAAAGCGGAATTCCTCCAGCCAGTATTTGCAGTTCGAGAGAAGAAAATGCAGCACTTCGGTCTTGCCGTAATCGAAAAGTCTGCTGTCCCATGCGGGATGCTCGCCGCGAGCCCCCGAATGGAAATACTGGTAATCGGTTCCGTCGAAACGCGAAAGTCCGTCGCGCTCGTTCCTGACGGCATGGCTGTGGACAAGATCCATAATGACCGACAACCCCGCCCCGTGCGCCTCGTCAACGAGAGCCTTGAGGTCTTCCCCCGTGCCGAAGCGCGACGACGGCGCGAAAAAGGAGCTCACATGGTAGCCGAACGAACCGTAATAAGGGTGCTCCATTACGGCCATCAGCTGCACGGTATCGTACCCGGACGCCTTTATCCTCGGCAGGATGTTCTTCGTGAATTCGGCATACGTCGAAACGCGCGGCTCCTCGCCGGCCATGCCGACGTGCGCTTCGTAAATGCGGCGAGGTTTCGTCTTTTTGCGCGGCACGGCGGGGCGTTCATTGCGCCAGACATAAGGCTTGGGCGGCGCCCACACCTCGGCGGAAAAAAGATTGGTCGCGCCGTCCTGCACGACACGTCTCGCGAAAGCGGGGATACGCTCGCCGCGGCCGCCGTCCCACCTGACTTCGAGATGGTAGCGCTGACCGTGAGAGATGCGCTCCGACGGCAGTTCAAGTTCCCAGACGTCGCTGCCGGGCACGCGCATCACCTCGAAGGCGGGATCGATCCTCCAGCAATTGAAGTCGCCGACGAGCCACATGCTCGTCGCCTTCGGCGCCCACTCGCGGAACACCCATCCCTCGCGTGTACGGTGAAGACCGAAATAAAGATGAGCGTTCGCCCAGTCGGAAAGCTTCACTCCCTTACCCGCGAGTTCGACGGCGCGATCGCGGGCACGCGCGGCGCGCGCTCGGACGATATCTCTGTACGGAGAAAGCCACGGGTCGTCGAGGAGATGTTTTTTTCCGATCATTGCCAATTTGAATACCGGCACGCGAGAACGACGATCGCCCAGTTGACGGCAAGCGAATAAAGGTTCGCGATAAAGTCGTCTATGACTATTCCGCGTCCGCCGGGTATCGACTGGAGAACGTTCGCGGGCCAGGGTTTGACAATATCGATCAGGCGTATGACCACGAAGAAAACGAACATCGACCACCACGGCAGCTCAAGAAGAGGTATGCCCGTGAGCGCGAGCGGATAAAGCATCCATTCGTCGGCCGTTATGCGCCCGTCGTCTTTTACGCCGAGAGACTTTTCGGCGCTGCCGCACAGCGGTATCGCAAGAAGCGCGAGAGCGGTGACGGCCGGAATCTGAAGCCAGAGCGGGAGCGACGTCGTCGCGTACGCAAGCGCCACTCCCGGAAGACTGCCGAACGTCCCCGGAGCGAACGGCGCGAAAAGCCCGATGCCGAAGCCTGACGCCACGAAAAGCGCGAACTTTTTCAAACGGCGCCCTCCTTCACGCTCGAGAGTTTCGCTTCAAACTCCTTTACACCGAGATGGTGCCAGGAGTCGAATTTGACGCCGTCGACTTTGACGATACCCTTTCTTTCCCAGTCGCGCCTGTCGATTTCTCCAACGTCCGCCCACGAACGGCGAACGCCGCGCACGACATATCCATCGTCGTCGAACTCGAACGAGAAACGCGAAATCGCGTAAAGATGCCCGCCTACGGCAAGCGCCGCGAGAAACGCGAGCAGCGTGAAACCGTACTGAGTCTTTATCTTCTGGGCTTTGAACGCTTCAAGATCGAACCCTTCCGGGGCCGTGGCGCCTTCGATTTTTTCGTAAAGAAGCCCTGCAGGAGTCGAGGGGTAGCCGACGAAACCGTCATAGCCGAACCAGCAGCAGAGCACGGTCATCAGAACGGCGACGAAAAGATGCCTCACGGCGAATTCGCGATTGAGTGACGATTTCATCTCAGTACCCGCAGTCCATTATGGATTTTTCGTGACCGAACGTCGCGGCGATGAGCGCCGCGCGTATCCACATGCCGTTTCGCATCTGCCGCCAATACATCGCGCGCTGATCGCGGTCGCAGACGGTAGATATTTCGTCGCGTCTGGGGAGCGGATGCATGATGACGCCATCCGGCTTGAGAAGCGCCAGCTCTTCGGCGCCGAACTTGAATCTCGACGTATCGATCCTCGCGCTTTCGCCTTTGGCGTTGTCCCATTCGTCCTGGATGCGCGTCATGTACACGGCGTCGGCGACGGAACTCGCGGCCTTGAGATCGTCTGAAATTTCATATTCGACGCCTTTCGCGCCGAGAATCTCCTTTACGTCGTCGGAGACCTGCAGTTCATCGGGCGCGACGAAAATCTGCTTTATCCCGGAGAAGTTCGTCAGCAGATACGAGAGAGATCTCACCGTGCGGCCACGCAGAAGATCGCCGCAGAAGACGACCGTGCGCCCGTCGAGACCTCCCTTCTCCTCAAACGACCTCACGAGCGTATAGATGTCGAGCAGCGCCTGCGTGGGGTGCTGGTCCTTCCCGGAGCCGGCGTTCAGTATCGGCACCGGACGGGAGGAGTTGGAGAGTTCCCAACTCATTTTCTCCGCAAGTCCGCGCTCGGGGCTCCGCATGATGATCATGTCGAAGTAGCTCGAGAAAGTCCTTATGGAATCTTCGCGGCTTTCACCCTTGAATTCGGATGACGTCGCGGCGTCGCGCACGGAACCGGTAGTTATGCCGAGAATCTGACAGGCCGCGAGATGCGAAAGGAACGTTCGCGAAGACGGTTGCGAAAAATACAGCATCGCGCGTTTGTGCGCAAGAACGCTCTTGAGGTAAAGGGCGCCCTCTTTCGATTTATTTATGAATCTGATGCGGTTGGCGAGATTGCAGAGTCTTTCGAGAATCGGACGGTCGAACTGCTGGGCAAACAGCGTATGGTACGGCATTCCGTCGCCTTCCCACCGCGCCAAATACGGTTTCTTTCCTTCGAGAGAAAGCTTCTCGAAATCTTCCCAGCTTATGTCGGTAAGTTTAGCCATGTATTGTCCCCTTGGCGGTTATGCCGATATTATATCAAAAACATCGCGTCCGCGTCGCGGAAACGCGGCGGAAACCACGCTCAGTCGCGATCGAAAAACTCCGTCACCCGCAAGACGAGTTCACCGGCGTCACTGACGGCATGGACGGTCGCCGGGATTGACTTTCTGAAAACGGCCCCGTAGTTTTTCGTTACGAGTCTTGGATCGGTCACTATCACCACGCCGCTGTCCGACTTTGTCCGGATGAGCCGGCCGAACCCCTGACGGAATTTTATCACCGCCTCGGGAAGCGCGTAATCCCGGAAGGCGCTCCCTCCGTCGCGCTCTATTTTCTCGCTGCGCGCCTCGATAACAGGATCGCCCTTCTGCGCGAACGGCAATCGCGCCAGCACGACGCACGAAAGAGCCTCTCCCGCCACGTCAACGCCCTCCCAGAAACTCTGCGCCCCGAAGATGACGGTCCCGACTTTCTCCTTCAGCCTCAACGTCATGCGCTCGCGCGAAAGCCCTTCTCCCTGAACGAGAAGTTCTATCCCCGCCGTCTCAAGTCCGGCGCGCGCGTGCGCGGCGACAGCGTTCATCATTTCATAACTCGTGAAAAGGACGAGAGCGCGGCCGTCCGTCACGCGGAAGACGTCCCTGACCGTCTCGGCGAGCTTCTGCGCGTAACCGGCCGGATCGGTCGACGGATCCGGCAGACAATCGCTCGCAAGAACGAGTGACTGCCTGAAATAATCGAACGGACTCTCGGCCGTGAGCGCTTCAAAGCGATCGTCGCACCCGAGACGGCGCGCCATGTATCTGAAATCGTTTCCCACGCGCAGCGTCGCGGATGAAAAGACGACGGAGTCCTTCGTCTCGTAAAACATCTCCCTCAGATCGTCCGCGACCGAAAGCGGCGCCGCCACGAGACGGATGTACGACGGACGTTTCGGAGGACTCACGCGCTCGACCCAATATGCGTGCGTGTCTTTATCGCCCCGCGATACGAAATCCGCCTCGTTCGCGAACGCGACTAGCGATTCCGCGATGCTTCCCACCTGCGCGGCGACATCCGCCATATAATTGAACTCGCCCTCCGGCACCGACTCCTCGAGCGCCAGTTTCAGATCGGCGAGAAGGTTCACCGTTTCGGCGATCCGCCTTTCGAAAACGGAGTATCTGTCGGCAAACTCCTTCTCGCTCCACTCCGGCGGCGCGTACGGCTCAAAAAGCCCATTGCGCGAATGCAGTCTCACCGGCAGCGCGTCATCCGTCGCGCCCGGCACCGTCTTGTAGCGGCATACCGCACACCCTCGCGACGGCGTGAGCAACCTGGCGGCGCATTCCGCGAACATGTCCGCCGCATCGGTGACACGCACCATAAGCGAAGTTGCGGACGAAACGAGTTTCAAGACGGCTCCCGCCGCAGGGCTGCCCGCGAGAACGCCCTTCTGCAACTGGCGCTCCACCTGCGAAAGAACTCCGCCGGAGCGCATGCGCCTGCCCTTGCCGCGCCGCAGAAGCCGGCTCAGGACACGGCTTAACGCGGGGAGCGAAAACTCGCGGCTCAGATAATCCGTCGCTATCGATTCGAGGTTGTGCGCCTCGTCAAACACTATGCGCCCGTACGCGGGCAGTATTCCGCCGCCGGACGACGCCTCCGCGAGAACAAGCGCGTGATTGACGACGACGAGATTCGCCTCCGCGGCATTCTTCCGGGCCTTGAACACGAAACATTTCGTCCTGTAGGGGCAGCGCCGGCCGGCGCACTCTTCGCCGGGACACGTCATCAAAGAGCGAGGCAGACCTTCGTATGAATCGAGATCGCCATCTGGCGTGCTTTTCAGCCACTCGATAAAACCCGGCATCAGGCGCTGCTCCTCTTGCGACATCGTCCAGAAACCGGCGGCGAAAAACTCGCCGAGACTTCTCAGGCAGAGATAATTCGTTCGGCCTTTGAGCAGCGCCGTCCTGAAGGACGCCGAAGCGTCGCCGAGAATGGCGAGCGCTCTCGGTATGTCGCTGTCGACAAGTTGCGATTGGAGATTGCGCGTCGCCGTCGATATGATCGTCGGCGTGTCGTTGACGTGCGCCCAGATGATCGACGGCACGAGGTATGCGAGCGACTTGCCAACGCCCGTGCCGGCCTCGATCATGAGATGGGAGCGGGCATTGAAGGCGGAGGCTATCGACCGGGCCGCGTTTATCTGACCGGGACGCTCCTCGTAACCCGCCATCGAGCCGAGCGTGCCGCCCGACGAAAGATGCTCCGCGACCTTCCCGACATCTATGCGCGAACAGTCTTCATGCGCCGGCAGGCTCCTCGGTTTCGCGTCTTCGCGCGATTCGGGTATAAACCCCGCCCAATCGGGATCGTCGATGAATCTGGCGGGGCTGACCGCCACGGTCCCGCGGGGTTCGCTCCCGAGACTTGCTTCCGGCCCGACCATATCTCGTTTGAAAACGGCCCAGCTACACCTCAATTATCGATCCACCAGCTCGGCGGAATCTGATGATCGACTTGTCCGGTATCTCGGCAGTCGCTCACCTTCATATCGTGCCCGACCATCCTGAGCGCATTGGCGAACTGAGTGTCAAATTGCGGAGTCGGACCGTACTTGCCTTTTCCCTGCGCAGGCGTTCCCCATGCGGCCGACGCCCCGTAGCGGTACATTTTCACCCAATCCGCTCCCGCCGCGTCCGGACAATCGAGCGTGACGCGGGTTGCAGCGTCGAAGTCGACAGGTCTGTCCATATCGCTTTTGAATTCGACCGGCATCGGAAGCGGCGAAAGTTCTATCGCGTCGGGATTTGCCTTATTGCCTGCCTGCGCGGCAGAAACGGCGACAAAACACCCTGCCGACAAAAAAACGATTTTGAGTCTACTGAACTTTACTCTTTTCATGGCAACCTTTCTTGCCGGATTCCGCAGATTACGCATCCCGCATCGGATCTTCGCGTATTTTAGCAAATGCACGCGGCAATGTAAACGGGCGCAGACGGGAACGGAACGTCGGATCCTGCGTACCAAAAGGAGAACCGCGGCGAACGCCGCGGTTCTCCTTTTTTCTTTGTTCGGCCGCGAGGGGCCGTGCATCAGAAGACGCCCTGCTCCATCATGGCGGTGGCGACCTTCATGAAGCCCGCGATGTTCGCGCCGGCGACGAGGTCGTACCCGAGACCGTATTCCTCGGCGGCCTTGGCGGACTCGTCGTGAATGGTCTTCATCATCTTCTTGAGCTGGTTGTCGACTTCGTCGGCCGTCCAGACGAGACGCTCGGAGTTCTGCGCCATTTCAAGGGCGGAAACGCCGACACCGCCGGCGTTCACGGCCTTCGAAGGAGCGACGATCATCCCCTTCTGCTCGCGCAGATAGTTGAGAGCGTCATTCGTCGTGGGCATGTTCGCGACTTCGATATAATACTTGACTCCCGACTCGGCGATCTTCTTCGCCCATTCGAGATCGACGTCGTTCTGCGTCGCGGCGGGCATGTAGACATCAACGTCCTTGACGCCCCAGCACTTCGTCGCGGGAACAAACTCGCAACCGAACTTCTTGGCGTAGGGCTCGCAGTGCATGGGATCGACCGCGCGCATCTCAAGGATGTAGTTGAGCTTTTCCTCGGTGTTGACACCGTCGGGATCGTGGATGTAGCCGTCGGGGCCGGCGAAGTAGGTGACCTTCGCGCCGAGGTGCATAGCCTTCTTCATGATGCCCCAGCCGACGTTGCCGTAGCCGGAGATCGCGATGCGCTTGCCTTCGATCGTGTCGCCTTCGTGCGCGAGGACTTCCTGCAGATAGTACACCGCGCCGTAACCGGTCGCTTCGGGACGGATGAGAGAACCGCCGTACGAAAGGCCCTTGCCGGTGAGAACGCCGTTCTCCCAAACGCCCTTGAGACGGCGGTACTGACCGTAGAGATAGCCGATTTCACGGCCGCCCACGCCCATGTCTCCGGCGGGGACGTCGACGTCCGGGCCGATGTAGCGGTAAAGCGCCGTCATGAAGCTCTGGCAGAAACGCATGACTTCGGCAGCGCTCTTGCCGGCGGGATCGAAGTCGGAGCCGCCCTTGCCGCCGCCGATAGGAAGACCCGTAAGAGAGTTCTTGAACGTCTGCTCGAAACCGAGGAACTTGATGATGCCGGGATAGACGTTCTTCTGGAAGCGAAGACCGCCCTTGTAGGGACCGATCGCGCCGTTGAACTGGCAGCGATAACCGATATTGGTGTGGGTTTTGCCCTGATCATCCGTCCACACGACACGGAACGTGAACATGCGCTCGGGCTCGACCATGCGACCGAGAAGATCGACCTGTTCGTATTCAGGGTGCTTGTCGACGACGGGGGAGAGCGAGCTCAGGACCTCCTCGACCGTCTGGACGAACTCGGGCTCGTCCTTGTGCTTTTCGCGTACATACGCGATCGTGTTTTCAACGTACTTGTTCATTTTTTGTTTTCCTTAACGGCCTTTTAGAGATTATCTTTCAGGCCATGGGTTTGGTCATCCCGGGGTTCAGAGTTTATCGTGGGATTAAATATCATTTCTTGCCGGCGGGCTTCGCGGCCGGTGCGACTGTTTTCTCGGCAGGCTTTTCGTAGCGCTTGACGACTTCAATCGTCGCTTCTATGCGGGCCTTTGAAAGTTCGTCGTCCTTGAGCGCGCTCTTGAGCGCGTCAAGACGAGCGAGGGCCTTCTTCTTGTCGCCCGCCTGCGCGTAGGAGCGTGCGGCTCCGAGCTGCGCGGTAAGGGTCAGGTAATTGCCGGCTTTCGCCTCTGCGAAAGCGTCGAACTCCTTCGCGGCTTCGGCGAACTTGCCCAAAGCCTCGAGACACTGGGCTTTGCCGACGACGGGGATGTCTTCAAATCCTTCGGGAGCGTTGCCGACAAGACCTTCATAAACTGCGAGCGCTTCTTCATAGCGCGCATCGTCGTAATAGCTCTTCGCGAGACGCAGTTTGAGGGCGCCCCCCGCGGCCTGCCCCGAAAAACGCGAAACGGCCTCTTCCATCTCCTCCGTGGTGATGGCGTTGACGAGAGCGTCGCTCGCCGCCGTCCTGACCGAAGCCTGATGAGCCTTCCACGCATGCCAGCCGCCCCATGCGACCGCGGCTATGGCTATACCCGCGACGATCTGCTTACCGTCTTTCTCCCACCATTCGACGACAGGGAGGAATTCTGGACTGATTTTCATTCTTTATTTCCTTTCTCTTCGTAAAGATCGGCCCATTCGTTGAGGACCTTTTCACTGCGTTTTTCCGCACGGGTCACGATACGGTTGTAGTCAAGCGCATCGAGAAAATCCCGGTTGTAAATGAATCTCGACTTTCCCTTCGCCGGAGACGACGAGAGTCTGCGCGCGCTCTCCAGAAGAAGGACGGCCGTGAAGTAAGTCGCCTTGGGTATCTTGAGCGCCGACGTCATTATCGACATCACCTTTCTGCCCGCGCCGTCCTTGCCCTCCTTGCGGAATATCCCCGTCATCAGAACCGCCGCCCTGAGCGCGTTCGAGACGTCGAGCCCTTTCGCGCTCATCATGCGGTCGTATTCATCGAGCGTTTTGAGATGCTTGAACGTCACCGACCTGACGCCGCCGTCTGCGTCGATGAACTTCGCGAGCTCGGGCATGAGATCGCCGAGAAGCCCATAGCGGTACAACTGCATGAACGCTTCGGCGCTGTGACCGTATGAAAAAAGCCTGAACACTTCTTCGCAGACGCGCGGCACGCTCGCGGTCAGAATGGCGGCGTGATGCTTCTTCATCGCGGCGGCCGTCTTCTTCTCGATCCTGAAACCGAGGCGCGAAGAGAACTTTATCGCCCGCATCATCCTGACGGGATCTTCCTGAAAGCGTATTCCGGGCTCGCCTATCGCGCGGATGACGCCCTTTTCGAGATCTCTCATGCCGCCGACCCAGTCGATCACGGAGAAATCTTTGATGTCGTAGAAAAGACCGTTTACGGTAAAGTCGCGCCTGTACGCGTCTGTTTCGGGAGTGCCGAAGGTGTTGTCTTCGAACGGGCCTTCGGAAGCGTGCTCTATAATCTCACCGACCGTCTGCGAATTGCGCCTGAAGGTGGCCGTCTCGATCACCTTGTCATGGAACTTGACGTGCGCCAGACGAAAACGTCTGCCGATGAGAAAACAGTTCCTGAACGCGTGCTTGACTTCGTTCGGCTTGGCGCTCGTGCCGACATCGAAATCCTTCGGCTCGCGTCCGAGAAGAAGATCCCTCACACCGCCGCCCACGAGATAGGCCGTATAACCGAGCGACGAGAGGCGGTAAAGGACTTTCAACGCGTCGGGATCGATGTTTTTGCGGGAAATGCAATGCTCCGGCCGTTTGTATACGACCGGCAGCCGGGCACGTTTCCTCAAAAAACCGAACATAGATGGTATTATACTATTTTTTCGCCCGACTGCGCAAGCGCGCCGGGTTCCGTCCCTCTCCCGTAAAACGCGCTGATATTTTGGTATAATATACGCCATGAAAATCGAGGATATCGTAAAAACGCTGGACGGCACTCTCGTTGCCGGAGGAGATTCGAACAGAACCGTCGGCGCGGTCGTAGCCAACGACCTCATGAGCGACGTTCTTCTCAACGATGCCGACGACATACTTCTTCTGACGTCGCTCGCCTCCGACCAGGCGATCCGCACGGCGAACATCGTCGGCGCGATGGCGGTCGTCGTCCACAACGCGAAGCCCCTGCCGCAGACGATGTGCCAGGTCGCCGACACGCTTGGCATCCCTCTGATCTCCTCTCCGCTTTCGAAATACGATTCGTGCGTGAGAATACACGCGGCGCTCGAGGCTGAGAAAAATGGCTGAGCCGTACAGCCCGAAAATCCTGACCGGCGGAGAAAGCCGCAACGACGACCAGATAATGGCCGAGCACGGCAGGAACGTCTCCGGGCCCGCGCTGCCCGGAGCGGAAGATTCGCCGCTCGTCATCATGGAGCTTCTCCAGCGCCTCAGGGTGCGGGACGTGATGCGCGACAGAAACATCATCTCCGTCTCGCGCGCAGACACGCTGAAGACGGCGCAGACGCTGATGCGGCAGAACAAGATATCCGGCGTGCCTATCCTCGAAGGCAGGCGCCTCTTCGGGATAATCAGCGTCAACGACATCATAAAAGCGCTAGAAGGAGGCTGGATAAACGAAACGTCGGGCCGCCACATGGCGACAAATCTCGTTGTGCTCGAAGAAGACATGCCTTTGGCGTTCGCGATCAAGTTCTTCCAGAACTACACGTTCGGGCGCTTTCCCGTGCTCAACAAAGACCGCGATTTCGTGGGCATCGTCTCGCAGCGCGATCTGACGCGCGTTCTCATGAAGGAACTGACCAACGAGATCGCAAAACTCGAAGGCAGGACATGCGCCGACGAAACGGTTACGCGAAGCGAAGGCGTGCTCCCGTACTACTCGATGCGCCAGTTCGTCGTCGTCAGAAACGATCTCCAGAACGCGGGCAAGGCCGCCAACGAAATCAAAAAAATGCTCAAGGACGCGCAGATCGAAAACAAGATCGTCAGACGCGTCGCGGTCGCCGCGTATGAGCTTGAGATCAACGTCTGCATCCACTCGCTCGGCGGCACCATAACTTTCATCCTCGACCGCGAAAAGGCGACCGTCATCGCCAAAGACAGAGGCCCGGGCATCAAAGACGTCGAATGGGCGTGTCAGGACGGCACGTCGACCGCGAACGACTGGATCCGCTCGATGGGTTTCGGCGCCGGCATGGGGCTCGCGAATTCGAAACGCGTCGCCGACAATTTCAACATACAGTCGAAAATCCCGTCGGGCACGACGGTCATCTGCGAGTTCAGACTCTCCTGACGCGCGGAGGTGCGCAGATGAAACTAAGCCCTAAACAACGCGAAGCGCTGCGCATCGTCGCCGAGGGCAGGATATATCCCGATTTCGTCAAAGAGGAAGACGGCTGGCACGCCAGATGGCGGGCGATATCCGCCGACGACAATCCGTGGGTCGACGAATACGTGAGGCGCGCGGCGGTGACGCGCCTGAGCGAAGACGCCGAAGACCAGAAGCACGAAACGATCCACGACGCCTGGATGATGGCGCTTAAAAGCGATACCGGGCTCGTCGTCTGGGATGAAGAAGAAGCCGCCGCCTTCGCGGCCGACATCCGCGGATGGAACGGGCTCGCCGAAGAAGACATCGCCTCTCGGCGTTCCATCGTTTTCTCGTTCGTCCCGTTCTCGATATCAGTAGCCATCCCTTCGACATTGCGCGATTACCGAGCGCTCGGACAGGCAATGTACATATTCGCGCCGCTTGCCGGGCTCAAGCGCGACGGAGAGCGCCTGAGCGTCGAACTTTCGCGCGCCGAAGCGGAGAGCTTCGTCAGAAGCGGGGCGGCCCGCCTCGCCGACGCGCTCTACAAAGTCGAAGGCGCGGACATCGCCGCCGCGGTCTCGGCCGAGGCCGAACTCAACGCTCCGCAGGACGCGTCATCCACCCGGAGCATCGAAACGAAACTCGTCATCAAGGTCGCCGGTGAAAAGGTCGACGCCGAAGAAATCCGCTTTCTTCTCGATCAGGGCTCGTCGATCGTCTTCTTCAGAGATCGCTGGATCGAGGTCGACCGCAACATTCTCATGCAGGCGCTCGCCGCGCTCGAAAAGAGCGACCCGAGAAAAGGCGTGTCGCATCTTACGTTCGCGATGGGCATCGGCAGAATCGGCGACATAGAGATCGAAAAGGTAAAGACGGGCGGCTGGCTGCGCGGCCTCGTCAACAATCTGCGCGCGCGCGCCTGCGAAGGACGGCTGACGACGGATCCGCAAGCCGCCGCCATAGACGGTCTCGCCGGCGTTTTGCGTCCGTACCAGTCGCGCGGTGTCGAATGGGTGGATTTTCTGACGTCCAACGGGTTCGGAGCGCTTCTCGCGGACGACATGGGGCTCGGAAAGACCCTGCAGACGATCGCGTGGATTCTCCGGTGCAGATCGCGCCGCAAAGGCCTCAGGACGCTCGTCGTGGCGCCGCTCACCCTTCTGTCGAACTGGAAGCACGAATTCGAAAGATTCGCCCCGGGCCTGAAGGTATACGTCCATCAGGGCGAAAACCGCCGTCGGGCGAGCGGCTTTCTCGACGCGGCGTCGAAAGCCGACGTGACGGTCACGAGTTACAATCTTCTCGTGCGCGACCACACGTCGTTCTCCGAAGTCGCATGGGACGCCATGGCCATCGACGAAGCGCAGAGCATCAAAAACCACGTCACCAACATCGCTCGCGCGGTCAAGTCTCTTACGCCGCCCCTGCGGCTGGCGCTAACGGGCACTCCCGTGGAAAACTCGCTTGCCGACATCTGGTCTATCGAGGATTTTCTCAATCCCGGCTTTCTCGGCGACTTCGAATCGTACCGCGAACGGTTCGTGAAACCCGTAGCGGAAAACGAAACGAGCGCCGCCGGCAAAAGGCTCAGACACGCGCTCGAGCCGTTTATCCTCAGAAGACTCAAGAGCGATCCCGATATCGCGGCGGAACTCGGGGAAAAACGGGAGATCAACGAATACTGCATGCTCAACGCGGCGCAAAAACGGGCATACGAAGCGGCGCTGTGCGCTTTCGGCGCCTCAGCGCGCAGACAGGGCGACGTGTTCGCTCTTCTCACCGAACTCAAACTCGTGTGCGACGGCGTGGACGGCGACAACGGAACGATCGCGGGCGGCAAGATCGACCGCCTTGCGGAACTCGTCGGCAACGTCTTCGAAAACGGCGAAAGCGTTCTCGTCTTCACGCAGTACGCGAAGGTCGGCGCTCTTCTGCGCAAAAGGCTCGCGGACGAATACGGCGAGACCAAAATCCGCTTTCTGCACGGCGGACTTTCGGCGAAAGAACGCGAACGCGAAATCATAGAGTTCAACAGACGCGGAGAAAAAGCCTTCATCCTTTCGCTCAAAGCCGGCGGCTTCGGCCTCAATCTCGTCAAGGCTACGCACGTCGTGCATTACGACAGATGGTGGAACCCGGCGGTAGAGAACCAGGCGACAGACCGCGCGCACCGCATCGGCCAGAAAAAGACGGTCTTCGTCCACCGCTTCATTTCTTCGGGCACGCTCGAGGAGCGCATCGACTCGATACTGGAGCGCAAATCACGCCTCGCGGGCGCGGTCATAACCGAGACGGACTGGCTCGAAGCCGCCCTTGCGGAGAGATGAGCGTCAGTACATCTTCTCGTATTCGCCTTTTTCGACTTTTTTGAGGCAGTTGAAACCGGCGCGCTTGGCGCGGTAATGCAGATCGCTCTTCGACCGCCCGAGACCGGGCGCTTGGATCACTCGGTAAATCTCCGCCCCGCAATCGGGGCAGAATGCGAGACGCTCGTCGTTTATCGACTGGGATATCTCGAAAGCGCCAGAGCATTTCATGCACCCCTTCGATGGGTCTTTCGCTTCATATACGTAAACAGGCATGGTTTCTCCTTTCAGCGGACGAATGCGCGAACTTCTTCGCGATCGTCGAACGGATATTTGACGCCCGCTATCTCCTGCGTCGTTTCATGACCTTTGCCGCAGACGAGAACCACGTCTCCCCTTCCCGCGAGCGAGAGCGCCAGACGGATGGCCTTGCGTCTGTCGACCTCGACGCGCGGGACCTTTTTCCTTATCCCGCCGAGAACATCGGCGACGATCGACATCGGCTCTTCACTGCGGGGATTGTCGCTCGTCACGACGATTTCATCGGCGAGCGAATCCGCTGCCGCGCCCATAAGAGGCCGCTTCGCGCGGTCGCGGTCGCCTCCCGCGCCGAATACGACCCAGAGTCTGTTGGACGTGAAAGCGCGAGCGGCGTCAAGAACCTTTTTGAGAGCGTCGGGCGTATGGGCGAAATCCACGTAGACTTCGGCGTCGCTCCGCGATGCGACCTTCTCCAGCCTCCCCCAGCGCGGTTCAAGCGTCGGTATGACAGCCTGTATCGTTTCGTGCGGCACTCCGGCCGCTTCGGCGAGCGCGGCCGCGAGCAGAACATTGGAGCGGTTGTAGGCGCCGGCGAGCTTCAGCCCCGCAAGATCGAAACGCGCAGATGCCGCGCTCACGGCGATGACGTTCAACGGCAGATTGCCGACGGCATGGAACATTTCTTTGCCCATACCGCCGTCGAGGCAGACGGCATACGGCGGAAAATCACGTCTCCCGAGCTCCGGCGCAGGCATGACGCCCTCGCCCCATCGCGCCGCGGCGATACGCTCGGCGAAAGAGCGTTTGACAGCGAAATATTCCTCCATCGTGCGATGATAGTCGAGATGGTCCTCCGAAAGATTCGTGAACGCGCCGCCGGAAAAAACGGTATCTCCCGTGCGGCGCTGATGGATGGCATGGGAAGACACTTCCATCACGCAGTCGGTGGCATCAGCCGCTTCCATCTCGGCGAAAAGCTCCTTGAGTGTCGCCAGAGGCGGGGTCGTATACCCCGTATACAGCCTGCGCGAAAGCGTGTCGGTCTCGACGGTCGTGACGAGAGCGCATCTGCGCGAAGGATCGGCGCGGATGAATTCGGCCGTGATCCACGCCGTCGTGGTCTTGCCGTTCGTTCCCGTTATACCCCAGATTTTCATGGATGTACGTTTCCTTATTTCTTTCTTCTGAAGCGACGCGCGGCGAGTAAGCCGGATTCTGTTCCCCCTCGCGGGGTCCGATCATTCATCTTCGCGATCTACCCGGAACCTTATGGCGATTCTTTCATCGCCAACCCGACGGGCAGCCGGTCGGTTCCCTATTCGATCTTGCTCCGAGGAGGGTTTGCCTTGCGCGCGAAGCTCTCGCTCCGCGCCGGTGGGCTCTTACCCCGCCGTTTCACCATCACCCCTCGCGGGGCTGTACGTTTTCTGCGGCACTTTCCGTCGCCGGGGATCGCCCCCGGCTCTCCGCTCTTGACGAGCGGATCCTCCGCCCTGTGGAGTCCGGACTTTCCTCTGCCTTGCGGCAGCGACCGGTCACACGCGCGTCGCTTCAGAAGAAAAATTTCAAAGATCGCGCTTTTCAGCCGCGATAGAGAACGCGCCCGCACATCGTGCACGCAACAACGCTCTGGGGCTTGCCCTCAAGACCGTTCCTCGCGTTCGCGTCGGCGAGCTGCCCGACGGACGGGGGCTGAACGAGATGACAGCCGTCGCACACTCCGTCGTGCGTGAGCGGCACGACCACGGGCCAGCGCTTGGTACGCAGTCTCTCGTAATAAAGCATGAATTTGGGGTCGCCCACGGCCTTGACCTTCTCGGCGCGCTCTGCCTGCGCTTCGGCGAGCTCGCTCTGCACAGCCGCGATACGCTCGTCGACTTCCGCGCAGAATCTGTCGACGCCTTCTTTCTCGGCGTCGTACTTCGCCTGGGCTTCATCGATGCGGGCCTGAGCCGAAGGCAGAAGATCCATCGCGGCGATCTGATTGTTCTCGGCCGTCTCGGCATCGTGGTTGACGAGATCGATCTGGATGGAGAACTGCTGATATTCCTTGTTGGTTTTAAGCCCGGCCTGCGCGGTCTTAAGCTGCATGGCCTTCTCCTTGAAACCCTTCGCCTCCTCTTCGTAGCTCTTTACGCGCTGCGAGGCTTCTTCGAAATTTGCTTTCGCCGCCTGAAGATCAACCGAAACACCGCTGAGTCTTGCGGTTTCAAGCGCCTTTCGACGGGGAAGATCTTTCATTTCAATTTCAAGTTCACGGATTCTTCCGTCGACTTCCTGCAAATCGATAAGCGCTTCGATAATCGTCACGGTCTTTCACCTTTCTGGGGCAGGAGACGGGACTCGAACCCGCAACCCACAGAATCACAATCTGTTGATCTAACCATTGATCTACTCCCGCCATTTTGGAGCCAGGTAAGGGACTCGAACCCCCGACCTGCTCATTACGAATGAGCCGCACTACCAACTGTGCTAACCTGGCCTTTACTTGGATGTATAGTATACCAAACCCGATACCGTCCCGTCAATAGCGATTTTGGCTTGAATTTAACTTCCGCATTCTTTCTGGCGGCTATCGCCCGCCTCAGCACGAAGCGTTCCCGCCCGAGGAATTTCGCGGCGCCGCACCTCCTACGAAACGCGGTCCCTGCCGAAAAAGAAAACACGAGCCAGAAGAACGGCGAGCGCTCCCGCCGCATACGTCCCGCCGAAAAGCGCGATGCCGAACTGGTAGGAGAAATGTTCTCCGATATAACCTAAAACGGCGGTCGCCGGGCAGCCGATGAGAAACGCGCCGCAAAGGTAAACCCCCATCGCCGCGGCTCTGTAGCGCGGCGCGACGACTTCGAAAAGCCCCGAATATAGCGAGCAGTCGAAAAGGCCGCCGCCCAAGCCGAAGATAAACGTCATAAAACAGCAGAGGAAGAGATTCGGCATATACACCATAGCCACCATCGCCGGAGCGGAAACGGCAAGTCCGATGATAAGCATGTTGATGCGTATGGCGGGGAAGCGATGAACGAGCCTGTCCGAAAGTCTCGCTCCCGCGGCGATTCCGACAAATGAACCGATATAGAACCAAACCACGGAGTGAAGCGCCGCCGAGGCGGGGCTGAGGGAAAAGCCGCCGAGTTCCGGCCCCTGCCGGAGAAAAAGCGGCAGGAACGTGCGGAAACAATTGGACCCGAAAACGAGCATGCCGAACGCGAACGTCAAGAGAACCGCCGAAGGCTTGGAGACCATCGCAAGAGCCGCCTCCTTGAAACTGGCGCGCTCGATCCGGTCCTGCGATTGGCTCTGAACGAGCGGCGGCGTGTCGCGCAGCGCAAACACGAGTATGAACGACCAGACGATGCCGATAGCCCCGAAAATCCAAAAAGCATACCGCCAGCCGTCTGTCGCGGCAGCCCCGAAAACTCCGGCCAGAGCGCTGGCGACGATAATGCCGAAATAAAGCCCGGTCTGATAGATCGACAACGCCGTCGAGCGGGTTTCCTGATGATATTGCGCGATAAGCGAACTGGCCGATGCCGGTATCATGCACTGGCCGATGCCGTTCATGACCCCGTACATGACGAGCATCCCGACGAATCCGTCGACATAGCCGGTGCCGAACACGCTCACGGAAAAAAGCAGAGCGCCGACGACAACGACCCACTTGCGGCGAAGCATGTCGGCCGCGATTCCGGCAAGAGGCACGACCAGCCCGTACGCGAAGAGAAACGCCGTGCGGGTGAAGCCCCACTGGGCGTCGCTGGCGCCCGAGAGCGTCGCTTTGATATCGGGCAGCGACGCGTTGAATATCTGCCGCGTCGCATGCATAAGAAAATAGGTAAAGGCGAGCAGCGCGAGCATCACCCACTTGTAATTTCTGTCCGCCTTGATTTCTGGCATTTCTCCTCCTGACGTATTCCGGCAACGGATTGCGGACTTTTACCTTCCGGCGAAAAACCGCACCAGTCGCTGCACGTGCGAAGCGCATTCGTCAACGATCGGATCGGCAAGTTTGTCGGGAGGAACGAACGCCCCGCCCAGTTCTCCGTAGACTTTGAGCGTGGATTTTATGTAGGTGTCGAGAAACTCGGTCGCGATATTCACTTTCGCTATCCCGCTTTCTATCGCGCGGCGGACGTCCGCGAGGGGCGTTCCGCTGCCGCCGTGAAGAACCAGCGGCGTGTCCGGCAGCGCATCGGCGATCGCGGCGCAACGCCCGATATCGAGCTTCGGCTCGGCCTTGTAATATCCGTGCGCCGTACCTATAGACACGGCGAGCGCGTCGACTCCGGTGGCCGTCGCGAAGCGTACCGCCTCATCGACATCGGTAAGAGCCGTCTCGTCGCCCTGGGCGACATGGCCGATTTCGCCCTCGCACGTGGCTCCTAGAGCGTGCGCATAATCGGCGACGTGCTTCGTCCATTTAACGTTTTCGTCAAACGCATCGCGCGAGCCGTCATACATGACGGACGTGTATCCCCACGCCAAAGCGTCCATAGCCTGCCTGACTGTCGAACCGTGGTCGAGATGGAGCGCGACCGGAACTTTTGACCGGAATGCGAGACGCTGCAGCATACCGCAAAGATCATACGCCTTGTTCGAATCGAACAGGCGCATGTAAAGCTGTATGATAACAGGCTCGTTCTCGGCCTGCGCCGCTTTGAGCACCGCGGCGGCCGTTTCGTAATTCGTGACATTGAACGCGCCGACGGCCTTTTTGGCCCGCCTCGCCCCGTTCAGCATCTCCTTCATGTTCACCAACGCCATGGCATGAGACATCCTTCCGTTCTCGCGCGGCGCGCGCTGCGCGCGCCGCTTCGGTTTTCAAAACGCTTTCAGAGGCACGCCGCCGCAAGCTCGTCGTACGTAACAGCTTTGAGCCCGCCGTATCTGACAAGCGCGCGCTTTGTGTAGACGGAACCGACGACGATCATATCGCGCTTCGGGTCGTCCGAACGCGCCGCGACATACTGCGCCAGATCCTTCACAAGATCGGGATGAAGTTTGTCGAGCACCACCGCCCCCTCACCGCAGTTGTACGACTCCTCGTCGTTCGTGCCGAAGGGCACGGTTTTCGCCTTGAGCGCCGCGAGCAGTCTCGTGTGGCAGTCGCAGCCCAGATAGTTGCGCACAAAGTCATCGGCGATCGGATAGACCCGAGGTGCGGCCTTGGAGAACTTCACCTTCTTTTCAAGAATGAAGGCCGACACCGACTTCACTTCGCAGGGAACTTCGACGCCGAAACCGGGATAATCCTGCTTGAGCGCGCTCAACGCGGCGGGATTCGACACGACGAGCGTCTTCACTCCCGCGTCCTTCAGGAACGCGGCGAATCTGGCGGCGATCTCGCCGGCCTCTTTCAAATAGCCGAGCACCTTGAGCGCCTTGCCGATCGAGCCGCCGGTGACGATTCTCGGGGCGACCTTCGCCGCGGCGAAGAGCTTCCGTGCGGCGGCGACGGCCGTCTTGTCTCCGGCGGTGCTTTCGTCGAGGAACCAGGCGACGTCGCCTTTCTTCCCTTCGATTTTCCAATCTGCGGACTTGATGTATTTCGCGGCCAGTCCGGCGACGGCTTGCGGAGCCTTGCCCGCCTCCACGACATCGGCGCGCGCGGCGAGCGCGAGGGCGTTCTCATCGTAGTGGTTCACGCAATGATGCACGCAGCAGGCAGAAAGATCCTGTCTGTAGAGAGCGTCGACGAAATCGCCATCATCGAACGAATTCGTGCCGGTTCTGAGCCCGTATATCATGGCCGCGCGAACACGCGGAGTGTCAACTTCGGTAAACCGAACGTTCCCGACCGCCGAAAGATGCCTGCACATGAAACAGAACCGGCAATTCATCACAGCGTCGTTGTACTTGTCTATATTCATTTCAAATCTCCTTTTTCAATCTCAATGCTGATTCCGTCAGAGCCCCATCTTGCCGGGATTCATAATGCCGTTCGGGTCGAGCTGACGCTTGATCCCCTCGAGGACGGGCATCGCCGTACCGTAAAGATCCTTCACGTACCGCCCGAGCTTGAGTCCGACACCGTGATGTTCGTTGATCACGCCGCCGTTGGCGATCGCCGCGCGGATCGCCTTGTCCCACACGGCATTGTAAAGCGCCGCCGCCTCGCGCTCGTTCGGCGGAACCTTGTCGCCGGGGAAGATGAAGCGCGCGTAAAGCATGCAGCCCCATTCATACCAGTGCGAGAAATGCCCGATGAATCTGGCGTCAGGGAACTCCTTGTTGACGACATTCTTCATCGCCCAGTAAACTTTCTCGATATGCGCGAAATCCGCCACCGTATCAAGCGTTCCGAACGCCTGCGGAACATGGAACATGTATCCCGGATAGAAGAACTTGTATTTGTTCTCCCACCACCATTCCCCGCCTTTTGCGCCGAGATCCTTGCCCTTGTACTGCTTCTCCATGATTTCTCTCGCCGCCTTCATCTGGCACGCGACGATATCTTTGCGTCCGTCGAAGCCGAACACGAGATAAGCGCCCTTGTCGAGATCGATGCCGAAGACCTTCGACACGTGGGTTTTCGTTTCGACTTCATCATAAAGACGCATGGCGCAAGGCCCGAGCCTCGAGCGCATAAGCGTCGCGCCGGCCTGCATCGCGGTGTGGAAATCCTTGAAGATGTATGCGCGGAATTCACGCGCTTCGGGCTGGGGGTGGACCTTGAGCGTGACTTCGGTTATGACGCCGAGAGTCCCCTCGCTGCCGAGGAAAAGCATCGTGAGATCCGGCCCCGAGGCGTGGCGCGGCACGGGAAGCGTGCGGATGATCTCGCCCGAAGGGGTGACGACCTCGAGGCTCATCACCATATCTTCAATCTTGCCGTACTTCGTCGAAAGCACTCCCGTTCCGCGGTGCGCGAGAAAACCTCCGATCGTGGCGCATGCGATCGACGCGGGAAGATGCATCGTCGAAAAACCTTCTTTGTTGCAGTTCCATTCGAGATGACGCGCGATTATGCCGGTCTGGCACCGCACCGTGTAGCTCTCCTTGTCGACCCCGTAATATCTGTTCATTCTCTTCATGTCGAGAATAATGCCGCCGTAAATCGGAAGCGCCCCGCCCTGCGAACCGGAGCCGCCGCCCCACGGTACAACGGGTATCTTGTACTGGTTGGCGATTTTCATGACCCTCGAAACCTCTTCGGTCGATCCGGGATGGACGATAAAATCGGCCTTTGGACATTCTTTGCCCCGGTCGTGCCACATCTCGGGAATCCAGTAATAGTCGATGGAATGTCCGAACTTGTCCGCGAATTTAACATCGACATTCTTGTCGCCGACCGCATCGGTCAGCTCCGTCCGAATCATTTCGAACATGTAACTGTCTGTTTTGATTTTCATTTGTATTCCTTGCATAGCCTTGTGATGTCATGTATTATACATCAGAACACATGAGAGTTGTAGGTGCCGTTGTGATTGTTTATGAGAAAAAATGAGAGAATCCGCATCGCGATTTCTTTTGGCCGTCGCAGGTCGCGGCGTCATCCCCGCCGGGCGTAGACCGGCGCCAGCGCATCGTGTATACGGCGGTAACGCGCGAAGAGTTTTTCGTATCCGGCCGCGAGCGCGGGATCCGGCTCTATCGTCCTTTCGATATCGAGACACTTCTCCACGGCGCTTTTCACATCGCCGAAAATCCCCACGCCTACGCCCGCCAAAAGACACGAGCCGAAACTCGCATCGCCGCGGCGCGGCACTACCGCCGTGCTGTTGAAGACATTCGAGACGATTTCGCTCCAAAGACGCGAGCGCGCACCGCCGCCGATGAGGAAAATCCGCTTCACTTCAAGCCGCATCTCCTCGAGCGTGCGGTAACAGTCGCGCAGAGAAAACGCCACACCTTCCATCAGCGCGCGCGCAAAGTCCCCGCGCGTCGACGAAATCGAAACGCCCGTGAACGAGGCTCGCAGATCCGGATCCCAATACGGGCAGCGTTCGCCCTGCAGATAAGGATGGAACGCCACCCCGTTGGCGCCGACCGGCGACGACGCGGCTTCCACGTCTATCAGGGAATACAAATTCCCCATCCCCTCTTCCCTCTTCCCCGTTCCCCATCCCGCGTAAAACGCATCCCTGAACCACCTCATGCAGAGGGCCGCGGCGTTCGTGGCCGATACAGAATACCACATCCCGGGCACGATATGCGAATACGTGAGCGTCTTGGGATGCGGATGCGCCTCGGCGGTCATCGCGTTGACGTTGCCAGCCGTGGCGAGCTTGATGATGAGATCGCCCGGCTCTACCGCGCCCGCGCCGTAGTCCTCCACCGCGCTGTCGGAAGAGCCGCACACGACCGGCAGCCCTTCGGGAAGAGCGGTAAACGCCGCAGCCTCGCGCGTCACGCGCCCGGCGACATCCGTCGGTTTTATGATCCGGGGCAGCTTGCAGGTTTCAAGCCCCGCGAGCGCGACAAGCTCCTCGTCCCAGCGCTTTTCGGCGACGTCGAAAAAAAGCGTGCCCTCGGCTTCTATGTAGTCGGTGGCCGATTCACCGGTAAGCAGATAGCGGATGTAGTCTTTTACGAAAAGAACATGCTTCGTCCTGCCGAGCACCTCGGGCTCGTTCGCCTTGAGCCACATCATCTGCGGCAAAGTCCACGTCGGCGCGGGCATCTGGAAGCACTTCGAAAAAATCTTTTCGCCCCATTCGGCCTTCAACATCGCGCATTCGGCCGTCGCGCGCTGATCGGTCCACATGATCGTGAGCCGCACAGGCTTGAACCCGCCGTCAAGAAGAACGGCGTTGTGAGTCGAACCGTCAAGCGCGCATGCGGCGAGGGCTTTGAGATCGACGCCCTTCGCCGCAAGCTTTTCAAGAGAGCTCTTTAGCGCGTTCCACCAATCCTGCGGATTTTGTTCGCTCCAGCCGGGGCGATCATGCCGCGTCGGAAACTCGGTCGACGCTTCGCCGACGAACGAGCCGTCCTCGTCTATGACCGTCACCTTGCACCCGCCGGTGCCGTAGTCGATTCCCAGCAGCAGTTTTTTCAATCTCTCACCCTTTCACCCAGACGTGCGCCGGATCCATTGCCGAGATCAGCCCGCGACCTTGAGCTCCCGCCATCGTCCAGAGATAATACATCTGATAGCCCGGAGCGCCGACGAGCGGATGGTACCCCTCGGCGATCGCGACAGTATCGTAGTTCTGCACGCGGTACGCCTCGTTCAGCGAACCGTCAGGCTTGTACACGCTCTGGAATCCGAAGCCCTGCGGCGGATCGAAGAGATAGAAGTACGTCTCCTCCATATCAAGTTCGGCGGGCGGATTGTTCTCGTCGTGGCGGTGTGAAGGATAACCCGACCAGTTGCCGGACGGAATCATGCCCTCGCCGATGTAGAAGTGTTCGGAGTCGAACTTCTCGTCGAGAATGATCTCCGAAGTGCGCGTCCAGTTATCCTTCCCGAGCGCGATGTGGCGCGTGTCCTCCGGCCTTATGAGCGTCGGTTTCGCCGTGTCGCGCGTGACGGGCGAAGCGTTGTACGCGAGTTCGACATCGGAAAGCGCGGTGATAACGTACTTCGTGCGGCGCGGCAGATACATGCAGTGGGGTTTGCCGGTGAACGGCGATTTGCGTCCGTCGGTCACTTCGAACTCTTCTGCGGCATCATTGCCGCCGCTCCGGACGGACGCGGCGAAATTGCCGCCGATGAGGACGAGCGCGACTTCCGTCTCGCCGCTGTCGCCTTCGTAAGTCGCGCCCGCGGAGAGTTTGAGAAGACCGAACTTCGTGAGTTTCATGCCGTATTCGCCGACGTCGAATATCTTGTTGTAGCCTTCAACCGGGCTGAGTTTGATGCGCAGGTTTGCCATTGTTTTCCCTCTATTGTCGATTGATGCCGAAAGCCGCCGATTGACCTCGAGCGCTTTCGACGGTAAATCACTTCACGAGATGCATCTCGATGTTCATGTTGCGGCAGAGCGCGGTGAGCTCCTCCACCCTGTCGCCGTACATGAGCGCATAGTGGTGCTCCCAGCCGTTCTCCATCACCTCGCGGCGGACGGCCTCGCAGCCGGCGTCGAACTTTACGTTGAGCGGGGTGCCGCGCACGAAGAGATCGGTGTCGATTCCCGTACCGGGGCAGACGAGCATTCTAAAGCCCCTGCCGTCGCGCGTCTCGCCGAGACGCGCCAGCGTGACGCGTCCGGGTTTGAGCGGAAACTCGCCCGTGCAGCCCTTCACGCCGCCGCCTTCGACCGTCGCGGAGCAGTGGAGCTCGGGCGTGCAGCCCGGCTTGGCGAGCGCGCACGGCGCGGCGCCGCAGTGCCAGACCGTTCCGTGATCGCCCTCGCACATTATCAGGTCGCAGAAGAACGGCAGCTCGCCAGAAATCGTCTGGCCTATGCGCATCATCACCGCGCCGTAGATGTCGCCCTCGCAGGCGGTGAGGCAGCCGTGGTTCGTCAGGTGTCCGAGCGTCGAGCAGACGGCGATTCCGTAGAACTCGCTCAAGATCACCTCCGGCCAGCAGCGCATCGCGAACGTATCGACGAAAAACTTCTCCTTGAGCTTCATCACGGCCGCGATGAGGCGGGCGGATTTCTCCTTCTGCGCGCTGCACGGCGCGTCGGAGGAAGGTGTCTTCAGATCCTCGTCGATGATCGCCATCCCCTTCGCGACTTCGTCCGGCGTGAGGTTTTTCGCGACGGTGAAAAGTTCATGCTCGGTGATAATCTTGACCTCGGGCCCGAGCGTGCGGCGCAGCATCATTTCGTCCACGCAGCTCGTGAAGAACCCGGGAACGCGTCCGCCGATGAGTCCGATGCGCATCCTGCCGAGCTCCTTCATCGTCTGCGCGACGCGGATCTGCTTCATCAGCTTCTTCTCCGCCTCCTCCGTCCCTGCCTGCGCGTGGACGTAGAAGTAGGGGATGCCGAGGCGCCACATGTGGTGCGCGTTCATGTTCGCGGCGCAGAACGAGTTGTTCTGGAGCCTTCCGCCCTTCGGATCGGGCTCGGGCTGCGACCACAGGAGTATCGGCACCTTGAGGCGCTGCGCGAACATCGGCGGAACGACACCGAGCGAAAACGTCAGAAAGTGCGCGACGATGAGGTCGGGGCGGTCCTTCTCCCACTGATCGAGAACCTCGATCGCCTCGCCTTCGAGAGCGAGCATGTGGTCGGGCGCGATCACCTCGACATCGGGGAGCGTCTTGAGAAACGCCGTCGCGTTTTCGCGGGCCGCCTCAAGCGTATCGTTCGTCCAATTGACCTTGCTGAGCGGCAGATAGCCTATTTTGAACATTTCAGTTACTCCTTTCGCTTAAAAATCCCTCGACTTCCGCCCGGGTCGGCGCACTCGGCGGACGGCCCGACAACCCGCGGCACTTGATGGCCGATACGGCCGCACCGAAGCGCTGACATTCAAGAATATCGCGCGTCTCGAGCCAGCGCACGGCGAAACCCGTATGGAAAAGGTCTCCGCATCCGGTCGTGTCCACGACCTTCTCCACGCGGAACGCCGGACACTTCACGAAGTCCTTTCCGTCGAAACACATCGACCCGCGCGCGCCCATCGTCGCGCCGCATACCTTCGGACGGTACTTCGCCCAGACCTGACGCACGGCCTCCTCCGCGTCGGAAAGGCCTGTGAGCTTCAGGATAAACTCCTCAGAACAGATGAGCAGATCCGCGAGTTCCAGCAGTTCATACATTCCGTCGCGGTGTGTTCCGGCGTCGTACATGACCGTGACGCCCGATTCGCGAGCAACCTTCGCGGCGGCGATCGCGCCGGCGGCGTTGTGTCCGTCGAGATGGAGCACTTTCGCGGCGGCGATCGCCGGAGAATCGATCTCCTCTGCGGTCAACTCGTCGAGCCCCTCCCGCGTCCAAGCGCACGAGCGGTTGCCGGTAGGCTCGTCGATCCAGAGATAGGCGATCGCGCTCGTAGCGCCTTTGCGAATCCTGACCATAGACGTGTCGACGCCCTGCCGGGCGAAATCGTCGAGTATCATACGTCCGTCGGCATCGTCACCGACCGTGCCGACGAAAGCCGCCGACATTCCAAGCGCCGCCGCGGCCGCCGTAGAGTTGGCCGCCGGCCCTCCTCCCGTGATTGCGCGGGAAACCATCTTGACCTTCGTATCCATCGGGATGAACGGCAAGAGCGCGATGTGATCGTTGGAGCAAAACCCCAAACCTATGTAATCTGCGTTTATCATCGTGACGATTATAACAAATACAAAATGAGACTTGCGCAACATTCCATGATAAGCCATGAGACGATTTGAGAAAATCCCTCGTATTTGATACAATCTTTCCATGGACACGCTGCGCATACACAGAATGCTTTCTTTTCTGAAGCAGAAAAAGACCTGCACGGTTAAAGAACTGATGTCGAAATTCAAAATCAGTTCCGCCACCGCCCACCGCGATATCGCCGTTCTCGCCAGCAGAGACGCCGTCGAGCGCGTCCGCGGCGGAATAGTCTACAATGAAGCGCCCGAAACGAGATCGGATTCGGCGAACTACCTGAACCGCGTTACGCGACTTCGCTCGCAAAAAGCATGCGCGACGGCGAAAGCCCTGACTCTGGTGGGAGAAAGCGACATCATATTTCTCGACTCCTCCACGACGATGTACGAGATGGCCCTTCAGCTGATGCACATGAGGCTGGATCACCTGACGATCATCACAAATTCGATAGCGATCATAAACCTGTTCCGCAAGATGCCGGCGCACTGGGTGCTGATAGGCCTCGGAGGGAATTACGATCTGCAGCTGAATTCGATTCTCGGGATGTCGGCCATCGAGCAGCTCTCGCACTTCAACCTCACCACGGCGTTCATCTCATGCTTCGGCGTCGACGAGAAGAACGTCACGACAAATCATGAGCGTCAGGCCGAAATGCTTCGCAAGGTTCTCGACGCGGCCGACAAGCGCTATCTCGTCGTGGATCACACCAAAATCGGGCGCAAAGGTCTCTACCGCATCGCCGCGCGCGGCTGCTTCGACAAAATCATCACGGACTGAGCCGAGGCCTTCTCCGCCTCCCCCTGAACCATTCGCCGCCGTCTCCTCGCACGACATTGTCGAGAAGATTGAAGATGCCTGCGAGGAGCGCGCCGGAGATCGAGTGCCATACGCATGAGACGGCTGAAACGATTGCTGCTTCCGGCATCGCAGGGAAGTGTTTCGCCGACAAGACTGTCGCAAGCCCTGCATTCTGCATGCCGATTTCGATGGAAACCGTGCGGCATTTGGCCTTTGAAAATTTCGCAAAAACGCCTGTTGCATATCCGGCAATGTAACCGAGCGCGTTATGTAGCAGAACCGCGGCGAAAATGACACCACCTGACGCGACGATCTTTTGACCATGAGCTGAAACGACTCCGCCTACGATGCAGGCGAGGCCAATGACTGCTGCGGCGGGCAATGTTTTCTTAACTTCCGCAAAGCGGTTCTTCCTGCCGAATGCCGTATTCAATCCGAACCCGAGAGCCACAGGCAATATGGTTACGATTAATATCGATTTAAACATTCCTGTCGCGTCCACATCCACGCTTTCGCCGGCTAGATGAAGCATTAGAAGCGGTGTCGTCAGCGGGGCGAGAAGTGTTGTCACGGTTGTCATTCCAACGGAAAACGCGACATCGCCTTTGCAGATAAAGCTCATGATATTGGACGATACGCCGCCCGGGCAGCAGCCGACGAGTAAAATCCCTGCGGCGACAGAATGGGGCAGGGAGAAAGTTTTGACGATCGTCCAGGCGATGAGCGGCATCAGCAGATATTGCGCCGTTACGCCGATCAACATGTCGATCGGGCGAGAGATAAGAATGCGAAAGTCCTCTTTCGAAAGAGTGAGCCCCATCGTCAGCATGATGAAGCCGAGAATCGAGGTTTGCGCCTGACCTTTAACCCAGGCGAAGGCGTCGGGGGAAAAGTACGTGAAAACGGCCACGGCGGCAACAAATGCCGGTGTCCATTTTGTAAGACCTTCAGATGCGCGTTGAAGCAGAGTAAGTGGCATAACAGCAGAACTTCGCGGACAGAGCGATCCTTTTCTTCCTCATAACGGCGTACAGTCTACCACATCCCGCCTCGCGCAGTCAAACAGGGTGCGCCGAGAAATTTATGCGCAAGATTCTATCTCTATAAGCTCCGACCCTTCAGGCTGGCGCTCAGCGCGGGGCAGACGGATGCGGAGTCGCTGTTTGTCCATTCGAAAGGAAAGGTGCGGCACTTGTCGGGTTTCACCTCGTGAATTTGACAGCGGTTGGCGCCGTCAAGATAGACGCACGAGCCGTCCGGGCGGCTTTTGAGCATGAGCGTCTTTCTGTCGGGCGCGACCTCCGTCTCCGATTCGATGAAAGCCGCCTCGCTCATCGAGAGCGCGGCGGCTATCCGCGCTATTTCCGCGTCGGAAACGCGCACTATACCGTCCTTGATGCGGCAACATTCGCCGCACCGGCGGCAGACGAAACTCTCTTTATCGACCAACAGCCTTGCGGTAACGAGCGATGAGCTGATTGGTGGAACTGTCGTGCTTCATCGACGGCTTTTCCGCCGTGAGATCGGAGAGAACGCCCTTGGCAAGAACCTTGCCGAGCTGCACGCCCCACTGGTCGAAACTGTAAATGTTCCAGATGACGCCCTGCACAAAAACCTTGTGCTCATAGAGAGCGACGAGAGCGCCGAACGTCTCAGGAGTGAGTTTGTCGGCAAGCAGCGTGTTCGTCGGACGGTTGCCCTCGAACGTCTTGAACGCAACGAGCTCTTCGGGAACTCCTTCGGCGCGGCATTCGTCCGCCGTTTTGCCGAACGCGAGCGCTTCGGTCTGCGCGAAGAAATTGGCCATCAGTTTGTCGTGGAGATCGCCGATGGGATTGTGCGTATTCGAACAACCGATGAAATCGCACGGAATGAGACGCGTCCCCTGATGGATAAGCTGATAGAACGCATGCTGGCCGTTAGTCCCCGGTTCGCCCCATTCGATGGGCCCGGTCGCGTATTCGACCTCGTTGCCGTCGCGATCGACGCTCTTGCCGTTCGACTCCATGTCCATCTGCTGGAGATACGCGGGGAAACGCGAAAGATACTGGTCGTAAGGAAGGACGCAGTAGCTCTCCGCGCCGTAGCCGTTCGAGTAGAGAATCCCCAGAAGCGCGAGGATGACGGGCATATTCTTCTCGAACTTCGCCGTGCGGAAGTGGTTGTCCATCTTCCAGTAGCCCTTGAGCATTTTTGCGAAATTCCTGCGGCCGACGGCGATCATGAGCGAAAGCCCGATCGCCGAGGGAAGCGAATATCTGCCGCCGACCCAATCCCAGAAACCGAACATGTTCTTGACGTCGATGCCGAACGCGGCGACCTCGTCCGCCGCCGTCGAAACGGCGACGAAATGCTTCGCAACCGCGTCCTTCGAGCCGAGCTTTTCGACGAGCCACGCGCGCGCGGCCTCCGCGTTCGACATCGTCTCCTGCGTCGTGAACGTCTTCGAGGCGACGATAAACAGCGTCTCGGCGGCCTTCACTTCGCGCAGGGTCTCCGCAAGATGCGTAGAGTCGACATTTGACACGAAATGGAATTTGAGATTGCGCTTCGCGTACGGCGTGAGCGCGATATTGGCCATCACGGGGCCGAGATCGCTGCCTCCGATTCCGATGTTGACGACATACTTTATCTTCTTGCCGGTCCAGCCCTTCCAGACGCCTTTGCGCACCGAGTCGGAGAAATCGCCCATCGCGGCGAGAACGGCGCGCACGTCACCCATGACATCCTTGCCGTCGACCATAACCTTGGCGTCCTTGCCGCAGTTGCGAAGCGCGGTATGAAGAACCGCCCTGCCCTCGGTGGCGTTGATCTTGCAGCCCGTGAACATCTTTTCGATCTCAGCCTTGAGATCGGACGCCTCCGCCATCTTGAGGAGCGATTTCATGACCGCCTTGTCAACGCGGTTTTTGGAGTAGTCGAGCATCCAGCCCGCCGCCTCTACCGTGAATTTCTCCGCGCGCGAAGGATCTTCGGCGAAAAGCTCCTTGATCGTTTTGCGGCTCGAGACCGTCATCGCCTCGTCAAGCGCGGCCCATTTCATTTCATTGTCCATTTCATTCTTCCTTCCGGACGGTTTTGTTTTCAAGCGGCGCCGCGCGTCAGAGAACGCCGTCCGTCGCGTCCGCTATTTTCTTTTCAAGATACTCTTTCGCCGAGACGAACTCCTCCGAATCCATCGGCTTGTCGTTCCAGTCGATGAACGCCTGCTGAAGGTCGAGAAAGAACTTTCTCGTCGCGTCCTTCTCGGGAAATTCGAAGTTTCCTGTCAAAACTTTCTCGACGACGTCAAACATGATCTTCTGGCGCTCGACGCTCGTCGAAGCGTCAGCCTCGGAGAACGCGTTCTGCTGAAGATATACGGCGTCGAGAAACTCCGCTTTGAGATACGTCGTGAAATCCGAAAGCGACGTGCCTTCTTCTCCGACGACCTTCATCATCTGTCCGATCTCGCTGCCCTTTCTGAGAACGGCGCGGGCCGCTTCGACGCGGTGCTGCTCGATGACGGAGTTGTAGTGGCTCCAGCTGTCGAGCGGATCGATCGCGGGATAACGCCTCGCGTCGGAGCGCGCGCGCGAAAGTCCGTGAAAGCCGCCGACGACCTTGAGCGTCGCCTGCGTCACCGGTTCGTCGAAGTTGCCTCCGGCGGGCGATACGGTCCCGCCGATCGTGACGGAGCCGATGGAGCCGTCTCTCATCCTCACGCGGCCCGCACGCTCGTAGAACGCCGCGATGCGCGATTCGAGATAGGCGGGAAACGCTTCGTCTCCGGGAATTTCCTCGAGACGCCCCGAAAGTTCGCGCATCGCCTGCGCCCAACGCGAGGTCGAATCGGCGAGAACGAGAACGTTCAGCCCCATCTGACGGAAGTATTCCGCCAGCGTAACCGCCGTATAGACCGAAGCCTCGCGCGAAGCGACAGGCATCGACGAGGTGTTGCAGATGATGATCGTGCGCTTCATGAGCGACTGACCCGTCTTAGGGTCGGTGATTTCGGGGAACTCCTTCAGCGTCTCCACGACCTCGCCCGCCCGTTCTCCGCACGCTGCGGAAATGACGATGTCGACCTTCGCGTAGCGCGCCGTCGTCTGCTGGAGAACGGTCTTGCCGGCGCCGAAAGGCCCGGGAATGCAGTACGTGCCGCCGACGGCGACGGGGAAGAACGTATCGATCGTACGCACGCTCGTCGCAAGCGTCTCCGTCGGCGCAAGGCGCTCGGCGAAACACTTGACGGGCACCTTGACGGGCCAGCGCTGCATCATCTGAACCTTCATCTCGCGCCCGAGCTCGTCCGCGAGAACGGCAATATCTTCGGTGACGGTATAATCGCCCTCGGGAGCGATCGACTTGACCGTCCATGTTCCGCGCAAGGCGAAGGGAGCCATTATTTTGTGCCCCGGCATCGTCTTGTTGTCGAAGATGCCCTCCGTGACCCATCCGAGAGCGTCACCCGCCTGAACCCTGCCGCCGACTTCGGCCGTCGGGTGAAAGTCCCACTTCACGTCACGCGGCAACCCCGGCAGGTACATTCCCCGCTGAAGAAAGAACGACGCGTCTTCCGAAATCTTCGCCGCCTCTTCTGCGAGTTCGGCGAGAGGGTTCTGAAGCCCGTCATACACCTGCGCGAGCATTCCCGGCCCGAGTTCGGCGGCGAGCAGTTCGCCCGAAAATTCCACTTCGTCGCCGATGGCGAGATCGCTCGTCGCGTCGAAGACCTGCATATCGCAGCGCTCGCCGCGCACACGCACGATTTCGGCCATAAGCCTCTTGTCGCCGCAACGCGCGTAACCGACCTCGTTCTGGGCGACGGCGCCTTCGAAACGGACGGTGATCATATTACCGTTCACGCCGACGATTTTACCTGTACTTGTCATATCTCGTCTTCCTTGCGGATTTTTCTGTTTCTCAAATTTTGACTTCGGCCGCGCGCGTCACGGCTTCGAGAGCCGCCTCGCCCTTCTCCTTCGAAACAGCGGCGCGTTTGAGCGCGATCGAAAGCCTGACGGCATACGTCTGAAGCGCTCCCCTCCCAAGAGGCGAAGCGATGTCCGTAAGTTCGCCCGCGGCGTCCCACCACGTGCGGTCGAGCAGCTCTTCGCGTTTCATCACGTCCTTCTCCTGAAAACACGCCAGAACGCGATTTCTCCAGTAAAGCGAACATCCGTGCGCGTCCCGGCGGTATTTCGCGTCTCCCCCTCTCGCCTCGACCAGGGCGTTTTTGAGCTGCGTTTCGAGATCGATCCACCGCTCGGGCGGCCGGAGAGCTTCTTCGCCCGCGATTTCCGCGAACCGCTCGAGCGTCAACGCCGGGGCGATGCCGAATTCCAGCGCCGGAAGCGATGAGACGATATAGTCGAGCGTCATTTTACGAGCTTCGCGAGTTCAGGTCTGAGACGCTTGGCGAGTTCGAGCGATACGACTTCTCCGGTGAACGAATGTTCGACGCGGCCGCCGTCGAGTTTCACCGAAAACCCGCTGCCGACGCTCTCGTCGATAACCACGGTGAAAGAACCTTCGGCGGCAAGTTGCGCGGCGAGCGTCTTCGCGAGTTTTTCTCCCGCCGCGATCTCGCCCGTCGAAGCAAACTTCGCGACCGTCTCCTTCGCGAGAGCCGTTACGGCCGCCTCGTCCGCAAGAGCCTTGTCGACATCGGCCGCGAGCAGTTTTTCGAGCTTTTTCGTGACGGCGCTCTCGATGCCGAGCACGGTGTCGCGCGCGGCCTGCGCGATCGTTTCTTCGGCGCGGCGCACATGGTCGGCGGCGTCCGCCTCCGCGGCGGCCCTCTGCCCGGCGGCCTCTTCGCGAGCCGTTTTCAGAAGAGCGTCGGCCTTCGCTTTCGCTTCCGCGAGAATTTCATCCGCCTTCGCTTCGGCCTTCTCGACCCCTTCGCGGTTGATCTTTTCCAGCAGGCTTTGCAGATCTTCCATGTCTGTCTCCTTGGATTGCGTTTTAATACTTTCCGTAAATCGTCGAATGGACATCGAGCGGCTCCCCGCTCCGCGCCGTGAACCTGTCGATGCACTTGCCGTCGGGCGACATCGTCGTTACACGTATGCCGCCGCGAAGAACTTCGACGCGCATCACGGTCTGCTTCGCGTGCCCCGCGTTGGGACCGTCGTTCACCACCACGGGGAAACGCACGTTCGCGACATCCGCCTTCGTCATAGGCATAGCTCCGACGGGGCGCGGTCTGCCGGCGCGGACTTTCGCGAGAGGATCCCAGCGGTAGACCTGGTGGACGTCTCCGCATATCCAGAGGTCAAGCCTGCATTTCGGCTTTTCCCCGTAGAACGCGTCGGCGGCGACTCTCGCCACGTTCCGTGCGTTCGCCCGGCTTTCGAATTCGAACGGCGTCGCGTGGGCGAGCATGATGCGGTATTTCGCCCTGCGGCACGCCTCGGAGAGCACCTCGCGCTCGAGCCATGCCCTTTGTCCGTCGAGATAAGCGTCGAGTTCCCCGCCGCCTCGCGGATCGCCCGTGTCGATCACGAAGAAAAACGCGTCGCCGCAGGTGAACGAATAATAAGGCCGCCCGAATCTCCGTGGGAATTCGCACGCTTCGGCTCCGTGATATTCGTGGTTGCCTCTCACGAGAACGAGCGGAAGATCGCCGCACAGTCTCTTTATCTCGTCGGTAAAGGTCTCATGATACGAGTGGGCGAAATCGTCGAACGTGTTGTCGACATCGCCGAGCGACACGAGAAAACGTCCTTTCGCGACGCCGCAGTTCGCGGCGGCATCCCTGAGAAGCGCTACGCGCCTCGGCCCGTCAAACTGCGTATCTCCCACAACGTGAAACGTGAAATCCTCCGCTGCCACGGGATGCGTCGTGAACGACCCGGAAGCGAGAACCTTCTCCTTCGCACCCTTCGCGTCGAGCGTGAGGATGTCGTAGTCGCAGCGCGTCGCGCCCACAAGACCGCCGAATTCGAAAACACCGCCGCGGACATCCTCTTTGAGGGCGCATGAAACGGCCCACGCGGTTTTCGGCTCCGAACCGGCCATGCGGCAGCGAACGCCGAGTTTGCCGGGAGCGGAGAGGGCCGCTCCGATTCTGACGCGCGTCGAGCCGAGCGCCGTCACCCACGGCCCGTGGGCGAGTTTCACCTCGGCGGGAAACATCGCCGCGAGCATTTTCGAGCGCTCGCGCTCCCCTACGTCCCACGGTGCGCGGTCTGGAAAGTCGCGGCAGAGAAAAGTCCAGCCGTCGCAACCGGGCGAGACATGAAACGCCATACGGTTCACGCCCTTGCGGACTTTGACCGAAAACACGTGGTCGTACGCGCTGAACGGAAAGCCCGCGTTGCCCCCGGGCAAGGACGTCGCGACTTTTTCGCCGTTGAAATACGCGGTGAAAAACCAGTCGACCGCCACGCCGAACGTCATCGTGCCGTCGGCCGGAGCGACGATCTCGCGCCGCACAACGGCTTTGGAACCGACGTCGAAATCGGGTTTGAAACGGGCAAGATCTATCCTCTCGTCGGCATCGAGCGCGAAACGGCTCGCATCGCCGGGAAGATTTTCGCCCAAAGAGGCCTTACGCGCGTCGTCCTCCGAGAGCGAATCGCCGTAGACGACGCTCCAGATCTTCTCGTTTTCGGGAACGCTCTCCGCCCACGGGCAGCCCCCGTGATCGAAATCGAATCTGAACGACACCTCGTCGCCGGCGGCGAAATCGCGCCTGATCTCATACCACGCGCCCTTCTTCACCGTCTCGACCCAGTACTCGCGCATGTTCGCCTCCGCGTTTTTCCAGTACGGCCGGCGCGAGACCCGTATGACGAAAGGCTCCTTGCCGCGGACAATTTCGCGTATCGCGAATCTGGCGAGCGCAACGCGCGGATAATCCGTCAGAATGTCGAACACGATCTTTCCCCCATCGGCAAAAGCGCGCTCGACGCGAGCGGGGCGAAGTTCTTCGACATCGGCGTAATTCGCGGCGCAAGCCAACGCCGAACGGAGAATCGCAACCGAAGCGAGAACGAAATACTTCATCTCGATTACAACGCGCCTGTTATCCCGGCGAAGAAATCGTCGTACGTCTCGAACGCGGGCAGATCGGGATTGTCCGCCTTTATCGAATCGGGCGCACGGAAAAGAAAACCGGCCTTCGACGCGCGTATCATCGCGAGATCGTTGAAACTGTCGCCCGCGGCGATCGTCTCGAAGCCGCACGACTGAAGAGCCTTCACGGTCGTCAGTTTCGACTTTTCGCAGCGCATCTTCCACCCGGTGATTTTACCGCCTTCGCCGACCTCGAGCGAATTGCACATGAGCGTCGGCCAGCCGAGTTTCTTCATGAGGGGCTTGGCGAATTCGGCGAACGTGTCGGAAATTATCACCGTCTGCACGCGCTCGCGCAGGGCATCGAGAAAATCCTTCGCGCCCGCCATGGGCTCTATCTTCGCGATGACCGACTGAATCTCATCGAGACCGAGCGAATGCTTCTCGAGAAGGTCGAGCCTGTAGCGCATGAGTTTGCCGTAATCGGGTTCGTCGCGGGTGGTGCGGGCGAATTCGGGTATGCCCGTTTCTTCCGCGAACGCGATCCATATCTCGGGAACGAGCACCCCTTCGAGGTCAAGACAGACAATATTCATTTTCAGTAAACCTTAACGTATGTCTCTTCGCGCAGACGGGATATCCACGCGTCGTAAATTTTTTTCGATTTCTCTTCGATGACGTTGCGCTCGATGTCGTCGTACGCTTCGGCGAACGATCTCGCCTTGCCGCCCGACTCGTCTTCTTTGCGAAGCAGAAAACTCCAGCCGTCGATTTCTATCCAGTCGCTGATCGTCCCTTTGGGCATTGCGGCGATCTCTTTGCATATCTCGGGTCTGAAAACATCCTCGCTCTTGATGTCCTTCCAGAGACCGCCCTGCGCCGCGCGGCTGTCGGCCGAATAACGCCTGGCCAGTTCCGCGAAACCGGAGTCCTTGAGCTTCGCTTTGATTTCATCGCGCTTGGCGGCGTCTTCGGGCTTCAGCAGAATCACGGACACGGACACCCTGCGCCCGGACGTATAGCGCTTGGGATTCTTCTCGTATTCCGCGCGCATTTCGGACGGGCTCGCGACGGCGTTCTTGTCGACAACGTTCCAGCGCATCGCCGCGACGATCATGTCCTCCTTCATCCTGGCGGCCCATTCCGGGTAGGATATCTTCTGCTCCGAAAGCGCCTTGATGAGCTTGTTGCGGTCTCCGCCGAAGCCCTTCTTGATGATTTCACGGATGCGGTTCTCGACGACCCAGCTCTGCATCGTCATCTTCGCCTCGCCGGCGGCCTTGAGAATGAGCTTTCTGTCGATCATCGAATTGCGCGTCTCGTTGTACTTCTCGGCGGTGACCCCGAGACGGTTCATTTCGTTGACGACGTCGCTTTTGAGAATCGTCTCCGTGCCGACCTTCGCGGCGACGGCGTCGATTTCAAGAGCCGCCGCCCGCATGGAGGCGGCGGCGACGAGCGCCATGACGGCGCGTGACGCTGTTTTCATCGTTTTCATCAGAGCATCGCCGCGATCGCTGCGCCGACCATCGGCGCGTCGTCGACCTGCGGGGTGATGACGTAGTGGATGTTGCGGCGCTTGACGAGCATGTCGTCGAGTTCCTTCTTCACCGTGTCGCCGAAAGGAATCGCGCGCGTCTTGTAGTACGTCGAACCGTCGGCGTTGATAGCGATCGGAGCGGCGGGATCCGCCCCTTCGCCGGACTTGATGCAGAACGCAGCGAGATGGATCGCCGTCAGCACGGCGGCGCGCTCGAAGACGGGTGTGCCGAGGCGGCGGGCCATCTTCGCGTCGTCGGGATCGGCGAAGATCGCGTCGAGCGGATTGTCGCGGCCTTCTTTGCGGAACGACGCGCAGAAATTGTCGAAATCCATCGTCTCGAGCGAGCCGAGACCGCTGATGGCCGCGGCGGCTTTCGCGGAGAAGAGCCCGGCCTTGGCGGCCGCCTTGTACACCTCGAGACCCACGGGGCCGAGATAGCCGCCCGCGATCATCTTCTCAAGGCGGTTGTGCCCGGAGTCGATCTGCTTCGAATCCATCGCGTCGTCGAATTTCGAGCGCGAGAGCTTGTCGAACGAACCGGATTCGGCGTTGATGATCATCGAACCGCCCGCTTCGAGACCGGAAAGCTTGGTTATGTTCGAATTCTTTTCGACGTACGCGGTGTTCGTGCCGGTGCCGAGAATGAAGCCGATATAGGAGGAATACGTCTTGTCGCCTTCAACGGCCTTCGCGGCGAGAAGCGTCGCGACGGTGTCGTTGACGATGGCGATTTTGCCGCCGCCCATGCGCTTCAAAAGCTCGGCGCCGACGTACTGGCCGACGATCGCGGGAGCGCGGATGCCCTTCGTCCAGCAGTTGAGCCTCGCATCGAGCTCGGGCGTGACGTCGGCATTGTAGGAGAAGCACCAGCCGAACTTCGAAACGGTCGCCTTGTCCTTGACGCGGTTGAGTTCGTCCGCGAAAGCCTGATAGAACTCTTCTTCCGAAACATCGCTCTTCGCGCCGGGCATCGGCTGATTCTTCTTGTCTTCGATCGACGGAGGTATCGAGACTATCGCCGAGCGGAAGTTCGTCCCGCCAGCATCAAGAACGGCGGCCTTCGCTCCTTCGGGGATTTTGCCGTTGACGCCGACGTACGCGGGAATCATCCTGAGCGACGATTCTTCGCCCTTGAGACCCTTCTCCATTTCGCCGAGAAAGGTCGCTATCATTCCCTGGCGATCGATGTCAGATGCCATGATAAAACCGTTCGCCTGCAGGAATTCTTCTGGTGTCATTTCAGTAATCCTTTCACTAATTGAAGCCAATCTTCGTTCGAGAGCTCCTCCGCCCTCGCCGTAGATTGTATCAAATCTTTGAAAACGCTGCCAAGCTGTTTGCGCCTGTGTTCAAACGCTTTCTTCGTCAAACCGTAAAAAAGTTCGCGTTCTTCGGCGGAAAGCGCGATATTTCTGTCGTGACGCACGAGCTGCACCACGCTCGAGCCTATCTCGGGTCGCGGCCAGAAGCAGCTCGCCGACACCTTGCGCAGAACTTTGACATCGTAGTCGAGCTGCGCCCAGACTCCGGCAAGACCGCGAGTTTTCGAGCCTTCCTTCGCGGCGAGACGCTCGGCGACCTCCGTCTGCACGAGAACGGTCATCACAGGAAACGCTCTTTTCTTCACATATTCAAGAAGAATCCTCGTGCCGGCCTGATAGGGCAGATTCGACACCATCGACGTAAAATCTTCGCCGACTTCGTGTTTCAGGGCGTCGGCCGCGATGACCGTCAGGTTTTCGGGGTTGCCGAGAGACTCCTTAAGTCTCGCCGCGAGGACGGGGTCTTTTTCGATCGCGCAGACGCGCGCGCCGCGACGGAGCATCTCCTCCGTCATGACACCGAGGCCGGGACCGACCTCGAGAACGCTGTCTCCGACGAGCCCCGCGTCGACTATCGCCTCAAGCTGGTTGCGGTCGATGAGAAAATTCTGCCCGAGGACCTTGTTCGGATGAAACTCGTTTTCTATGCACCAGGCCTTGACCTGGCTCGGGCTCGTCAGATTCATTTCTTTTTATCCTCTTTATCCGCGGCTACGGCGTCCACGACGCGGTCGATGACGCTTACATACTCCCAGACGGGCTTTTCGGAACTGCCCGTCAATCTGAACTCGAGAAGAAGTTTCGAAAAAACCCACGTTATCGGGCGCACGATCGTCGCCATCAGCGACTTGTCCTTCATAAACTGCGTGCGCACGATGAAATCGAGCTTGTCGTCGGCTATGTCGAACGTCCCGTACATCATCATCGAAAAAAGCCCTCCCTCGATGTAGATGCCGTCGGTCTTGAGAACCCCCTTCTCGATGACGTAGTCGACCTTGGCCTGCGTGCGGTCCGTCACGTACGCCACGCCGGGCACCTTGTCCGCCAGAAGTTCTATAAGCCCGGAAAATCCCTTCATGCGCATGAGCTGGCCGTTTTCGACGCGTATATGGCCGAAGCCGTCCATGACCTCGTAGTTGTTCGTCATCGATCTGGGAAAGCGAAACTGGAGTTTGCCCATGATGGTGCCGCAGACATTGTAATCCACGTACTCGTCTTCGAAACCTGCGATTTTCAGAACTTCGGCTACAGGCATATCGCTCTTCGCGTCAATGTCGACGATATTGTAATGGTTCGTTCCCGTTATCGTGATGATGCCTGAAAGATTCTTCTTCGCCGCCGAAACGGCCGTCACGGGGCCTACCGTCGTCCTATAGTTGAGGCAGTCGCCGCGCGTATAGTTGTGGAGGTGGATTTTGCCGTCGGCTCTTTCCACCGCCACCGAATTGTATTTGCACGCGCTCGGATGAAGATCGAGCCAGAGATCGAGATCGTTGTTGACGAGATTGACCTGCCAGCGGCAGAACGCGTCCACCGGTTCGGCGACATCGGTGAAACCGTCCATGTACGGAAGGGAAACGGGGACGTCGATGGCAACGAGCATCGGGCGGATGTGCGACTGTCTGGCGAGACCCTTCACTTCGCCGTGGACGAGCTGTCTGGCGATATCGAGCGTGCAATACCCCGAAACCGCCATCCGCGCGTCGTCCTCGGGCCACTTGACGAAAACATCGCTGAAGTCGAGCCGCTGCGGCGTCGACGTCACCTTCGCTTCGACGCGAGAGGGCTTCAGCCCGAGGATTTCAGGGCGCTCCAGAACGAGTTTGAACGGCGCCGCCTCGGGAAAAGGCACTTCAACGCGCGAATTGCGCTCCTTATTTCCCGGCGCGTAGTATCCGTCGGGAAGCTGCGCGTACTTAAGCCCCGTCGCCGTCACCCTGCGGCGCAGAAAATCGACAACCAGACGATCGGCCCCGGCCAGCGTCTCGAAAACGTTCGTGCTGTTCCTGTCGTAGAGCCTGAATCCTTCGACCGACACCCCGTATCTGAAACCCACGGTCACCGATTCGACGGAAGCGACGAAATTCGTCGGCAGATATTTCGCCAGCGGATCCGTCACCCAACGGCCGGGAATGCTTTGCTGACGGAAAAACAACGAACAGATAAAAACACAAAGAACGATGAACATCCATTTCACCGTTCTCGAAATCAATCTGAAAAAAAACCTCAAGCCCTTCATAACACCCCGCTTGGCAGCCCCTAGGAGAGTCGAACTCCTCTTGCCTGGATGAGAACCAGATGTCCTAGCCGATAGACGAAGGGGCCGTGCGTTATTGGTGCACCCGGTGGGATTTGAACCCACACACCTTGCGGCACCAGAACCTGAATCTGGCGTGTATGCCAATTTCACCACGGGTGCTACGGGCGGAAATTATATCAAATTTTACGCTTGGCGGTCAACTGGGCAGTTATCAACAAAACGGCCGCGACCGTTATATAGGAATCGGCGAGATTGAAACACGGGAAATGATGCGCTCTCCAGTAAAAATCGAACATATCTACGACATGACCCCGGAATATCCTGTCGATCAAATTCCCGATTATGCCGGAGTAAAGGAGAATTTCGCATACGGCGTCGATTTTACCGGCTCCGAAAACGCTTTTGCGCTTCCAAAGAAGAAACGCGAGCGCCGCGATGCCGAAAACGGCGAGCGGCCAAACCTGCCCCTGAAACATCCCCCAGGCGCAACCGCGGTTCTCGACGTACGCAAGATTGAAAAAGCCGTCGATGACGGGAACGGCCGCCGCCCCTTTCAGGAGGCCGACGGCCAGTTCTTTGACGATCGCGTCGATCAGCACAAGGTTGGATACGATCACGAACGAGATCAGAAAACGTTTCACTTGAGGCCGCGCTCCATTTCGCTCTGGCACTCCATGCACGTGAGAACGAACGGCTGGTTCATGAGCCGGGGCTTGCGGATAAGCTGCCCGCAGACGGTGCAGACGCCGTAGGTGCCGTCGTCGATACGGTGAAGAGCCTCTTCGATCTGCTGGATCGTCCGGTTGATATTGCCCATCTGGCCGAGAGCCTGAAGACGGAGCGTCTGATTGGTGCCGTCACCGCCGTCGGCCTCGTGATCTTCTGACTCGTTGAACCCTGTCGCCCTCATCGCGTCGACGCCTTTTACGGCCTTGTCGCGGGCGGCGAGAAGCCGTTTCTTGAACTCCTTGAGGTCGGCGACGGGGAATTTCTCGGATACGCCCTTTTGCGTACGGGACGTGGGGCGGCGAGAAAGTTTTATCTCGTCCTGCTGCCTGTCGATATCCTTTTGCTGCGCGCTGCGTTTCATCTCCTCGGCGATGGACATCGCGAACGCGACGGCCTTGGCGGTGTCAACGGGCTCGTATTCCTGTTGGGGAGTTTTTGTTATGATCGGCGAGCGCCGTGCGGACTTCTGCTCCGCCGCGGTCTCGACGCTCTTCTTCTCGACGCGGCTTTTCGCCGGTTTTTTGGCTACGGCTTTTTTGGCCGCGGCCGCCTTCTTCGCGGGAGCCGCCTTCTTCGCGGTTTCAACCTTTTTGACAGTAGCCTTCTTGGCGGGTGCTTTTTTAACGGCCTTCTTCACTTCTTTTTTCATCTTGACATCCCTCCTGTGTCGGTTGCTATCTTGCGAAACTGCCTTATTTTATCAAATCGCGAGCCCTTCGGGAACCTTCATCCACTCTACGATGTCCGCGGAAAGCGCTTTAATCTCCTTGACCGTCGCGAACGAGACGCCACCTTCGGCATCGGGCAACTCGAATGAGTCGCCGGGCTTCTTGCCCATGAGATTCAGAGCGACGCGCGTCTTCGAAGAGATGATCCCTTTTTCGAGATCGTTATCCCATTCTCCGAGAATCGTCCAGGTTTTTTCGCCGTCCTTCGTGTCGACGACGACACTGACGCCGGGCATCACCTCGTCGAACGCCGCGTCGGCGAAATCTCCGGGCTTGACGGCCTCGAGATCCGCCTGCATGAGCGTCTGCTTCTGCATGAGCGCGCGCTGTTCGTCCTTGGCGTATTGATATTCGGCGTTTTCGGAAAGGTCTCCGTAGCTCTTCGCGAATTCGATGCGCTTGACGTTCGCCGGCATGTCTTCGTTGATGAGTTTGAGATATTCGCGCTTTCTGAGGGCGAAACTGCGCGGCGAGGTGACGCGCGCGTACTCCTTCTTCTTCTCGACCTTGACGAAATGCTTCTCGAGTTCGGGCGCGATCTTCGTCATTCTCACGACGATCGCGTGATGGGTCGAAGCCTCCCACGCGATCGACGCCTGAAAGCGCTCGAACAGAAGCGCTCTGTCGTTGTCGTCGAGCCAGCCGAATATTTTCTTGAGCCAGTCGGTGTTGGCGAAAAGACGGCGCACGATATTCTGCATCTTGAGCGTCTCGCCGCTCTGACGCCCTTCTCCGAGCGCGATGGCGTGCGTGAGAATCGTGATGAGCGACGGCAGTTCCTGCCACTTGCCGAAAACCTCATACTTGCCGACAATGAGAGTCACGAGCGTCGGCGGAGCCTTGGGCTCCCTCATCAACGCCGCGAACGCCTCGCGGCACGCGGCCTCGTCGCCGAAAATAGCCGCGATCTCCGACACGGCCGCGAAGCAGAACTCGCCGAGCGCCCTGTAGAGTCGCGCTTTCGCCTCGTCGTCTACGGCCATGAAACGCAGAAACGCGCCGATATCGCGCGAAGGCAGCTGGGCGGCGGCGGCGATAAAGCGCTTGCGCTCCCAGAGATATTCGCGCATCTCCGCGGCGGAAGGCTTCGAAAGCCCGAGAAGCGTCACTTCGCAGGCGAGGCGCGCGTAAAGGGCGTCGTCCACTTTGCGGGCCGCCGTGACCGCGAACGAAAGGCGCTCTTCGAACTTGGCCTTGACGTCGTCGCCGACGCTCTTAAACCTGCCCTGCGAAACGTATTCGCGCACGGAAGAGAGAATGAGCTTCGGGTCGGTCTCGTGGGAAAACGCCGTAAGCCACCCGTCGCCGTAATCTTCGACCGACGCCTTGAGACGGATCGGATCGGTGCGTTTGGCGGGTATCTCCACAAGGCCGTCCTTGCGCAGTTCGGCGCGCGCCGCTTCCCAGAATTTCTTCCAGTTGACGCTTTTGACGAAACCGTTCTGGGCGCAGACATCCTCGAGCTTCACTATCGGCATATCGCCGTAGCTCTTGAGCACCCGCTTCACGAATTCACCGGGCTGCTCCTTGAGCATCTTTTCGAAACGCGCGGGGTCGGCCTCGCGCAGAACGAGTATGTGATCTTCGCTCGGAGACTCGAGCATGTCGACGGCGGCGGCGTAGGTGAACTGATGACCGCGCTTCGTCTTGAAATCGACGGTAATGCGCTTGTAGAAGTAATCGAGCCTCTTGACCGTCCCCAATCCCCACGCCTTGCTGAGAACGAGCGAACCGAGTTTGAAGGAGAGGAGCTTTTCCAGCGCGACGAGCGCCTTGTCGAGAGGGACTTCGCCGAAAAGCGCGCCGTCGACGAATGAAATCAAAAGCCTGTCTGAAGTCGCGCTCTTGAGAGCCTCCTTGACGCCGGAGGCCTGCAACTTTTTCGCGAGCCCCTCCTGATTTTCCCTTATAAGCGCGAACGCTCCCGCGAAATCGCGTTTTTCGACGCATTCATTCAATTGATTTGCCAAAGCTTCGGTGTCTGACATTTTGTCTCCCTTTGAAAATTCAGTTCGGGAGATTATACCAAAAATGACGTTCCCGCGATAGACCCGAAAAAAGATTCCTGCGATGCGGCGCAACCATTTGTTCCCGGACGTATTCTACGCCGGCGCTCCATTATGGTATAATGCGGCGCATGAAAATGAAAAACGGATTCATCGATTGGCAATCCTTCACTCCCGAAGCGGCCGAGGCCGAACTGCCCGCGCTTCTCGCATCGGCCGGCGAGGCGGTCGCGCATATCGAAGAAAGCGACGTTTCGACGTATGAAGATCTCGTCTGGGCTCTGGATGACGCGACACGCGGGCTGTTTCGCGCATGGGGCGGCGTTTCCCACATGCTCAGCGTCATGAACTCGCCGCGCTGGCGCGAAGTGCAGGAAAAATTCCAGGGCGACATCGTCGCTTTTTCACTCAGAGTCGGCCAGTCGGAAAAACTCTACCGGGCCGCGAAAAATCTTCTTGATTCGGGAGCGGTGTCGGACCCGACAAGACGACGCATACTCGAAAAATCCGTCGAAAGCGCGCAATTGGCGGGCGTCGCGCTCAAAGGGCCGCAGAAAGAGCGTTTCAACGTCATCCGCGCACGTCTCGCGCGGCTGGCGGCGGATTTCCGCAACGCGGTCATCGACGACACGCCGGCGGAAATAAGCGATGCCGTCTATATCGAGACGATGAAAAACGATCCTGACCGCGTCAAGAGAGAACGTCTTTACCGCATGCGCTCGACCCGGGCGGCCTCCAACTCTCCGCGCATCGCGGAAATGCTGAGACTGCGCGCCGAAGAAGCGAAACTTCTCGGGTTCGCGAACTACGCCGAAGAATCGCTGAAGACGAAATCGGCCGGCGCGCCGGCGGCCGCATTCGAAATGATCGACAGGCTCGACGAGGCGACCGCGCGCGCGGCTCTCGAAGAGGAACGCGAACTTGAATCGTCCGCCGCGACGCCGCTCGAACCATGGGACAGGGCATGGGAGGCCGAACGTCTCAGAGAGGCAAAATACGATTACAGCGAACAGGACCTGAAAAAACACTTCGAACTTGAAACGGCTCTTGCCGGTCTTTTCAGACTGTGCAAAACGCTTTTCGGCATAGATGTGGAAGAAGTCTCCCCCGAGAACAAACCGAGCGTATGGCACGCCGATGTCAGATTTTTCGAAGTCAAGGAAAACGAAGAGAAAATCGCCGCCTTTTACTTCGACCCGTTCGTTCGCGTCAATCAGAAATCGCAGGGCGCATGGATGAACGAATTCTCGAACCTTTCCGTCCGCCGCGGCGAAAAACCTCTGGCGCTGATCGTCATGAATCTCCCCGAAAAAGACTCCGAGGGCAAATGCTTCATGCCGTTTCGCGAAGTCGAGACACTGTTTCACGAATTCGGACACGCCCTTCAGTGCATGCTCACGCGGGTAAAGGAAGAAGATGCCGCCGGAATAAACCTCGTGGAATGGGACGCCGTCGAGGTCGCGAGCCAGTTCATGGAAAACTGGTGCCTCGACGCTCTTACGGGGATCGAAATTCCGCCGGAACTCAAAAAAAAGGTGCGCGCGGCCAAAAACTACCGCGCGGCGAGCCTTTGCCGCAGGCAACTCGCTTTCGCCAAAACGGATCTTCTGCTTCATTCGCTCCCGGAAGTCGGCGACGCCAATGAAATCAAAAACTCCGTTTTCGCGCATTTCGGTCTGCCGCTGATTCCCGAAGACCGATTCCTCGAATCTTTCACGCATATTTTCGCGGGCGGATACTGCGCCGGCTATTATTCGTACAAATGGGCCGAAGTCATGTCGGCCGATTGCTACGGCGCGTTCGAAGAAGCCTCTCCCGGGGGAACCGAAGCCCTCCGGGAATACGGCGGAAAATTCCGCGAGACTTTTCTCGCGCTCGGTGGCTCGATGAGCGCGCTCGAGGTGTTCAGGCTTTTCCGCGCTCGTGACCCGGAAATCGACGCGCTCCTGCGCCAGCAGGCCCTGACGCAGAGGAAGTGACGCGGTCGATCAGCACCCTTCGAAGACAAGCCCCTTGTCGTCTATATCGAAAGCGTAGAAGCGCGAATGTTTCGACGGCGGATTTTTCTCCAGCATGGAGCGTATCCTCTTCGCCGCCGCGGGACTTTTCGCCAAAATGTACATAAACCCGCCGCCGCCCGCGCCCGCGAGCGTCACGGCCGACGCGAAAGGCTTAACGAGAGATATGATTTCGTCGACACGCTCGTTCGTCGAACCCGCGTCGAGAAGTTTCTTGTCGCGCCAATACGCGTTGATGCAGCGCGCAAACTCCTCGATGTCGCCGCGTCCGACGGCGGCGGCGGCGTCATGCGCGCCCTTCTTGAGGGCATCCACGAGGATATGCGCGAAATCGTGGGGGTTCTCGGCGTAAAACGAGATGACGCGCCTGAGGACGTTGCGGGCCATGCGCTTCTGTCCGGTGAAATAGAGAAGCGAGCGCGATTTCAGCTTTTCAGCGAAACTTCCCGCGTCGAGGGAAAGTCCTCGTGAAACGATGCGCTGTTCTGCACCGGGCCTTGAAGTCATGAGCTTCATACCGGGCGTGAGCCCCGCGAACTGATCTTCCCAGCCGCCGCCGGTGCGCATCTCGCGCTCGAGCGCGAGCGTGAGAGAGCCTATCTCGTCGACATCCGCGCGGCGGAGAAGAGCCGCTATCGTGGCCGCGCCGAGAATGGAAGAGGTCCCCATGCCGGAACCCTTCGGCAAATCCGCTGAAATGATTATGTCGAGCCCTCGCGAACCGAACTTGAACCCGGTAACCGTCAACGCCGATTTTACGAGCGCGCACCAGTCATGGGGATCGTGGTGATCGGCGATTTCGGCGGCGCTTTTCAGAAGACGCCGCTTGCCGAGATCTTTCGAAACGACTTTCACGAACTTGTCGGCACGCTCGCGCACCGTCACTTCGATGGGTCTCTTGCCGTCGAGCGTGACGGCCGCCGCAAGAACGGCGCCGCCTTCGGCGTTGCAAATCGGAGGCGTATCGCTCCAGCCGCCGGAAAAATCGATTCTCACGGGCGCCGTAACCTTGACTTCGCGGCGGCGAAGCCCCGCGAGCCTCGAGTGATCGACCGATTTCATCTTTTCTGCGAGATCGTGCTTTTCCCAGAGCCCGTCCGTCTTGAAGTTGTCGTCGATATGATACCTGAGGGGATACCAATCGCTTTTGCCCAGCGGCAGACACGTTAGACACTCGCCTTTGGCGAGATCGACGCGGCCGTACGAAGCGGGGACGTTCACGACGATGTTCTCCCCTCCGAGCTTTCCGATCGCGGCCGCGCAAGAATCGATCAATCTGCCCGAACGGCCGAGAAGTTTCAGGAGTTCGCGGCTCGAGCCGACATGGAAAAATTCACATTCGGGGACGATCGAAACCGAGAACGGCGCAAACCCGCCGAGAAGCATCTTGGGAAATTCCTCATAAATGTCGCCTGCCACGGGGAGCGATCGCATTTTTTCGGCGGTTAGCCAATCGATGTGCATTATCCCGGTGTCGATAAGGTGCCGGCCGCGTTTCACCTGCGGTTTCTGAAGAAAGCCCTGCACCGTGACGGGATCGGAAGAATCGCGGCTTTCGGCCACATAAACGCCGTGGCGCTGCGCCTGCCACGGGCCGTCGGGATATGCAACTCCGGTAACGCCGCGGCGGGCGAACCTGACCGAGCCGTAATCAAGTCGCGGGACGACATCCCCGCAGCAGACCGTCACTCCGGGCGCCGCTGGCAGTTTTTCCATCGCCTCGACGACATGATCGAGAAGCGGCCTCGAATCGGGCATCGGCACGAACGCCTTTCCGAGAGCCGCGTATGCGACCGTGCGTCTGGCGTCGCCGCCGGAATGACAGACGAGTACGCGGGATTTCGCGTGAAGCGATTTCATGCGCCTGAGGGCGTTGACGGTGGCGCCGAGAGACCCGACGCGCCTTTCACCCGGATCGGGAAGAACAAGATACCCTTTTCTCCCCTTGAGCTGCGCCCTGTAACCTCTTGCCTGCGCCTTGTTGGCGGCGGTAATGACAACAAGATCGTATTTCATGCGGAAAACGGATCAATCGAACTGATGGTAGAAAAGGACTCTCGTGCGGTGCGGCTTTACCGAATTCTCGGCGCTCAGAGTCTGCCACTTCTGAGGCGACAGCAACTCCGTTCTCTTGGGACGGTTGCCGCCGCCGGACGGAACGGCCGGATCGCGCCACACGAGAGCCACTCCTCTCGCGCCGAGCTGGGCGTTGCCGACGGCGTCGCCGCTCGCCCCTCCGACAGAAAGAGGCTCGGCTCTTATGAAAACGAGAAAGAGCTGCTGCCTGTTCTGAAAACATTCGCGCCAGTACGAGTAAAGAAACTTCCTGTCTACGCCGTACAGAGGCTTGTCAAGTTCCACTTCGAGAAAGGTAAGCTGCTCCGCGCCCTTCTTGCCGTCGAACCATGGCATTTCGTCGAATATCTCTTTCCAGTCGGCGCCCGGCTTCTCTCTGCCCTTTTCGCGGAAACGTCTGCTGATTTCCTGCGCGATATCCCTCACGAGATCATCGTCCCAATAGGCGCTCGGACAATCTTTGCAGAAAGAGTGTTTGAGCGAATCCTTAAGCTCCATGCTCGCGAAACGATTGATCTCAGAATCCTGATTCGTCGAAGCGACGTAATAATCGTACGGAGTATTGGCGATCGCCGCCATCATCACGCGAAGATCGCCGGTGAACGGATTGACTCTGAAATCGTTCTGCCCCGATATGACCTCCATTTCGCCGTCGAAATCGTATACCGGGTCTTCAATGGGCGAATACGTCCTCCAGAAATATTCGTTGCATACACAGTCGCCCGCTCCGCTTCGCGCAGACATGGACGCCCCCGTGAAGCGATCTTCGTAATCGACCAGTTTATTGCCGATGCGCCACCCGAGATCGGGGATAAACCCGAGCTCGCCGATGGATTGGAGATATTCCTGGTCTGAAACCGCCATAAACACGTCTTTGTCGCGATTACCGGTGCCCACGACGCTTTCCGCTTTGGAGACCCAGGAGCCTTCCAGCGACCCCTCGAAATTCTCCTTCGCCTTGAACCAGTTTTCCGGAGCCCAGTTGAACTTGGGGTCGCAGCAGAAAAGAGAATTCCATTCCATCGGCTCCGCGACCCCGCCGCCGAAACCGTCACAGGTTTCCTTCGTGTACTTTACGGGCACGGTGCCGCGGAACTCAAGAATCGGAGATCCTCCGCCCGCGATTTTTTCGAAAATATTCATCTCATCGCCACCGCCCTGGGCGATCCAGAGAGAATCGTCGGACGGCCGCGCGGGGGCCATATCGACCGTATTGCCGTCGCCGTCGATGACGCGGACCCAAAGCGCGACATGCATGACGTATTCCGTTTCCGGCAGCGCCGTGGCGTTGTGCGGCGCCGGATCGCGCGACGACCACTTGCCCCCCTCGAACGTCGGGAACGAAAGCGTCATCTTCGGATCTTCGGGCTTCCACCATCCGTCGGCCTGCCCCTGCGCCGCATACGGCCTGAAAGAGTTCTCGTTATGGCAATCATTCAGCGAATAATACTTCTTCTCGTTCAGACGCTGTTCATCATCGCCATTCTGCTCCCATTCTTCGACATACCACATAAGCGGCATGTCAAGAGCCGGCAGCGTCACGTTGCCCATGATTCTGAACACCGCCTCCTGGGAAGATTGCGGCATATCCTTGACGGAAAACCCCTCGATTTTCACATCGTTACTCGAATAGACCGTAACTACGCCGTCTTTCACGGACGACGCCCACGCCTCCTTCGTCGACGGATAAAGAACGGCGTCCGAAGCGAGCCTTGATTTCACGTCCTTCGGCGCCCACCATATTTTCACGAGAGACTCGAGTTTGAAATTCTCGGGATATCCTTTGTCCTTCATCCTGAGAAAAGGATAAAGAACCGTGCCCGCGACCATTATGGAGCCCGAATCGGCAATGCCCGTCAGTTTATACTTTTTCGCGTTGCGCACAAACTTCACCTCGGGGGAATCTTCAGTCGCCGGCGTCACGATTTCCACCCCGTTGCGCTCTTCGGTCTCTATCTTAAGATTGAACTGGTTTGCTATGCAGAGCGAAGAAACCATCGGCACGGCTTCCGCCGAAGGAATGCAAAGCGAAAGCGGCACGCTGTCGCCGTCGAGATAGTCGTAAAGACACGCCGTGCCGACGAACCCGATGAACTCCTGCAGTTTGGTTCTTATCGGCGGCGGAGATTCGCTGGCAAACCCGAGAAGCGTTTTCTTTTCGGAGAAATCCTTGAACGGCTGATTGTCCCCGCCGGCGGCAAGATCGAATTTCTGCACGGCATTCTGCTGATTCTGCTGATTCCCCGCGTTCTGATTCCCCTCCGACGCATCTCTCGAAGCGGTATCGTTCTCGGGGAACCACGTATCGGTGACGAACAGGGCGTTGGAGAGCGAATTCGCGTCGCTCATCCTGTAAATATAAGACTGCTGCGACCCGATATAACGGCTGAACGGGGAAAATTCCGTCCCTTGCGCGACGATGTTGAAGTCCGCCAGCGAAACGAAAGGCACATCCCCCGACCTCTCGAGAATCGAATCGAACTTCTCCGCCGCGGCAGGCGACTCGAAAAGCCCGCTCATGTTGATGCGCTCGCCGGGCGCGGAAGTGCGCCGCATCGAAGCGTACAATCTGTTGATGTCGAAGCAGTCCGAGACGTTGACGGCCGTGAACGCATAGCGCCCGAGCTCATACGAAAGGTTGCTCCAGCGCGCCGTCCTCGTGCGGCGCGAATCGATTCTGACCTCGTTTATTATCGCCGGCGGCAGATACGCGAGAGCTTCGAGAGTCAGAGTCGAAACCGTTTGGTTTTCGGTGACGACATCGTCGTCATAATCCGACGGATCCTGCTCATTGCCGGTTTCTCTGCCGTACTTAAGCGCTCCAAACGGCATGAACACCCTGCCGCTCGACCAATAATCTCCGTTGCGTCTTATATCGCTTTCGTTGTTTAACCCGGGATAGGTGCTGTCAAACACGCCCTCGGTATAGCCCGAACCGGTGGAGTCCCCCAGATCGGAATTGCCGATTTTGCGCTGGGAGGCGAACTGCCCGTCGATACGCGCTATCGCGTTGGCGAGCGCGGCTTTCAGAAGATATCTTGAAGAAACCTCACGCCTTAGATGGCTCGACGGAACGCGGCTCTGGCGCATGAATATCGAAAAGCTGACGGCGCTTACGATCATGAAAGCGACCATTCCCAGAACGATCAGAAGCGCGCTGCCTTTTTTCGTTTCAACAATCATAGTCCACGCTCCTTGTCCGTAAGTCTGAAGTAATTCGGGAGCGCCGGCGCCGTCGTGAAACTGACGCCGCGATCTTCATCCGTGCCGCCGCCCTGAAGAGTATCGGTTTTTTCTATTTTAAGCTGGTACGCCCTGCCCCACGGATCGCGAAATTCACCGCGCGTGATATTTGCGTTGAACAGAACGGGTATCCTCTCGCCGTTGTCGCCGCTCTTGCCGCCGAGAACCATCGAAAGAGCGCCTTCCGTGCAGTCTGTCCATCCGGTAACTTCGCCGTCGAGCGAACGGTTCGGGGCGTACTGCTCATACGCGAGAATGGCGTTTGTGAGTTCTTTTATTTCCTGCGTGGCCTTCGCGACGCGCGAGCGCATCCTTGCCCGCCCGACGGCGGACATCATCGATGCGCTGAGTACCGCGATCATCGATACCACAACAAGAAGCTCGACCAATGTAAAAGCTTTTTTCATGTCAATCGATCTGATCTGGCCATGTCGTTATGTCATCTTCCGTATCGGGTATCCCGTCAGGGCCGCGGCTGCGCACGCCTACCGTAAAGAGCCCCGAACCGATACCCGAGCCGGCTCTGCCCACCGACTTCGACGCTCCTTTCACCGCGTCGTTTATGCTGATATTGGGTGCGCCCTGCCAATTTATCTGTTTGTACGCGCGATCGGTGCGCAGTCTGTTGTCCTGCGAAGGATCCCACACCGAAACCGTACGGTAATTGAGAGAGCGGCTGTCTCCTTGTCCCGCGCCGTTCCCCGAGCCTTTGTCGCCCAGCCCCGGGAGAAGATCGTCTTGGATATCGTGAAAAACACCGAGCGACGAGCGCACGTCTTTAAGTTCGCTCACTCCGGCGGTGCCCGTACGCCACGCGACCGAAGAGGAATTGAAAAGCATGGTAAGAGTCGTCACGAGCATTCCGAGAAGAAGGCTCGCGACCATCATTTCGAGGAGGGTGAACCCTTTGCGTGTCATTGGTTAGGATCTCCCTGAAAGTGCACTTCGGCGACGACCGTCGGCTGAGACATGAGAGAATCACGCCGTCTCGCGCATCTGAACGCGAGCTGTATGACGGCGCCGCGCCGCGTCACGACGAGCGCGTATTCGTAATCGCCCGGTATCGCCGCGCGCGAACCTCTGTAGGCGGCGGGCACCTTTGAAATCACGTCTCCGAACGCCGAATCGGCGCGAGCGCGAGCGCCGGTCCTGACACGGCAGCCGTATTCGTCTTCGCCGGAGAGTTTCACTTTGTCGACATACGCCATCCAACCTTCCCGAGGCAGAAGACCGTCCGCGACGCCGCGCGAGCGCATCTCCGCGCGCGAGGGCGGATTGCCGATGGCGCACCAGTCGCTCCATTTCATGTCAAGCGCCGACAGACCCTGCACGAGAGGCGCGAGATACGTGTCGGCGAACGCCACGGACGCGACATCCTCGACGCTTTGGCGGTTTTCGCGGTACCCCAGAGCGTTAAGACCGCACATCGCAAGGACGCCGACGGCCATGATGAAGATCGCGAGATTGACTTCGACGAGCGTAAAACCTTTTCTCATACGCCCTCCTTTTCGTCCGAAGTCGCCTTGCCGATGTCGCGGAACTTCACGGCCCTGCCGCCGGAATCTGGTCTGGTCGATATCATTTCGACCGTTTTATCCGATTCGTTCTCGGGGTCGAAACAAAGCACCTTCAAGCCCGAAATCTCTCCGACGCGCGAAGGTATCTGCCCGCTGAAAACGAAACCGTGCGGCAACTGCAGTTCGCCGAACTCCAGCGCGTACGCGCTGCCTACCGACCATGTCGCTTCACGCTCGCTCTTGCCCTGGTTGTAAAAAGCGCACATGGGCAGAATTTCGCTGGGGCGCGAAAAGAAATCCAACGTGCGCCCCGTTTCCATCCATACGGTCGAAGCGACGACAGAATAGCGCATGTCGCTCATATTGCCGCCGGCGAATTTGTAAAGCCGCAGACTCGAGCCGTCGCGAAGCTCCGACTCGTCTTCGGCGACATCGTACGTAAGATTGAGATCGGCGAACTCGTCAAAGAGGAAATCGCCCTGTATGCTCGATATCCGCCCCTGCCGGCGCACGGCGACCATTTCGCCTACCACCACCTGATGCGAATCATCCGACCCGGAGGAGTCTTTGAGGAGTTTGTTGTAGCAGAACACCGCCGTCGGCACCCGGTCTATAAGAGCGCGTTCTTTGGCCGCGCGCAGAAACGCCGACGCGGCCGCCACTGCGCCGCGTTCCTTTATGCCGCGCGTAAGCGCCGCATAGCCGCCTGCGGAAGCGACGCCGAGAAAGGCCATGATTGCCACGACCATCAGAAGCTCTATCAACGTGAACGCTTTTTTCATCATGCGAAATTCATTTGCTTACGCTCACCGAATCTGTCTTCGGGTTGTATTTTATCCAAAAGCGGCGGAATCTGCCGTTGACTCTGCCCTGATAGCCGAACGCCATCTGCGCGAACGGGATTTTGTGCTTTCCGCCGCGCTTCACGGCTTCGATGAAATCGACACCTCTGGCGCAGTTTTGATTGCCGCAATAATCAGACTCTGTACGGTCGGAATGATTGTCATTGCAGCCCTTGCCGTTATTTTTCAGTTCGGAGGCGTTGGCGACGAAAAGCGCCGACGCGTCGACGAGCGCGGAGCGCGAACCGCTGCCTTTGCCGAAGCCCTTGCCGACGACCTCTCTGAATATCTCGTCCGTCTCGTGCTGGGTGAACGTGTACGAATCATCGTCGATAGACCCGATTTTAGACTCCATCGCCTGCGGCCACCTGCCCTCCTGCGCGTAGTAGGCGTTTATCCCCTGCTGAAGAGCGCTCGCCATCGCCGTAGCGCGCTTGTCTCTTGAGTTTTTTATCGCTCCGCTCGCCGCCACGACGACTATCGAAACGAGAACGGCGAGTATCGCGCAGACCGCCATCAACTCGACTATCGTAAAACCTTTTTTCACCGCTCCTGCCCTTTCGACCAGCTTTTCACATCGTCCTTCGTGCCGAACTTGCCGTCTCTTCCGCAGCACCATACCGCGGCGGACGCCCGAATCTCGACCGATTTCGAATTCTCGTAATTGACCTTGACGATCCCGTCGAGATCGTCATCGATCGCGAAGCGAAGCCTGTGATCGCGTATCGTGCCGCCGGTGGGGACCTTCTCCGAAAGGGAAACGTTCCCGTTGACCGCCTTGCGCCTGATAACGTCCATGGCCCATGGAGAGACGACTCCGCACTGATCCAGACCCGTCAGACGATACACCGTCTCGCCAGTAGATTCGTCTTCCGTCTTTTTGTAGGTAAGACTGAGCGCTCCGCGTCTGGCGAGAGAAGCTCCGACTTCAGGCGTCATCTCGCCGCCGCCCGCCCCCTCCGCGATAATCGCTTTGGGCCAGGCTTCGTCCTTCTGCATCACGGAGACGAGCGCCGTCATGACGTTCGAAACAAGCTCGGTAGCCCGCGCCTTCTGCGCACTCGCGACAGCGCCCTTGAATGCGCCGAGCCCCGCGCCGGCGAGAACGGCGATTATCCCGATGACGACGAGCATCTCTATGAGCGTGAAACCTCTTGCGCTTTTCATTTGAATCCCTCAGTTGGACATTTGAACTATATCGTCCACCGTCCAGTTGGAGACCATCTTCTGATCGGCGGAACTCATTTTGGCGATTTCATCCTGCGTCGCCCACGGCGGAAAGGTCTTGCCGTCCGGCCCCGCGCTCCAAAGCCTGTAACTTTGATACGGCGGGCGCGAATAATAGTAAAGCTCGTTGTGCCAGCCGTCTTTGCACGTGATGCCGTCAAGCGCATACTGCTGCGAAAGGCCGGAGTTTTCCCCGCGCTGACTGTCTGCGGAAGAATAAAGAACCGGTTGCGCATTCTCGGTAACCGCGAGATTCGCGCTTCCGGTCCCCGTCACGTTGATTCCGAAGAAAACCACTTTCGGCGAGTCGCACGTCAGCAGACCTTCAAGATTCGGCATCCACCGGGCCGTGACGGCCTGCGAAGGAATAAGCTGGATCTTCCACCGTTCGTCCTTCACGGCGAGATCGTTGGCCATATCCGACCATGTTTCGTACTGGATGCCGTCTTCAAATCTGCACGGCAGTTCGTTGTTGTTGCTCCATTGCGAGAATTGATCGTATATCTGCCTGTCCTGATGCTCCATCATGACGAGATAACGCGGCAGGAGAAAGCTCATAAGCCCGAAGCGGAAAAGCTGCGTTTGGCTCCAGCTCGCGTCGTTTCTTTTGGACGAAAGCTGGTTGACGTTCTCAAGCGCGTCAAAGCCGAGGGCAAGAGCGGGATTTTTCCCCACGCGACTGTCCGGAAATTCATTGTGCAGGAACTTCAACCCTTCCGAAACGGTCTTAACGTACTCCTTCAGCCCCGAAGAATACGGATAATTCATCGCGACCGGCTGGCTTCGGCAGGCGGCATCGACGCGTCGCCAGACGAGCTTGCCTTCTTCGGGATCTTCGTTCACCTGCTGTATGCCGTACTCGTTCACCTTGAGATAGAAATTGCGGCTGCCGTGCAGTTTGACGGGCGGATAGCTCCCGAATGCGGCATAATATCCCGAAAGACAGTTTTCTATCTTCTGCAGAGCCATGATCGTGCGGCTGCGCCGTTCGGAATCCGACACTGACGACCCGAGTCTGAACACGATCGTCATCAAAGTGACGAACACCAGGACGACGATCAGAAGTTCGACGAGTGTGAATGCTTTTCTCAAGTTTTACGCTCCCGCTCCCGAAACAGAGCTGATGATCTTGATCATGGGCAGGAACATCGCGATGACGATAGTGCCTACGACGACGGCGAGAACGATGATGAGCGCGGGCTCGATCGCGGCCGTCATGCCGGCGACCGCGTTATCGACTTCATCGTCATACGTGTTGGCGATGCGCGTGAGCATGTCGGCGAGCGCGCCCGTCTCTTCGCCGACCTCGACCATCGAAACGACCATCGGCGGGAAGACGGGGCACTGCGAAAGCGGCTGCGTCATGGACTCGCCCTCTTTCACGGAGTCGTGAACCTGCTGGATGGCGTTCGAGACGACGCGGTTGCCCGTCGTGTCGCGCACGATCACGAGCGACTGCAGAATAGGTACGCCCGAAGAAAGCAGCGTGCCGAGCGTGCGCGTGAGGCGCGAGACCGCCGAGCGCTGGGCGAGCGTGCCCGTGACCGGCATCTTGAGCGCGAGCGCGTCGAACATGTAGGCCCCCTTCTCGGTCTTTCCGACAATCTTGAAAATGACGACGATGGAGACGATCCCCAGAAAGACCTGCAGACCGTTGTGCTGGACGAATTCCGAAGCTTGGATAACGGCCTCGGTGATCGCCGGCAGCGCGGCGCCGCCGAGCATGTCGTTGAACACCTGCTTGAACTTGGGAATGACCATGACGAGCAGGAACGCGGTGATGCCCACGGCCGCAAGGAGAACGACGATCGGATAAATCATCGCGCCCTTCACCTTGTTCTTGATTTTCTCCGACTTTTCGGCGAACTCCGCCAGACGCCCGAGCACGACTTCGAGAACACCGCCCGCTTCGCCGGCTTTCACCATGTTGACGTAGAGGTTGTCGAAAATCTTGGGGTATTGCGTGAGCGACTCGGAGAACGTGCCGCCGGCCGCGATGTTTTCGGAGATTCCCGAAAGAGCATCGTGCAGCTGCGGGTTTTTCATCTGTCGCTTCAAGACCTCGAGACCGCGCATGAGCGGGAGCCCCGCATTGACGAGCGTCGCCAGCTGGCGCGTGAACTGCGTGAGATCCTTCGTCTTGACCTTGCCCTGCAACCATTTGGGCAGTTTGATGTCGATCTTGATCTCTTTGTTGAGCGCACCGCCTTTTTTCTTCGGCGGCGGGGCAGGTCTGCCTCGCTTCGGAGCTGCGGCCTGACGCTGGGCGGATTGTGGAGCGCCCTTCACTTCGCCGAGCGCCGTCGGCAGAAGCCCCTGCGCACGGACGGCGGCGATCGCCGAACTGCGATCGCCGGCTTCCACCGTGCCGCGTTTTTCGTTGCCTGCTGAATCTTTCGCGATATATTGAAAAGTCGCCATGTCTATAATGCCTCGTATAGGTTTAAACGCATTATATCAAAATACATCCGATTCCCGCAACAGTCCGCCCGGCGCAACAGGGAAAAATGCCAGAGCTTGCCGACACCGCATGATCGATACGGCGACTCATTACGGCTTATCCTGCGCAGACGCCATCGGGCTGTCCGGGACGAGAAAATCATTTCGCCTTCAACTCATCCAGAAATTCAAAAAGAACGAGCGGATCGTCGGTCGCGAAATTGTCGAATCCGAGTTCCCAGATACGTTTAAGCACCGCCTTGTTGGCACCTTCCGTCCAGGTGAACGCCTGCACGGTTATACCCCGCGAATGCAGAAGTTTAACGGCTTTGCGCATGCAATCGCTCGACGGGCAAAACGGGTCTGGTCTGGAAAGGTCCGTGCGGATGTGGATCTGGACCTGACTGACGCCTTTCCATCCGTCTGCCGCCATTTTCCGCAGACTTTCGACGAGGAACTTATCGGCTTTATCGACCGACGCGGGCGAATTGTCTTTGGGCCAGGTGCCGAGCCACACCATGCCGAGACCGCCGGGAACGACCTTCTGCCAGCGCGACATCAACCGGTAATTCGGCGAAGTGTAATAAATCTGCTTCTCCACGCCGTATCTTTTCGCCAATTCGGCCATCATCTCCGGCGGGGCGCCTTTTTCGTCGAGATACAGGAGCCTGTCCGGGCGGCTCGCCATCGCCGCAAACACGGATTCCATCGTTGCAATACGGGTCGACACGAAACCGGCCGCTATTCGAACACGTCCGGTTCGACGAGGGTTATCGACTTCACGTCGACTCCGGTCGTCTCGTTCAAGACCCCCGGCATCACCCAAATGCGCGAATCTTCGTAAAGCCTCCGTTTCCCGATGCACACGGTGCGCCACTTGCCGTTTTCACTGCGCCGCGTCACGAGCGGGCGGTCGACGACCTCCATCTTCCTGTCGCCGTCGACCTTCACGCCGTTGGGCCACCATTTCTGGTAGATTCCAACGTACGCGCCGGCAAGATCGACCGGAACGGTAGTCCCGACCCTCAGCGTGACGAACACGTACCATTCGCCGACTTCCTCCTTCTTGACGGTATATCCGATTTCGGCGTATTTCGTGTTCATGAAAACCGGTTCTTCCTCGCCTTTCGAAAGCGAAACGGAAAAACGCACGAAACGGGTTCCGTCGGGATCGGTCCGCTTCGTCATCTTCCTGCCTCCCGTCAATTCGTCCGCACGCACGACGCGCACCGGGCCGCACGCGGGTTTCAGCACGGACGCGTTCGGGACGTTGGTGGCCATCATCGCGTAGCACTTGGGGATGCTGACGGGACTCTCCGCCAGATAATGCCCCTTCCCGCAACCGTTCGACGTGTCGTTGAGCGCGGCGTAGAATTCGCGGTAACACGCTTCGAACGGCGGCAGGCGGTACTTGAGCTTTTTCGCCGGAGCGATCATGTCGTTATAACGCCATATCCTCATCAGGAGCGCGGCTATGCGAGCGCGGCGCACGAGCGTGTTGCGCGGCGGATCGTTCGCGGTCGCCGCGACGGCGTTGTCGAAGGTTTTCATGATCTTCACGCAGTCGACGCCGGTAAGATACTGGGAAGTGTCGCGCTGGTAGCAGCCGTACCACGTGAAGCGCTGCCTGAGCCTGGCGTTCTCCATGAGATCGAGATATTCCGTTATATGGCGCGCTCCCGCGCCGTAAGCGGCATCGGTATAGCGCCGCACGAGGCCGCGGAGATCCGCATCGGGATTCCACAGCAGTTTCGCGTAAAGCCAGAGCTTAAGTTCGGAAACGTCGCCCACGTAGGGGAACTGGTGCTGACAGCTCACACCGCGCACGCCGAGGCTCTTGTAATACCTGACGTTCTGCGCGAAAATGTACGCGTTGGGGAAGGGGCTGAGGAAATCGTTGAAATTCGCCAGATATTCCCAGATGTACGGCGGACATTTCGTCGATTGCTTCGCCACTCGCTGAAGACACGTGATCGAGCGCTCGTTGCAGTCCGCCGGAAGCCCGTGGTTGCGCCACAGTTCCGCCACGCACCCGCCGAGGTTGTCGGCATAGCGCAGCTCCGGGTTGAGCGGCGCGCGGTTTCCGTACGGCAGAATGTTGAAGCGCACGTGCGGATATTTCGGGGCGAAATGCCGAGCGATGCGGTTGGCGAAATAAACGACCTGCGAATCGGCGACGAGCGCGCCGTCGGGATCCGGGTAGCGCTTTTCAAGTTCGCGGCATCCGTCGCATTCACATTTGATGGCGCAGTCGCCCTCGGCGATCGAGAATTCCGACGCCGTCGGATCCTTCCGCAGCAGCGCGTCGATCTCGGCGATGACGGTCTTGAACATCTCCTCGTTGGAAACGCACACCCACTGATGGTTGCGCTTGCCGGTAATGCGGTTCACGGCATACCATTCGGGATGTTCCTTGAAATATTTTCTCGCGTCGAGGAGCGGTCCGCCGGGATATATGGCATGATTGAATCTATGCGTCTTTTTCGAGACGAGCCCGGCGACGGCGCCGCGGACAAGTTTTCCGCCGCGCGCGTATATGGCCGTGTCGAGACGCAGTTTCGTCGCGAATTCGAAAGGCCCGCGCCAGGTCGCCCACTGCCACGCTTCACGCATCTCATGCATGAACGGAGCGTCCTTTTTGACATATCCCGCAGGAAGCGAAAGCGAACTCTTGCGCGGGACGTAATCGAAATCATGCGCCACGAATTCGCAGCCGAGCGTTTCGAGAAGATCGTAAACGGCGTACAGCGTCCCTATCGCGCCGTCTCCCGTCACCTCGAGCGTCCGAGCGTCCGCGACGCGCAGGAATATCTCTTCCTTCGCTTTCGCCGCATACGCGCCTCCGACGATGACGCTATTGTATCCTTCGACAGGCGTTTCGCTCACGGCGAATCCAGTCCCGGTCATTTCCGAAAGAAATTTCGACAGCATGTTCGCGGCGTACCTGAGCCCCCCGTCGCCGTCGGCCGGGGCGACGATGACGGCACGCGCACAGCCGTTGGTCGCGAAAACAAACGCATCCTGCGCCGATGCGGACGCGGCGAGCGAGAGAAGAACCGCAAGCGGGAGACTTTTTTTCATTTCGCCACCCCGCCTTCGAAAAACGCCTTCCGCATGAACGTGACGCGCCTCAAATCGCCGTAAAAAGCCGAAACCGGCTTGAGCGTCAGAAGCATTCCCGGTTTGAGATCGAGTTCTCCGAGCGAGACGACCTGCCACGACTCGTCGCCTTTCGATCCTTCGACGGGCCATGAAGCGATCGTTGCGCGTTTGCCGTCGGCGCCCTTCGCGGAAAGAAGCGCTATTTCGGCGGCGGCGGGATCGAGAGGCTTTTTCGCCCCTATACGCACGGTCGCGAAAACGAGGCGCTTCCCGCAGACCCTCTCCGTTACGGCGCACACGGCGAACGAATCCGATTCCGCTGCGCGAACGTAGCGCCAGCCATCGAAACGCTCGCGTAGCATTTTGACGTTTTTGCCTCCTTCGAACTGCGCTCCCGGAACTTCGCATGACACGCAATCGGCGGCGCATGAAAACGCGCACGCCGTAAACGCGAGCGCTAAAAATGCAGTTTTCATTTCAGTTTCTCTCCTTCAACCACGCGGTACGTTCCCGCCGTGCAGATCTTTTCCTCCGTTCCTCCCGGAACGCTCACGCGCGCACGGGCGCCCTCGGGAACGGTGAACGTCCACGACCATCTGCCGCCCTCGTACGCCCATTCGCTTCGGACCGTGCCGAAACGCGTCCTGTACGAAGCTTTCACGAAACCCAGTCTCGGGTCGATTTTCGGACGCATGACGATGCAGGCGAAACCGGGCTCCGCCGGATCGGACGCGATTCCGGCCGCCGTCCTGTAGAGCCATCCGACGGCCGAACCGTAGGCGTAATGGTTGAAACTGTTCATGCCGACGGGGCCGAATCCGCGCTCTTTCGTGTAACTGTTCCATCTCTCCCAGATCGTCGTCGCGCCCTGCTCCACCGAATAAAGCCAGCCGGGAAAACCGCGGTTCAGAAGAACCGTATACGCGAGATTCGCAAGTCCGTTTTCGGAAAGCGCGTCGAGAAGGATCGAAGTTCCGAGAAAGCCCGTGCTGAGGCGGTTCCCGCGGGCGGCGAAATTCTCCTTGAGCGCGGCGATCGTCTTCTTTTTCGCCTCGCCCTCGACTAGACCGCATTTGAGCGCGAAGAGCGCAGGCGTCTGCATATCGCGGTACGCTTTCAGAATCATCCCGTCGCCGGTCCGGAAAAATTCCCCGCGAACGCGCGTTCTCGCTTCTTCCGCCGTTTTGGCGTATTGCACGGCCTCGTCTTTTCGCCCCGTCGCCGCCGCCATGGCGCTCATCATTTCGGAATCGATGATCCAATAACACCCGGCGAGATAGTTCCAATAGGCGAAAGCCTCATCCGTCACCTTCAGTCTGCCGGAGGAATCTTTGACACAGCACTTTCTGCTGTATGTCTCATACTTCTCGAAACTGAGCCAGTCGGCGTATTGCATATCGCCGCGTTTGAGGCGGCAACCCGTTTTTTTCTGCATGTCCGAATAAGCCGTCATCGCCGCCCAATTCTCTTCGATTATGCGCTTGTCTCCGAAATGCCGCCACATCACGTAAGGAACGATTATCCCCGCGTCGCCCCATCCGAGACGCCGGCCCTCGTTACCGTATTGCGCGAACGGCGCGACGGACGCAAACGCGCCGTTTTTCAACTGGCTGTCGCGCATGTCGCGCATCCACTTGCGCATGAAGTCGTACGTATCGGCGATGTACGCCCCCGTCTCGGCGAAAATCTGCGCGTCCGCCGCCCAGCCGAGGCGCTCGTTGCGCTGCGGACAATCCGCAGGTATCGACAGATAATTCGAATACTGGCTCCACTTCGCGTTTTCGATGAAACGGTTCAGCGCGGGGACGCCCGTCGTTATCGACCCCGTTTCATGACACGCGAGAACGGATGTCACGGGAATCGAACGTATCGAGCGTATCGCGACCGCGCCCGTGGCGTGTATAGACAGATAGCGGTAACCGTAAAAAGTGAAACGCGGATGATACGACCTGTATTCACCGGCCCCTCCGGCCCCGAAAACGTAAACCGCGCGGCACCCCGTCCCCGCCGCCTCGCGCAGATTGGCGCGGTAGACGCTGAGCGCGGGACCGTCGTTGCCGCGGCTCTTCTCGCCGTTGCCGTCGTTGAGCATTTCGGCCGGCTTGACGAAAACGCGCACGTCCTTTTTCGCGGCGAACAGGAACTCGGGAACGGCCGCCGCGTTCTGCCCGAAATCGACGACGAGCGTCTCGCCCGCTTTCAGACGCATCTGCTCGCCCGGCGCATATCTGCGCACGATGACCGCCTTGCCGAAGATGCCGGGCGCCTTTCCGGTGACGCCTTTCCACACGTATGCGTCCTTCACGTCCATGGCGAGATCGCGCCTGAGCGCGACTTCCGCTCCGTCCGCCGGCACGATGCTCCCGTTAAATTCACGGTTCGTTTCGCACGGCTTGAGAAGCGACGCGTCCACTTCCGTTCCGGGCGTCCGGCGCGCGTCGAAGCATTCGCCGTCGAAAATGCCGGACTCGACGATCCTTCCGCACATTCCGCCGCGCCACGAGGCCGCGCGCGTGCCGACGAGTTCCTTCGTGCCGTCTTCGTAAACGAGCTCAAGCACTCCGCGGAACGCGCCCTTCCTGCCCATGAATCCGCGATGGCCGTTAGGCGTCGTTATCTTGTCACGCCACCATCCCGCGCCGACTTCGGCGGCGAACGCGTTCACTTCCCCCTTCGCCTTTTTCACGAGCGCGGTGATGTCGTATGTGAACGAACAGCGCGTTTTTTTCCAATGCGTGAAACCCGGCTTGAGAAAATCGTCCCCGACGCGCGTCCCGTTGACATAGACGTCATACACGCCGAGCGCCGTCGTCATGAACTTCGCGGATCTGACGGCAGCGCGGTTCGTGGACGAATGATAAAACCAGCTGACGCCCTTCGCCGCCTTCGCGCCCGAAAACGCGCCTTTCTCGTATACCGGCTGATCGACGACTGATATCCATTCGCTTTTGTCCCACGCGTCGTCCCCGAGCGCGGAAACCCTCTTTACCTCGTTGCTCCCCGCCGGGGACACTCGGCAGAAGAACGTCGCGAGAACCGCACAGAGTGTAAATCTCATCCTTTCACCTTTTTCTTTTTCGCGTTTCCGGATTTCGCTTTCCTTCTGCATTCCACCCAAGCGCTCGTTATGCCCGCGCCCTTGTTGCCGATGCTGTCGACGGGAACGACGCATACGCGGCATCTCTCCCCGGGCGGCAGAGCCTTGCCTCTAACCGCAAGCTGAACGGGCCCCTGCGCATCCTTCTGCGACGGCGCCTTGTTAAAGCGCGGGTCCATAAATTCACGCCTCGTTTTTTCGGCGCCTTCAACTTCAACGGTTACCTCATACTTGAATACTCTCGCCCTATGCTCGCCGAGCGCCTGCGGAAACTTGATCTTAAGAGCGCCGCCCGCCAAAACGGCAGAAACCGTACTCCCTAAAGGGAATTGAGGTGAAGGCGACTTACCGAGCCTGTTTGATAGCTTATACGGCTTATTCTCCTTTACCGGCAGCGGCACCACCCAATCTTCAGCAAGCGTTTCGTCAGGCATAAATTGACGGCGGACAATAACAATTCTGTCGTCGTAAACTTCGACGAGAGCCCCCTGCGCCGTGGCGTGCAATTGGATGCGCGGCGATTCCGGCTGAAAGAGTTCGGGCTTTCCCGTATACCACAAGGAGCCCGCATTGACGGCGGTGAAGCCGTCCTGCCATATTGAAGTTTCGTCGGTGAGAGTGTAATGGGTGTGACCGCTGAAGGCGACAGCATTGGAAAATTTCGAAAGCGCCTTTGTCGCTATGCCCACATCCTGCCCCCATGCCTTAGGGCCGTTGCATGTAGCCTTAAGCGGTGGGTGCTGAACATAGAAAAACGGACGCGCCCCTGAAAGTTCCGCCGCCCTCTCCTCGGTAAATTTTTTCACAAGCCCGAAAAACCCGCAGCCCTTCCATGCTTTGGGATCCCAGTGCTGACCGATAAAAGTATAGCCGCGAACGATTTTTGAATAAATGGGCTCATACTTTTCGCCGAAGAGTTTTTCCCACGCCTTCGCCCTGTTGACATAAAATTCCTTTTCTTTGCGGACAATCGGATCCGGATAAAGCTGCTTTGAAAAGCCTCCGCTATAGATCGGTCCTTCCCAATCGTGGTTTCCGGTGACAAAAACCTTCTCGACCTTGCGTCCGTCGGGCGCCTTGCCTCCGGGAAAGACCTTCTCCCAGGCGTCCGCCATAGCCTCAAGCTCTTCGATCATCCCGTAATTCGCGAGATCGCCGGCGTTCACCACGGCGTCGACTTTTTTATCCCTGAACCACTCCAGCGCATGAATGAATTTCGTCGCGTCATTGTGCCACCTGCCGTCGTTGATCTTCATGCTGATATGAACATCGGACATAAGCGCGAATCTGAGATTCGGCTCACCATTCGAAAACGCGCCGTGAGGCGCGGCGAAAACCCTACGACCCAACAATCCAACCGCGCCAAGCCCGGTTAAAAACCCGCGCCTCGAAACCATATCATTCATCCCTTCTACCTCCTACTAACGACTAATCACTAACCCCTACCTCACAATGACATTAAATCCAAAAGGCTTTACATATTCTACGGCACCGATATCGGCCTTGCCGTAAAGCTTGCGATCCCTACCGTAAAGATCCTTCGTCCCTTCCATCCACGTCTGCTGCGAAGCGACGCCGATGCACGGAGAATCTTTAATAAGCCGTATACGCCCTTTCCTGTCGAAAGCCCAGGTACCGTCCTTGTCTAAAATGCACGAAACGAACTTCGAGTGCAGCGGAATCGTACAACAGACATTATATTGGTCATACAAAGAAGCGCTTCCGTCAGTAATTCCATAATTTTTCAAAACCGACCCGTCATAATTTTCCGCTATGTGACAATTTCTGACCGTATCCTCAGACGTGCGCAAAACAACACCTGGGGCACCGCCCGTAACGTTCGAACTCACATCCGTAGCGATATTGCTTATTACCGTACAATTTTCAAGAGTTCCATATCTTATCGAAACGCCACTTCCCATACACACATCTCTCGCCGTCCTTTGATAAGTGGCGGAGTTTCTGGCAATAAGAGAATTTCTGACAATTGTACTAGACCCCGCCGCACTATTATTGATACAAAGAGCACCGCCGGTCCTATTGGTGTCGTACTTTGTTCCTGTAGCCTTATTGTCGACTATCTGACACCTGTCAACGACACTGTTTCCCGTCACATAAACAGCATAACCGTAAGTTGCAATTGGAGCTGTCGATTTATTCGGTTTAGTGACACATTTATCCACCAAGGTGTCATACGCGTACGAAGAAGAAACGTACAAACCTGCCGCCTGACCACCATAATGACCTGTACAGACGGTAATATGACAATTAGTAATCATTGCGCCTTGTGTCAAATACACCCCGCCGCCATAATTATACTTGCCGTTTCCGGCATGAGCATACACATATCCGTTGGTCACGGTCAAATCCGCAACAACCGCCCCTTGCCCGGAAGCTGAAATAACCCTATAGTTTGTCGTTCCTGAAGTTATAGGATTGGGCCCAATCACGACCTCGTCTCTTTTGCCTGTCGCGCCGCGAACAGTCACATTCTTGCCGACATATATGCCGTATTCGATATATCGACCCGCGCCTACCAACACTTCAACGGAAACATCTTGCTCTTCTGAGGCAGCCGTCGTCACAAGATTTGTCGCATAGACGGCTGCGCTCTTGACTGTAGCGGCCGCTCTCTCCCATGTATCATACGGCTCGGCAGCGTTCGGATTATCCTTGACGACATATACCTTAATATCGGCAGCGGCGGATAAAGAAAAAAGTGAAACTCCCGCAATCATCCCTAATGCATAGAGCAACGGTCTCGCGCTAATTACCCCCCCCCCAGAGAAAATCGCAACCTTGCAAGACTTCATCAGATTTTTCATAACTGTTTCTCCATACAATTTGTTTTATATTTCTGCTTTACGTATCTATCGGCAGATCAGCCGCGTCGACAGATCAGCCGCGTTTCCGGCGGCCATGTGCCAGAAACGGATTAAGGATACCAAATTAACGAAAATAACGCAACGGCAAGACATGTTGTTTTACGCAAGACTTTTCATGTCAAAAACATTTTTCATCAACCGGCACAAAGGGTGTGCCGAGACTTTTGTGCGCGAAACGCAGTTCCTTTCACATACCAGTTTCCGCGAAGGCCGATTTTGAAAAAACCGTTGCGCATGCAGATATTGTATCTGTCGGCGTATTTGCTCAGATCCTTCACCCAGCGGGCCGTATCCGCCCTGTTCGTCGGAACGTAAGGATTGCGCTTGAAGACCGTGGGACACTTCACGCCGGCGGCCGCGACCGCGGCTATCGTTTTCATGTCCATAAATCCACTCTCGACCGTCCTGACGTTCCGGACGGCAAATCACTTTTTCAGAAGTTCGCCGCCATCGCGCATCCTCTTTATGAACTCGGCGATGGAAGGCATCCCTTCCCCGAAACCCGTCACCTTGTACTTCCGGCATATTTCCTCGAAGACATCCACGAGCTTGTCGCGGGAAGGAACGTCGACCTTCATCGATTTCGCAGCCGTAGGCACTCCGAAATTGTAGCAGCAGATAAGCGCCGTTATCGGCGAGAGGGAAATCCGGCGGATCTGCTCGTGCGTTCTATCGTCGCCTTCTGTAGCCTCGAGCGCCTTCATCATGAGATCGTACCCTTTGACAAGCTCCTTGATCGTGAAGACGTGGCGGCTGTCCGGATCGTACGGCCCATACTTGCGCTTTCGATCTCTCGCCTTCTTTCTGATCGCGAGCCATTCCTTCACGAAAGGCGAGCCCTTCCCGCAGGCTCCGTCGCACCATTCATGGATAAGAGCCCATTCGTCCTGTTGCGCGTTCCACATCAGCTTCGCGCAGAGCCACGCCCTCAGTTCGGCGAAGTCCATAAGCGCGGTTCCGAAACCCGCCATCTGCATCAAAACGCCCTTGATCTTCATTTTCTCGTATCCGCGAAGCCCCGGCCCCATCATGTCGATGATCGGTGTCGGCAGAAGAAAGCCCCTGAACTGGGCGTTGTAATCCCAAATGACCACGTTGCCGGAGGCCATTTCGAGCCATCTTGAAAGCGTCGCGTCGTGTCTCGGCACTTCCGACGGGGGGACGGCGAAGTTTCGGAGCATCGCCCAGCAGATCGTGACATTCGGCTCAAGCTTCATGTCTTTCGGCGGCGTGCTCGTTATCCAGTACGCGAGCGTGACTATGCGCACGTTCGGCAGATCCTTAGCTATCGATCTGGCGACCCTGTTGGCGCATTCAAGAATCAATGAAGACGCATGTTTGTGCTTTTTCAGATGTTTTTGACATTTCTTGCATTGGCATATCTTGTTGTTGTCGGCGAACGAAACCGACTGATAACGGATTACCGAGGGGTTCTTCGGGAACTTTCTGCGTATATTGGCTTCTACCGCCGCGATCACGTTTTCGTTGAGCGTGCAAAACTGATTTTCGACGTGGCGCTGTTCTTTCTCGCGCCACGCGAACCATTCGGGATGCTCCGCGAAAAGTTTCTTGCGCACGTCGCGGTTGAGCCCCGCGAGCGCCTGACCCATGGCCATATCATCCCACCCGCCGAGATTCGCCGGCGTAGGATACGTCCACATGCTGCCGTTGATGCGAAGTTTCGGTTTGAAGGCGATGTTGTAGGCATACTGGCTGTGAACCTGCCTCCATGCGAAAGACGGCTTCGAGCGGAAGATTCCCGAAAATTCGAGCTCAAGCGTTTTCTTCTTGGGCACAAGTTCGTTTTTTATGGAATAAAAGCCGCAGCCGAGCCGCTCGAGAACTTCGTACGCCGCGTAGAGAACGGCGCGCGGGCTGCCGCCCTTTATCCGCAGGTTGCGAGCGTCTATTTCGATCGTAAACTCCTCCTTTTCCAACTCCGCCGCGTCGTCGAGAGAAATGACATTGCCGGAGACTCTCCGCCCGATCGCGACGCGGACTTTCGCACCCGACATCTTTTCGATGTAGGAGGCGAGTTCTTGCGCCGCGAACATCGTCGCCTTCTGCCGGCTTTCGGTAACTATCGACACAAGCGCCCTTGAATCGCGCACGATTTCGAGTTTGCGCGCTTTCGGAGCGCAAAACGCCGTTGCGGCGAAACCTATCGCGAACAAAACGGACAACGTTTTTTTCATCTCCGCTCCACTTTTCTTTTCTAATGAGGTTCTATATGTCATGACGGAATGAATTTTACCATATCTTCGCGCCGCAGACCATACGACATCCTGCCGGTTTTGGCAAAACTTTCGTGCAAAAACAGGAATCCTAAACACAAAACGTGAAAGTTGCAGCAATCCGAACCTTCCGCGGTAAAAAATCCACTTGCGTATTTTCGGAAAATCGTGTATCATTTACGGCAGTCAAGTCTTATAAGGCACATCAGTAATGAATAAAGCACTACACGCACTCGTATACGTGTTCCTCCTCCTTGCAGGAGCGGCTCTCTTTTTCGAAATTCAGCTCAACGCAAAGCGTTCGCTCCTTACGGATCGAAACCAGCTGCAGGAAGATTACCTCGTCAGAATAGCGAAGACCGTCGAAAAGGCAGATCCCGCCAAAGACGCCGCTCCGCCCGAAATCAAAAAAGATTCCGACCCCGTCGAGGCCAAGCTCGTGGACGCCCCCAATCAGGAGAACCTTCTCGAGGAATATCCGAGCGAACTCGAAAAAACGAATCTCGAGACTTACAACTGGGACAACTCGGGTGATCGCACAAAGCTGCGCAACATCTACGTCCTCGATACAGAAGGCAAGCCCGTCGTCGACGGCACCGGCTTTCTGAGCCGCGGCAGTGACGAGGACAAACTCCTCTCCTCCCTTTTCGAGAGCTGCAAACTCCAGCAGTCGCGTCTCAACTCCACGCGCTCCGCGCTCACCGATATGCGCGGCAAGCTTGAGGCCGTCGTCAACGAACTCAACAAGCTGAAACCCGAGGCCCGTCAGGACAAAGTCACGATCGTAGAGCGCGACGCAAAAATCGCGAAACTCGAGGCCGAGAAGAAGGAACTCGAGAACCAGATCGTGAAGCTCAAAGCCCAGATCGAAGAGCTCAACACCGAGATCACCTCGCTCAAGGACGAAGTCGCCACCGCCAAGGACGAAGCCGAAGCCGCAAAGGAAGAAGTCGCCAAACGCGACAAACTCATCGAACAGCTCAAGAAACTCCTTCAGGACGCGATCCAGACGGCCGGCAACAAGAGCCAGGGCGGCGGCACGGCGGTCTCTTCGATCCCGACGGGCGACAAGGGCAAGATCATCCGCGTCGACAACGAGAACATGTTCACCATCGTTCAGTTCACCGATGAAGCGATGAACCAGCTCAAGGGCAACGACCGCTCCCGTCCGCTCCCCGCGCTCGAACTGAGCGTCAAGCGACCCGGGTTCTCCGGTGAAGCGGGCGAGTTCGTCGGACGTCTGCGCATCCGTCAGGAAGTCTCCGGCACGAACTACGTGATCTGCGACATTCTCGGCGCGTGGGAACAGGACAAGATGAAAGTCGATGATGTCGTCTTTGCCGATTAAGATTCTCTTCGCAGCTCTCGCCCTGCAGTTTCTGCAGGGCTGCATAGCCGACAACGCCGAAGACACGGATCTTCCGTGGGCGTCAAACAAAAGCTGGGAGGGTATGGCGCCCATATCTCCTTCCGTGATGAATAGATATGATTGAGAACACGACCTTTACGGTTCAAGAAGGCGGCGTCCGTTTGGATGCCGCCTTGCTTTCTTCTTTCCCGTCGTCCACGCGCTCATTCGTCCGCGAAGCGATCGCCTCGGGCGATGTGCTCGTGAACTCGCGCACGGCTCTCAAAGGACTCAAACTCAAAGGCGGGGAAACGGTTTCGGTCAAGCGGCTTCTTGAAGAAAAAGACAACCTCGTCGCGCCGGTCGCCGATGCGTCTCTTCGCGCCGTTTTCGAAGACGACCACATTCTCGCTTTCGACAAACCCGCCGGTATGAGCGTCCAGCCGCTTTCCTGCACCGAAACCGGCACGCTCATGAACGCCGTCGCGGCGAAGTATCCAGAATGCCGTGCGCTCGGCGACAGGCCTCTGATGGCGGGAGCCCTTCACCGCATCGACTCGGGGACGTCCGGGCTCGTTCTCGTGGCGAGAAACGCGGCCGCCTTCGAAGATATGCGCTCGCAGTTCGCGGCACAGACCGTAAAGAAAACATATCTCGCTCTCGTAGAAGGTTCGGTAGCCGTCGGCGGAACTCTCGTGAACGATCTCGTACACGACCCTTCGCTTCCGTATTGCAGAATGATCGACATCCATGCGCGCAACGCGCCCCGTTCGCCGGAGCGCATCTTTCACGCGGAGACGAAATACACCCCGATCGAGCGATTCTGTGTCGAATGCGAAGAGCGCACTCTTATAGAAGTGGAGATTTTCACGGGAGTGACGCACCAGATCCGCGCCCAGCTCGCGATCGCGGGAATGCACATCATAAACGACAGGCTATACGGCGCGTTCGCGGTGGAGAATATGACGGGGCATGCGCTTCATGCTCTCGCCGCGTCGTTCCGCCACCCCGGTTCGGGCGATGAAACCGAAATCCGGACCCCTCTACCCTTCTGGGCCAAACGTATACATGAGCAGACAGGAGCACACGCATGAAAAAAGACGCATCATCAGGACGCAGAGTTTTCGTGATCGCCATGGAATGCGAGGCTGACGCGGTGCGCCCCTGGCTCAAAAACACGGACGTATTGATCGTCTCGGGCATCGGCAAAGTCAACGCTGCCGCCGCCACGCAAAAAGCCATAAGCGAATTTTCCGCCGGCATCGTCATCAACGCCGGTCTCGCCGGCGGCTTCGCCCCCGGCATGAACCCCGGCGACGTATATGAAATCGAAGCCGCCGTCGAATACGATTTCGATCTCGCGAAACTCAACGGAACGCGCGTCGGCGTGCTCGATGAATACGACACGCCTTACATCGAACTCGAATCTACCGGCATGTTCCCGAAAGCGATTCTCGCCACAGGAGATCATTTCAACGACGGCGAAAGCGACTACGCCCTCATCCGCGACGAGCTGAAAGCCACGGTCCGCGACATGGAGGGAGCCGCCGTCGCGCACGTCTGCAAAAAGAACTCCATCCCCTGCCGCTCGCTCAAATGCATAACGAACGTCGCCGGCAAAGGCCCGATGACCGGGCAATACGCAATCAACCGCGAAGCGTGCCTGAAAAAACTGAGCGAAGCCCTCGGATCGTATCTTGATTCGATACGACCCTGAGAACAGCAGTTGAACTTCGCCGATGCCGCAGAGGGCGCAAAGAAAACCCAACCGCCGGATTCAAGGCAAAAGCAGAAGCGCGCTCAATCGGCGCGCTTGTATTTTAGTTTGTCCGCGGGCGTAAGCTTGCGGACGACTCTGGCGGGATTGCCCGCCACGAGCGTGTCGGCCGGAACATCGCGTATGACGACGGAACCGGCCGCCACCACGGCGTTACGACCGATCGTGACGCCGCCGATGATGGAGACGCCGCCTCCGATCCAGACGTTGTCTCCGATCGTCACGGGAAAAGCATATTCCTCGCCGGCTATTCGGTCTTCGACGTCTAGAGGATGCCCCGCCGCGTAGATGCCGACGTTGGGCGCGATCCAGACGTTGTCGCCTATGCGCACGTAATTGCCGTCAAGAACAATGAAATTGTAGTTCGCGAAAAAATTCTCGCCCACTTCGATGCGAAAGCCGTAATCGCACTTGAACGGCGGCAGGATATTGCACTTCTCGCCGATCTTGCCGAAAATTTTCGCGAGAAAATCGCGGCGCTCCTGAACCTGCGAGGGCTTGAACTTGTTGTATTCGTAAATCGCGTCCTGGATTTTGAAACGGTACGCCTTCATTTCGTCGGTCGTGTTGGGGTTGTAGAGAAAGCCGGCCTCGGCCTTCTCCTGCTCGGTCATGGCGCCTTCGACTTTCCTGCACAGCTGAACCTTCATTTATCCGCCTTCCTGATTTTTCGGGGCTGACGCATCATCAGTTCGTCGATAATGCGGCCGACCTGCGCTTTCGAGACTTTCTCAGTGATACGCACGTGCGGGCCGTCCGCCGACGGAGCCCATTCATTGGCCCCGTCGTTGCCGACCATGCGGTAAGTGCCTCTCTCCGCGTTGAAATACGAATCCGTTCCGCGCACCGCCGCGAGCACGGCCGACTGATCCCACGCGGCGCGTCCCGCCATGCCGTATGCGCAGCGAAGATAATGCGCGGGATTTTTCGCTATTGCCTCTCTCGACGGAAGCGTTCCCGCGCGTGCAGGAAATCGTCGCGAGGATTTCGCACTCGCCCGCATCGGCGAGCGCATGCAGACAGGAGAGTACCCCCACGTCGTCGAAGTCGGTTATCATATCCGTATCGAAGATTATCTTCACCGGCTTCCCGCCGGCGGCGAAAGCTCCGCCCGCGTACAAAAGCGCGAACGACATGATGGCACATGCGCATTCGATCTTTTTTTTCATATTCTCTCCCTTTGTCCGGTTTTGGATTTCAAAGCGTCGGAACCGACGCGATGAGACGCTGCGTGTAGGAATCCTGCGGATCGCAGAGGACTTGTTCACACTCTCCGCATTCCACGATTCTGCCGTGCCTCATCACGACGATCCTGTCGGCGATGTGTCTCACGACGCCGAGGTCGTGGGTGATGAACATAAGACTCAAATCGAGTCTCTTCTTGAGATCGGCGAGAAGATCGAGAATCTGCGAACGGATCGAAAGATCGAGCGCGCTCACGGCCTCGTCGCAGATGAGAAACTCCGGTTCGAGGGCGATCGCCCGCGCGATGCACACGCGCTGGCGCTGACCGCCGGAAAATTCATGCGGATACTTGTCGAGGTGGCTCGCGTCGAGACCGACAGCTTCGAGAAGCTCAAGCACGGTCTTTTTCGAGCCCACGTGCCGGAGCGTCTCCGAAAGCGCCGCCGAAACGCTTTGGCGCGGATTGAGGCTGCCCTGCGGATCCTGAAATACCATGGCCGCTTTCCCGGAGAGGGTGAATTCTCCTCCGGTGGGCTTGACGAGCCCGGCGATGACGCGCGCGACGGTCGATTTGCCGCTGCCCGACTCGCCGACAACGCCCAACGTCTCGCCGCGCCTCACGCGGAAACTGACTCCGTCGACCGCCTTCACATAACCGACGGTGCGGGCGAAGACGCCCTTCTTCACGGGGAAATGGACCTTGAGATCCTTTACCTGGAGAATGTCGCTCTCTTCAGTCATGTCGTTTGAGTTCCAGTATCCGCTGGTTGGAGCTGCCTCTGAAGCGCAGGGAGATGTCCTTGAGTTCGTCGACGAACGGCCCGTCGACGAGAACGTCGGTCATCGAAAGCATCTCGTCGGTGACCTCAGTGTGCCAGCGAGAAGAAACGTCTCTGAGCTGTTCGATGGTGCAGCCCGTGTAGACCCATAGAGTCTTCTCCTCTCCCGCTTCGCGCCCGGGGCCGAATATCCGGCGCAGAAAAGGAACGAGAGCGCGCTGGTTGTCGGGCTCCATCGGCTCACCTCCCAGAAGCGTGAGCCCGGCGATGTAGTCCGGCTTCATCGCCTCTATCGTCTCGTCTTCGACCTCGCGCGTGAACTCTTCGCCGTAATCGAACGCCTGAGCCTCCTCGTTGAAGCAGCCCTTGCAGCCGTGCGTACAGCCTGAGACGAACAGCGAAACGCGCACGCCCTCGCCGTTGGCAATGTCGTGTTTTCTGATTGAAGCGTAATTCATTCCGCCTCGGCCTTGTCCGAACCTTCGGCGATGGTCTTCCAGCCGGCGATTTTCCGGCTCTCGCTCCATTCGACCACCATCATCGGGCCTCTGGCGAGCGCCTTCGTCTTGAGAAGCCAGCGCGCGAGTTTCACGGCCTCGGGATCGTTCTTGAGTTCGAGATCGCTCTTTTCGGCGCGCATGAGCTCGAGCTTCGTGTAATAATGCGAGAACGCGCCCATCTTGACGTTGTAGTACGTGCGGGTGTATTCGCTCACCGAAGAGAGCGCTTTGCGCCAGAGGCGGTCGGCTTCTGCCATGAAGGCCGCATCCGTATACGGCGGATGGTTCACGCCCATGAATATCGTAAGCGGTTTCTCCGGGTCTTTCGAATATTCGCGCTGCTTCCTGTGAAGAAGCTCGAAATATTCGCGAACGGCGGGCGCGGCGTCGCCGTAGTAGCCGTAGAAAAAGTCGTCGAGAAGCGCTTTGAAATCCTGATCCGGGTCCCACATGAGTTTGGCGAGAAGCCAAGCCTTGAGTTCCGCGAAGCCCGAGTGGTATCCTTCACGCTGCCCCTGCTCGAATATCATGGAGACATTGTTGTCGCGGAAGAATTTCAGATTGTCTTGAATCGCGTAGACGTTGGCGAACGCGTGCGGATAGTGGGTGAACTGCGTCACGTAATCCCACACGTAGAGCTTGTCGGTCAGCTTCGCCCAGCGCCCGATGTCCTCCATGAACCGGCGGTTCTGCCCGTAAGAGCTCTGCGCAATGGAGCGCGAGAAATCGAGCTCGATCGTGCAGAGACAGACGACGACGTTCTTGCGCGGTTTCGTCTTGGCGGGAGGCTTGCGCGTATACTGATAGGCGAGCGTCTCGATGAAGACGCCGGGGAATTCGCGCTCGACACGCTCCGCGACAGCGTTGACGAATCTTATCATCGTCCCGGAATGGGAGCCTTCTTCCTTGTCGATCGCGGCGCACTTTTCACACTCGCACCAGTTGTACCAGTCGTTCTGGCTCACGCCGTAAAACTTCGCCCCCGGATCGCGGCGGATGCGCTCGAGAACGTTGGAGGCGACGATATCCAGCACGTCGGGGTTCGTAAGACACAGCTGCGTGTATTCCTTGAGGCGCTTACCCTTGACGAGCGAGAAATATTCGGGATGTTCGTCGAAATATTTCCTCGGGTCGCATAGCCTGTTGAACGTGTGGCAGCTCGAGAGGTTGCCGCCGAAGCGGAAACTGTCGCCGCCGAGATGGTCGAGCGCCACGCCCTGAAGATGCGTGTGGTTGTAGCCGTTGACCCTGAGACGCGCGGCGAAACGGGGATGGACGATCATGTCGTGCCAGAACGGCTGGCGCATTTCGAACGCCGGCTTCGAAACGATGCTCGTGCCGGACGGAACGAGAAACCTGTCCATCACGGGTACCGTATCGCACCAGCTCGTGTACCACCTCACGCCGCCGAAACGCTCGAGAACATCGTAGACGGCGTAAAGGCAGCCGCGCACGTCGGAACCGCTCAGGACGAGATCGCCGTCTTTTATCGCTATCTCGAAACCGTCGTCTCCGAGATCGGCGCGCTTGAGCGTCTCGAAACGGATTTCACGCGCGAGAGTACCCTCCATCGGGAGCAGGACGCCCGTCATATCGTTGACGAAACGCCTGAGTTCCTCCGCCGCGTATATCTGCGAGCGGGAAGCGTTTTGCGGCAGTCTTATGACGCACTCGGCGAGAGCGCCGCGTTCGGCGATGACGAAGTCCGCGCCTTTCCCCGCCGCGAACGACGCGGACGCGATGACGCACGACAGCGCTAACGACAGCATTTTGATGTGCATTTTCATGGTCTCTCAGTTTCCTTGTGTTTGCGAACGTTTTAAGAATAAAGATCGACTTTCGTTTCGATGTAGCGGTCCTGAGCGTCTATCCACGACTGGAACATGCCGCTGAGATCCCCCGCCGCGAACGCGTCGCGTATCTCGGTCGAGCCGGTGAGTTTGTCGAGCCATTCGTCGCGCACTCCCGAAAGCGCCTTTTCGCCGTGGCGCTGCATGAGCGCCGTCAGGATGAGCACACCCGCCGTGACGGGATAAAACGCCGAAGGGTTGCCGACGGAGAAAAGAATGCCGTCGAGAGCCACCCCTTTGTACCTGCCGTCGACCGGCATATAACGGTACGGGCGCATTTCCACGCCGCAGCTCGAAAGCCCCGGTTTGAGATCTTTTATGAGCGCCGCCTGATTCATCCACGGCGCTCCGATTATGCGAAACGACAGCGAACCGCCCCTGTCGCAGTCGATCGCCGGATACGCCTCGGTGAAAACCGTCATCGGATACATGAGCGCCGAATCCCAGCTTCTTATCGCGGGGCTGGGCGGAACGAAATTGGGCCACGGTTCGCGGCTTTCGTGCGACCAGCCCACAAGTTTCATGACCTCAAGATCGAGATCGAGCTCTTCGGTCTCCTTTATCCACAACGCGCACTCGCCCGGAGTCATCGCATGGCATAGCGGCACGTTGATGGGAGCGACGAAACTCGAATACTCCGGCCTTCTCATCGGCCCGTCGAGAACGCCGCCGAGCGGGAGGGGTCTGTCGAGAACGATGACCGATATTCCGGCTTCGGAGCAAGCCTCGAGAGTGTTCTTCAGCGTCGCCAGATACGTATAGCACCTGACGCCTATGTCGCACAGATCGATGACCATGACGTCGACGCCCTCGAGCATCTCGGGCACGGGCTTGCGGTATTCGCCGTAAAGCGAGTGTATCGGACAATTCCAGAACGGATGCCAGGCGCTCGCGGTCTTGACGCCCGGGGCGGCATCTCCGAAAAAGCCGTGTTCCGCCGAGAAGAGCGCGCGCAATCTGTCGGGGAAGTACTTTTTAAGTCTCCCCGTCGTCGATGTCGCCTGCATCGTCAGAAGACCGAAACTCCCGCCTCTTTCGGCGAGGCGTCTTTGAAGGGCATCGTAGTTGACTCTCATCACTTCTCTCCCCCTTTCAGATATCGAGCCGCGTGCGCATGGAACCTATGCGCGCGGCCGTGTTCACGATCGACGGATCGACCGCTTCTGCTACGATCGCGTCGGACGCGGCGCCGTGAAGCCATACCGAAGACGCGACGGCGACAAAAGGATCCCCCTTGAGATACGACCATCTCGCGCCGATGATCCCCGCGAGAAGATCGCCCATGCCGCCCATGGCCATGAACGGATTGCCCGTCGCATTCTCATAGCTCCGCGCGCCATCCGAGGAAACGACGAGGGTGCGCGGGCCTTTGAGGACGACCGTTGCGCCGTAGCGCTCGACGATCTCTCGCGCGGTCGCGTAACGATCGGCGGTGACCTGCGCCTTCGTCCAGCCGAGAAGTTTCGCCGCTTCCCCTTCGTGCGGCGTGAGAACGAGCTCCTGACCTTTCGCGGGGTCATAGCCGTCGCTTCTGCCGTACCACGAAGCGAGAATCGCCAAAGCGTCCGCATCGAGAACGAAACGGCCGGGCGAACCCGAAAGAAGCCGCGATACGATGACCTGCGTGGAAACGGAAACCCCAAGTCCCATGCCGATTACGGTGACGTCGGCCTTCGGCGGAACGCACGTCGCGGTGAGTTTCGTGAACGTCGCCTCTGGCACGAGCGAACCGGCGGCTATTCTCGAAGCGTCGGGAACGACTAGCTGCACAAGCCCCGCCCCGGCCGCGCGCGCGCCGAGACCGGCGATGACGGGAGCGTGGATGTAGTGACCGCTGCCGCCCACGACCGTTACGGTGCCGACCGTATACTTGTTGGAATCGACGGGTCTTGCGGCGAACGCATCACGGATGATTTCCGGCAGCATGGACTTCACGACACCTCCTTCGCCGCGTTTTTCCGGCGGAAAACAAAATGCTTCTGCAGACTGTAACTCGATATGAAAAGAACCGTATCCACAAAAATCTTTACCGGCGTTATCGCGACTCCGCGGATGTCGGCGAGCGCCGAAATGCCCTGCGTGAACACGTAACTCGCCGCCGCTATCATTACGACGAGCAGCCAGTAATCGAAATAGCTGCGGTGGCCGCCGCCGCCCGAGCGCCGGCCCTTGAACACCACGAAACGGTTGTACAGATAATTGAAATTGCCGGACACGAGACGCGCCGCGCCGATGGCCGCGAGAGTATAAGCTTTGCGCGTCATTCCTCCGTCGGCGAGAACCATCACGACAAGCGCGAAGACGGCGTTATCGACGAGAAAACTCATGACCGACGAAAGGCAGAACTGGAAGAGCGAGCGGTAGATGCGCACGGTGTCGACGAGCGGATTGAAGTGGCTCGATCTGTTGCCAGAAATGTACACGGTCCTGATCGGAACCGCAAAAGGCTTCTCTTCGTGGTTTTTCGCGTCGGCGAGCATCGCCATCTCGTATTCATAGCGCTCGCCCGGTATGGCCGCCACGCGCTTGACGAGCGACGCCGGTACGCCCCTGAGCCCCGTTTGCGTATCGCGCACGAAAACGCCGGTCATCAGAAAGAAAAACCAGCGCGTCCAGAAATTTCCGAAACGCGATCTGAACGGCACCTTGCCGTCGAACGATCGCTGGCCGATGACAAGCCCCCTGCGGCCGGCGGCGAGACATTCGGCTATCGTCGCTATGTCCGAAGGGGTGTGCTGCCCGTCGGCGTCGGCCGTCACGACGTCGCGCTCTCCGATATGCGCGAACCCCGTTTTGAGCGCGGCGCCCTTGCCGCGGTTCACGTCGTGATGCAGCACCTCGGCTCCGAGACGGGCGACTTCGTCAAATATTTCACGGCCTGTCGTCGAACCGTCGTCGACAACGACGATGCGATCGAATCCGGTCTTCAGTTCCTTGACCAGCGCCGCGAGCGCGCCGTCCGGATTGTACGCCGGAATCAACACCGTCACGTCGCGGCTTCCCGTAAAGGACATCTCTCTCATAAGTCAAGACCGAGTTTTATGTCGTCGTTGAGTTTCTGCAACTTAAGATAGTCGAAACGATTTCTGTAAAAATCGTTGCATAGATTGTAAGAGACGAACTCAAGCCCCGCCGAACGGAGTTTCGATTCGAGTTCGCGCGCGCTCGAACTCGTCTTCTGCGCGTTGGGCAGTTCGGCCATGAGAAGCTTGGCGATCGGCTTGTCGCCTTCGATGCGCGAATATTTGTCGCCGAAGCAGATGAAACCCCCCATGCGCAGGGTCTTGTCGATATTGGTCCGCACGGCCCTTATCCTGTTGACGAGCTTCTTCGCCTGCGCGTTCATGACGAACTTGTGATTTTTCGCCGGTTTCGGGGCCGGCTCCTCACGCTTTACGGTTGCGGCCGCCGGCGTCTCGCGTTTCGGAACAGCGGCAGGCTTTTTGTCTCCGGCACCGTCCTCGTCATCGGCGAAGAGATCATTGAGAGCGTTCTCCTCGTCGCTCTTCTCGTCGGACGGGGCATCATCCTTGCCGGTCTGCACGGCGCATGCCGTCTTCGCCTTCTCCGGCTCGCGCGCTTCTTCGCGCGGTTCGTCCGCGCGGCTTTCACCGGACGCCTCTTCCGCCCATTCCTGAGTTTTGACGAACTCGCGCCAGTGGATTATCTGCTCCGTCACCTGCCGTCTGTTGATGAAGATGGCGTTGCCGATCCTCTCAACCCTGTAAGGCGGCGGCATATACTTGCCGTTCAAAAAGACAATGCCCTTCGAAAACGGCTTGCCCTTCGTTCTGCCCAGACATTTTGCCTCGTCGGGGACGGGCGCGAAAGCGCACGCGCACGCCGCGAGAGACATGCACGCCGCCGCCAGGATGGCTTTCACGCTCGATGACTTAAGCATCTCTTTTAAAAGATCCCACGTTGCCGTAGCACAGAATCCCCGGAACCACCAGTTCCAATGCGAAGCCCGAAGGCCTCATATTTTAATGTCGGTCGAAGAAATATCTGCTGAATCCGCGTGCAACACAGGACCCACGTGGTCAAATCAACTCTCCCTCACTTCGATACCGGCGGTCGCCTTGAGGGCGTCGACGATCCGCTGGAAGGTCTTTCCGACCTCGTCGTCCGTAAGAGTCTTTTCGGCGCTGCTAAATTCCAGCGAGTACGCCAGACTTCTGCGGCCGTCCTTGAGCTCCTTTGATTTGAAGATGTCGAAAAGCGAGATCTTCGCCAGATTCTTGCCGGCGTTCGCTCGTATGACCTTGACGATCGACTCGTGCGTGACCGTTTTCTCCGCGACGAAAGCGATGTCGCGCGTGACGGAGGGGAACTGCGTCTGCGCGGAAACCCTGCCCACGGCGTCTACCTTTTTGAGAAGCATCTTGAGCTCGAGCTCGGCGAGCGCCATCTGCGTCGTCAGACGGTAGGGATGGCGGCGCTTCTGCGAAAGAGCGCCCATACGCCCGACAGTCTTGCCGTTGAGCCTGATCGAAAGTTCGGCTCCGGGCGCGAACGGCGAAACGCACGAAGGATCGCGCGGTTCGGGAGGCGCGAATTCGATCCTGCCGGCGTGAAGTTTTGCGATCAGTTCCTCGAGAGCGCCCTTGAGCCACAGCACGGCCTCTTCTTCGGTGACGGCCGCGCGCCTGTTGAGGGCCTCTCTGCCGACGGGACCGGTGAAACCGAGCGAAAGCATCTCCTTCTCGGCTGGCCCGGCCGAAAAGACCTTGCCTATTTCGAAAAGCATCGCGCCTTCGCTCATGTGGGCGGCGTTGCGCCCGAGACTCGCGGCGAGCTGCGGCAGAAGCGAATCGCGCATCACCGCGTATTCGGCGCTCACAGGATCGGGTATGACAAGGCGCGCGTCGGCGCCGGCGCGGTCGAATTCGTCAAGTTCCTTCGCGGAGAGGAACGAATAGTGCATCGCCTCCGAAAACCCGAGCGCCATGCACAGCTCGCGCACTTTGCTCTTCGCCCGGAAAGGCGCGTCCGAAAGCGGCGAGACGGACGGAGCCGAAGGCATCGTGTCGGGTATGTTGTCGAGCCCGTTGAGACGCGCGATCTCTTCGACGAGATCGGCTTCGAGCTCAAGATCCCAGCGCCAGGAAGGAATCGAGAACGCGACGCTCTTTTCGCCGGCGTAAGAATCGGCCGCACCGGCGTCGCGAAGCCCGAGACTGCGCAGGATGCGGACCATCTCATCGTTGGAGACGTCCGCGCCGATGAGTTTTCTCGCGCGGTCGAAATCGAGCGTGACATCGACGTTCAGAGGTTTCACGCGGTTGTCGACGTCGACGACACCCTTGGCGATCACGGCGCCGCCGTGTTTCTGAAGAAGATGCGCGGCGCGCCGGCTCGCGAAATCGGCGATATCCTTGTCGACGCCGCGTATGTAACGGTAGGCCGCTTCGCTGGAAATGCCCAACTTCGTCGCCGTGTACTTCGTCGAGGCCGGTTCGAAAAGCGCGCTCTCGAGCATGACCGTGCGCGTGCCCGAAGCGATTTCGGACTCTTCGCCGCCCATTACGCCGGCAACGGCGTTGGGTTTTTCGGCGTCGCAGATCACGAGCATCGAAGGATCGAGCTCGCGCTCGATTCCGTCGAGCGTCTTCATCTTTTCGCCTTCGCGGGCGGTTCTGACGACGACGGCGCGGTCCTTGAGCGTCGTATGGTCGAACGCGTGCAAAGGAGCGCCGAGTTCAAGCATCACGTAGTTCGTGACGTCGACCACGAGCCCAAGGCTGCGCATCCCGCAAAGTTCGAGCCTCTTGGCGATGATTTCCGGCGAAGGGCCGTCGTCTACCGAAACGATTACGCGCGCGGTGTAGCGCGGGCATTTGACAGGGTCTTCGACAATGACCTTGACTTCGTCGTCAACGGAAATGTCGCTTTCGCGGAACCCGACGTCGGGAGTTTTGACCTCACGGCCGAGAATCGCGCCGAATTCGCGAGCGAGGCCCACTACCGAAAGCGCGTCGGGCCGGTTCCACGTCACTTCGATCTCGAAAACGGTCTCGGGCTTTTCGAGCGAAACCGCGTCGCGCACGAGAGTCCCGGCGGGAACGTCCGCGGAGAACTCCATGATGCCGGAGTGATCGTCACCGAGCATGAGCTCCTTCGACGAGCAGCACATACCGAACGATTCCACTCCGCGCAGCTTGCCCTTCTTGATCTTGAAACCGCCATCAGGCACGACCGCCCCGATTTTCGCGAACGCCGTCTTGATGCCCTTGCGCATGTTGGGAGCGCCGCAGACGACCTGAAATTCCTCTTTTCCGTCACTGACCTTGCACACGTGCAGATGGTCGCTGTCGGGATGATCTTCGCTTTCAAGAACATCGACGACGACGAAAAGATCCGAAAGCGGCTCCGCGCCCACGGTTTCGATCGCCTCGACCTGAAGCCCCGCGCGCGTCAATTTCTCCGCGAGTTCCTTCGGGTCGATATCATCGACTTTCACATATTCGTTAAGCCAGCTCAGCGGCAGTTTCATCGCTTTTGACCTCTTCTTTCTTCACTTCTTCTTCGACCGGCACGGGAATCTCCTGCGCCGGTGCGGTGACTTCGGCGACCGGCGCGGGGGATTCTTCCGCCGGCGCGGCGACTTCGGCGGCGCGCGTCGGGCGTTTTTTCCATTTCGGTCCGTATTTCGGGAATTTTTCGACCTCGGAGAAAACGCCGTTCGAAAACGCGACGACATGCCCCGTCGAAACGAGCCAGTCGAGATGCTTGAGCGTCGCCTCGCCGCCGCCGATCTCGCTCCTGTCGCAGCACGGATTTTCAGCTATGAACTTCGCGAGCGTAGCAAGCTCCGGTATCGCGTGTTCGACATCGAACTTCTTGAGCTCCACGCCCGTGACGAATTCGGGACCGTGCGCGTCGTTCACCCTGAAGAACTTCATCTTGCGGTGATGGAACGCCCCCCGCAACGCGAAGCACATGCTGCGCGGGTTGCGCTTCTCGGCCTCGAGCGCGTCGCGAACCGCCCACACAAGCGGCTTCACGGGCGAAGCGAGAGCAAGATCGGCCGTGATCATGAGATTCTTCGGCTTGTCGAGAAGCGACGGCAGGATCGTGCGCCTGAACTCTCCCTCGGCCTGCTCACGCGTCAGAACGCAAGCGTCTTCACCGGCGCCCTTGGCGGTGAAAACGGTCTTCTTCACGGCGCTCTTGCGCCATTCTTCGATAGCGTCGGCGTCGCGGACCATCTCTATGTGCGAACGGTACTCGCTCTCGCTCATCTGCGGATATTTCGTACGCAACATCTCCTTGACGTTCGCGTTGAACTCGTGGATGTTGGGCGGGCCCAGATAAACGCCGCTCAAACCGCATTTCGCGACGCAGTTGAAATTGCCCTTCGGCGGCTCGACATCGATCTCTTTCGCGTCGTAATAATCGGCAAGGTGGGCGTTAAGCGCGTGCGCCGCGACGCTTTCTTCGTCAACGGCCGCGAAACCGCACGCCTTGCACTGGTGGAACGCGGTTTTCGGCGAAGAGCCTGTCGGCGCTGCGGGCGTGATTTTAAGCAGCACCGACTGGGGATTGTCGAGAAAGAAGTATGCCAGATCCTTGAGCTTGTAGGCGTTGAAGCTATGCTGGAGCTTGCGGATGATGGTGCCGAGAGCCTTCGTCTCGGGCAGAATCTTCACCTCCGCATCAAGCGGCTTCAACCGTTCGAACGGCCTCAACGGCGCGTCGCGGCGATCCTTGCGGAAGGACTTGCGCTCACCTCCCGCCTGCGGACGATCGCCCTGCTGCTTTCGCGCGAAGGGCTTGCCGCCCCTTTCCGCGCCGCCTTTACGCTCCGTGAAGCGCTCCGAACGCTCGACGCAATCGGAGGCTGATTTGCCGACCGTGACCCCGGCCGACTTCTTCGCCCATGCGGGCGTGAAGTCGATCGAACCGAGATCGAGAATATTGTTTGTGTTTTCGCTCATAGACAGTTGCTATTATACCATAAACTCAACCGCGCTGTCTCAAGATTTCATACATCGCGACAGCGGCGGCGACGCCGGCGTTGAGAGACTCGAAACCTCCCGGCATGGGCAAAACCGCGACAAAATCGCAGTTTTCGCGCACAAGCCGCCCGACGCCAGAGCCTTCGGAGCCGACGACGAGGCCGGAGCGACCCTTGAAATCTATCTTCGTGTATTCCTTCGCGTCCTCGCCCCAGTCCAGAGCGGTGAACCACATCCCCGCCTCCTTGAGTTCGGCGATGGCCCGCGGGAGATTGACGACGTGCGCCACCTTGACGTGCTCCGCGCCGCCCGCCGAAGCGCGCACCGCCGCAGGCGTTATCCCGCAGGCGCGGTCTTCGGGTATGACAACGCCGGTAACGCCGATCGCGCTGGCGGTGCGCAGGATCGAGCCCACGTTCTGCGGGTCTTCGAGATGATCGAGCACGACGACGAGCGCGTTTTCGTCTTCTTCCACACCGCGCAGGATTTCTTCGAAGCCGACATACGGATACCCCGTCGCCTTGAGCGCGACGCCCTGATGATGGCCGAAGCGCGTGATGCGGTCAAGCTGATCGCGGTCCATCGTCCTGACGACAAGTCTTCTGGAGAGCGCTTCGTCGCGGATGCGCCGCAGCTGATCGTCATCGTCAGCGAATGATCCGGGAAGAACGATCTCGCTGGCCGTGCGTCTCCCGGCCGCCAACGCCTCCTCGACCGGATTGCGCCCGTATATCCACTCCCCGCCCGTCATCAATTCGCGCGGGCCCTTGCGGTGTCTCGTGTTCTGATAATTGCCCATGGCGTGAATTATACCAAAAATCACACACCGAAACCTCACCCTGCGCTTTCAGACATCGCAGGGCTTCAGGTAGCCACTTGCCCTTTTTACGCGCAAAGGGCAGAGGTTCAACCCTCCGCCCTTTGCGCTCTGAGACTCATTTGCCAGAGCCGAACGCTCATTTACCCGAACCGAACATAGTCTTGTCGAAATTGAAAAAGACGAACCAGGGGAGGAATCCGCCCTTGTTGCGGCATATAAGCCCAAACTGAAGCGCGGCGTTGTCGGCATCGTTGAAGAACGCGAACTGGCAACCGTTGCGAAGTTTTCCGACGCGGCTGTAGCCGATTGCGCCTTGGCAGCCAGACTTGACGGTTTCCGCCTTGCTGATGCAAAGGTCAATCTGCGCTCCGGCTATACTTTTGACGGTCGAACCAAGACCCAAAACACAACCTTTGACATCCTTGTCGGCGGTTTCTCCCCCGGTCCACCAGCTCCAATGAAAATCGGCTTTTGCAGTCATAAAGCACGCTGACACGGCTATAAGAGCGACAATGATTTTTTTCATCACTTTTTCCTTTTTTAACGATTGATGTTTGTTTAATGTACAGGTTTCACGTCCGAAGAATTCTACCACAATATCAGCTACAAAGTCAATGCCGTATCCGCCTCGCTTTTCAAAAAAGCATGATGGTGGAGGTGAGGGGAGTCGAACCCCTGTCCGAAACGGCATCACCCGAGCGTCTACGCGTGTATCCGGCCTTTAATCTCGGAAGAGGTACGCCGACCAGGCGGGCTTATCCTCTCCCATCCGTTCGATTCGGCACCCTTAAGCGGGCGAGCGGAGCCCCCTTAAGCGTGACCTGCTAAGATAATGCCTCGGCGCTCAGCAGATATCGGCGCTTCGACATGCGGCCTGTTATTTAGGCGGCAAGAGCGTAATCGTTGTTCGCAATTACTTTTTTCCCGTTTTTTACGTGGCCAACGAGAATCCACGACGCGCAACCCGACCTCAACACATCCCGTCGAAACCGGATCACCCCCATCTGGGCGAAATCTTGGTGATTGGTGGAGATAAGGGGAGTCGAACCCCTGACCTTCTCAATGCCATTGAGACGCTCTACCAACTGAGCTATATCCCCATGAAGTCAAAACGGCGCATATTATCTCATATTAACGCGCAGATGTCAACGGGGTTCGGAATTTTTTATGTCAAAATCACTCGCGTGTAGATTCCGGCGCATTCCACGCATGTACTCATCCGAATAGCCATGTCGACAGGTACCGCTCGCCCGTATCGGGAAGGAGCGCCACAATCGTCTTTTCCGTAAACTCCGGCCGTTTGGAGAGCTCAAGCGCCGCCCATAGCGCCGCACCGGATGAAATGCCGACAAGAAGTCCTTCCTGCTCAGCCGCCGCGCGCGCCGTCGCACCGGCGTTCTCGGCGGAAACCTGAACGACCCCGGTGAGAACGGCAGTGTCCATCACCTTCGGAATGAACCCGGCGCCTATGCCCTGAAGTTTGTGCGGACCGGGCCGTCCGCCGGAGAGAACCGGCGAAGCGTCCGGCTCCACCGCGAAGAGCTTCACGTTCGGATTTTTCTCCTTCAGGTACTTGCCGGTGCCGGTGATCGTACCGCCAGTGCCGACACCCGCGACAAACGCGGCAACATCGCCGTTTGCTCCCTCCCAGATCTCCGGGCCGGTCGTGCGGTAGTGAAACTCGGGGTTCGCCGGATTCTCAAACTGCTGGAGAATCACCGCGCCGGGCGTCGCGTCCCTGAGCTCGTTCGCCTTGGCGATTGCGCCCTTCATGCCGGCGGAGCCTGGCGTGAGGACGATTTCTGCGCCGTACGCCGCCGCGAGCTTGCGACGCTCGATCGACATCGTCTCCGGCATGGTGAGAACGAGACGATACCCCTTCACCGCGCTAACGAGAGCGAGCCCCACGCCGGTGTTGCCGCTCGTCGGCTCGATGATCGTCGCGCCGGGCTTGAGGGCGCCGCTTTCCTCCGCCGCCTCGACCATCGCGAGGGCGATGCGGTCCTTGACGCTGCCGCCGGGATTGAAAAACTCGACCTTCGCTAGCACCTTCGCGCCGCCCTTGTTCAGCTTGTCCGATATTTCGACGAGAGGGGTGCCGCCGACCTTGCCTAGAATATTCCTGATGATGTTGCTCATTTACTCTCTGCCGCCTTTTTTACAACGGGTTTCTACTGCGATCCTTTTCCCGCGACTCTCGCGGATGCGCCCGGAATGGAAAGCGCCGTCCGATATTTCGCGACCGTGCGACGCGCGAGAGCGAATCCTTCCGCCTTGAGCAGCGAAGCGATTTTTTCGTCGGAAAGAGGATTTGAGGCGTCTTCCTCTTCGACAAGAGTTCTGATCCGAGAAAGAACGCGTTCCTTTGAAACCTCTCTCCCGTCAGACGTGGCGACACCCGAGACGAAAAACCGGCGCAATTCAACCGTGCCTTTCGGCGTAGATGCGTATTTGCCGTTGACGGTTCTTGAAACCGTAGCGGGGTGAACTCCGACCTTATCGGCGATCTCCTGCATGGTCAAAGGTCTTAACGCGTTGAATCCTCCCGTGAAGAACCCGCTCTGCGCGTCGAATATAGCCTGCGCTATGGCGGCCACCGTCTCCTGACGCCTCTCCACCGAATCGGCCAAAGCCTTCGCGTGCGCTATTTTTTCGCGAACGTAATCCTTAGTCTCCTGCGGCAGCGACGGATCTTCGAGCATGGAGATGAATTTCGGAGAAATTCTTATCTCCGGCAGCCCGCGCGCGTCGACGGCCGCCTCCCAGCCGTCCGAGCATCTGACGGCGTGAACCTCAGGATTTATGTATTGCGACCGTCTGAACGCTCTCCCCGGTCTCGGGTTGAGCGAACGAAGCGCCGCGAGCGCTTTCTCGTAACTTTCGCCGTCGAAGGCGGAATCGGAGAGAACGGCGTCCGTGTTGCCCGTGGCCATGTCTGTCCAATGATCGGTTATAAGAGCGCGCACCTTGCCGCGAAGCACGGAATCGGAAATTTCATCGAGCTGCGCGAGCAGACACTCCTGATGGGTGGTGGCGCCGCATCCCGGAGGATCGAGCTCCATGATTTTCGACAACGTGGAACGTATCGTCTCTTCGCTTTCACCTGAGACCATCTCTATATCGGGCATGGAACCTCTGAAATATCCGTCGTCATCGAGTTCCCCGACAAGCGTCTCGGCCAGCGGCATGTGCTTCTGCTCGATATCCGAATACGGCAGTTGGGCGAGAAGATGCCCCTGAAGAGTTTCTTCCGACGTTTGGCTATCGAACAATTTTCTGCGTCTTTCGATCTGGTCGGCATCGGCTTCGTTGCGGTTCATGCCGTCGAGATACGCCGCATCGAACGGGTTATCGTCGCCGTCTGGATAATCGGAAAATATCTCGGCGGCGTCGGCTTCGCGTTCCTTTTCCGACAAGGTCGTCTTTTCGAGCGTCGGCTCGATATCGTATATGACCGGATTGAGACTCATCTCGCGCAGAAGTTCCGCCCTGAGTTCGGGCAGACTCATAGACAGCATTTTGAGCCCCTGACGCATATGCGGCGCCAGGGTCATCGTCTGCGAATTGTGCTGTACGAGTTTCATTAGCCGTTCTGTCTTTTCCCGACGCCCGTGAAGCCGGCGGGAATGAATCCTTGCGCGAACGTATCGCGCCGGATATTATATCAAATCCGACCTTCCCGCGGGCGGACGCGGCGTGTGGCGACGGCGGTGAAAGGATCTTCGGGCCAATAGTGTTTGGGGTATCTGCCGCGCATGTCCTTGCGCACGAGCTGATAGGCGCCCTTCCAGAAACCGGCGAGATCTTTTGTCACCTGAACGGGTCTTGAGGCGGGACTTAAAAGCGTCATCACGACAGGCACCGTCCCGCCGGCGACCTTTGGCGTCTGCATAAGACCGAAACATTCCTGCAGACGCGCTTCCACGGTCGGCTCGTCGCCATCGTAACGTATGCGCAGCGAACTGCCGCTCGGCACGTCCATCTTCCTCGGGGCGAGGACATCGAGCTCGCGTCTGTCGTGCCCCGCCCCGGCGAGAATGAAGTCCATGACGGCGCAAAGATCGAGTTTTTCGAGATCGCGCCAGCGCGTCATGCCGCGGACGAAACCGGCGAGAGCGCCGAGAAGCGCGTCGCGGGTAATCTCCGGCCAGCCTTCGCCGAGGCGTCTGTGGAGAAAATCAATGCGCGCTTTCATCCGCAAGGCCTCTTCGCTCCAGCACGGAAGATTCTCCGTCCCCTTCGAGCGCACACCCTCAAGAACGGCCGCGACCGCTTCGTCGCCGCCGGGGGGAAGAGGTTTTTCGTATATCGTCAGCTCCCCCAGCGATCCCTGCACCGCGCTTTTCACGCAATCCGCGCGCCGATCCCAGAAACACACCCTGCGCTCGACGATTCTGCCGGAGAAAATATCCAGAATCTCCGCTTCGGAAATGCACGCGGCGAGAAAGACCTTCGCGTCCTGCGTCCTCGCGTCGAGTTCGCAGCAGACGACATACGGTTCCTTCGCCATCGGATCGTCGCGATCGAAAAACGCTCCCCGCCCGCAGACCATGCGGAACGTCCCGTTGCCTCTGTTTTTGGCGATGCGATCGGGATAGGCGAACGCGAGCATGGCGCCTTCGGAGACGGACGCGTCGACCGCGGCGAAACGCGAGAAACGTCTGGCCAACTCTTTTATGCGCGGGGTGCGTCTGACGAACCGTATATCGCTCTCGCGTCCGCGCGCGCCTTCTTCGAGAATGGCCGCCAGTTCCGGATCCCCGCCGCTGAGAATCATGTTCGCGAGCCTCGGGTGCATCGGCAGTTTCGCCATCTTTTCGCCGCGCGGCGTAAGCCGCCCGTCTTCGTCGAGGGCACCTAGCATTTTCAAAAGCCCCTTCGCCTGATCCCATGCGGCTGCGGGCGGAGGCGTGAGCCACGGCAGATCCTCCCGGCCGAGAGCCCCCCACGACGCGCTCGTCATGACGACGGGGGCGAGATCCGCGTCGAGAATCTCAGGCGGCATTTTCGCGGGCCGTGACGCGTCATCGGATTCGCTCCAGAGCCTGTAGCACACTCCAGGCGCGACACGGCCTGCCCGGCCGCGGCGCTGCTGCGCCCTGTCGCGCGTCAGAGGCATGGTGACGAGACCCGACATCCCGCTCGCAGGCGAAAATTTCTGCAGTCTCATCAACCCGGAATCCACGACGGCCGTCACACCTTCTATCGTCAGCGAAGTCTCGGCTATCGAGGTGGAAAGAATGACTTTGCGGCGGGACGACGGGGCGAAAACCTTATCCTGCTCATCCTTCGGCAGCGAACCGTAAAGCGGCAGAACAAGCGCGTCGACGCCCTCTAACGATTCGGCGGCCCGCCTTATCTCGCCTTCTCCGGGCAGAAAACAGAGGATGTCGCCGCCGGTCTCGCGCAATGCGCGCGTCACTGCGCCGGCGACGCTCATGTCGCCGAGATACTTCGTCTCCACGGGGAACAGGCGACCTTGCGCCCTTACCGTTTCGGCGTCTCCGAGATGCGAAGCGACTTCATCGGCGTCCAGCGTAGCGGACATCACGAGGATGCGAAGATCCTCCCTCAGAGCGCGCCGCGTCTCGAGCGCGAGAGCGAATGCCGTGTCGCAGGAGAGAGAACGTTCGTGGAACTCGTCGAATATGACAAGCCCCGTGCCGGAAAGTTCCGGGTCGGCAAGAAGCCGCTGCGCGAGAAGCCCTTCGGTGACGATCTCGAGCCGCGTGCGGGCGGAAACCTTTCTTTCGAGGCGCACCTGATAGCCTACCGTTTCGCCGACATTTTCACCCGCTTTCGAAGCGATGTAGCGCGCGCAGTTTCTGGCCGCCATACGGCGCGGCTCAAGCATAACGATCTTTTTGCCTTCGAGCCACGGCTCGTCGAGAAGAGCGCTCGCGACGCACGTCGTCTTGCCGCTGCCGGGAGGGGCCGTCAGGACGACGCTCGAATTCGCGGCGAGATGCCGGCGGATTTCGCCGATGACGTCTTCCACGGGAAACTTCATTTCGACTCTCCCTGCGCGGCGACAAGAAGTTCCGCCTCGTCGTAACCTCGCGGAATGCGCCAGGGATATGCGCCGAGTTTCACGAGCGCTTCGCCGGCGAGAAAAAGCGACCCCGCGACAAGCGTGCGCCGACCTGTCGCGGCGTTCCCCGCGCGGGCGAGAGAAAGCGCGTCGTCGAGCGACGCGCACGCTCGGGCGTCAATGCCCGCACGAATCATTTCGGCGGCCGTCTGCGCCGCAGGCAGGCTTCTCTCGTTCGACGTCGCCACGGCATACGCCTTCACGACCGACGGCGCGAGAATCGAAAGAACCTCGCCTGCGCTTTTATCGGCGCAGAAGCCCGCGACGAGATCGACCTTCTCCGCGCCGAGAGCATCGACAAGGGCGCGCGCCGCCGGCGGATTGTGGGCGCCGTCGACGATGAAGGCCCCTTTCTCGTGAAAGCGCCCGGGCCACACCACGCCGGCGAGCGCCTCTTCCACGCCGGGAGATTTCACGTCCGCGCCGAGAACCTTCACGGCCGCGAGCGCGGTTCTCGCGTTCTCCCGGTTGAAACGCCCCTTGAGGGCGAGAGTGTCCGGGACGTCGGCGTCGGAGAGCGCATCGGGAGCGTAAATGAACGGAGCGCGGAGTTCCTTCGCGCGCCGCGAAACGACGTCGATCACTTCATGCGTGTTCTCGCCAAGAACGACAGGCACGCCTGGTTTGACGATCCCCGCTTTTTCGGCGGCAATCTTGTCGACGCTGTCCCCGAGCCACGCCGAATGGTCGAGGCCTATGTTCGTTATCACCGAAACGCGCGGCGAGCATACATTCGTCGCATCGAACCGGCCGCCGAGACCGCACTCGAGAACGGCGAGGTCAACGTGTTTTTCTTTGAAGAGGAGGAAAGCCGCGGCGGTGAGGATTTCGAAATACGTAAGAGCGCCGGCCGCACCGCACGAAAGGAGCTTTTCTCCAGCCGACGCGAGATCTTCGTCGCCAACCATTTCGCCGTCGATGAAAAAGCGCTCGTTGATGCAGACGAGATGCGGGCTCGTGTAACGCGCGACGCGTCCGGATCCGGCGCGGCGCAGCACGGCGTCGGTCATAGCGGCGACGGCGCCCTTGCCGTTCGTGCCTGCGATATGGACGGCCGGCAGACTCCTTTGCGGATCGCCCAACGCGGCGAGCGCGGACGAGACGGCTTCAAGCCCGGGTTTCATGCCGAAACGACGCGAAGACGAGAGTTTATCGAGCCAGCCGTTCATATACCGAACACGACGACCGCCACGGAGGCGACCGCGTAACCCGCTATGACGCCCCACAGGATGCGGTCCGAAAGAAGCACCCTTTCGGGACGACCGACGTCGTTGCCGCGCTTCCATGCGAGAAAAGCGTAACGGGCGATTCCGAAAAGGACGAAAAACCCCGTAATCCAGAGACACGGAAAACGCCGGCCCATCGCCGAAGTCATCGTGTACGCGAAATATTCCGCCACGGAGGCGAGAGCCGCGAACGCAATGAGAAAAGCGAGGACGCGCGGATGATAGCGTTTAAGGACGGCGCGCGATTCCCTGGCCGTCTCCATTTCGTTCTTGCGCTTGCACAGGGCGAGAAACATAGAGAGCGAAAACGTGCAGACGAGCAGCCACGGCGAAATGTACGCCGCTATGATCGCCGCGCCCGCAACGGCGCGCAGAACGAAGCCGAGCGAAAGCGTCGCGACGTCGACATAAGGGATTTTTTTGAGAAACCCGGTGTAAAGACACTGCATCACCGTGTAGGCGAGCATCACGGCGAACGCCACGGTGCGCGACGGAAGGAGCATCACCACGAGCGCGGGATACGCGAAGCCTACCGCGAACAGAACGAGCGCGACTCTGACGGCCGTCATCCTGTGCACGAGTCCGGCGGCGATGGGCCTGAAACGCTTCACCGGATGAAGTCTGTCGGCGTCGTAGTCGGATATGTCGTTCAAAAGGTAAAACGACGAGCTGACGAGCGAAAACGACGCCGCCATCGCCACAGCCATCAGAAACGATTCCCATCCGCGGGAGATGTCGCGCTGCGAAGCGTCGGCGACGGAAAAGAACCACGCCATCATGACGACGCCGTTCTTCGTCCATTGATCGACGCGCAAGGCGCGAGCCCAGAGTTTGAGAGTCTCAATCATTGACGGTTCTCCACGTTATCAGGCCCCACAAGAGCGAATGGCGGGTATCCACGGGATTTCTCTCGGATTCGTAAAACGTCCAGAACTTCGCCCAGTTGCGATCGACCGCGCTCACCCAGCGTATCGGAAAAAGCGACAGGACGCGAGAGCGTGAAATCTGATCTTCTTCGGCGGTGCGCTCGTAAAACGGCCAGACGCGCAGATACCCGTCGCCGTTTTTGACCCAGAAGGGAAACACCCTCGTCTCGTCCGGAAGAATCTCAACAAGCCGCCACCCGAAACGCGTTATATTCCACGTCGAAGCCCCGCCCGACCAGCTCTTGTTTTCAATGCTCTCGTAAAACGGAAAGAGAGAAAGCCGATCGCGCTTTTCGTTCGATTCGTATTCTATGAACGGCCACGGAAAACGAAGCCTTATCCGCGCCGGATCGTCGCCGCGTCTGCGTCTGAGCGGAGAGCGCGTTTCGGTCAACGAGAAAAAAGGCGGAATGAAAAGCGCCTGCTTTTCGCGCTCTCGGGAAACGTATCCGTAAAACGGCCAGAGCATAAGCGACTCTCCCGCGCCGGATGTATCGCGGTCGGAGCGGTATTCAGCCCACGTGACGAACGGCCAGAGAGCGTAGCGGTGATCGCTTTCGCGGTTGTGCGAAACGCCGTAGAACGGCCAGACGCTCCACGATGTGTCGTCACGCCAGCTGACAAACGGAAAAAGAACGCTGTTCGTTTCAAGCCGGGAATTTTCCTTCTCGCCCGCCTTGCGCGCCCTCGGCATTTTGTAGCGCATCCACACCGGCCACAACGCGAACTCGAGATCATACACGGCCATGATGTGCGGATGACGCCCGTAAACCGGGAAAAACGCGGCGTAAGCGCCTTTCTTCGGATGTGTGCCGCTGTACCAAAACGGAAAGATCGAGAACTGATGACCTCCTTCAGGATGTCTCTGATCCGAAACGAACCAGCAGAAACGCCACCAATCGCGGTGATGCGTCCAGAGAGGCCATACGACATCGGTCGTTTCGGCTTCGCTCGAGCAAAGCGGCCGCAACGCCGCGTAATCGTCCTTTTGTTCGTAAAAAGGGCCTATCTGAAACGCGGCGGCAAGTATCAGAAGATTAACGGACACCCTTCTTCACTTCTTCGAATTCGCGGCGTTCGAAATCGGAGAGCTCGCTTACGCGGCCCTGCACCTTGCGCACGGTACCGCGCGCGCGCGCCATGTCGCCGTTGAGCATCTGAACGCGGGCGAGAGAAACGAGTATGCGCAGATCTTCGGAAGATCCTTCTTCGCCTTTAAGAAGATCAAGAGCCTTCGTGATGCACTGTTCGGCCTCTTTGAGCCTGGTCTTGTTCTCTTTGCGGTCGAGAAGGATGGAGCCGAGCGTCTCCCACGCGACATAGAGTTTCGGCGCGGCGGCGACGGCGCGGCGGGCGTACGCCTCGGCCTCGACGAGATTCTTGTTGCGTCTCAAAACTTCGGCGAGGTCGTTGAGCGCGAGCGCGACGGGTTTGGACGCGTCGGCCGCCTTTCTGAGATACGCCTCGGCCTCGCGGTAGCGGTTCTTGCCCAGAGCGAGAGAGCCCATGACGTAGTTCGCGAGAGGCGCGTTGCGGTTGCGCCTCAGAACATCGCGCGCGTGACGTTCGGCTTCGATCTTGTCGTTGAGCGAAATGTCGAGCCCGAGAACGAGATCGTGCGTCGCGGCGATATCGGGACGGGCCTTCGCGGCCGCCACGAACGCGTCGCGCGCCTCGCGGCGGCGGTCCTCGCCTTCGCGCATCAGCATGAACGCTTTGGTGGTTTGAAGATAATAGTCGAATGCGCCGCTCGCCTGCTTCTCCATCTTCGGAAGAATGGCGTTTTTGAGTTCCTTCACGAGCGCAGCCTTCGTCTTCGCGTCTTTCGCGGCGTCGATCTGCTGCATCGTCACCGCGGCGAGCAGCGACCACGCCTGCATATCCTTGGGCATTTCGTCCGTAGCCTTGCGCAGCATATCCTTCGCGCCCTTGATGTCGTTCTTCATCATCGACACCATCGCCAGTTCGATTTTCGCGCGGTGCGAGCCGACGCCGGAAGCGGCCGCGCGCTCGAGATATTCAAGGGCTTTCTCGCCGTCGCCTTCGAGAAGCTCAAGCCGCATAAGCCCGATAAGCGCGTCATGGTCTTTGGAATTCTTTTCGAGGACGGCCTCGTAGATGCGCCGAGACTTCTTCTGGTCGTTTTCGCTGGCGTAGAGCGCCGCCATCATGTTCAACAGAATCGTGCGCTTGTCGCTGGGCACGAAATCGATGGCGCGGCGGATGTGCGAAAGCGCGTCGCCGGGACGGCCCGAACGCGCCCAAGTGTACCCGAGGCGCACGAATATCTCGGGATTGCGGATATAGCCGTAGTAATTGCCGAGACGCCAGATGTGGTAGCGGCGATCCTTATCGTCGATGATCGATTTCAGCCTGCGTTCGAGTTCGCGCTTCTTGGCGAGGGCGGGAGCGTATTTCGCTCCTGCCATTTCGATCTCGTTGAAAAGCGCGCAGATGTTGTCGCGGTCGATGTCGTTGAGGACGAGCTCGTACATCGCGAACGCCTCGTCGTCGAGTTTCCGATCCTGAAGATACACGCCGCGATTGTTGGCGACGAGACCGAGGTGACGCCTGAGATGCAGTCTGAGGCGCTTCATCGGATCGCGCTCGCGGCGGTGGCTGTAACTGCCCCAGCCTTCGGGGGCTTCGAGAAGCGCGTCGAACTTCTTCCAATCGGACCAGTCGACTTTGCGTTTTTCATCGGCGCCGAAGAAGAAGAATTCCGGGACGGGCTTGAACCCCGAAGAATACCAGAGATCGCTCGCGCCGAAAATGGCCACCTCATTCACGACCGAAGGATCCGCCGCGAACCAGTCCTGCACGAACGGCAGCACGCCGAGCGTAAGCGAAAGCCGCAGGGACTCGTTCTTAGGGCCGCCGACGTTCTTCTCCTTCACGACCCGAGCGAGCGAATCGAGATATTTCGCGTCGAGATCGCGGTTGAGCGAGATCAGTTCGATATCCTTCTCCATGTCGGCCGCCGCGATGCGCAGATGATCGTCGAGCGTGCCGTCCGTGACAAACCACTTGCGCTCTCCGAGATCTTCGATTATTTTGCGGGCGACCCTGTCGGCGAAAGCGCCGCGGTCGGTGTCGAAAAGAAAGAGATTCCACACGGATGTGACGACCGCGACGAACACGAGAAGCGAACCCGAAACGATTCCTGCGGGAGTCTTGCGGAGGATCCACCAATACGAAAGAACGTAGCCGGCGACGACGGCCGCAAATGCGCTCGTGGCGACGGGCAGAATCCCCCACGGCGCCATCTGCGACGAAGGCGAAAGAGGCGTCGCCGTCGCGATGATAGCCACAAACGTCATCGCCACGTGAAAAACAGTCTGGACGAACGACGGCTTCTCGTTATAGGCCTTGGCGCTCGAAAAGAGCGCCGTCAGGAACGGCAGAACGCCGAATAAGGCGGAGAAGAGCCACCCCGACACGAACCACCGGCGCATCTCGCCCGCCAGCGATCGAAGCGACGCGGAGAGTTCGACGCCGAAAAGCCTCAGGCCGAACAGATAGGCGATCAACGCCAGAAGAACGAACGCCGTCACCGCGAGATACGGCTTTTCGCCGCGCTTGAGAGAAACTATCGAAAGCATCACGGCGAAGAGCGGCCCCGACACGATGAAAATCGCGCTGTCGCATGCGCCGAGACCGAACATGACAGCGGAAAGAAACGTGAAGACGGGCTTGAGCGGTCTGGTCGCGCGTGCCATCGGCAGGAGAAGCGCAAACGATGCGAGAAGCCACGTGAAGTCGAACATCCTCGGTTCGATGTGGGTCGCCGCCTCATGGACGGCCGGGGTGAAGATGTACACAAAAACGGAGAAAAGAGCCGCCGCGCGCGCAATCGACAGATCGCTCTCGCTCGTCGTCTCGCCGCGCACGCGTTCACGCACGAAGAATCTCACGATCGCGTATATGAGCATCGTCGAAACGACGCCGCACACCGGCGCGAGAAGATTGCCCGCGCCGAAAGCCTTCGCGAAGACCCCCATCAGAGGAAACGCGCCCGCTCCCGCGGCGTCAAGACCGCGCCATACGGCCGCAAGATGCGCCGGCTGTCCCGGATATACATACCCGGCAACCGTCGAGAAAAACACGATTGCCGCGAGAATGCCCGCTCCCGAAGCGAAAAGCCAGTCGATCTTGCGCGTCGGCGCTGCCTTGAACTCGTTCATTGCAATGTTCCTTATTTGCGTTTCTTACCGCCGCTCGCCTTGGGGAGAGCCTGCTTTATGTCTTCGATGAGATCCTCCGGGTCTTCCAACCCTACGGAAAACCGGATGAGATCCGGCGGAATGCCCGCTTCCTCGAGCTGTTTGTCGGAAAGCTGGCGGTGCGTATGGGACGCGGGATGCAGAACGCAGCTCCACGCGTCGGCCACGTGCGTGACGATCCCTATGAGCTTCAAGCTGTCCATGAATCTGATCGACGCCTTGCGCCCGCCCTTGATGCCGAACGTCATGACTCCGCATGGAGCCGGCCCGTCGAACTGCTTCTTTATGAGTTTCGCGTACTTCGAGCCGGGCAGCCCCGCGTAATTGACCCACGCTACTTCTTCGCGCGTTTTGAGCCACTTGGCGATTTTGAGCGCCGATTCGGCGTGACGGCGGATGCGCACGTGCAACGATTCGAGCCCGAGATTGACGAGGAAGGCGTTGAACGGCGAAGGTATGGAGCCGAAATCGCGCATGAGATGGGCCGTACACTTCGTTATGTAGGCGAGCTTGCCGAACTTCTGCGTGTAACTGAGGCCGTGATACGATTCATCCGGCTCGACGAGACCCGCGAAACGCTCAGGATAACGAGCCCAGTCGAAATTGCCGCTGTCGACGATGCATCCGCCGACCTGGCTCGAATGGCCGTCCATGTATTTCGTCGTCGCATGCGTGACGATATCGGCGCCGAAGCGGAACGGACGGCAGAGAATCGGCGTGGGAAAAGTGTTGTCGACGATCAGAGGAACGCCGTTTTTATGGGCGATTTTCGCGAACTTCGCGATATCGAGAATTACGCCGGAAGGATTGGCGACGGTCTCGCCGAAAACGCACTTTGTGTTCGGTTTGAACGCCGCCTGAATCGTCTTTTCGTCCGCGTCGGGGTCGACGAAAGTGAATTCGACGCCGAGCTTCTTGAGCGAAACCGCGAAAAGATTGAACGTGCCGCCGTATATCTGCGCGGAGCATACGACATGGTCGCCGCTGTTGCAGATATTGAGAATCGCGAACGTCGACGCGGCCTGCCCCGACGACGTCAGAATCGCGGCGACGCCGCCTTCGAGCGCGGCTATTTTCTTTGCCACGAGATCGTTCGTCGGATTCGCAAGACGCGTATAGAAATAGCCCGACGTTTTGAGGTCGAACAAGTCCCCCATGTGCTGCGTGGTGTCGTACTTGAAGGTGGTCGTCGCATAAATCGGCACCTGTCTGGGTTCTCCGCAGCGAGGCTGATAGCCGCCCTGCACGCACAAAGTATCGAGTCTCATCTTTTTATCTCCATTGTTTCCCTATTATACCAAAAAAACCGCGCATTTAGGAGCGCTCAGCGCTTCATTGCCCTGCGCTTGAAAAGCGCGCGCACCTCATCGATATACGGTCTGTCGGTTGAGACGCATATCGAGTCTATGCCGTTTTTGACGAAAAGCTTTCTCAGCTCTTCGCGCTCGGCGGCCGCTCGCGCCGCGAAGGCGTCGCGAACCTTCTTCGACGACGTGTCGACAAGCATCAGTTCGCCGCTCTCCGGGTCCTCAAGCTCGACAAGCCCGACATCGGGAAGCGCGAACTCCGCCGGGTCCTCGACGCTCACGCACACGACATCGTGATGTCGCGAGGTCGCTTTGAGAAGTTTTTCGCAGTCTCCCCTGCCGAGAAAATCGCTGACGAGAAAAACGACGGCGCGGCGTTTCTGCACGCCGTTGAGGAACTTGAGCGCGGCGGCGATATCCGTGCCGCCCTCGGCGGAATCTTCGGCCGCCAGAACTTCGCGCACGAGACGCATCACGCTGTCGCGGCCTTTGCGCGGCGGCAGATACTTGACGATTTCATCGCTGAACAGAACAAGGCCGATCTTGTCCTGGTTACGTATCGCCGTAAGCGCGAGAAGCGCCGTCACTTCAGCCGCGAGCTCCGCCTTCGAACGCCTGACGGAGCCGTACGCCTGCGAACCCGAAACGTCCACCATGAAAAGAATCGTAAGTTCGCGCTCTTCGGCGTAACGTTTGATGTACGGAATCCCGGTGCGGGCCGTGACGTTCCAATCGATCGACCTCACATCGTCGCCCGAAACATACGGGCGCACTTCGTCAAATTCCACGCCCTGGCCCTTGAACGTCGAATGATAGTCACCGCTGAGCTGATCGTCTATGAGCTTGTTGGTGAGAATGCGTATCTTCCCCACCTTCGCCATCAGTTCTTTTACGTCTGTCGCCATCTGCGCGCCGGCTCCTTCATCATCGCACTCCCTTTTGTTCGTTTCTTTTGCGGATATTATACCAAATTCCCGTGTCCGCATGAGAGACCTCGCGATAGATGCCCCCGCCCGAAGCGTCCATACAATCGAGAATCCGGCAACGGACGATGCGCCATCGAGTATTCCGCGTACCAAAAAAAGAAAGACGCGGGCTTTCCGCGCCTTTCTTTTTCGGGATCGAAAGCAAGATTACTTGATTTCGACTTCGGCACCGGCCTTCTTGAGCTGCTCGGCGATCTTTTCGGCCTCGTCCTTCGCGCAGGCTTCCTTGACCGTCTTGGGAGCGCCGTCGACCATGTCCTTGGCGTCCTTGAGACCGAGACCCGTAATCGCGCGCACTTCCTTGATGACCGCGATCTTGTTGGCACCGGCCGACTTGAGAATGACGTCGAATTCCGTCTTCTCTTCGGCGGCGGCAGCGCCACCGGCGGCGGGAGCGACGGCGACGGCAGCGGCGGCGGAAACGCCCCACGCCTCTTCAAGCGCCTTCACGAGTTCGTTGATTTCGAGAACGGTCTTGCCCGACAGTTCCTGAATGAGTTCTTCGTTAGTCATTTTTCTGTTCCTTTTTTACTTGTCAACCCTTGGCGTGTTTCATCCAAGGGAAATTTCAGATTTACGCTTCGGCGGGAGCCTCAGCGGCGGGAGCGGCTTCGGCCGCAGGAGCTTCGGCCGCAGGAGCGGCGTCTCCGCCCTTCTTCGCCTTCTCGGAAAGGACGCGCGCCAAGCGGGTCGCAGGCTCCTTGAGGAGCATGAGAAGCATCGCTCTGAGCTCGTTCTTGCCGGGAATCTTGGAGAGAGCGTCAACCATCGCGGCGTCAACGATCTTGTTGTCGTAATCGGCGCCCTTGACGGCGGCCTTGCCGCCAGAAGCCTTGACGAACTCCATGATCGCTTTCGCGACCGCGGTGGGCTCGCCCTTGCCGGTGACGACGGCGGTGGGACCCGCGAACATGGCGTTGACCTCTTCGCTCCACCCCTTCTCCTTCGCGACCTTGGCGAGGAACGAATTCTTCACGACGAGAAGACGGCTCTCGCAATCACGCAGATCCTGACGGAGCTTGGCCATCGAAGCGACGTCTACGCCGCCGTGGTTGATGATGAAGCAATAGTCCGAATCCTTGATGCGGGCGGTCACTTCGTCGAGAATGGCGATTTTTTCTATTCTCATTTCAAATACCTCCCTTGATTATTCGGCATCCATCTGAGGAACGACCTGAACGCCCACGCCCATGGTGGTGGAGATCGACATCGACTTGATGAAGACGCCCTTCACGGTCTGCGGCTTGGCGGCGTTGACCGCGGAAACGACAGCCTTGATGTTGGCGATGAGCGCCGCCTCGTCGAAACTGCGCTTGCCGGCGATCACGGCGATGTTGCCCGTCTTGTCCATGCGGAAGTCGACCTTGCCGCCCTTCGCCTCCTTGACGGCGGTAGCGGTGTCGTCGGTGACGGTGCCGGTCTTCGGATTGGGCATAAGGCCGCGGGGACCGAGGACACGGGCGCACTTTCTGACTTCTTTCATCGCTTCAACCGTGGCGATAGCGACGTCGAAATCGCACCAGCCTTCTTTGACGACCTTCTCGACGAGATCGTTCATGCCGACGAAATCGGCTCCGGCGGCCTTCGCCGCTTCGGCCGCGTCGCCGCCCGCGAAGACGGCGATCTTCACGGTCTTACCCGAGCCGTTAGGCAGCTTGCAGACGCCGCGAACGGCCGTATCGCCCTTGGTGAGGCCCTTGCCGAGATTGAAATAAACGTCGACGGTTTCATCGAACTTGGCGCCGGGATTGGCCTTGACGAACTTGACGGCCTCCTCGAGGGAGACGGCCTTCTTGGGAGCCTTCTTCAGCGCGTTGAAATACTTCTTGCCGTGCTTCATTCAACCACCTCAATTCCCATATTGCGAGCCGTGCCTTCGATCATCTTCATCGCCTGCTCGACGTCGGTCGTGTTAAGATCGGCCTTCTTCATCTCCACGATCTTCTTAAGCTGTTCGCGGGTAACCTTGCCGACTTTGTTCTTGTTGGGAACACCGCTGCCCTTGGCGAGACCGGCTTCTTTCTTGAGAAGAACGGACGCGGGCGGCGACTTGAACTTGAGCGAAAAGCTGCGATCCTGGTAAACCGTAATGATTACAGGGATAACAAGTCCCGAATCCTTCGCAGTCTTCGCATTGAACTCCTTGCAGAACTGCATGATGTTGACACCAGCAGAACCCAAGGCGGGACCGACGGGCGGTGCGGGGTTCGCAGCGCCGGCCGGAATCTGGAGTTTAACAACTCCGGTAACCTTCTTGGCCATTTGCCTTTTCCTTTTTTCGTGCGGCTCCTCCCGGGGATCCTTCCCGGTGATAACGGACCGCAAAACCTGCCGTTTACTGCTTCAGGCTCTCGAAAGTCTCCTCTATGGCGACTTTCTCGACCTGCCAGTATTCGGCGTCGACCTGGACCTTGCGGTTGAAGATATTGACTTCGACCTTGAGTTTGCCCTTGTCGGGATCCACCATGCTGACCTGACCCGTCAAACCCATGAACGCGCCGTCAGTAATTTTAACCGTCTCATCGACGGAGAAATTGACTTTAGGACGCTCCGCCACGGCCGCTCCCGAAGGACGGTCGAGCAGAATAGCATCCACTTCGCTCTGCTTGAGCGGCGAGGGACGTTCGCCCCCGACGAAACCGATGACACCGGGAGTTTCTCTGAGGAACTGCCAAGTGCGCTCGTAAATGGCTTTCTTCCCGTTTTCGTCAACGCCCTTCGATTCATCATAAAGCGCGAGCTCCGAAAGGACATAGCCAGGGAAGAACTTCTTCGTGATCGTGCGTTTTTTGCCGTTTTTCTTTTCGGTAACGCGCTCGGTCGGGATCACGCAGCGACCGATATAATCCTCCATGTGTTCAAGCTTCACACGGGCTTCAATCGACTTTTGAGCCTTATTCTCCTGCCCTGTGAGAGTATGCAAAACGAACCACTGCTTGACCATGGATAACCTCCTTGACTCTTAGGCTCCGGCGTGAACGATCTTGATGAAACCTTCGATCACTTTATCGCAGACAAGAGTCGTAAGCGCGAGAATGAAAATGAACGAAATGACGACAAGAGTCGACTCCCAAAGCTCGCGCTTGCCGGGCCATGTAACACGCTTTCCTTCAGCCGTCACGCCGCTCAGGTATTCTTTCGTCTTTTTGAAAAAGTTCATTTCGTTTCTCCGTTCCTCTTTTGGCAGGGTAGGAGGGAATCGAACCCCCATAGGCGGTTTTGGAGACCGCTGCACTGCCATTGTGCTACTACCCTAAAGGGAAATCAATCACTTGGTCTCTTTATGAGTCGTGCGCTTACGGCAGAAGGGGCAGAACTTCACTTTTTCGAGACGCTCCGTCATCGTCTTTTTGTTACGGGTCGTCGTGTAGTTCCTGCGCTTGCATTCGCCGCACGCCAAAATAGCGAGATCACGCATTGTTTTAGTCTTTCTTTTCTCTTCTCTTCACTTCAACGTCTTCTGCGTCAGTCGAGCCCGCCCGCCGCCCCGGCCGACCACTTTCGGCCGGTACTGACGGGCAGGCATCTCACAGAAGACTTCTCGAGATTACTTGATAACCTTCGAGACCGTGCCGGCGCCGACGGTGCGGCCGCCTTCGCGGATCGCGAAACGCATCTTCTCTTCGAGAGCGACCGGAGCGATGAGCTTGACGGTGATCTCAACGTTGTCGCCGGGCATGACCATCTCAACGCCCTCGGGGAGCTGGATGTCGCCGGTCACGTCAGTCGTACGGATGTAGAACTGAGGACGGTAGCCCTTCATGAACGCGGTGTGACGGCCGCCTTCTTCCTTCGTGAGGACGTAGACCTGACCGGAGAATTCGGTGTGCGGGGTGATGGAACCCGGCTTGGCGAGAACCTGACCGCGCTCGACTTCTTCCTTCTTCGTACCGCGAAGGAGGCAGCCGATGTTGTCGCCGGCCTGACCCTGATCGAGGAGCTTGCGGAACATTTCGACGCCCGTGCAGGCGGTCTTGGCGGTGGGCTTGAGGCCGACGATTTCTACTTCGTCACCGACCTTGATCACACCGCGCTCGACACGACCGGTAACGACCGTGCCGCGACCTTCGATCGAGAAGATGTCTTCGATCGGCATGAGGAAGGGCTGGTCAAGAGCGCGCTCCGGCTCGGGGATGTAGCTGTCGAGAGCGTCCATGAGCTCGGTGATGCAGTTGCAGGCCGCGTCTTCCTTGGAGGAAGCCTGGGTGGCGGGATAGGCGGCGCCGCGGATGACGGGGGCGTTGTCGCCGTCGTAGTCGTACTTGGAGAGGAGTTCGCGCACTTCCATCTCGACGAGGTCGAGCATCTCGGCATCTTCGACGAGGTCGCACTTGTTGAGGAAGACGACGATCTTCGGAACGCCGACCTGACGGGCGAGAAGAACGTGCTCGCGGGTCTGGGGCATCGGGCCGTCAACGGCGGAAACGACGAGAATCGCGCCGTCCATCTGAGCCGCGCCGGTGATCATGTTCTTTACGTAGTCGGCGTGGCCGGGGCAGTCGACGTGCGCATAGTGGCGGTTGTCGGTCGCGTACTCGACGTGCGAGGAGGCGATCGTCAAAATCTTGGTGGCGTCACGACGGCCGGCGGATTCGGAAGCCTTGGCGACCTGGTCGTACTTGATTTCGTCGCAGAGACCCTTGAGGGACTGGACGTGGGTGATGGCGGCCGTAAGAGTGGTCTTACCGTGGTCGACGTGGCCGATGGTGCCGACGTTCACGTGCGGCTTTCCGCCGCGATCGAATGTTTCCTTAGCCATTTTACTGACTCCTGTGAGTTGTTTTGTTGTCTTCTTTCCGTTGCCGTCCCTTCATGGAGCCACCTAGCGGAATCGAACCGCCGACCTCATCCTTACCAAGGATGTGCTCTACCTACTGAGCTAAAGTGGCCTCTTTTGAGACGAAAACTCGTATAGTATACCATAAACCGACTTCAATGCGCAAGGGGAAGTTGAAAATTTGATTTTCGGGCGGCCCGTCCTATCATGCGCCAGCCAAATATGATATAATTACAGAGATGAAAAAAATCGCCGTATTGATGGGTGGAACTTCGAACGAACGCGCCGTCTCGCTCGATTCCGGGAAAAATGTCGCCGAAGCGCTTTCTTCGCTCGGCAAGTACGACGTCGTGGCCGTGGATACGCTGTCCGACAATCTTGACGATCTACCCCGCGATGTCGACGCCGTCTATATCGCCCTGCACGGAGGATGGGGCGAAAACGGGGGCGTGCAAAACGCCCTTAATCTGCTCGGCATCCCTTACACCGGGCCGGGGGCTCAGACTTCGCGCATCGCGATGGATAAAATAAAGACGAAAATGGTCCTTGAGATGAAAGGCGTGCCCACTCCTGCGTGGGGGCTGGCCTCTCCGGGCGACGAAAAACCGCCGATGGCGCTGCCTGTAGTGGTGAAACCGCCGGCCGACGGCTCGTCCTTCGGCATCTCAAAGGTATCGCGCCGCGAAGATTGGCCGAACGCGCTCGAAGCCGCATTCAAGGCGATGGAGACGTCTCCCGAGGCCGTCTCGGAAAAAGTGGCGCTCGTTGAAGAATTCATCCCCGGGCGCGAATTCACCGTCGCCGTGATCGACGGCGAAGCTTGGCCCGTCATCGAAATAGTCGCCAAAAACGGATGGTACGGTTTCGAAGAAAAATACGTCTCCGACGAAACGCGCTACCCGTTTCTCGAAGACGGCGCGCTTTCGGAGAAACTGAAAAAAACGGCGGTCGACGCCTACAACGCGCTCGAATGCCGCGGCGTCACGCGCGTCGACATCAGAGTTTCTCCCGTAGGACGCGTGTATGTCCTTGAACTGAACACGTCCCCGGGCTTCACCTCTCATTCGCTCGTCCCCAAGGCGGGAATGAAGACGGGACTCACTTTTGCGCAGGTGTGCGACAGAATCCTCGCCTCCGCCGCGACCGACACCGAGAAATGAAAAAAAACAAGATAGAACGTGACCGCAAGGCAGGCGTGCTGTTCATAACGGGCGTCGTGACGGTCTCGATTCTGGCCGTGGCGACGGTCGTCTGCTACGGCAGGCTGCGCGACATGTGGCTCGAGCAGTGCATAATAAAAGATTTCGATTCGCAGGTCTCCATCTCTTCGGGCCGCATGGTCAAGGCGGATGTCATAGCCGACGAATTCGGTCTGAGAAAAGGCACCAATCTCGCTCTCGTGGACTTCAGGAAAAAGCGCGAAGAGATACTCGCCAAAATCCCGAACATCAAATCGATTTCGGTCTCGCGCCGCCTGCCCGCAAACGTCACCGTGACGTTCGAGGAGCGCACTCCGTCGGCGCGCGTCCTCACAAAATCCTCAAAGGCCCGCTCCGGCAGGGTCGTCGACTCCGAGGGCGTCGTGTTCATCTTCCAGAGCGGGACCGACACGCTCCCCGTGATACGCGAACCGTTCGAGCCGGGCACGCCTCCCGGTGGCAGACTCAAAGGAAAGGCTCTCGCGGCGCTGATGCTCATCGAAGCCTGCCGCGAGCCTGACTTTCAGGAACTCGGCGTTCTCGAGGCGGATGTATCCAAGCCCGATTTTCTCCTGATCACGCTCGGGAATTATTCGCGGCTCAAGATAAAGTGGGATTCGATGGGGGAAAACAGCCGCCGCTCCCGCGAAGACCTCGAAGCCAGGCTGAGAAAACTCGTCATGGCGATACGCACGCGCATCGCGCCCGACAGCGGCGTGATATGGAACGCCACGTACGACGACCCCGAACGCATCACCGCCAACACACAGGAAAAACTGTAACATGAACAACATATACGCCGCGCTCGAAATCGGCACCACGCGAACGGTGCTCGCGATCGGCGAAGCCGAAACCGGCGGGAGACTCAAGGTCACCTGCCATGCCGAAATACCGTCCACCGGTGTGCGCAAAAGCCAGATACTCGACATCAACCAGGCTTCCCAGTCGATACGCGCCGTTCTGCACGAAATAGAGAAGAAGCAGGACGAGATCGGCTCGAAAATCACGGTGGGAAACGCCTTCCTCGCCGTCAGCGGCCAGCACATAAAAACCGACCCGTCGTACGGCACGGCGCAGGTGGAAGGCTTCAAGGTCACGTCATCGGAACTCAACGAAGTGATGCGTTCCTCTCGCCAGCAGATGATTCTGCCGAAAGACAGGGAACTTCTCGACATCATCGATCAGGATTACGTCCTCGACAATCTCGGCGGCATTTCCGCGCCGAAAGGCATGTCCGGGCGGCTTCTCAAACTCAACACGCTCCAGATCCACGCCGACAGAAACCGCATCTCCGACGCGCGCACCGCGGCGGATGCCGCGCATCTCGAGATACGCGAGCCCCTTTTCGCGGCGACCTGCGCCGCGGAGGCCGTGCTCGAAGAACATGAAAAGAAAAACGGCGCGCTCGTGCTGGATATAGGCGGCGGCTCCACGGGCGTTGCGGTCTACAGCGACGGCTACCTCGTCTCGGCTCTCGTCATCGGCGTAGGGGGCGATCACGTGACCAACGACATCGCCCACGCGTTCTCCACGACGAACGCGCAGGCCGAAGAACTGAAAATCCGCGAAGCGTCCGCGACGCTCGGAGACGTTTCGGCGGACGCCGCGCGCGTCAAGATTCCGGGCAGCAACCCCCTGCTCGAAACACGCACGATTTCGCGGCGTGCCCTCGACACCGTCGTGAACGCGCGGCTGAAGGAACTTTTCACGATCATCCGCGAAACGCTCGAACGAGACGATCTTCTCCACAGACTCCACTCGGGCGTCGTCATAACGGGCGGCGGAGCGCGGCTGAAGAACATCGACCAGGTCATACGGCACGAACTCGGCATGGATGTTCGCACGGGAAGGCCCTTGCACATAGACGGTCTTGAGGACGAACCCGCCGCGGAGTCGTTCGCCACGATAGCCGGAGCGCTCCTTTACGCGCACCGCAACTATGAGGAGAAGTCGATCCTCGACGGTATTTTCGGGAGGTTTTTCAAATGAACCGCGATTCAGCCATGTTGCTTCTCGGCATAGGGACTTCGGGTTGCGCGATCGCGCGCGGAGTAAGCCGCGCGTTCGGCGAAGGCCTCAGGTACGCGATGATCGACACCGACGCTTCCACAGGCGCCGACGGCGGCCCCTTCTCCCTTCTCGGCGGAGACCGTCTTTCCGGGCGGGGCACCGGCGGCGACGTCGTCGCGGCGAGACTGGCGGCCGAAGACTCCATAGAGACGATCGACTGCCATCTCGAAGGCGTGCGTCTCGCGGTCGTCGTGACGTCTCTCGGCGGCGGCACCGGAGGCGGCGGCACTCTTGAAACGCTCAAGCACCTCTCCGCGCGCGGCATACCGTCGATCGTCTTCGCCACGACTCCGTTCTCGTTCGAAGGCGACGAACGCCAGCGCAACGCGCGCAGCGTCATGTCCATGATAGAAGAATCAGCGAACGCGACCTTCTTCACGCCGCTCGACAAACTCGTCTCGGGCGAAGACAATATGGACGCTGCCATGAAGCGGGCGGTCGACACGATGGCCACCGGCATCACGCTCTTCTGGCGTCTCGTCGAGAAGCCGGGCTACATCAGGATCGACACCGAAAGAATCAGACATCTCGTGGCCGCGGCCGGTAGAGGCCGGTTCGCGGCGGTCACCGTCCAAGGGCCTGATCGCGCTTCCGAAGCCGTCGACAGGCTCATCCGCAGCGAAATGCTCGCCGTCGCCTCGGCACCTGTCAACTCCATCCTCTGCGGAGTCCTCGCCGGCGAAGACCTCAGGCTCAGCGAAGTGGGACGTATCGCGGACGGAATCAGAAGCGCTTTCGGAGAAAGGCTCGGCTTCGACCTCGCGACAGTGAACGACGAGGCGACCTTCTGCGGGAGAATCTCCGTCGTGGTGATGCTCTTCGAAGCGTCTCTTGCCGGCAACGACGCCAAACCCGGCGGAGTGATGAGTCTGCGCAAGCAGAAACGCGCCAAAAGCCCGCTCGGCGTCGGTCCGGTCGGGCGCGGGCGCTTCAACAACGCCGAGCAGACCATCTGGCAGGGCGAAGATCTCGATATCCCGACATTCATAAGAAGGAATGTAAATCTTGATTTCTGAAAGAAAAAGAGACGGACACGTGCGGGTTCTGCCGCTGAACGTCGCGAACAAGATCGCGGCGGGCGAAGTCGTCGAACGGCCGGCATCGGTCGTGAAGGAACTCGTCGAGAACGCCATAGACGCCGGGGCGAAATCGATACGCATAGTGATCGCCGGCGGCGGGGCGAAGCTCGTCATGGTGCAGGACGACGGATGCGGGATGACGAGAGACGACGCCGTACTTTCGCTCGAACGCCAGGCGACGTCGAAGATACTCGACGTGGACGACATAGAGCGCATCGACACGCTCGGATTCAGAGGCGAAGCGATTCCGTCGATAGCTTCCGTATCGCGCTTTTCGATCACGACGAGACGTCACGACAGCGACGAAGGCGTTCTGGTTTCGGTGAACGCCGGCAGTCTCGCCGGAATCGAACCCGCGGGCTGCCCCCCGGGAACGATTGTAGAGGTGCGAGACCTTTTCTGCAACGTCCCCGTGCGCAGAAAATTCATGCGCTCTCGCATGACGGAAGAAGGTCACATAAAAATGGTGTTCACCGTTAACGCCCTCGCTCACCCCGGCACGGCGTTCTCCCTCATGGCAGACGGCAGAGAACTCTACCGTCTTGCTCCGGCGGCATCGGTGACGGAACGCGCGACAGATCTTTTCGGCCGCGAATTTGTCGAAGACATGCTCGTCATCGAAAGCCCCGCCGACGCGAAAATCAAGGTAACGGGGCTTATAGAACGCCCCGACACGGCGTTCGCGACGAGACGCGACCAGTACATCTTCGTCAACGGCCGCCCCGCGAGCGCCCCTTCGATAGCCCACGCGCTCAAAGAGGCGTATCCCGGCCGGCAGAGCGACGCAAGACCGGCGGCGGTGATTTTCATCGAGCTTGCGCCGACGATGGTCGACGTCAACGTCCATCCGACGAAACGCGAAGTTCGCTTCACCGACAACAACGCCGTCAGAAACGCGATAATCTCGGCTCTTGAAAAAACGATTTTCCCCCGCCGCGCCCGGAACATCGCCCCGAGCGTCACCGAACGCATGGCTCCGATCGAAACTCCTGCGATAGCGACGGCGTCGAACGTGAAAACTGCCGCGCCGGAAAACCCGGATGAGGATGAAACGCCCGTTTCCTTCAGTTTCGAGCCTGCCGTACAGCCGTCTCCGGCGCCGGTTCCCCTTGAATTCGCCGTAGAAGCCGATTCGTGCGCGTCGAAGCCATGGACGTGGTTCAAATATCTGGCGCAGACGGCGTCAGGGTATCTGCTGATAGAAACCGACGCGGGCGTCGTCACGATAAATCCGCACGCCGCGCGCGAGCGGATAGCTTTCGAACAGCTCCTCGCCGGCTCGAACGCGGCCGTAACCAGCCAGCAGCTTCTCATCGCTGAAACGGCGAGGCTCAGTCCTCCCGATTACGCGCGCATCACGGCGTCGATTTCGCAGATAACGGCGATGGGCTTCATGATAGAAGAGTTCGGGAGAGACACATTCAAGATTGAAGCCGTACCGCAGCTCATCGGAGAACTCAATCCCGCGACGGTGCTGGCGACGATCGCGCACGACCTCGCCGAAGGCTCGGCCAAACGCAGCGGCGAAAAATGGCGCGAAGAACTCATAGCGCGTTCCATGGCGCGTTCCTTCGCGGGCGCGAACGTCAAACTCACCGAAGAAGGAGCCGTTAAACTGGTGGAAGAACTCTGCTCCTGCTCCATGCCTTACGTATGCCCGAGGGGCAAACCCGTGATGATATTCACATCCAACAGAGAACTGAACAGGAAATTCGACCGCGCCTGACAAGCGCGCCGATACGCAGCGACAGACCATGAAACTGTACGTAGCCACGCAAAACAGACACAAGATTTCGGAAATGGCGGCGATACTGCCCGAATTCGAAATCATCGCAGACGAACCGGGGGATGTCGTCGAAAACGCCCCCGACTTCGCGGGCAACGCGCTCATCAAGGTGCGCGCCATCGCCGCGCGCCGCGCCGGCGAATGGTGCATGGCCGACGACTCGGGGCTCGAAGTCGCCGCGCTCGGCGGCGCTCCCGGAGTCATGAGCGCGCGCTACGCCGGCGTCCACGGAGACACGAGAGCGAACAACGCCCTGCTTCTCGAGAACATGAAGGGTGTCGCCGACAGACGCGCGAGATTCGTCTGCACGTGCGCTCTCGTCTCCCCGCAGGGAGTCGAAAGCGTCGTCGAGGGCGAATGCCGCGGCGAAATACTCCATTCCCAGTCCGGCACCGAAGGCTTCGGCTACGATCCGCTTTTCAGGCCCGAAGGTCGCGACGTGTCTTTCGCGGAGCTTTCGCCCGAAGACAAAAACGCGATTTCCCACAGAGGCGCCGCGCTCACGAAAGTCAAGGAACTCGTCACCGGGCATGGCTGAAGCGCACGAGACCGTCGAAGGGACGATACGCTCGGTAGTCTTCCACAATCCCGACAGCGGCTACAGCGTGCTGCGCGTCGAAATCCCATCCGATTTCGAGCTCATGAAAAACCCCGAAATCACGGTCGTGGGCAAGGCGCAGGCCGTATGGGAGGGAGAAGACGTCAAGGCCGTCGGCGAATGGGTGAACGACAAGACGCACGGTCGCCAGTTCAAGGCCGAGAGTCTCGTCTGCATCGCGCCGCGCTCGCTTAAAGGCATCGAACGCTATCTCGCCTCAGGTCTCATCAAGGGCATAGGCCCCGTTCTCGCCAAACGGATCGTCGAGACGTTCGGCGAACAGACGATGCACGTTCTGTCGCATCAGTCGGCGAGACTTTCCGAAGTGCCCAAACTCGGACGCGCTAAAATCGGGCAGATAAGAAAAAGCTGGCACGACAACGAAACGCAGCGCGAAAACATGATCTTCGGCCAGACATACGGCATTTCGGTAACAAAGATGACGAAGATCGTCAAACGCTACGGCCCGGACGCGATAGCCGTCATCAAAGCCGATCCGTACCGGCTGTGCCGCGAAATCTGGGGAATCGGGTTTGCGACGGCCGACAAAATCGCCCTTTCGACAGGCATCCCCGAGGACTCTCCCCTGAGGGCGCGCGCCTCGATAGCGCATACGCTCGAGACGGAGGCCGACGAATCGGGTCACTGCTGGACGTACGAGAACGATCTTCTCATGCACGCGAACGAACTCACCGGGATTTCCGTCGAGATTCTCGGCGAAGCGCTGGAAGACGAACTCGCGTCCCGTCACGTCGTCGCCGAAGGCGATTCCCCGAGGCGCATCTACCTCAAAACGTACTATCTCTGCGAACGCAGAACGGCGGGCCGTGTGAAGAAAATCGTCGACACCCCCGCTTCGTTCGGCCCGATAGACGCGGAGCGCGCGATCGCCTGGTGGGAACGCGAGGCCGGCTTCACTCTCGCGGCGACGCAGTCATTGGCGCTCAAAGCCTCGCTCGAAAACAAATTCTCGATCATAACGGGCGGCCCCGGAGTCGGCAAGACGACAATAGTGAAAGCGCTCGTCGACATCTACCGCAGAAAGAATCTTGCCGTCACGCTGGCGGCGCCGACCGGACGGGCCGCGAAACGCATGACGGAGTCGGTAGGCTCGCAGGCGCAGACGATCCACAGGCTGCTCAAACTGAATCCCGTCACGAACCGTTTTTCTCACGACGCCGAAAACAAGCTCTCTTCGGACGTTTTCATATTCGACGAAACGTCGATGATCGACATACGCCTCGCGGCGGACCTCCTGAGCGCGATTCCCGACGAGGCCTGCGTCGTGTGGGTGGGAGACACCGACCAGCTGCCGAGCGTGGGGCCGGGCAACGTTTTGGCGGATCTCATAAAATCGAAAGTCGTCGCGTCCACGCGCCTCGACGTCATTTTCAGACAGGACACGAGCGGTCTTATCGTCAAAAACGCCCATCACGTGAACGCCGGGGAGCCGCTCGAAACGAGATCCGGCGAAAGCGATTTCTACTTCGTTCGCGCGGAGGATCCGCAGGTATGCCTCGAACGCGCGATAGAATTCATGATCGAGCGCATCCCGAGAAAATTCGGCATGAATCCTCTCGAGGACGTGCAGATACTCTCGCCCATGCGAAAGAACACCCTCGGCACCGACAACATCAATCTCGCGATACAGAAAGCCCTCAATCCGCACGGCGATTCGATAATACGCGGCGCCGGCGCGTTCCGCACGGGCGACAGGGTCATGCAGCTGAGGAACAACTACGATAAAGACGTCTACAACGGCGATATCGGTTTCGTCAAAGCCGTGAGCGCGGCGGACAGGTCGATGGTCGTGACCTTCGACGGAAGACCCGTGAAATACGACGGAGGAGATCTCGACGAACTGACTCTCGCATACGCCACCACGATCCACAAATCGCAGGGCAGCGAATATCCGGCCGTAATCGTCATGATGCACACGCAGCACTATATGATGCTGCAGCGCAATCTTCTCTACACGGCCATCACCCGCGCGAAGAAACTCGTCCTTCTCATAGGCGTCCCGTACGCCGTCAGCCGCGCGATAGAGACGAACGTCGTGCGCGAAAGACGCACGACGCTCGCGCAGCGTCTCTCCGAAAGATCGGATCAGACGCCGGAATAACAGACGAAACCGCCGTCGACCGGGAGAGTCACGCCGGTGATGAACGAGGCCTCGTCCGAAAGCAGGAATTTCGCCGCGCCGTGAAGATCGCTCGGTTGGCCGAATTTGCGCATCGGCGTTTTGGCGAGAACCTTGTTGCCGCGCGCCGTCGGAGTCCTGCCGTCTTTTTCCATCATGAGGAACCTGTTCTGGTCGGTGATGAAAAACCCGGGCGCAATGGCGTTCACGCGCACGCCCATCGGCGCGAGATGCGTGGCAAGAAACGACGTGAAATTCATGATGCCCGCTTTCGCCGCGCCGTACGCGGCGACTTTGGTAAGAGGCTGATAGGCGGCCATCGAGCAGAAGTTGAGCACGGCGCCGCCCCTCTTGAGCATTTCCTTGCAGAAGACCTGACAGGGCAGAATCGTCCCGATAAGATTGAGCTTGTTCACGAACTCGAAACCCTCCGCCGTAAGACCGAAGAACGTGTCGTCGAGTTTCGTGCATTTCGTCATCTGCTCGGCGCAAGTCGTTCCCTTGGGATGATTGCCGCCCGCTCCGTTGATGAGAACATCGATGCGTTTGAACTTCTTGAGGATCACTTTCTTCGCCGCCTCGAGACTCTCCTTGTCAAGGACGTTCGCCTCGACGGGGATGCAGTTCTTGAGACCTTTTCTGATGAGTCCGGAGCAGAACTTTTTCGCGACGTCGCCCCTGAGATCGAGAACGGCGACCTTCGCGCCGTTGCGCAGCATGTATTCGGTCATCGACGAGCAAAGAACGCCCGCGGCTCCCGTGATCACCATAACCTTGCCTTCGACACCATTCGACTTCTTCATTTTCAGAGACCTTTCTTTAGATATTTGATTCCGATTTCGAGACCGCGCAGTTCGGCAAGACCGATGACGCGGCCGCCGTAGCTGTAACCGCAGTAGCACTCGCGGGACTTGTCGATCTCCATGAGTCGCCCGTGGTCGGGCCTGACGACGATGCCTTCGCCGCGGCGTTTCTCCTCCTTGAGAAGTTCGATCATGAGCGCGGGAAGATCGGTCTTGCCGCAGAGGTGGCACTCGGACTCGTGGAAAACCCCGGGTTCTTCGTACCTCAGGTTGCGGAAGTGGCAGAAGAATATCCGCTTGGCGAATTCTCTGAAGATTGCGACTTCGTCGTTGTCGAGACTGCCGCCGAGAGAGCCGGTGCAGAGCGTAAGTCCGATATGCTTCGACGGGCACTTTCTGCACATTTCGCGGATGTCCGCCGCGTTCGAAAGGATGCGCGGCAGCCCGAATATCGGGTGGGGCGGATCGTCGGGGTGGATGCACATGTCGACGCCCCATTTCTCGAGAACGGGCGTTATCTCGTTGAGAAACGCGTACATGTTCTCGCGCAGCTTCCTGTCGTCGATTCCTTCGTACGCCTTGAGCTGGCGGAGAAATTCTTTCGGCGTCAGATCGTCGACCGTCCCGGGCAGTCCCGTGAGGATCGCCTTTTCGACGCGCTTCTTCTCGGCCGGCGTGTATTTCGCCCAAAGCTTTTTGGCGCGCGAGCGCGTCTTGGCATCGAAATCCTTCTCCGCGCCGGGACGTTTGAGCGAAAACATGTCAAACGCCGCGACCTCGTATTCGTTGTAGCCGAGGCACGTCGAGCCGTCGCCGAGATCGAACTCGAGATCGCTGCGCGTCCAGTCGAGAATCGGCATGAAATTGTAGCACACCGTCCTGATGCCGCACTTCGCGAGATTGACGAGCGTCTTCTTGTAGTTCTCTATGTACTTTTTGTAGTCGCCCGTGCGCTTCTTGATGTCCTCGTGGACCGGAACCGATTCGACGACCGACCACACCATCCCCGCGTCGCGCACCTTCTTCGCGCGCGCCTTGATCTCGGCGACGGGCCAGACCTCTCCCGGCTTGCGCTCGTAAAGGGCCGCGACGATATCCGTCACGCCTGCCTGTCTGATTTCCTTCAAGGTGATCGCGTCCGCGTCACCGTACCATCTCCATCCTTGTTTCATCGTGCTTTCCTTTCGTTGCCGCAATTATACCATAAATCAGCGCGCCCAATCCGCGATCCCGGCGGCGATCGCGGCGGCGACGGCGCGGCGGCGGCGCGGATTCCAGCTCGCCTCTTCGCCTTCGGGCGACGTTATGAAATCGACCTCGACGAGACAACTCGGAATTTCCGGATTGCGCGTCACCGCGTAATTCGCCTTCGGCACGCCGTTGTTCACGACTTCGGGCGCGAGAACCGCCGCCATGCGGGAATTCACCGCCTTGGCGAGATTGATGCCGATGTCGTTCCACGCGTAAACCGCCGTATACCTGAAAAGACGGGGATCCTTGTTGACGGGCGGTGCGTTGTGGTGTATCGACACAAACGCGTCGGCGTTGCACGCATGAGCCGTTTTGGGTCTGTCGTAAAGCGCCACCGTAACATCGTTCGTACGCGTCATCACGACATTGAAACCGAGTTTTTCAAGTTCCGCCTTGACGTCTTTCGCCGTTCTGAGGTTGGCGTCCTTCTCTTCGATGCCGTGCGGCGAATACGCGCCGGGATCACTGCCCCCGTGACCCGCGTCGATGACGATCGTCAACGACGCGGGAGGCCTGCCCGAAGGATGTTTCCTGGGCACGTCGGCGGCATACGGCAGTTTTTCAAAAACGCGCGCCTTGGGAGGCTTCTCGCCCGGCTTCGGAGGCGGTGCCGGCGCGGCGACGGAGAACCAGTGGTTGCTGCCGGCGACTTCGACGACGTTGGTGCCGCTCTTCACGTCGACCATTGTCGCCCACGCGCCCGTGCGGTAGACCGCGACATTGCGCCCTTGGACGATTATGTTCGTGATTCCGGGCTCGACCGCGCCTATCATATAGCAACGATCCACGCACGGGAGAGAAGCTCCCGCGCGCGGATGCGCGATCGTGACCGCCAGCAGAAGAGCCGCGATCATTCAGCCGAAAAACGGTATTCCGTGCGGCTGCGGAAAGTTTCGCCCGGACGAAGTACCGTAGAGGGGAACTCGGGACGGTTCGGCGAATCGGGCGCGTGCTGCGTCTCGAGCGCCATACCCTGATACTGCAGATACTTCGCGCCGAGCTTCTTCGCGGGAAGATTCTTGTCCGCGGTCATGTTCTGCGCGCCGTACATCTGCATGCAGGGCTCGGTCGTCCAGATTTCCATCTTGCGCCCGGAGACGGGGTCTTTCATGATGCACGCCTTCTTGAGCTCGCCCGCCTTGCCGTTCAGGAAGAAGTTGTGGTCGAACCAACTATCCATCGGCTTGGTGGCGGCGTCGGCGAGCATCCCCTTACGTTTGTCGCCGATTCTGCACATCTCGGTGAAATCGAAGGGCGTCCCCTTTACGGGAACGTTCTTCACGGGAATAAGCCCGGGCGTCACCTGCGTGTACTGATCGGCGAAAATCTGAAGTTCCTGACCGAGGATGTTCCCGCTATCTTCGCCGGCCATGTTCCAGTAACCGTGGTGCGTGGGATTGATGATCGTGGGCTTGTCGGTGACGGCTTCGTACGTCACGATGAGCGTGTTCTTCGGCGAGACGACGTAACACACCTTGCACGTCACCGTCCCGGGGAAGTTCATATCGCCGTCGGGGGATACGAGCGTGAGCTCGAGACCACGGCCTTCACGGGTGAAGCAGGATCTAACGTTCCAGATCTTCGAATCCCAGCCCTCGGGCCCGCCGTGAAGGTTGCAGTTTCTCGGCCCGGTCTTCTCGTTTACCGCGAGCTGGTATTCCTTGCCGTCGAGTTTGAATCTGCCGTCGGCGATGCGGTTGCCGTAGCGGCCGATGAGCGTACCCATCGAGAAACCGTATTTTTCGTATTCGGCGGCCGTGTTCCAGCCGAGCGTAACGTCGGCGAAATTGCCGAAGCGGTCGGGGGCGAGAACCCTGACGATTCTCCCGCCGTAGTCCGACACGTCGACGCGAAGGCCTCCCATGCCCTGAATCGTGTACAACTTGGTCGAACGGCCGTCCGACAGCTTGCCGAAGTCCTTCACGTTGCGGCGCTGGACGGAACGCGATCTGTCCACGTTCTGCCGCATCTTCTGCTTCTTGCGTCGCTGCATCATCTGCTCACGCACCGCATTGCGGTCGACGCGTGCGCCGCGCTGCGTTTTCTTCGGAGCTTCCTGCGCGAGAACGAGCGCCGAAAGCATCGCACAACCTGCTGCTACGAGTGTTTTCATCTTATAGGCTCCTTTTATTTTATCGCGAGCATCGCGTCGATCGCGCGCTTCGCCTTTTTCGAAATCTCTTCGGGAACTGTCACCTCGTGGCGCATAAACGCCAGCGCATCGCGCACGTTTTCGAGCGTCGCCTTTTTCATGTCGGGACAGACGAGCGAACCCACTGCGATGAACTCCTTCTCCGGGTTCTCCCTGCGAAGCCGGTGCAGAATACCCTCCTCCGTCGCGACGAGGATGTTCTTCGCGGCCGACTCCTTCGCGCGCGCGCACATTCCTCCGGTAGAGAGACATTCGTCCGCGGCGGCTCTTACCGACGCGTTGCACTCGGGATGGGCGAAAACGCACGCCCCCGGAAACTCCTTTCGAGCCGCCTCGACGACGGAGCCGTCGAGAGACGCGTGAATCGGACAGTACCCCTGCCAGCATTCGTATTTCTCGCCAAGTCTTTCCGCGACGTACGTTCCCAGGTGGCGGTCGGGCACGAAAAGGATTTTTTCGCCTTTCATCGACGAAAGAACCTTCTCCGCGTTACCGCTCGTCACGCAGATGTCGCATTCGGCCTTGACTTCCGCCGTGGAGTTGACGTAACAGACCGCCTTCGCTCCGGGATGCTCCGCTTTGAAAGCGCGAAGCTCCCGCGCCGTGATCATGTCGGCCATCGGGCAGAGCGCCGTCGGGTCCGGGATGAGCACGGTTTTTTCGGGATTGAGTATCTTCGCCGTCTCCGCCATGAAATAAACGCCGCAGAAAACGATAACCTCGGCTTCGACCTCGGTCGCTTTGCGCGCGAGTTCCAGGGAATCGCCCGTGAAATCGGAGATGTCCTGCACCTCCGGGCGGCAATAATTGTGCGCGAGTATTACGGCATTGCGCTCTTTCGCGAGTCTTGATATATCATCGGATATCATGCCGTGAATTATACCAAATTTACGCGAAGACGACCGCCTCGGACATATCGGGGATGACGGCGACTTTCTCTCCCGGCCTGCAGTCCGAAAAACCGTCGAGCCGCGCCACGGCCGGGAAACCGGAGCAATTGAGATGAACAAGCGTTTCGCTTCCAAGCGGTTCGGTGAAATCGACGCTTGCGGGAATCGCGCCCTCCGGGATCGCGCCGCCGCGCTCGACGGCGAGATGTTCCGGCCTGACGCCCGTCAGGGAGGGGCCGAGCATCCCCGCCGGGAAAAGATTCATGGGCGGCGTTCCGATGAAGCCTGCCACAAACGGATTCGCGGGACGGCGGTAGACCTCCAGCGGCGGAGCGACCTGCTGGATGCGCCCATCGTTCATGACGACGATCCTCCCGCCCATCGTCATCGCCTCGGTCTGATCGTGCGTTACGTAAATCATGGTCGCCCCGAGACGCTGGTGGAGATGGATTATTTCGGCGCGCATCTCGACACGCATCTTCGCGTCGAGATTCGACAGGGGTTCGTCGAAAAGAAAGACCGCCGGCTCGCGCACGATCGCGCGACCGAGCGCGACACGCTGGCGCTGGCCGCCGGAAAGCGCCTTCGGAAGACGCTTGAGATATTCCGCGAGCCCGAGCGTTTCGGCGACTTCGCCGACACGGCGGTTTATCTCGGCCTTCGCCACGCCCCTGAGCTTCAGCGCGAAGGCCATGTTCTCCTCGACGGTCATGTGCGGATAAAGCGCATAGTTCTGAAACACCATCGCGATGTCACGCTCTTTCGGCGGAAGATCGGTGACCTCCTTTCCCGCGATGGAGATTCTGCCCGACGTCGGCACCTCAAGACCCGCGACCATCCGGAGCGTCGTCGACTTGCCGCAGCCAGAGGGCCCCACGAGCACGAGGAACTCCCCGTCGGAAACGTTCAGCGAAAATTCTTCGACCGCGGGGCGATCGCCCTTCGAATAGACTTTTTTTACGCTCTCGAATTCAACCGAAGCCATCTCGCTTCGACACGTTCAGCGAACGCCTCCGTTTTGCTTCGCGAGACGCTTGAGTTTGGGCGCGACGGAAAGGCGCTCCACGGCAGACATCCTGTCGATGTAGAGAATGCCGTTCAAATGATCTATTTCATGCTGCAGTGCGCGCGCGAGAAAGCCTTTGGCCGAAATCATCTGCGGCATGTTGTTCTCGTCGAGATACCCGACCGTAACCGTTTCGGCGCGCGTCAGCGAGCCGCCCACTCCGGGGAAGCTCAGACACCCCTCCTTGTCGCGCTGGGAGCCCTCCTGCATAAGGATTTCGGGGTTGAACAGTTTGAGCGGCATCTTTACCGGGGCGTTGAAAATCTCGGCCTCTTCGTCTTCGCATCCCTCGGGGATGTCGATAACGCACATTTTCTCCAGTCTGCCCACCTGCTGCGCGGCAAGCCCGACGCCTCCGGTCTTGTGCATCGTCTCGAGCATGTCGTCGGCGAGAGCGCGCAGTTTTTCATCTACGGCCGGAACAGCCGTCGCCTTTTCGCGAAGAACCTTTTCGCCGTACTTTAAAACTTCGAGAACCATACCTTAAGACACCCTTCACACGCCGGTCGAGCCGAAACCGCCCGCCCCGCGTTCGGTTTCGTCGACATCGTCCGTCTCGAGAATCTCGGCGACGGTGACGGGCGCGACCACGATCTGCGCGATCTTGTCGCCCTTCGCGACGGTGAAATCCTCCTCGCCAAGATTGGCGAGAATGACGCCGACCTCGCCTCTGTAGCCTTCGTCGATCGTGCCTGGCGTATTGAGAACGGTAACGCCCTTCTTGAGCGCGAGACCGCTGCGCGGCCTTACCTGCGCCTCGTATCCGGCGGGCAGCATCATAACGAGCCCCGTATGGACGAGCGCGCGCGAGCCGGGCGCGATCACGAGATCGTCGACGCTTCTCACGTCCATCCCGGCGTCACCGGGATGCGCGTACGAGGGAAGCGTCGCGTCAGGATGGATACGCTTGAATTTGACCGTCATTCTTCGACTTCCGCGATTTCGACGGAAGAAACCTCGCCGGGCTCAAAGCCCATGCGCTCGAGATTCCATTTCCTCCACGCTTCGGGGATCTGACGGCGCTGAAGCATCGAAACGTCCTCGCGCACCTGCGAGCGCACAATCATCGCCTTGGCGGCATCGCCCTCCTTGCGCTCTTCGCAGATGACGAGAAGCGCGTTGCCGGGAGTCGTGAGCGTGAACTCGCTGACCTCGCCCTTCCTGAGATTCATCGCGGCGCGCGCGATCGCCGTCTGATCGGGGAACTGATGGCCCTTGAGATCGGCGACGCAAAACGTGACGTTGGTGGAAAGCTTGCCCGCCGCGAGAATCTCTTTCACGCCCTTGGCGGCGATCGCTTCGACCTTCGCCTTGAACGCGTCGGCCTTGGCGGCTCTCAGAGCCCTGGGCTCGATCGCCTCTTTGGCTTCATCGAACGTGGGCACGTGCTTGGGGCTCTCGCCCGCCTTTTCGATAAGCCAGACCGCCTTCGGCGACGTCACGACGGCGTAACGCAGATCTTCGCTCGACGGATCGAGTTCGGCGACGGCGGCGGCGAGGTTCTGCGCTCCGGGCAGAACGAGCGAAATGTACTTCATGAAACCGTCGACGTAGTTGCCGTTGAGCGTGAACCAGTCGCTCGTCTCGACCTTGAGAGAGTCCTCCTTGGCGATTTCGTCGAGACGCGAAGAACCGGCAGCGGCCTTCTTGCCGTAGGCGCGCGCGGTGACGTTCGTCTCGAAGTACTGCACGGCGGCGATGAGCCTGAGCTCTTTTTCGATCTCGCCCTTGACCTCTTCGAACTTTTTCACCTTTTCGACACCGTTGGTGTCGGTCGTCGTGTATTTATCCACGGTGACGTCGTAATGATCGCGCATGTCGTTCTCGGTGACGGTCATCTTCGCGAGCGTCTTCGCGTCGGTCGCGTCGAACTTGACGTAGCGGATCTTGACGCGGTCGGGCAGCGCGATCGAGTTCGTGTTGTCGTCATACCACTTCTTCAGCATCTTGTCGTCGAGCTTGACCTGATCGGCCTCCTTCTTCGACTGGGCGAAACGCACCACCTTGACGGTGAATTCATCCGTCATGTCGCTTACGGCCTTGTCGAGCTCCATTGGAGAGGTCCATGTCGCGGAACCGAGAACGGCCTCGCCGGCACGCATGAGCGTGAGACGGCGCTTGAGATACGATTCGAAACGCTCCGGCGTAAGTTCGTTCTCCGCCAGAAGCCGCTGATAGCGGGTAAAGCTGAACGCGCCGTTCACCTGGAAGCTCGGATCGCGGCGGATCATCTGCTGCACGTCGGAATCGGTGGCCGTCAGCCCGCCCTTGTCGGCGACGACGAGCGCGGCGTACATCTCCCATGCGTCGCGGTTGACTTCACCCTGACTGCGGCGCCAATCGCTCTGCCGGCCGAAGCCGCGGATCTCCCTGGCTATATCGAGAAACTCCTCGGCGTCGACCTTTTCTCCGGCGAGAGTTCCGGCCGACCCGTTCACGCGCTCTTCACGTTCGCTGGTCGAGAAAAGACCTTCAAAACAGAACGCGAGAGAAATGATCACGGCGAACGCACCCCACACCCATTTGTTGCGGATAAGTTTGTTGAATTGCAGAATTACCATTTTTAGCCTTCTTGTCTTTTGCCTTTTATTGTTGTTCTTGAAAATCGTCGTTGTTCTTTATTGTCCGGCGGTCTCTTCCTTCGTCTCGTCTGATTGCTGAGTCTGCTCCGCGGCGCTCTCTTCGGACGCATCGGCAGCGGCCGTCTCGGCCGCCTCCGCCGCACGCTTGGCTATCGCGGCCTGCTCCTCCTTGCTGGCGGCGACGAGTTCTCCCGTGTTGACCTCGGCGCGCCCTTCGGCGAACGCGAAGTGGTTCTTCATCTCGCCCGATGCGTCAAACGTCATCACCGCCACGCTCATGCGCTCGCCGACGGAGGGAACCATGCGCCCGATGCGAACTTTGGTCTCGGGAGAAAGGTTCCACTTGAGCACGCTCTTTTCCGCCTTCTTGGAGATCGAGCCGTCGTCGTTGAACTCGCTGCGCATCTTCTCGCCCTGATCGAGTTCGACGACGTAGTCGCCGCTCTCGCCGTAGAGGAACGTGCCCAGCTGATCGCGCGACGTGCGGATGCGGATCGTGTCGGCCGCATGCATCTGCGGGATTTTGAAATGTCTGCCGTCTAACGCAAGGACGCCTGTCACGCATTTGACCGTCGCCTCGTCGCCGTCGCCCTTGTCGGCATACGTGTAAAGCGAAGTGCCGGCGAGGTTCTTGACGGTGAAGCCGGGTGCCGTCACGAAAAAGAGACCTTCTTTCAGATTGCGCGCGAGATCGAGCTTCATCACGCCGTTGCCGAGAATGATCGTGCGCGACTTGTCGCCGATTTTCTGGCCGCGGGTAGCGAACGAGGCGTCGCCGGATATCGACGCGGAACATTCCGGGCCGAACGCGACTTCGAGCCTGCCCTGCCCCGTCGTGCGGAACGACGAGCCGAGCGGATAGAAGCGCCCTTCTTCGGCCACCTCCCACGCAGAGCCCGGTTTTCTCACCTCGACCGCGCCGTGAACGACACGGCACAGCGGCAACGGCTTGAACGGCGACCGGTAAACCGCCTGGGCGCTTGCGCGCGATGCTTCGTCCGAGATCTCCTTGGCGGTATCTTCGTCTACCTCGCCGAAAGCGGCCATCACTGCCGCCGCGACGCCAAGCGATGCTATATGTCTGATGTTCATGCGCACTGACCTTTTTGTTTCTCAGACGAGATGCGCCCCGTCGGAAGGATTGATAAGACTGCAGTCGGGCTCGTCGCCGAACTTCGCCTTGTATTCACGCGTGATCTGCGCGGCGATTTTGTCGGCCGCCGCGGGATCGACGAGCAGGCAGCAGCTGCCGCCGAAACCGCCGCCGGAAAGACGCGCGCCGTACACTTCGGGAATCGCCTTCGCCGCGTCGACTATCGCGTCGAGCTCTTCGCACGAATTCTCGAACCAATAGCGGCTCGACTCGTGGGAATCGTACATGAGAGCGCCGAAGCCCTTCAGATCGCCCTTGTCGAGAAGCGCCGCGCCCTGAAGAACGCGCTCGTCCTCGCCGATCGGATGGACGGCTCGCTTGGCGGTCGTCTCCGAAAGCCCGCCGCGGTAGAGAACCCACTCGGCCATCGTTACGTCGCGCAGATGCGTCACGTCCTTTCTGAGGACGGAGGCGAAATACTTCGCCGCGTCTTCGCACGCCTGACGGCGGCTGGCGTACGCGCCGTCGACGAGAGCGTGTTTGGCGTTCGACTTGATCATCATGAACGCGACGCCTTCGCCCATCGAGACAGTTTCGAACGTATTGTAGCGGAAGTCGCTCTTGACGAGAGCGCCCGCCTTGCCGAAAAGCGACGAGGCCTGATCGAGAAGCCCGCAAGGGCAGCCCGCGAAGGTGTGCTCGGCTTTCTGACCGATCTTGGCGATCGAAGTCCTGTCCTTCTCTATGCCGTAAAGTTTCTGAAGCGCGAGGAGCGTGCACATCTCGAGCGCCGCGGAAGAAGAGAGCCCCGCGCCGAGAGGGATGTTGCCGAGGAACATCGCGTTGAAGCCGTGACCGGCTTCGGAAGTCTTCGCGTCGAAAAGCCAGTTGAAGGAGCCCGTGACGTAGTTGGCCCACGTCATTTCCTTTACCGGCTTGACATCGCCGATGTCGAACTCGAGCGTCTCCATCAGATCGCCCGCGGTGAGCGACGAGGCCGTGCCTTCGGCCTTGGAGACGGCGAAGAACGTGCCCTTGTCGATCGCCGCCGAAAAAACGTACCCTTCGTTGTAGTCGGTGTGGTTGCCGAGCACTTCTATGCGGCCGGGGGCGTAGGCGACAATCTCGGGCTTGGCGCCGTATTTCGCTTCGAATTTGGCGACGAGCTCGTCGTAAACTTCCTTGTTCTGCATATCGACGGAAAACCTTTCTTATTTCTTCTGGCCGAGCCTGGAGCCGACGAGCGCGTAGAAGAGGACGTACGCGAGAAGCGCGATCGTCATCCAGTAGCTGTTGAGGATGCCGATCTTGTCGGCGAGCATGCCCTGCACCGGAATGAGGACGCCGCCGAACACCATCGCCATGAAGATCCCCGAACCCATCGGCACGTACTTTCCGAGACCTTCGGCGGCCATGTTGAAGATGCCGCCCCACATGACCGAAGTGCAAAGACCGCACAGGACCATGAAGCACATCGAAAGCGGGAAGGACTTACCGAAAACAGTGACCATCTGCACGGGCACGAACATGGCCGCGAGCATAAGGACGATGGCGGCGATCGAGCACCCAGTGATCATGGCGCGCGAAGAGACCTTGGCGCCGACGGCGCCGCCGACGAGACGGCCGATCATCATGCAGAACCAGTAGGCCGCGACGACCGCGCCGGCGACCGCGCCGCCCACGTAGCCCGGGCCGTTCACTTCGGTCATGTAAAGGTTGGCCATCGAAGGAATACCAACTTCAATGACGATGTAGAAGAAAATGGCGAGCGCGCCGAGCGTGAAGTGCGGGAACTTGAGCGTGGCGATGACGTCCTTGACGACAGACGTTCCGCCCGAGAGGCGCGCGGCCTTCTCCTCGGCCGTTTCCATGTGCGGCTCGGGAATGCGCGAGAAAAGAACGACGAAGAACGCGAAAGCGAAGATGCCCATAGCGATCATAAGGGCGGGGGCCGCGTCGGAGAAAGCCGTATCCTTGGTGATTTCACCGATGAGCCACCCGAGAACCATCGGCGAGAGCGTGGCGCCCACGGAGTTGAGGGAGCAGCCGAACTGAACGAGCTGGTTGCCCTTGTTGCCGCCGCCGCCGAGAGTGTTAAGGAGCGGATTGGTGACGAGGTTGAGCATGCACATCGAGAAGCCCGCGACGAACGCGCCCGTCACGTAGACGGCGAACGAGCCGATGTAACCCGAAAGAAGCTGAATGCCCACGCCGATGAAACCGACGGCAACCGCCGTGAGCGACGTGAACTTGTAACCCTTGCGTTTGAGGATGAGACCTCCGGGAATGCCCATGAAAAGATACGCGAAGAAGTTGGCGAAATTGCCGAGCTGCGAAAGGGCATTGGACGCCTGGAACTGCGCTTTGGCGATCACGCCCATGGAAGCTGCGAAATTCGTGACGAACGCGATCATGAAGAAGAGCGCGAACATGGTTGCGATGGCAATGACGTTACCGCCCTGATTTTCCTGTTTGTCCATTTTAACTCCTATTATGGGTTTATTTGTGATAATTATACCGCAAACCCGCTCATTAGTCAATTCCAGCGGGGTCATACCACATCAGTATTGCCGATTTCAAAGGGCAAATTTGACGAATAACGGAAAGTTTCACGAACGCAGAACCGAGAGCGAAACACGGCAAAGGCCTGTTCAGACATCCCAGCCTTCGCCATTGCGGCGCGAGGCGAGCAGCCTTAAAAAAAACGGCGCTCCGAAGACGGCCGCGACGACGCCGACGGGGACATCCCCCGGCAAAAACCGTGAAATCCCCTCTGCCGCCGCGAGAGAGACGCCTCCTAAAAGCGCCGAAGCGGGGAGGACTTTCTGCATCAACGGCCCGAGTTTGCGTCTGACAATGTGCGGCACGACAAGCCCTACGAACCCTATCGCGCCGGCATTCGCGACAGACGCGGCGGTAGCCAGAGCGACGGCCGCGACGACGATAAGCATGGTTCTTCCCACGTCTATCCCCAGACACTCGGCTTCATCCGTCCCGAGTTCCATGACGTTAAGCCGCCGGGCCATCGAGAGAAGAACCGTGAAAACCGCCGCGAAGACGACGGCCGAAAGCGAGGTCGATGCGGCGGAAGCCGACGCGAGAGAGCCGAACAGCCATTTCGATATCATCGTGAACGCCTCGCTCTCCGCGTACGAGACCACAAGCATCTGCAGCGAACCCGTGAACGAACCGGTTACGAACCCAGCGAGGACGACGCTCGAACCCGCGGAGCGGACGAACGCGTCGCCCCCGTCGAGGAAACGCGCGCGACGCGCGAAATAAGCGACCGAAAACACAAGCGCGAGCGACAGGCACGAGCCCGTGAAACTCGCCAGAGGCATGACCCACGAGGCTATAGCCGAAAGCCCCGTGACGACCGCCGCCGTCGCGAAAAGCGCAGCTCCGCCAACCGTGCCCAGAAGATACGGCTCGGCGAGCGGATTTCTGAGCACGCTCTGAAGCGCGGCTCCGCTCGCCGAGAGCGAAGCGCCCGTGAGAAACGCGGCGGGATACGCCCAGTCCATCAAAGCGAACAGGCGTCGAGAAGCGGCTCGACGGCAGAAACGTCAACGCGCTCCACGAGCCCCTTGTCGACGGCGGCGGCGATTTCAGGATCGATCGGCAGAGAAACGACGCATTCGACACCGTGTGCCTTCGCGGTCTCTTCCGTCCTGCCTTCACCGAAGATGCGGTGCACCTTGCCACAGTCGGGGCATTTGAACGAACTCATGTTCTCTGCGATTCCGAGGACAGGCACCTTGAGCATGCCCGCCATGCGTATCGCCTTCTCCACGATGAGAGAGACGAGATCCTGCGGAGACGTCACGACGATGACGCCGGCTATCGGAAGACTCTGAAACACCGTAAGCGGCACGTCGCCCGTCCCCGGGGGCATATCGACGAACATGACGTCGGTCTCGCCCCACGCGACGTCGCTCCAGAACTGTTTGACCGCACCCGCTATGACAGGGCCGCGCCAGACGACGGGATCGGACGGATTGTCGACAAGAAGATTAAGGCTCATGAGAGCGATTCCCGTCTCGCTGCGGCAGGGCAGGACATTCTCTCCGTCGGAGACGGCGCGCTCCTTCACGCCGAACGCCGTCGGTATGGAAGGCCCCGTTATGTCGGCGTCGAGAACGGCCGTCTTGAGCCCGCGCTTAGCGGCCGCGACGGCGAGAAGTTCGGTGACGAGACTCTTGCCGACGCCGCCCTTGCCGCTCATGACGGCGATTACTTTTTTAATATCCGATTTGGCGTTCGCCGGCACGCTGAAATCGTGAGAGCCGTTGCATTCGCCCGCTTTTTTCTTCGCGCAGTCTTCACAGTTGTGGTCGCAGTCCGACATTGTCCGATTCCTTTCCGCGCCGGTTCGTGCGGCGCTGTCTTTCAAATTCCGATATTACGCTCCGCTTTTCGCGGGCATTCTCAATGGCGCCGGCGGCAGTCCCGAATCGACGCCGACTATGGCGATATTGTTGCGGTCGGCGAAGGCAATGACCTTTTCGCGGTCCAGAACAATCTGCCGGCCGGCCTGAAAACCGAGCGCCGTCGCGCCCGCGCGTTTCATGACCTTGAGAGTCTTAAGGCCTATAACCGGGATGTCGAAACGCATGTCGTGCCCGGCGCGGGCCGCCTTGAAGACGATCGACCCGGCGCCGCCCAGACGGCCGCCGCGCCTTATCGCCGCGTTCGTCCCTTCGAACGCCTCGACCGCAAGGACCATCCCCGCCTTGACCATCACGGTCTGCCCCACGTCGTGGCGTCCCACGTCGGCGACGACCTCAACCGCGTGTCTGACGTCGCTGGCCTCATCTTCCGAAAACCCGCGTTTGGTGAGCGCCCCTTCGCCGGGAATGTTGCCGTCCATGTACAGCGAAGCGGGAAAAGTCTCGAGCCCCGCGTCCGCGAACATCTCGACGAGCCTTCCAAACACGGAATGGGCGTTCTTCACGGGAAGCTCCCTGAGAGCGGCCTTCACCTCTTCATCGAAGCGGCCGCGAAAAAGCGAAAGCGGGTTTATCTGCCCCGCGAGAACGACTCCGTCGTATCCTTCGCCCCCGGCCCAGCGGATGGCGCCGCTGATGCCGCCGAGCGTTATCGCGTGGACGGAGTCGGCAGCCTTCACCGTCGCGCGCGAAGTCGAGCCTTTAACGGCGATGACGTCGACGCGGGAGACCGCGTTCTTTTTGGCGCCTTCAATGACGAGACGAGGATAATCCCCCGCGCCCGCCACGACAAGCAACTTCGAAATTCTGCGCTCCATGTCCATCTCCCCGACGGTTACTTCCAGAGACTGCACACGAGCGTCGCCCAGGCGATGCCCGTGATCATTCCGCATACGACCTCGAGCCGCGTGTGGCCGAGAAGTTCCTTGAAACGTTCTTTGGGCTTGAACTTCAGTTCGCGGATGTCGCGCACGATGGCGTTGAGAACCTTGGCATGCTCACCCGCCGCATGCCTCACGGTCGCCGCGTCGAACATCGTTATGACGGCGAATCCGCACGCGAACGTGGCGATGGGGGTATCGAACCCGTGCGTGTAGCCGATGGAAAACGCAAGCGCCGACACGGCCGCCGAATGGCTCGAAGGCATCCCTCCCGTCGACACGAGATAGACGAAATCGAATTCGCGCGTCTTGAACGCGGCGATTATCATCTTGATGAAGCTCGCGACGATCCAGCCGCCCGTGCCGGCCCAGAACCACCTGCTCATGAAAAGTTCCCAGAACTGCCAGTGCTCTATCGCAGCGAATGTCATTGAAAGCCCCTTTCGAGTGCGAGTTTGATCCGTTCGTCGAGATCGTTCGATTTCAAAGCGTCCATCAGCCCGCCCAAATCACCCTCGACGATCCTGTCGAGCGAATAAAGCGTGAGATCTATGCGGTGATCGGTCATGCGGTTCTGCGGAAAATTATACGTGCGGATGCGCTCCGAACGGTCGCCGCTGCCGCGCAGCGTCAGACGGTCCGCGCCAATCTTCGCTTCTTCCTCGCGACGGCGACGGTCGAGAATGCGCGCCTTGAGAGTCGCCAGACACTTCTCCTTGTTGCGTATCTGGCTGCGCTCGTCCTGACAGACGGCGACTAGCCCGGTGGGCAGATGGGTCATCCTGACGGCGCTCTCCGTCTTGTTGACGTGCTGACCGCCCGCGCCGCCCGCGCAGAAAAGATCGATGCGCAGATCTTTTTCGGGAATGTCGAGTTCATCCTCCTCGTCAGCTTCGGGAAACACGATCACCGTCGCGGCGGAGGTGTGGATGCGACCCTGCGCCTCCGTCTCCGGCACGCGCTGGACGCGGTGCCCGCCCGACTCGAACCGGAACGTCCCGTACGCACCCTCGCCGATGACCGTGAAAACGACCTCCTTGTAGCCGTCGAGGCTTGTCGCGTTCGAATGCATGAGAGAGACGCGCCACCCGCGCGTCTCGCAGTAACGCGAATACATGCGGAAGAGATCGCCCGCGAAAAGGGCCGCCTCGTCACCGCCCGTTCCGGCGCGGATTTCGACGACGGCGTTTCTTCCGTCGACGGGATCTTCCTTCAGAAGCGAAGCGTACACGTCGCGCTCCGACGAGGCGATAAGCCCCTGATCGGTACCGTCATCGAGCGCGAGGGCGTACATGGTGTATGCGCTGTCGAGTTTTTTCAGAAACGCATAATCTGAAAGCGCCTGACGGTAACGCTTTCTGTCCGATAAAACATTCGGGTCGCCCAACGCCGCTTCCACGGACTCAAGGCGACCCAAAACGTTTTTAATTTGATCGGCGTCGATCAAGATCTCACTTTGCGAACTTCGCGTAGCGCTTCTTGAACGAATCGACGCGGCCTTCGGTGTCGACCATGGTCTTCGCGCCGGTGAAGTACGGATGGCAGGCCGAGCAGGTGTTGACCTGCATCGTCTTCTTCGTCGAACGCGTCTTGATGACGTTACCGCAAGCGCAGGTGATGGTCGCTTCGTCGTAGTTGGGATGGATATCGCTCTTCATGATTCTTCTTTACCTTTCAAATTGAGCGGGTATTATATCATTTTTCGGAGCATTCGCGCAAGTCGCAGAAAACCGCGTCTTGGCCGGACGCAAAACCGCGCAATTTCCCGTATCGTTCATGTCGGCGGTTGCGGCCGCACATCCGGCGCCGTCGGCGTATTTCAATATCCACTCGTCCACCGAACCGAACATCGGGTGGCAGTTGGAGTAGATGTTGTCCGACTCCTTCCACGTCTCCCAGAGCGTGGTCGCGCCGCGATCGATCATGTGCAGATACCCGGGGAAGCCTTTGTGAAGGACGATTCTGCGCGCGAGATCGACGCGCCCGTTCTCTGAAAGCGCCATGAGCAAGTACCGCGTCGAGAAAATCCCGGTATACGGCGCGCAGCCTTTCTTTTCGACGGCTTCGACGAGTTTCGCGAAAACTTTTTCCCGAAGGGCGTCCGGCGCGAGGCCGAGATAAAACGCTATCGCCTGCGCCGACTGCGTGGCGTTGGCGACGGTGCCGTCGGCTTTCACGAACTTAACCGCGAAAGCCGAGCGGATCTTCGCTGCGAGCGCCTCCAGCTCCTGCGCCTCGCCTTCCTTGCCGAGACGGCGCGCGAACGACGCCGTCAGCTTAACGAACCTGTACCAGTGCGCCGTCGCCGTCACTGCGTCGGGCGCGCGCTCGAGCGCTTCATGATCGCCGATGCAACGCGGAATGATGCCGTCGGGGCACTTCGCGTCGACGAGTTTTATGTATCTCGTGCAGACCGGATAATGGCCGAGAACGCTACTGTCGCCGTAATGCGAGAGGATCGCGTCCATGAGTTCCGGCACGACGAGAGCCCACGACACGGGACCCGACCTCCCGCCGAAGCCCCTGTCGGCGATTCCGACGAACGGAGCCGTCTCGGTGATCCAGCCGTCGTCGGCAGCCTCGTCGACGAAATCCTTGAGTATCTTCAGATAGATGTCGCGCATGTCGAAGTTGAGCATGTACGCCCGGCAGGACGCCACGATGTCGCCTCCGTAACCGAGTCTCTCGCGCCCGGGGCAGTCGGACTGGACGCCGCCGATAAGGTTTGCCCGAAAGGTCCTGAGACACAGTTCGTGTATCGCCCGAAGATCCTTGTCGGCCGTATCGAACGCTTTCGCGCCACCCTTGCGCTCCTTGATGGAAACCATCGACATCACGCGGTTTTCGGCGACGGCGACCGGGTTTTTAGCGCCCCTTATCTCTGCATAGCGGAAGATATGCCACGTAAACGGAGGAGAAAACGTCTCCTTCGCCGCGCCGGAGCAGACGTAGACGTCGCGCTGACAGGCGAGATCGGGCGCACCGGGACCTCCCATTCCCTTGCGTTTGATCTGTCCGGCCGTCTGCGTAAGGACGTTCACCGTTCCGTCGGCGTTCAGGCGCTCGCCGTACACGATCTCGACACGCGTGCCGCGCGCTTCGCCGCCGAAGACGAAACGCGGCACGCCGGAAGCGTTCACGCCGAAGTCGAAAACCTGCACTGCCCCTTCGCGAACCCGCAGAGGCCTGCCGCCCAGAACTTCCTTTTCGCCGGTAGCCGGTTCGGAGCCCGTCCATCTGACGAGAGCGCCTTTCGGCCCGGCCGCGGCGACGGCGTTCTTCCAGAGCGTCTCTTCGGTCTTCGTCGCGTCGACCTCGGTTCCGAGATAGACGCTGTTGCGAATGATGTTCGTTTCTCGCCACTTCCATTCAAGAGGCTTTTCGACGCCTTCGACCGAAAGCTTGAAACATGGCCGGCCGCGCGCGAGCGCCGACCTGAAACATATCCCGCCCCAGAATCTGAGCGGCGGCATGTTGTAAAAGCCGTTGCCGAGTCTCACGTAGACGGTGTTGGTCGCGGGATACGCGCGGGCCTTCACCGGAGCGGGAGTATGAACGTACACCGTCTTGTCGTACACGCTCCACAGCGTATCGAGACCGGATTCATCCGTCACGGCAGTACCGTCACCGAGGCGGATCGACGCGAAGCCCGCGCAGGCGAAGGTTATCTTCGCTTCATCGACGCCTTCGGGCAGGACGAACTCCGCCTTGAATTCGCTCGCGCGGTCTTCACCGTACCACGCCGCACCCTCGCGCGCCGCCACGCCGTCGCCCGTCCACGGCACCCGCTCGAGAACTGCGCAACGCGCGGAGAGCGCATCTCGATCGGCGGCGCGCGCCTTTTCATGGCACGAAACGACGATACCGGCGAAAAGCGCCACGGACAACGCACCATTGATTTTCATTTCTTTTTCCTTTCAGGCTTTTATATGCGCCGCCGAAACCGGCCGCGATCTGATGTCCGTCTGGTGCCGGGAGCGGGACTCGAACCCGCACGCCAAATACCTGGCAAGGGATTTTAAGTCCCTGGTGTCTGCCATTCCACCATCCCGGCGCTTTTCGACGTATTATACCATATATATCGGCATCTTGCGCTTCGCGCCCGGGACGTCCGCGACGAAACGCGGCATGGCGAGGCCGCCGATGCGCTCGGCGCAGTAACTCTCTATGCGCCTGGCCTTTTCAAGCGGCACGTGAAAGTGGCGCGTCCCCGCCACCGGGTCGCACATGAAAACGTAATACGGCCTGATGCGCGCGGCGGAAAGCGCCCGCAGAAGAGCGAGCATCGCGGACCCCGAATCGTTTACGCCCTTGAGAAGAACGCTCTGGCAGCTTACCGGAACCCCGGCCTCGACGAGACGAGCGGCCGCCTCGCGCGCCTCTGCCGTCACTTCGTCCGCGCAGTTGAACTGCGTGTTGACCCAGACCTTTCCCGACGAGCCGAGTTTTTTCGCAAGAGAGCGCGTCACCCGCGAAGGATTCGCCGCGAGCGCCCTCGTGCACACGCGCACGATTTCGACCTGACCGAGCGAAGAGAAAGCGTCGACGAAACGCATCACGTCTTCGTCGCCGAGCGTCAGGGCGTCTCCCCCCGAAAGAAGCACGTCGCGCACCTTCGGATGCCTCTTCACGTAATCGACGCAGACGTCGAGCTCCTCACGCGTCCTGACGACGCACGCGCTCTCCAGAAGGCCGCGCCGCGTGCAGTGCCGGCAGTTCATGAAACACCTGTCGCTCGTCATCACGAGGACGCGGTCGGGGAAGCGCTGCTTGAGACCGGGACACGCGGCGGCGCGGCCCGTCTCCCCGAACGGATCGGCCGAGAATTCCTCCTCCGGCGCCGACTCCGCGCGAGAGGCGAACACCTGCTTCGCGAAACGCTTGGAACGGGCCGCGAGAGCGAGAGCGTATCCGCAGGCATATTCGGGAAATGCGGAAGGTGTCATCTTTTTCAAAGGGCTTTCAGTTTCGCGGCGAGAGCGGCGCAGGCGAGAGCGTCGTACAGGGCGTCATGCCACGTGCGCCCCTCGAAATCTGGCACGGCGCCGAAAAGAGCGCAGAGATCGCCGAGCGCGTAAGAAGAGAGCCGCGGATATTTCGCCTTCGCGATTTTCAGCGTATCGATCCATGGGCCCCATTTCGTGAGCGGCGCGGCGCGCGTAAGCACCGTGCGCTCCGTCGCTATGTTGTGGGCCACGAGACGGCGACCGGCGAGAAGCGGATAGAAAAGCGGCCACTGCTCCATGAAAGGCGGAGCTTCGGGCGTCGCGCTCGATCTGAAGAACCATTCGTGACGCGACAGAACGCGCCCCTCGCCGTCGACGAGCACAAGCCCGAGCTGCCAGGGCTCGTTCGCCGCTCCTCGCTCGTATCCGGTCGTTTCGAAGTCTATCGCCGCGAATTCCATCGGCGCGTCATTCCACGAAGACGAACTTCGAGAACGCCGCCGGGTCGCGGTTCCAGATGTTGAAACGCGTGTTGAGTCTGCTCATTTCGTTGCAGCTGCCTTCAACGCGCTGCTCCTTCGGGAGCTTCATGTCGCCCACACGCCAGCGGATCATGTTGCCGAGCCAGACGACGCCGTTGGCCGAAGTCGTGGGCAGCTGGACGCCGGGGAAATTTTTCAGCGCGTCGTAAGGCACATAAACCTCCATCGACCACCCCTTTTCGCCGGACGCGATGGCGATTTTGACATCTTTGGCCTTCCAGCCGATTCCGCTCGAACTGGGCGACAGACGGGCGTTGTTGTCGATGAGAAGCTGATACCAGTGACCGTCGGCCGAACCCGAAGGATCGATGAAAATCTCGAAAGTGTCCTGCGCCCACGGATCGCCCTTCGGCGCGCCCATGTGCATCCTTGCGATAGCGGGTTCATCCGCCTTGACGCCGAAGGTAATGCCCTTGTCGGTCCATACGGCCTTGACCTCGGTCGCGAACACCGGCGTGGGATTGTTCTTATCCCTCGCCCTCACGAACGTGCGCCCTTCGGCCGCCGCCCACGCCGTATCGTCGAGCTTGCCGTCGATGACGGGCTGGACACCGGCCTTCTTCATCATGAACGGAACGAACGCGGTGCCGGAGGCGTTCTCTTCGGACTCCTTGAAGAATTTCTCGAAGCCCTTCTCGTACCACGCTATGCGCACCGCGGCTTTCTCGTCGCCCTCTGCCTCCTTCTTCGCTTTGGCGAAAAGCCGCTGCATCTCGAGAACCTCTTCGCGCGGATAGCTGATCTCGTAGATGTTCTTGACGGAACACATGTTCGAGCCCCACTGACGGTTCCAGCCCGTCTCCTGCATGTCAACGATCTTTCTCATCGTGGAGGCGGCCTTGCCGAACATTCGGCGGCAGAATCCGTCATATACGGCCTGCACGTCGATGTCGGGATTCCACAGGCAACGCATCCACACGTACATCGAAAGCTGGAGCCTCACAACGTCATATCCGCCGTTGATGAACGTGCCCGAGATGAGACCCCGCATGTCTTCGTAGTGCCTGCGGATCGTTTCACCGTAGACGAACGGAGCCGAGGTGAATTCCGCCGGCCAGCAGCTGTAGTGCCAGTTGAGAACGGGACGCCCCGTAGCCTTGACCCACTGGCGGATGAGGTCTTCTTCTCTCTTCTTGCACGATTCGTTCTTCAGCATCGCGAGACCCGGCATCGTGCAGAGCATCGACTCTACGTTCGCGTATTCGGACACGTCGTATCCGGGCGGCACGAGGCACGTGTTGGCGTAAGGAAGAGTCGAAATGATGTAATCCGGATATTTCTCTTTGAGCCATTTGGATATCTTCGTCGTGAAATACGTCCAGATGATGGGCGAACCGCTTCCGGCGCCGCCGAGTTTCGGATCGAGAAGTTTTTTGCAATGTTCGCACGAGCAGTATACGCCGCAGTCCCACTGCGAAATCGTCACGACCTTCTTGTTGGTGTTGACGATGCCGCCGGAATCGCGCACCCCTTTGATGTGCTCGTCGATGCGCTGCTTGTAGTACTCGACGGTTTCGGGACTGCCGTAGCACAGAAGCGGCGAGGTCGCGCGCTGTCCGTCGGGGCTGCGGGCGAAAATTTCAGGCAGTCTCGCCACGAGATTCGTGTCCTTCCACCAGCCGTGAGGCGCGTGGACGTTGACGCCGCCGCGGTGACTGTCGCCGCCCTTGGCGCAGATATTCCAAGGCGAATTCTCATACGGCCAGTTGTCGCGCTGCGCGAAGACGGGCTGGTCCTCGTAATCGACAGGGCGCGCCGCGAGACCCTTCGTCGCGACGGTGCATTTGCCGTATATGAAGTTCGTGCCCTTGATGCGCATTTCGCTTGGCTTGCGGCCCCAGTAGAATCTGACATCGAGCTGGCGTTCGCACCAATCGTAAACGGCGTAATCGCCGCGTCCGACGAAGTAGAACGAGCCGTCCTTCGCGACCACGCGGAAGCGCTCCGACTCGACGCCGTCCCAGCGGCCGGTCTTCTTTCTGAAAGGCGTCAAGCCGGCGGCAGCAGCGGCGGCCGTATCGCCGATATAGAACGCGGGCGCGTTCGTGACAGCCTTGCCCTTGCGCTCGACGATGACCTTCGGTTTGACGCCCGTCATCTCGAAAACGGTCTCGGCGAGAAAATTCGCGGCGTCCCTGTTGGCGCGATTGTCGGCGAAAACGATCGGCAGTTTCGCGACGTTGTCCTTGACGATCACGATCGGATCGCCCGAAACGCTTCTGACGCACTCCAATCGGGTGAGATCGTCGGCGTTGATATCTCCAGGCGCGATATCGACCCCGTCAAAAGTTTTCGGCTCGAACATCATGCACCCATAAGCGGCAGCGATCACGGCGCAGACCGAGAACGCGGTCTTGACAGCGGTAAGTTTCTTCATGGATTCCTTTCGTTTTCGGTAAAAACCGACAGATGTTATCATAATCCGCGATTGTCCGTCAATGCCCAGTAAGCGGTTAGTCGGATGTGCAACGGCTGTAGAGTGTTGTCGAGCGAGAAAGATGATACCATTATCAAAACCGAGTCCTGCTTTGATTAAGTGACTTGTCAAAATGCGGCGGATGTCGCGGCAACCGTGCTCCCGCGCTTATGCGGCCGGATTGCGCGTCCTTGCGATCGCTCGACGTACACAAACAAGTACGTCTTCGGATCGCAGTCCTGCGCAATCCGCCTCGCCTAAGCATCGGTCCGCTCGGCTGACGGCCGCGATCTCCGCCGCCATTGTCACCCTGGTCGAGTTCGTCGCGTCGCAGAAACCTTAGCTTCGAACATACAAAACCTTATTTTACATTCCCCCGTATTTTTAGTTCCGTAGGGCGCGTCTCCGTGCTTGCCGGTAGTGTCCGGTCTCGCTCACGTTCGTTTTCTACGCGCCTTCGTCGGTGCGTGACGCGATTCGCGTCGTTATACTGCGTCGGGCGAAGTTTTTCGCTTCGCTTAAATCTTCTGCCTTCCTTGTCTAACTTGCGCCTCGCGCCCCGTCCGTCGAATGGCGCTTAAGAAAACTCACTCAGCTCGACACGGGCCACCACCGGCCCGCTTCCTCACACACCAATTTGCTTTTTCATTTTCAATACATTCGCTTTTACAGGAGATTTTTCTCTAATGTCCTACGGATGAGAATTTGATGCGGAACATTTTTAATTCTTTTCATGCTACGCCCAAATAAGGCTTGGTATTGTGGCGAGAAGCCCGGATGTGCGCCGGGGAGGACATATAGCATATACGCTTCATGCGGCGTAAGTGAGACTCGCCAGAGAGGAACGATGAATGAGCGTGGTATTTCGGGGCGCTTCCGGTTCGCGGGGAGCGCGCCGAGATGCGAGCATGGCGAGGAGCCGCCCTTGCGTTGAGCGTCAAGCGAAACCAAGGCGAGCGACGAAGATCAGGCGACGCAGATTCGGCGATGATCGCCGCGAGAGGAACCGCTGCAAAATACCTAAGCGAGTGAAGAGAGACGAATCGGCGAGTCGAACGATGTCGAAAGTGCCAGCGCGGCGTTTATTCGCCCCGTCAGCGGGACGGAACCTTTTCAGATGAGGCGATTTGCGCAGGACTGCGATCCGAAGACGTACTCGTGTACGTCGAGGATCGCAAGGACGCGCAAATCGCCCATATCAAAAGGAGAGTACCGTTGGGCGAAAAAACGCCGCATGTTGACAAGGCAAGAATACAAGCAAGACGGAAAGGGAAGCACAAGGAACTCTACAGCAGTTGCACATCCGACTAACCGCTTACAACGCGAGGTCACGCAGGGTGAGTTTCGGGCTTTGCTATGCGTTTGCGTTGCGCCCGTGGCGTTATATTCAGCAAGGAGCGGAGTGGGGGCGAGGGGCGGGAGAGATAATGTTTGAATGTTCGAATGTTGGAATGTTGGAATGTTTGAATGTTTGAATGTTTTTTTTCGAGTTATGTCAACTCAAAGCGCGAAGCAATCCAGTTGAGAGCGAAGTGGGGTGGAGCGGAGTCGGTGAGTGAGGAACGAAGCGTTGTAGCCGTAAGAGAAGCATTGTATGAAACCAGAAGTATTGTCTAGGCAGGGCAGACTGAAACAGTCTTCTTGTCTAAGCGCGAAAGGCGTAACAATCGCGGAGTGAACGAGATCGAACCGAGCTCCGCGACACCCCACGCAGCGACCCCATGCCTCCACGAAAAAAACAGAGCGCCGCGGTTGCGGCGCTCCAGCGGGCGGAGAATACTTTGACCCGCTTTTTGTTTTACCTTCGGGCCGGTTACCCGGCCCTTGGGTTTGGCTCACTTACTCAGCCGCCTTAATGGGCTCGTACTTGATGTGAACCTTGAAGAAGCCCTTACCATTGGTCGGCTTCGTGACCTTCAGGTCAACACCGCTATCGTTGGCGGTTTCCCAGGTCTCAGGCGTGGCGTTCTGGATGCTATTCTCACCAGTCAGAGATTCGGAGACAGCAACACCGTACTTAAGACCCTTCTTGACCTGCGCACCAGTGAACTTGATCGTGATGATGCCATTCACGACTTCGGCAGTCGCGAGGTTCTCGATGAACGTTTCAGCGGCGTCATCTGCCGAGGGCTGAATTACGGTTTCATCGAGATCGACACCGACAACAAAGGTATTACCGTTCGGAGTGATCACGGGCTTGAAGTAGTCCGCGGAGATACCGGCAGCGGCGTCAGTCGACGACACAGTGATTACGACACCATTCGTCGCAGCTTTGGCATCTTCAATAGTATCGAAGCTCTCGGTCGTACCGGCTTCGATCTCCTTCTCCGCCGCAACAGCCGTAGGCACCGTAACCGTGAGGTTGTCATTGACCGTGACCGTGTACGTCGCTTTGGTGGCGTCGTTCTCGTCGATTGTCCAATCGCCGAGCGTAGCACCATTATAGGTGTAGCCATCATTAGCCGTAGCCGTGATCGTGACCGGGGTACCGGCCGCGAGACCCGTCAGCGTCGCAGGATCGCTCGTGAAAGAAGCGTTCGTGTTTTCGTTGAGAACTGTGACCGCAAAGGTCGCGGGCTCGGGCTCGCCGCTCGTCGGAGGCGTGATCACGAAGTACTCACCATCACATTCAAGCGAGCTCGTGTAGTCTTCACCGTCGACATAGAGACAGGGACTAAAGTAGGCCGAATAGGTGCCGCTATCTGCATCATACTCACCATTACAGGAATCAATGTAAAGAACCTTGCCACGCACGTATTGCGCATAAGCACCGCCCTCGGCGTCAGCATACGATTTACCGCTATCACCGATCAGGCCGACAATTGTAGCTCCCGTATCTGCATCATCATCGGCATCACCGAGGATGAATGTACCACTATATGCATCAATCAAGGCACTGCCAAACATATCCGGCTCGCCCTCATACTGAATCATACCTTCTCCCACGGAGTCGATAATCTTCAACGACGCCCCCTCGGCAACTGTAATAACAGCCGACAAGGTAGATTCATCAACATCCTCTGTCGCGACATCATCTTCAAGCGTTGCGGCCACGTATGTAATGGTCTGACCAGCAAGGTCGAGAACGATATCTCCACTCACCACGGTCTGGCTCAACGAGAGCGGCTTAACGAGCTTAAGAGTAGCACCGGCGGTCGCATCAGCAAGAGCCGCAGCAAAGCTCGAGTAGGACTTATCACCGATCTTGACATAAGTCGTCTCCGTAACGAGCGAATAGCTCGTCTCTTCAAGAAGAGCAACTTCTATTGTAGCGCTGCCGTTATAAGTGCTACCATCAGCAACCCCAATGGCCGAAATGGTAAGCGTAGTAGCGGCGGCGGGGATCACGATGACTTCAGAACCGGCACCGGTCTTCGTGTATGTCTGCGTGAAGGCACCTTCAGCCTTGTCATTGGCAGTAAGCGTGAAGCCGGTGATGCCGGCATCCCACTCCATCGTGAAATAGAAATCGCCGCGAGCGAACGCGAACTGCGACCTGTCATCGGAGACCGTGACATCGTCGACCTTGCCCGTGCCGTCAAAACCGACAGCGGAAAGCGTCTGAGCTTTCAGATTGTCGTTACGAACCAAGCTGACGAAAAGCTGGCGATTGTCATAGAACTTCTTCGCCTCCATCGTCAGATTAGTGTCGTAATCATACGCGCCCATAAGGTTATTGTAGGTAACGGCAAGAACGGCCGGTGTGACCTCGACTTCGTTTTCGATAACGGCGTCTGAACCCGCGATCTGGGTCGCCTTGGCGGCGAGCTGAACGCCGTCGACAAAGACAGTGAAGCCGGCGATCTTCGTGTCGGTAGTGATGTCCTTGATCGCACGGATTGTAAGACGGTGCCAGCCTTCGAAATCAAACTCAGCGGCGGTCTCGATCACGAAATTCGTCGCTGTCGGAACACCGCTCGCATCGAGCATCGCGGAAGTAACGACAAGGTTCGTTGAACCCTCGATACCCTCGCTCGGGTCCTCGTCGATAGCCTGAACCCAGACGACGAGCTTGCTACCCTCAGGAATCGAAGGCGCGCTCTCGCTGCCGGAGAACTGGACATACGTATCGACGAAGATACCGTCAGCGATATCGACGGGGTTCTCGTCAGCGCTCGCAGCAGTACCGCTGTGCGAGGAGACGGTACGATAGAGAGGCGTGCCGGTCGTCGTGCTGACGTTCAGGTAGTTGGCGTTGGAGTCGTCACCGTTCGCGGGCTTCGCGTCGCCTTCGGCATACGCGGTAACAGTGCCGGTCTCGCCTTCATCGGCGTCACCCGCGCTGTACCACAGATATTCTCCGACAGTATTCGGAGTAAGTGTATTTGTGGTGATGTTGATACCGGCGTCGAAACCTTCGAACTTTTCGGTACCGGTCGTCACCGTTGCAGTTTCAGCGAATGCGCCTGTTGCGAGCGCCGCCGCTGAAAGCATTATTAATAGTTTTTTCATTTGTATTCTCCTTGTTTTTGCCGGTAAAAAAGCGAAGCAACAATTCTCCCCTTCTCCCAGCGTGTTGAATCATATCAAAAATTTTTTCATTGCGCAAGGGGGCAATGTAAAAAAAATTAAAATTGGCCTAAAAATGAAAATTTTGGCGTCGCGCGCGATAGGATGTGTTACCCGGCTGGGTAATAGACTCGCTACGCGGGGGTTCGGCCGTGAGGCTGCGGCAGGTGACCGAAACGAAAGACCCGACGCCCACATCAGCGCTTCTCGACGAGCCGCGCAAAGAAAAAGTCGTCGCCCTTCTTTCGGAAACAAAGCCCTTCTTCACGCATGTCTTCGAATATCTCGAACACGGCCTCGCAGGGGTGCGGAGCCGAGGGCTCGACGCGCGCTTTGCAGTCGGCGTATTTGCCGTACTTGGCGAAACATCAGGCTTCATCAAAGAGAGCGTTGCCCCGCGAAAGTGCGACGGCGACGATCGAAAAATCAAAAAATTAATTTGTGCTATAATCTCGCTCTACACGAAAGGAGTAAACGTATGGCGACAAAAAAAGAGAAAACCGCGATCGAAGTGCTTCTGGTCGGCGCCGAGATCAATGGAATAAAACTTCAGCCGAGAATCAAAAAGACGACGCGCCTCGTGACGGTCGATCTCCTTTGGCCGCGCCCTTCCATCGCCCGCAAGACCGCCGCCCGCGAGGTCAAGTTCTCTCGCGCTAAAGCCGACGTCAAGAGAGAAGAGTGGTCAAAAAGAATCCTTTTCCGTGAAGATATCGAAGGGCATTGCGGTTTCGCGGTATCCATCTCCGAAATCCTTGACGACGAATGGATAGAAAAACTCCTCAGGGCAACAGCCAAATACGCCCTTCGGGAGTTTCGCGATGTCATACAGCAATACACGGTCGGTATCAGCGATATCGCCTCCGCCCCTCTGGATGCACTCGCTCAAATCGAGGGTACTTACCCCGGGCCGAAAACCGTTCTTCAGGGCGTATTCGATCTGACTGAAGATATTTTGCCGCCGGAAGGCAAATATACTATCATAGAGATTCCTCTTCACAAGCCGAAGTTCACAAAAACGGCGGGACTGCTCACTCTTGAAATCAGAGCATGATATTTGGCATATTCTTTATATTTTTGAAACAATATAAGCAAAAGTTTAAAACTGTTGATAACTTTTATATAAATGTTCACATTATTTTATAATTTCCCTCTTGACAAATTTGTTAAAGTTAGAAATGTGACAAAATATTCATTTTTCTGCGAATTTTTGAAATCACTATGACGCATAACATTATTTATTAATATGTTCATTACACAGTTGATAAATTATTAATAGGATTTATAATTTATGCTCTTCGAATATAGTTTAATTATAGTAGGCGCAGGTCACGCCGGAACAGAGGCTGCCTTGGCGGCTGCTCGAATGGGAGTCACCACCCTTCTCATCACAGGCAAATCAGATGCCATCGCAAGGATGCCTTGCAATCCTTCTATTGGTGGTCTGGCTAAAAGCCATTTAGTTTACGAGCTCGACGCTCTTGGCGGAGAGATGGGTAAGAATGCAGACGCAACCGCCCTTCAATCTAAGACTTTGAATTTGAGCAGAGGGCCAGCCGTTTGGGCGACACGCGCTCAATGCGCAAAGAAAGAATACTCGGCAAGAATGCGACAGATTGTTGAATCACAAGATAATCTGACATTGATTGAAGATGCGGTAATCGACCTTATCATAAAAAACGATAAATGTGCTGGAGTTGTCACGGAGAATAATGGTAAAATCACGGCAAACGCAGTTGTAATCACTTCTGGAACTGCCCTGCGCGGCCGCACATGGATTGGCAAGGAATGTATGGAAAGCGGCGGTGATGATAGGCCTGCTGTCAATCAACTGTCCGAATCTCTTGAACGATTTGGTTTTGATTTAATCAGACTTAAAACTGGCACTCCACCGCGTTTAAAGGCAGAATCATGTGATTTTAGCCTTTGTACCCGTCAAGACGGTGAAAATCCACGCCCATTGTTCCACGTGGAACACTCCAAAAGCAATGTTCCACGTGGAACATTTCCTGAATATCCATGCTGGTTGACTCATACGAACATAAAAACACATGAAATAATACGGTCTAATTTAAGTAAATCGGCTCTTTATGGCGGCGCAATTGAAGGAACAGGCGTAAGATATTGCCCAAGTATAGAAGATAAAATAGTCAGATTTGAAACTGCTACACAACATCATGTAATGCTTGAACCTGAGGATATCGACGGCAAAATAATATATCCAAACGGTTTGAGTTGTAGTTTGCCACGATATGTACAGGAAGGTATGGTTCATTCAGTCGTCGGTTTGGAAAACGCAGAATTTCTCGCGTATGCCTACGCAATCGAATACGACGGCATAGACGCTCGTGAATTAAAACATTCTTTGGAAAGTAAGAGAATCGAAGGATTGTTTTTTGCAGGGCAGATCAACGGCACGACGGGATACGAAGAGGCTGCAGCTCAAGGAATTATGGCCGGTATAAATGCTGCCTTTTATTGCAAGGGAGAAGAGCCTTTGATATTGAGCAGACAAGATGCCTACATCGGTGTAATGATAGATGATCTCGTAACGAAGGGAACAGATGAACCATATAGAATGTTCACGAGCAGGGCAGAGCGCAGATTGATACTTCGGCAGGATAATGCAATATACCGTCTTTTAGAAGCTGCAAAAAAAATCAATATTATAGATTCTGAAACCATAGCCATACGAGAAAAGAATCTATCAATAATAAACTCGGCGTTGAATGACCCGGCATTTGAAATTCCAAACGAAATCGACAGCGCAGTTATAAAAGAGATTGATATTATGCGACATTATGCGCCTTACATTGAACATGAGAAAAAGGCTGCCGAGAGAGCTAAAAGCGACGAAAACATCAAGATACCGAAGTGGCTCGATTATGATCGTTGTTTGGCGGTAAGATATGAGAGCAGGGAAAAACTTAAAAAACATCTTCCTGAAACTCTTTCGCAGGCTTCTCGGATTGCAGGTGTAAATCCCGCCGATGTCGCAGTTCTGGCAACAATCATCAAAAGAGGTAGATATTAAAGTTATAAACAATTTATGTTAATAACTTGGTGATACGCGTTGATTTCTCGTTTAACAAACGCGAGTGATTTTATGATACATTATACTCGCTTTTGAATAAGGAAGATTTTTGTCATGAATAACGAGATAATAAACATAAAAATAAAGGACGTATGGCAACGGGCCAAAGCGATTTATCTGTCGACTTTGCAGTCGAACGATGAAAAAAATCAAGCCGACAGATACCTCTCTATGGTTACGGATGTGACGCGAGAAGGCGATGTGGTATCTATACTTACGTCCAACGCTTATGCGGCTGATTTTCTTAAAGAAAACTATTCCGGCAAACTCAAAAGCTGTTTCGATCTCGCTGGAGCCGAAAAAGAAATAATTCTTGAATTCAAGCTCGACGAAAAAAAGGAAAAAGAACTCGCCGTTCCGAAAGTGCCGCAGAAAAGACCTGTCTCGGCAGGCAAAATTTCGACGTTCATTTCGACTTTGCCGCTCAACGAAGAATACACGTTCGAAGAATTTGTGAGAGGACCTTCAAACAGCTTCGCTCTCGCCGCAGCGATGGGTGCCGTGAAAAACCCCGGCAAACCGATGTACAATCCTCTCTTCATTCACGGCGGCCCGGGTCTGGGCAAAACGCATCTGATGCAGGCCATAGGCAATCAGCTCAAAAAGGATGATCCTTCTCTCGCGATATGTTATCTGACTGCTGAAGAGTTCATGAATGAATACGTGAACTATCTCAAAAACAACAATCTTCTCGAATTCAGAAACAAATACAGATCGCTTGACGTTCTTCTTCTCGACGACGTGCAGTTCTTCCAGCGCGGTAAAGACGTCCAGGTCGAATATTTCAATACGTTCAACGCTTTGCAGGGCGCAAAGAAACAAATCGTGATGACATCCGATGTGGCGCCTAAAAATCTGCCTTCAATCGAAGCGAGAATGATATCGCGCTTCGAGGGCGGCATCGTACAGGAGATCGAAAGCCCGAGCTACGAAACGCGCCTTGCAATTCTAAAAAAGAAAGCTGAAAGCGCCAACGCAAAAGTTTCAGATTCGGTCCTCGAATTCATCGCAGACAATATCAAAAGTCACGTGAGAGCAATGGAGGGCGCTCTCGGAAAAGTCTGCATTTATCTAAATAATTTCCCTAACGCCATACTCGACAACGAAGTTCTCGCCAATCTTCTCAAAGACTCCATTGAAAAAGAACAGACTCTGAGAAAACTCACGATAGAGGAGATACAGAGCGCAGTGGCGAAAAAATACGATGTCACGCTCACGCAGATTCTCTCTCCCGAAAGAACACAATCGATCGTGACGCCTCGCCAGATAGCGATGTATATAGCGAGAAAGTACACGACAAAGAGCCTGCCTGAAATCGCGAAGAAATTCGAAAAAACGCACGCCACGATTCTTCATGGAGTGAAAAACATAACGAAGAGACTCGATGTCGAAAGCGATCTCAAAGCCATGCTCGCAGAAATTCTGAGCGAGTTCGGTTATAAACTTTCAGATAAAATGGAATGATGACAACCGGTTGAAAAGACACCTTCTTGTAAACATATATCTACCGGGAAGAAAAAAGATCAACACGTATCTAAAAAGAACCGCTGTTTTATCTACAGAAGAAAAGTCATGAAAAGCGCTTCAGTAAAGGGTCAAAACAAATTATCAACAATATCTACATCAGATAATACTATAATAAAATAGAGTTTATTTAGAATCAGTTATATGATACAATCTACAAATTCAAGTCGGACAAGGCAGATACATAAGGAAAAAACAAAATGAAACTGAAAATCATCCGCTCAAAATTTCTCGATGGACTTAAATCCGTGCAGAATATAGTCGCCGGAAAAGGCTCGCTCGCCATACTTCAGAACGTGCTTCTCGATGCGTCCGGGTCCGAGCTTAAGATGACAACGACCGATCTCGACATTTCAATCAAGGTGACATGCGAATGCGAAGTGATTTCAGGCGGCACTACCACCTTGCCCGTTAAACTTCTGTTCAGCCTCATCAACAAGGTGGCCGAAGGTGAAGTCGTAATCGACATCGATTCGAACGAGCGCGCCATCGTGACAGCCGGCAGCACGAAGTTCAAACTTGCCGGAATGCCCGGTTCTGATTTTCCGAAACTTCCCGAAGGCGAGAGCACATTCAATTACAAACTGCCCAAGCAGACTTTGAGGGAAATGCTCCGCAAGGTTTCGTACGCCGCTTCGCAGGACGACACGCGCCGCACTCTCAAGGGCGTTCTCATGAGTTTCAAAAACCAGAAGCTCACCATGGTCGCAACCGACGGGCGCCGTCTCGCGCTTGTCGAAAACGAAATCGAATTTCCGAAATCGTCGGAGAAAGACATCGTTCTTCCTTCGAAGGCCGTAAGCGAACTTCAGCGTTCCATATCAGGTGACGGCGAAGTCGAAGTTATCATCCAGAACACACAGATCTGCTTCAACCTCGACAACATCAAAATATATTCGAAGCTGATAGACGATAAATATCCCGATTACGAGCAGGTCATTCCTAAAGAAACGGCTCAGTGCATTTCCGTCGACCGTCAGCTTCTTCTCGACGCGCTTGACCGCGCGAGCGTCATGACCATCGACGAAGCGCACTCGACCAAACTCATTTTCTCGAACGGCAAGCTCACAGTCACTTCCGCAGCGAGCGACATAGGTGAGGCGAGCGACGAAGTCGTCATAAAATACGCGGGCGAAACCATTGAAATAATGTTCAATCCCTCGTATGTGATGGATCCTCTCAAAGCCATCGACGACGACGAGGTGACGATCAATCTCAACAACGGTCATTCGCCCGCCGTCATCAAGTGTTCCATTCCTTTCCTCTACGTTTTAATGCCTCTCAGAATTTCGTGAAAATCTGGACCGATAAAAATTATCCGATAATCATATCCTGCGCCAAGGAGCTGTCGCGCTGGACGGAAAGGGAAGTTTTCGATATGGGTTACAAACCCATCGAGGTCACCGAGAATACCGTCGTCATCCGCGGCTCCATGCGCGATATGATGAGACTTAATCTCAATCTTCGCACGGCCCACCGCGTGCTCGTGCCGCTTCTTCGCACGACATGCCGCAACATACGCGATCTCTACAGGGCGGCGTTTTCGATCGACTGGGAAAATCTCCTCGAAGCCGACGGATATTTTTCAGTCTCTTCGATAGTCCACAATTTCACCATTCGCGATACGCGTCTGCCTTCTCTTTACACGAAAGATGCGATCGCCGACAGAATGCGCGAGAAATGCCAGCGCCGTCCCAACTCCGGCAGCAAAAACATCGGCGCGGCAGTTTTCGTCTACTGGGAAAAGGATGAAATAATATTTTATCTCGATACTTCGGGAGAGCCGCTTTCGAAGCGAGGCTACCGCAAGATACCGGGATCGGCGCCGATGCAGGAGACGCTCGCAGCCGCGTGCATCATGGCCATGGGGTGGAACGGCAGAACGCCTTTTTTGTCGCCAATGTGCGGCAGCGGTACGCCCGCGATCGAAGCGGCGATGATGGCAGCCAACAAAGCTCCCGGTTCTCTCAAGGGTCATTTCGCCTTTCAGTCCATAAAGGGTTACAACAGAATCATTCCCGGAGAATCGGCTCCTCTCGTCGCGCGTCGCCAGACGGCAGGCGCTTCGCCCGAGCAGATATGGAAGGAGATGGTTCTTAAAGCCAAAGAAAAGGAAACGCCTGAAGAGGTTCCTGAAATATGGGCTACCGACATTTCCCCAGAAGCCGTTGAGAATGCCCATTCCAACGCGATAGCCGCCGGCGTAGCGCATCTCATCAGTTTCAAGGCGTGCGATTTCGCCGATACGCCCGTTCCAGCGAACACTAAAGGGTGCGTTTTCTTCAATCCTGAATACGGTATCCGTCTCGGCGATCCCGCGGAACTCGCGCCGATATACGAACGCATCGGAGTTTTCATGAACGAGAAGTGTTCCGGTTGGACGGGGTCTCTCATTACGGGAAATCCCGATCTCGCTAGACTGGTCAACCTTTTCTATAAAGCGCGCGTGCCGTTTTTCAACGGCCCTATAGACTGTCGTCTTTTCATTTATGACGGATGTGAACTGAAAGGTCAGAACGTACAATGAACGTCGAAGAATTTTTGAAGCCAAGAGAGATCGTCACGCGGCCTGCAGCGCAAGAAACACAAGAGACTGTTTCCGCGACTGAAGAAATTGTTGAAGAAGTGACGATTGAAGAAGAAGGCGAAGTTCAGAAAATAGTTGTCGAAGCCCTCGCCGCGGAGAAAGTCGAGCAGGACGAGAAAATAGAATCGCTTGAAGAGCGCAACAGCAAACTTACAGAAGATAACAGGTCTCTCGCGGCCAAGGTAGATGAGTTGAATATCGAGATCGCGAAAATGAAAAGCGTGATGAAAGAAATGAGAATCGCCCTCAATAAAACGGGCGAGATTCTCAGCGCTAATTCAGAAACGGCTCTTTCCAGCAAAATTGCGCTTCTCGACCGTGAAATTGAGTTAAAAGACAGATTTATCGGGGAGACGCGCGATCAGGTTCTTGAAGTCATCAAGGAGGCGCGTGACGCGGCAGAGGCAGAAGGGCGCGTGAGAAAGGCGCAGATTCTTGAAGCTGTTCTTGTTGCGAACGAGCCGACAGGCAATCTCCAGAAGAAGCGCGCCGCGCTCGAGAAGTTTTTCAACGAAAACCAGAACGTTCTTTCAGGTGCGGTGATAGCCGAACTTGAGCGCTGCGGTATTTCTTACAAGCACGGCGAAGAATATCTACTCCCAGCCGAAATTATCAAGCGCACTTACTGAATTATCAACACTTATATCTACAAGTGTTGATAAAAACGCCCTTTATTGTTGATAACTCTGTTGATTCTGTTGATAATCACGTTGATAAGTTAATATCTCTGTTGATATTTTCATATCATTGTTGATATTTAACCTAAATTCGGCGGCTGGATTCTCGCGCAATTTTTAAGTTCGAAATTATAAGGCGACTCCTACGATGCCGTCAGAAAGTCCTGTACGCACGAAAGCATAACGACGCTCGCCGTTTGCCGATACTATAATGGCTCCTGCATCGAGAAAACGCGGCCATGTATCTCGCGAAAATTCCGTATACGCGTTTCGAGAAGCAAGAAACGCCGCAATATAGAGATCGTGCGTAGTGGCTATCGTAAGTTGCTTCTTCGCGAGATTCAAAAGCCATTCTTCAAGTGCCGAGGAGGCGCTTTCGAGATTATTGAAACCGGACATCTTTCCAGTGCGCATATAATCGAAACAGGCGTTGAAAAAATTCGCCGGTTTGAAAACTTCAACGACTTCTGAAGGATCGTTATAGTAGAAAGTGCCGTTGCCCAATCTTTCATGTGTTGAAATATCAGTTACGTCGCGCCCCATACCTTCGGCGATCAACGCGGCTGTCATGCGTGTTCTGAGCAGGGGACTTGAGTGAAACTCCACTTCTCCTTTATATTTAGAGAGGCGAATTCCGAATTCTCTCGCGCTACGCTCGCCTTCGGCCGTCAGAGGCAGTTTATCTCCGAAAGTGGCATCGTCCGGGTCGATCTTCGGCCGCTCTGCGTGGCGTACCTGAAGAATAACCTTTGAACCGCGGTCAAGTTCGGCCAACACGTCATTTAGCGATATTTCTGGCATTGTCTTCTCTTTTAACGTTTTGCCGCGTAGTATACCATATTCGGATGAAAAACGCATAAATATGAAATATGGTATAATCGCCGCCGTCGAAGGATCTGCTTTATTTGATGGAAAAGCCGGCAGGAAAAACGTAAAATGAAAAAAAACATAGCGAAATACATCGATCACACGCTTCTCAGGGCCGATGCCGAGACTTGCGAGATAGAGAAACTCTGCGCCGAGGCTGTAACGCACGGCTTTGCGTCAGTCTGCGTAAATCCGTACTGGGTGCCTTTATGCAGACGCGCTCTCTCCGGCTCGGACGTTCAAGTCTGCACCGTCATAGCGTTTCCTCTCGGGGCGACGAGTTTTGAAGCGAAAAAAGCGGAAGCCGCGCAGGCGATCGCTGACGGAGCGCGCGAACTTGATCTCGTGATGAATCAGGGACTTTTCAAAACGGATAGCGCGGCATCGCTGAAAGAGCTCACGCTGTTTGTGAAGTTCTGCAGAAACCTCGGGGAAAAGGTCGTGCTGAAACTTATTCTCGAATGTTGCAATCTCACGAAGAAAGAAATAATCACCGCCTCGCTTGCCGCCAGGAAGGCAGGCTTCGATTTCGTCAAGACTTCGACCGGATTCGGCAAAGGAGGCGCCACGATATCCGACGTGAAACTCATGCGAAAGAGCGTGGGCTCCAAAACGGGTGTAAAAGCGGCAGGCGGCATCCGCGACAGAAAAACAGCTCTCGCGTTTCTCAGAGCCGGCGCCGACAGGCTCGGCTGCTCATGCTCCGTCGCGCTCGTCTGAAGGGGTTGTCGCGCAGGGATGTAATTTGATATACTTTGCGAAACGAAAGGAATTATACAGATGTTCAGAAAAACAATGATTCTCGCCGCTGCAGTTTCGATCGCCGCAGCGCTTCACGCGGATATTCGCGCCGTGACTCCAATCGCCTGGAACGGCAACCCGGAGTGCTGGCAGATGAAGGTCCACAAAAGCAGGATGAACAACATCGCCACAAACGGCGCCGCGGAGGTCGTGTTTATAGGCGACTCCATCACCGACTTCTGGGGCTCCAAAGGAAGAAACGTGTGGAATAAGTTTTTCGCCAAAGGCAAACGCAAGGCGATAAATCTCGGTGTCAGCGCCGACCGCACGGAACATGTTCTCTGGCGCCTCACCGAAGGCAGGGAACTCGACGGCTACAAGGCGAAAGCGATCGTTCTGATGATCGGTACGAACAATGCCGGGCATTTCCCGTTTGAGGAGGAACCGCCCGTCGACACGATTCTCGGCATCAGAAAAATTCTCGAAGTCATCAAAGAAAAGCAACCTGAAGCGAAAATCATACTGACCGCGATTTTCCCGCGCGGAGCCACGGTGAACGACCCTTGCCGCAAGCGCAACGAAATCGTCAACAAGGAACTGCCGAAGTTCTGCGACGGCACTCGTGTCGTGTGGTGTGATTTCAACGAGAAATTTCTCGATGCGCGCGGCAATCTCAGCCGTGAACTTTTCTCCGATCTTCTCCATCCAGACGAGCGCGGCTATGAAATATGGGCGAGCGAGGTCATTCCTCTTATCGATGCCGCTCTCGCGGCCGCTCCCGACGAGGCGATTGCCTCGCGCTGGCCGTCGTATCCAAGCTCTTACACGCTCGAGCCGCTTATGTCCACGCCGTTGACGGCTTTTCCCGCTTCGAACTGGTGGGGTAAGCGCTGCCTCGAGAAGCGCAATGAAATCACCGCCGGGCCGAAGGAATACGATCTCGTTTTCGTGGGAGATTCCATCACCCACCGTTGGGAGCGCAAGGGCGGCGAGGGCGTGAGAATATTCGCCGAGCTCAAGAAGACATACAAGATTCTCAATCTCGGTTATGGTGGCGACAGGACGCAGCATGTCCTGTGGCGTATGCAGAACGGCGAACTCGAAGGATATAAGGCCAAGCTCTTCATGCTCATGATCGGCACGAACAACGCAGGTAACAACTGTGTGGACGTCGCCAACGGCACGAAGCGCATCATCGAGACGATTTTGGCGAAGCACCCCGAGTCGAAGATTCTGTTGCTGCCGATATTCCCGCGAGGGGATTCGCCTACGCATCGGGCTCGCCTGAGTAACGATAAAGTCAACCGCATCACGAAGAATTTCGCCGACGGCAAGAGAGTTATTCTCGTCGATTTCAATTCGAAACTCGTCGATGAAAAGGGCGACACGAAGGCGCTTATGGACGACCGCCTTCACACGAACGAAAAGGGTTACGCGATCTGGCGCGACGCCGTGTTGCCTTACTTCAGAAAATACGTCGGCAAGTAAGCGCGGCCTTGCGGAAAAACAAAAAGCCCCGGATCAATCCGGGGTTTTTTATTGGTGCTCGGGGCGGGACTCGAACCCGCAAGGATCTCTCCACATGCACCTCAAGCATGCGTGTCTGCCAATTTCACCACCCGAGCAGGTGTAGAAACTGTCAGGTATTATATCATATCGCGTACCGGGATGACAAGGGGGTATTTTGCAATTGTCGGGCAAGAGCGGTTTTGATATAATTTCCGCGAAAGGAGAAAAAAATGAAACAATGGGTTTGTCCGGCTTGCGGCTATGTCCACACCGGTGACAGTGCGCCCGAAAAATGCCCGCTTTGCGGCGTTCCCGGCGCGAAATTCAAAGAACAGACCGCTTCAGGCGGCAAGAAAGTCTGGGCCTGCCAGCACAATATCGGCGACGGCAAAGTCGAAGACGCCGAAGTCATGCAGGGTCTCAAAGATCATTTCAACGGCGAGTGTTGCGAAGTGGGCATGTATCTGGCGATGTCGCGTCAGGCCGAGCGCGAGGGTTATCCCGAAATAGCCGAGGCTTTCAAGCGCTACGCGTTCGAGGAGGCCGAACACGCGGCGAAGTTCGCGGAGCTTCTCGGCGAAGTCGTCACCGACTCGACGAAGAAGAATCTCGAACTGCGCGCCGACGCCGAGCAGGGCGCCTGCGAAGCGAAGCTCGCGATCGCCAAGCGCGCCAAGGAGCTCGGTTACGACGCCATCCATGACACCGTTCATGAAATGGCCAAGGACGAGGCCCGTCACGGCGCGGGTTTCGAAGGTCTCTTGAATCGCTACTTCAAGTAAGAGTCAGCGGATTTTTCCGAAAAAGCGCACGCCGTGCAGACGGCGTGCCGTTTTTTTGCCGTGCGGTATTTCAGATTCCAGAACCTGCTGAGGATATCGCGATTCTCTCGCCGAAGCGCACGCGCGTTTCGAGGCCTGCCGCGGAGTTGCGCACGAGATCGTCATCGAACGAAAGCGTGCCTGCGCTCGCGACTATGATTACCGTGGAACCGCCGAATTTGAAAAATCCTTTTTCTTCGCCCTTTTTATGCGCATCGCCCGTGTAGGTCTGCACGATCGTCCCGACGCCGAAGGCGCCCACGTCCACCATCCAGAATCGTCCGAACGCGCTGTCGCACGCGAGAATCTGGCGCTCGTTGTCGGCATAGACGTCGGGATGGCGCAAGAGGGCTATCGGGTTGACGGAATGGTATTTGCCGGGCACGACATGCACCGTGTCTTGCGTGCGGCAGTCGCACGGAAAGTGAAAGCGATGGTAATCGACGGGCGCGAGACGGATGACCGCGATGTCGTAGCGGCCGTCCGGGACGGCCCGCGAGGCTCCGAAGACGCTCCGCAGCGAGCGTGTCGCGCCTTTGAGCGGGAAAGGCCTGTCGGCGTCGGCGCCGAGGTAGAGCATAAGTCTGCCGTCGGCCGGGCTTATGAAGCCGTCGCCGATCGGCCGTGCTCCGTCCTTGAGGCGGCGCGTGAAGAACGCGTTGAACGACGGATATTCTTCGACCGGCTTTTCTGCTTCGTCTGCGCGGCATCCGGGGATGGCGGCGAGCGCCGCCGCGGCGCGTTTGGAGCGCGGCGAGTCGTAGTGGTGCCCGAGAAGCGAGGAGACGATCTTCGAGCCGAAGAGTACCGGCCAGAGCGTGCGCCCGAGAAGTGTGTCGTATGCAAACCTGAGAGCGCCGTCGCCCATTACCGTTTCGACGGTCTTCTCGCCCGTAGCGCGGTCGATGTATTCGATTTTGTTCATTGCGGCGATTATATCATACTTTCGCGCTCCGCGTACCGAAAATTCTCATCGCTTCTGTACGGCCGCGTCTTTCCGGCGAGGATGAATCGCTGAGCCTGTTTCCGTCGGCCCGTAAAACGCTTCGGCGCGGAATTTGGTATAATTGCGGGCGCTATGAAAAAAACTCTCAAGCTTGCTGTTGTCGTCGCGGTCGGTTCGACCGCATTCACCGCCGCGCTCGTTTCCGGGTGCTGCGATCATTGTCGCGCGAAGTCTTCTGTCGCGATGGCCGGTTCGCCGGACGGACGCAACGTAATCCGCCTGACGTTAAATCCTCTCGCCTACGAGATCAGGCGTGACGGAATCGTGGTCGCGGCGAAGACTCCCATCGGCATGAAGGTCGACGGGAAGTGTCTTTCGCAGGACGCGAAAATCGAAAATCTCGTCGTCGGCAGACTTTCGGGCAAGGTCAAGACCCCCGTCTACAAGAAGGCCGAAGTCGATCTCGCCGCCAACGAGACGTTCGTCGATTTCGGCGACTGGGGCGTAAGGCTCGTCGCCAGAAACGACGGCGTCGCATATCGCTTTGAAACGTCGAAAAAAGGCACGATCACCGTCGACGGCGAAAAGGCGGGGCTGTGCGTTCCTGATGCGGCGGCGAGAATCTGGGCCAACAAGTCCAGCCGTTTCGGATGCGAGGAGACGGTTGCCAAGGGGTACAAGGCGGCAGATCTCACGACCGCCGCAAACCTCAACGGGAGCAAGGAATTCGTCTATCTGCCGTTCGTATACACCGTCGGCGGCAAGACGGTCGCGGTCACAGAAAGCGACGTGAGAAACTATCCCGTGTGGAACCTTACGCGCACCAACTCGACGCTTTGCTGCGGCAGGGAAGTCCGCTTCGATTCTCTTTTCGCCGGATTTCCGATTAAGCGCGAGCGCGTCGGCGGATGGGGGGGCGCTCGCAACCTCGAGAAAGGCGGCCGTTGGGTGCGCGTCACGGAGCACGCGGATTATCTCCTCAAGGTCGAGGGTACGCGCACCTTCCCCTGGCGCACGTTCATTCTCACCGACAGCCCCTCGAAACTCTGTGAAGCCGACATTGTCTACGCTCTCGCCGCTCCCGCGGCCGAAGGCGGCGACTTCTCGTGGGTGAAACCCGGCAAGGTCGCCTGGGACTGGTGGAACTGTTTCGACAATCAGGGGCAGAAGGGCTGTAACACGAAGACATACAAGCGCTTCATCGATTTCGCGGCGAAGACGGGCGTCGAGTACGTCATTCTCGACGAAGGCTGGAGCGAGAGCCTCAATATCTGGAAGTTCCACCCCGCCGTCGACGTGCCGGAGATAATCGATTATGCCGACAAGAAAGGCGTGGGGATCATCCTTTGGATGGCGTGGGCGCAGATCTGCGGCGAAGAGGAGAAGGTCGTTTCGCATTTCGCCGCGCTTGGAGCGAAAGGCTTCAAGGTCGATTTCATGGACCGCGGCGATGCTGAAATCTCGGTGTTTCTCGAAAAATTCGCGGCCGTGTGCGCGAAGCACAAAATGATAGTCGACTATCACGGCGTTTATCGCCCCGTCGGCATGCAGCGCATGTACCCGAACATCGTAAACTACGAGGGCGTGCACGGTCTCGAGCAGACGAAATGGTACAACGGGAGCTACGATTTCATGTCGAGCGATCTTATGGTCTACTTCCTGCGCATGACGGCAGGCCCCATGGACTACACGCCCGGGGCGATGGACAATTACGCGATCGGCACCTACAAGGGTAACGGCAACAACCCCGGTTCTGTCGGCACGCGCTGCCGCCAGATGGCCATGATGGCGATGTACGAGGCGCCGCTCCAGATGCTCTGCGACAGCCCCACGAAATACGAAAAGAACATGGAGTCGTTCAGGTTCATGGCGGCTACGCCCGTGGTCTGGGACGATACGCTCGGTCTCGGGGGCGATCCCGACAGCTATGCGGCTGTCGCACGTCGCAAGGTCGATGTGTGGTACGCCGCGGCGATGACGGACGCGACGGCCAGAGAAATAGTTTTTGATACGGCGTTTCTCGGTGGCGGCGAGTGGAAGGCGGAGATTTTCCGTGACGCGCTCGACAGTGACGTCAAGGCGACGGCGTATGTGCATGAAACGAAGAGTGTCAAGGCCGGCGAGAAAATGTCCGTCAAGACGGCAAAGGGCGGCGGCTTTGTGATGCGCTTTACGAAATAAAACGAAAGGTTCAAAAATGGCTCTCAATATCGTAAGGGAAATTGATAATCGTGTCCCTGTCAAGAACGTTCTCATGTCGGTCTCCGACAAAACCGGACTTGAGACGTTTGTCCCGGCGCTCGTCAAAGCGTGCCCCGGCGTGAAGATATACTCGACCGGCGGAACGTACGTCAAGGTGAAGGAAATTCTGGGCGACGCGGCCGAAGGTACGCTCGTTGCGGTTTCGGATTATACCGGGCAGCCCGAGATGCAGGGCGGTCTCGTCAAGACGCTCGACTTCAAGATTTATCTCGGCATCCTTTCCGAAAAGTACAACGACGCGCATCAGAACGATCTGAAGCGTCTCGACGCGGAGGCTCTTGATATGGTCGTCGTCAACCTTTATCCTTTCAGGGAGACGGTGGCGAAAGAAGGCGTCACGCCGGAGATGGCGCGTACCAACATCGACATCGGAGGGCCTTGCATGGTGCGTGCGTCGGCGAAGAATTATCTTCGCGTCGCGTCCGTCACCGATCCGGGCGATTACATGAACATCGCCGCCGAACTCGAAGCGCAAGGCGGCACGCTCGGTCTCGACACGCGTTTCAGGCTCATGAAGAAGGCTTTTTCGCATACGGCCGGGTATGACGCGGCCATTGCGGAATTCTTCGCCTCCCGCACATGGGAGGAAGTCGACTCGACGTACGACCAGCACTGACGGGCCGGAAGAACGGCGCTATGTTGTTCGAGGCGTTCAGGAAGATGCGGCGGGAGAACGGCGGCCAGCCGGCGTTCCTCGTCGCCGCGGGCGACAGATCGATCGCCATATCCTGGCGCGAATTCACCGATGACATCGCGGCCGTTTCTCTGGGAATAAAGAAAAACAGCCCCGGGGGCGTCATAGCGCTCCTCGGAGAAAATTCCTACGAATGGGTGGTCGCGCATGCCGCGATCGTTTTTTCCGGGGCGGTCGTGGTGCCGCTCGATCTCAATCTCTCGGCGGAGCAAATCGCCGCGAGACTCGCGAAGACCGGCGCGAGGGTTCTCGTTTATTCGGCGCTTCATTCCGAAAAGGCGATGAAGGTCAAGGCGCTCTCGCCCAAGACGCTCGTGGTCGGTTTCGGCTCCACCGAATCGGAAAATTTCATTTCGGCCGCGAGACGCGCCCTCGACACCGAAGACACGAATCTTTTCGATCTTGAAGCTCCTGACGAAAAACGCGTTTCGATGATTGTTTTCACGTCGGGCACGACTTCGGAGCCGCGCGGCGCCGAGCTTGCGCTCGCGGGGCTCGGAGCTTTCGCGGCGATGGCCGAAGAACGGCTGGCGCTTTCATCCGGCTCGCGCACTCTGATGCTCCTGCCCGTATTCCACATTTTCGGCATAGCCGTCGTATACGCCTCGCTCGCCGCCGGCGTCGCGCTCGGCGTCTGCCCGGATTACCGCAGAATCTACGACGCCGTCGTCAGATTCAGGGCCGATTTTCTCTTTCTCGTCCCGGCGCTCGCCGACATTCTGGCGTCGAAAATCAAAAAGCGCTCCTCGCGCGCTTCGGATATCGCCGGGTTCGGCCTGAAGTGGATTTGTACGGGCGGAGCGCCGATCTCCCCCTCCGTGCACTCAAGACTCGTCTCTCTCGGGATAAAGATGTGCGCGGCGTACGGGCTTACCGAGACGTCGGCCGTGTATTCGATGTCGTATCTGCACGAAGAGACTCCATGCGGCTCGGCGGGCAAAACATGCGCCGTGCCGGGGGTGGAGACGAAGGTCTCTGACGACGGAGAGCTTCTTGTCAGAGGGACGTGCGTCTTCAACGGGTATCACAAAGAGAAGGCGCGCACGGACGAGGTTAAAGACGACGAAGGCTGGTTTCATACGGGCGACAGGGGGTCGATCGGCGCGGACGGCACGGTCCGCGTGGAAGGGCGCATTTCCCGCACGATAGTCCTTTCGTCGGGCAAGAAGATCGCGCCTGAAGAGCTTGAGAGCAAAATCCTGATGTATCCCGGTATCAGGGAGGTTCTCGTCTACGGCGACGGTGAGTCGCGCGAAATAATCGCCGAAGTGTACGCTTCGTGCCGCGACGGAGACGTTCACGAGGCGATATCGGTGATGAATCACGCTCTGCCCGTGTACATGCGCGTCAAGCGCGTTGTCGTCAGGCGCAAACCGTTCGAGCGGACGGCTTCGGGAAAGATCGCGCTTGCGCGCTGCAGGCCGAGGCGGCGCATTCCCTTCGATTGGAAGAGCCGTCTCGTGGCCGGCGTCGGGTTTCTCGCGCTTGCGGTTTTTCTGTTTGATCTCGTTTTCGACGAATTTATGTCGCCCACGTTGACGGATTCAGGATTTCTCGCGACGGTATGCTCATGGATCGACAATCTCGGCGATATCCTTATCGCCGCATTCGCTTTTTCGCTTCTTTTCAAGGTATGGTCGGTAAGAAAAGGCCGTCGCAAATGAAAAACCGTGTGATATTACCAGGTCGCAGAAAGGGGCGTGTCCTCATCCCCTCGTCGAAATCCGTCGCGCACCGTGAAATCATAGCCGCCGCCCTTAGCGGCGTTGAAGGGCCGATGGTGCGAGGCGAATCCAACGATACGCGCGCTACCCGCGCCTGTCTCGACGCGATGATGTCGGGCGAGGACAGATGGCCGTGCGGCGAGAGCGGTTCGACCTTGAGATTTCTGACGCCGATCGCCGGCGTTATGGGCTGGAAAGGTGAATTCATCTGCGAAGGGCGTCTGGCGTCGCGGCCGAGGATGCCGTTTGAAAAGAAAGAGCGCTACGTAATTCCCGGGGGCGTCTCGTCGCAGTTCGTCTCCGGGCTTTTGATGGCTCTGCCGCTCTCGGACGAGGGCGGCACCGTTGAGATAGACGGCTGTCTCGAAAGCGGCGCGTATGTCGATCTCACCGAAGACGTTCTGCGCGAGGCCGGGATAACGTTCGTTAAATCTCCCGGACGCTGGGAAATCCCCGGAAGGCAGAAATATTCGATCGCGCCGCGCCGCGAAGTCGAAGGAGACTGGTCGCAGGCCGCGTTCTTTCTCGCGATGGGAGTCGGCGTCGACGGTCTCAGGCACGATTCGAAGCAGGGCGACAGAGCCGTGAGCCGGCTTCTGGACGCGAAGACGGTCGACGCATCTCCCGTGCCGGATCTCATACCGGCGCTCGCGGCGCATGCCGCGTTTTCACGCGGAGAGACGCGCTTTGTGAACTGTGCCCGCCTCAGGATAAAGGAGTCGGACAGGCTCGAGTCCACATGCGCGCTTGTGCGCGGCTGCGGCGGCGATGCGCGGATCGAGGGCGACTCGCTCGTTGTCGCCGGCCGCGACGATCTGCCCGGAGGAGAAGTGAAGACATTCGGCGATCACCGCATCGCCATGGCCGCCGCAGTTCTCGCGACGGCCTGCCGCGGTCCCGTCGTGCTTGATGACGCCGGAGTGGTCGCAAAGTCGTACCCGGGCTTCTGGAAAGACTTCGATTCGCTTGAAAGGACAGAGCCGTGAGAAATGTTTACGGAGAGGTTTTCAGGGTCGAGATCTACGGCGAATCGCATTCTCCCGAAATCGGCGTCGTCATAGAAGGCGTACCGCGAGGGACGAAAGTGGATCTCGCCGAACTTCAGTCATTCATGGACCGCCGCGCGCCGGGGCGGGACGAATTTTCCACGCCGCGCAAGGAGCCGGATGTTCCCGAGTTTCTTTCGGGGCTTCAAGGCGGCGTAGCCGACGGCGCGGCGATAAGGGCCGTCATCCGCAACACCAACGTGAGATCGCGCGATTACGAAACGTCGGTTCCGAGGCCGGGGCACGCCGACTGGCCCGCGCGCGTCAAATACGGCGAGGGGTATTCGTTCGCCGGCGGCGGGAAATTCTCCGGGCGGCTCACGGCGCCCATGTGCATCGCGGGCGGGATCGCGAAACAGATTCTCAAGCGTCGCGGCATCGATGTTTTTGCGAAGGCGGTTTCGATCGCGGGCGAGAGCGACGAAGAAAAGATGAAGGCGGCCGTTCTCGCCGCGAAAGCGGAGGGCGACAGCGTGGGCGGGATAATCGAATGTACCGCCGAGGGGATGCCGCCGGGAATCGGAGAACACATGTTCTACGGCATCGAAAACCGCATCTCGCAGGCGGTATTCGCGATACCGGCCGTCAAGGGCATCGAGTTCGGGGCGGGGTTCGCCGTCGCGCAGTTGAAGGGCAGCGAGAACAACGACGCCTACCGCGTGATCGATGGCGCGGTGAAGACGCTCACGAACAACGCGGGCGGCGTTCTCGGCGGAATGACGACGGGCGAAAGCGTCGTTTTCCGCGTGGCGATGAAGCCTACGCCTTCGATATTCAAGACGCAGAAGTCGGTCGATCTCGCGACCATGGAAAACGTCGATTTGAGCGTGAAGGGGCGCCACGATCCGTGCGTCGTCTTCAGAGCGGTTCCCTGCGTTGAAGCGGCGTGCGCGATCGCGCTTCTCGACGCCGTTTATTCGGAAACGGTATAACCAAAACAGCAACAAACAGGAGTGAAGCATGAGATACGAACTTATGAGACCCTCGCAGATCCGCGAAGCGATAGCGAAGAGAACGCCCGTGGTTCTTCCGCTTGGCGTGCTTGAATACCACAGCGAGCATCTTCCTGTCGGGATGGATACGCTCGCTGTCGAACGTGCGCTCTGGGAATATGAAAAAGAGGCGGAAGTCGTCATTCTGCCGAGCTTCTGGTGGGGTGCTTCGTCGCGCGCCGTGGCTCCCTGCGAAGGGCGCGGCTCCATACCCGTGGATTCGCAGGCGCTCGTGCCGATAGCGCGCCAGATTTTCAGAGGCCTTCTCGACGTGGGATTTCGCAACATCCACACTTTCATCCACCACCAGTCCGAAGACTACAGCGCCGGCATGCCAACCGATCTCGCATTCCGACTCGCATCACGCCAGGTGATTATGGAGTTCCTCGAAGAAAAGAAAGGAGACGGCTGGTGGGGCGATCCTTCGAGCGCGTCGTATTACACCGACCACTCGAATCTCGACGCCAATCCCTTCATCTGGATCAGGAACCACGCGCTCATGGATGCGAAGGTTCTCGAGAAATATCCTTTCGACCATGCCGGGGAAGGCGAAACCTCGCTCATGATGTCGCTCTGCCCCGATACCGTCAACATGGCAGAATTCGACAAGAGCGCCTGGTATGCGCAAAGCGCGCTCAAAGCGACGAAAGAGACGGGCGACAACGGCGTCAAGATGATTCTCGATCATTTTCGCCGCGTTTTCGCCGGCTGAAAGACTTCGTCCGAATTCTCGCCCGATTATCGAAAAGCGCGGCGGTTAGGAACGCCGCCGCGGGGCGGTTGCATCGGATGGCCGTAATTTGATAAAATATGCGTTTCCGTGCCCAAAAACGGGGCGGACGCGGCAGAAAACCGCGATCATCAACAAACCTAACTAAAATAAAAAAATGGCAATTCGCAAGCCTACGGCTCCGTCCGAAAAGTCCGCTTTGATGGCGGAACTTCTCTCCGGCGCGGGTCAGGAGTCAAAGTTCAAGAACGGCAGCATCATCGAAGGCACCGTAAGCGCGGTCAAGGGTGACGACGTTTTCGTCGACATCGGTTACAAGTCGGAGGGGTCCGTTCCTCTCTCCGAATTCCCCGAAGACGCTGACGTCAAGGTCGGTGACAAGGTCACCGTCATGCTCGTTCAGCTCGAGAACGACAAGACCGGAATGGTTGAGCTTTCCAAGAAGCGCGCCGACGACAAAATCCGCTGGGAGAAGATTCTCGAGCGCTATGTTGAAGGCTGCATCGTCACCGGCACGATCAAGTCGGCCGTGCGCGGCGGTCTTCTCGTTCAGATCGACGACGTCGAGGCGTTCCTTCCCGGCAGTCAGGTCGAAGTCACTCCCGTCAAGGAGCTCGAACCCTATGTCGGCCAGACGTTCGACTTCAAGGTCATCAAGATTTCCAACGAAAGGCGCAACCTCATCGTTTCGCGCCGCGAACTCATCGAAGGAATGCTCGCCGAGAAGAAGGCCGAGCTTCTCGAGAACCTCCAGAAGGACACGATCAAGAAGGGCCGCGTCAAGAACATCACCGATTTCGGCGCCTTCATAGACCTCGACGGTCTCGACGGGCTTCTCCACATCACCGACATGAGCTGGGGCCGCATCAAGCACCCGAGCGAAATGCTCAAGGTCGGTCAGGAGATCGAGGTCAAGGTTCTCGACGTCGACCGCGAGCGCGAACGCGTCAGCCTCGGTCTCAAGCAGATCACCGAGAATCCGTGGGATTCGATTCAGGATCAGTTCCCGGTCGGCGCGCGCGTTTCCGGCAAGGTCGTCAATCTCGCCGCTTACGGTGCGTTCATCGAGATCGCTCCCGGAATCGAAGGCCTCGTGCACATCAGCGAGTTCAGCTGGACCAAGCGCGTCGCCCGCGCGAGCGACATGCTCAACGTCGGCGATGAAGTCCAGGTCGTCGTCCTTTCGATCGACGTCGAGAACCAGAAGATCGCCCTCGGCATCCGCCAGACCCAGGCGAACCCCTGGGACACGGTCCAGGACCGCTTCCCGGTCGGCTCGAAGGTCAAGGGCAAGGTTCGCAACTTCACGGCGTACGGTGCGTTCGTCGAGCTCGAAGAGGGCATCGACGGCATGATCCACGTCAGCGACATGAGCTGGACCAGGAAGATCAACCATCCGTCGGAGTGCCTCCAGAAGGGCCAGGAAGTCGAGGCGGTCGTTCTCGACGTCAACCCGAAGGAGCAGCGCATCTCTCTCGGCCTCAAGCAGGCCCAGACCGATCCGTGGACGGAAATCGCCACCAAGTACCCGGTCGGCATGGTCGTCAAGGGCAAGGTCTCCAAGATCGCCTCGTTCGGCGCGTTCGTCGAGCTCGAGGACGGCGTGGATGGACTTGTCCACATCTCCCAGATCAGCGACCAGCGCGTCGAGAAGGTCAGGGACGCTCTTGAGGTCGGACAGGATGTCGATGGACAGGAAGCGGCGGAAGGTTGTGAGATCGAAGTCCGCAGGGGATACCCCGTCATTTTCTGCGCGGAACACGCAG
>JAZSQE010000014.1:0-7218 GCA_045537795.1 Kiritimatiellia bacterium | reverse complement strand
AAGCAGACGCGAGCTCGCATCAGAGCTGGGTATTTCGAGCCAGCCTCGGCTGTCTAGGGCCTACATGAGTCCGCTGATGGCGCAGGGCCACATCGCGCAGACCCTACCCAAGAAGCCCAAATCGCCGTTGCAGCGCTACAGACTTCTGCGCAAGGGGAAGGATGTCCTGGCATGAATATAACATATACAGTAAAACATATACAGAAGGGACCGACCCTTTTTATACTAAGGTTGAAAACCAATGAGCAAGATTTTGTATTCAAATATCAACGATCCTCGGATATTTGTCTATAGAGACGAAAATATTGAATATGGAGTCACATTGAATTTCGCGCACAAAAAATCGCGAGTAATGATGGTTATATGGCTCTTGCTTGCAGTAATTCCAACTGTTCTTATTTGGGTCTGTTCGTTGAGGATTGTTGGGATTTTCCTAGTCGTTGTATATGATTTGTGCCTTGGGATCTGCATTGGCGTGGTCTCTTTTAGAGGGGCATCGCGTGATTTAAAAAGGCATCCGGGCCCAAGGGGACCTCGAGCTTAATATAAGGTCGCACAAGCTCTGGAAGTAATGATTAGAACTCAGTTTCAGGGATGCCTGATTGACGGGCGATATTCTTTAATGTTCCGATTTTTATCAAAGAATTTTGACCATGAAAAGGAACGGTTACGATTGTTATTATACCCTTTTTATGAAAGGTATGATGAGAGCCTGACGCGCGGACAAATTGCCAGCCATTAGTTTTTAAGACCTCTATCACGCGGCGAAAAGTTTTCGGTTTCATGCGAACACCGGTACGAGTTTGTCGCGTTTCGATATTGGGCGTTTACGATCCGCCATCGCTATATCCCAAGCGCTCGCAAACCATACTGAAACCGCATCTTGAATCATAGCTTGCACCTCTTCAAGTGTTTCGCCCTGAGTGACACAGCCGGGAAGCGAGGGAACTTCTGCCCAATATCCCGTTTCGGGGGCGCGGCATTTATGAATTATAGCTTGAAGTTGTCCCATTTTTACACCCTTTTTAATTTTGTTTTCGTGTGATAGTATATCATAATTTTCGGTAGATATACAAGATTAGGTATATATAACAGGGAAAAGGGTCGGGCCCTTCTGTATAAGTTTTACTGTATATGCTTGACTGTTGGCTGTTGGCTGTGGGATGTGGTAGACTGTATGCCGTCATGAGGAAGACAAGATTGCTGGAAATGCTCTCGATAGGGGAGAGAAGCAGGGCTGAGCTCGGAGCTGGGTATTTCGAGCCAGCCCTGGCTGTCCAGAGTCTACTTAAGTCCGCTGATGGCGCAGCGCTACAGGCTTCTGCGCAAGGGGAAGGATTTCCTGGCATGAATACAACATATACAGTAAAACATATACAGAACAGCCCGACCCTTTTTATCAAAAGTCAGAATTATGGTATACTACGCACTGTAATCGAGGTGATTCGTGGAGACCAATGGGAAGGCGGTAAAAAATGAGTGCGCAATTTCAGCATCGAGGATGCCGCAAGGCAGCTGCGTTCGCCGTCATGGCGGCCGTTGCGGTTCTCACCTTTCCCTCCGTTCGCGCCGATGACGCCGCTGGCCTTTTGCGTGTGGACGCAGGGACAAACGGACTAGTCGAGGTCGAGATGCCGTTCGCGCCCCTGGGCGATCAGGGCCCCGACGGCTATGTCTCCGGCATGTTTCTGGACGACGGTGGCGTGCTTTCGGACTTGCTTTTCCGCCGCGACGCCGCCACCGGCGGGACGACGAACGCCGTCTGGTCCGGCGCCGCCTGGCTCGATCCCGCGACTGGTCTTTCCTCCTCCCTGTCCGCCTCCTCCGGCGACACGCTTTTCCTGCTCCGTTCTGACGACGATCCGCTCGCCTTTTCCGTCTTCGGCCGCGCCCCAGGCGTCTCCTCCAATTCCGGTGCGCCGTGCGTCCAGTCGCTCTCCGTCGACCCTGAAGGGGGCTTTGCCGACCTCACGGTCTCCACGCAGGGAACCGCGACGGACCTGTTTGCCGCTGACTTCGCGACGAACCTGTCCGATGCCGCGACATGGGTCTACTACGGGCGGTATCCTGGGCAGCCGCCGACATTTTCCCTGCGCGACGACTCTCTGCCGCCCTCGGGCGGGCGCGTCTACCTCGCCGCGGACGCGACGCGGGATACGGATGGCGACGGCCTTCCGGACGAGATGGAGCGGCTCGTCTACGGGACCTCCCCGTACTTCGCCGACACCGACGGCGATGGGCTCCCAGACGGATGGGAGACCTTGTATTCCCAGCCAGGGCTCCGCGCCGAGTTCCGTCTGACCACCGCCGACCTCTCCGGCATGCCGGACTTCCAGTCCCTGGAGCCGTTCGCCGTCGCCACGGCGCAGACCGTCGCTTACTCCAACACCTCCTGGCCGGTCGCCGTCGCTTCGCGCGGCGACCGTTTCGCCTGCCGCATCACTGGTTTCGTGCGCGTCCCCGCCTCTGGCCTCTACACTTTCTATGTCACTTCCGACGACGGCGCGGAGCTCTCCGTGGACGGAGTCCTGGTGGTCTCCGACTCCGTGCCGCACTCCACTCGCGAAAGGTCGGGCTCCGTCGCACTCGAGGCCGGCTGGCGTCCTGTCGAGCTCATGTACTATGAAAACAGGTCGCTCGCCGTCCTCTCGCTCTCATGGAGCGGCCCGGGCATTGCGAAGTCGATCGTCCCCGCCGACGCGCTTCGCCACATCCCGGAGAACCTCCCCCCGGTTGTTTCACTCTCCGTCTCCTCCGGGCCGCATGTGGAAGGGCTGCCGGTCGGGCTCTCCGCGTCCGCCCGCGACGTGGAAGGCGAAGTCGTCTCGCTCTCCCTCTACGATGGCGAGACGCTCCTCTCCGCCGCGCCGGGCGGCGCGGCGTCCGCCACGGCGACGCCCGCCGCTGGTACGCACGTATTCCGCGCCGTCGCCGAGGACGATTTTGGCGACACTTCCGAATCTTCCGTTGAGGTCGTGGTCGAGCCCTGCCCCGCGGCCTATGCGCTCGGGCTCAACGTCGCCTACTACGCCTTTGCGTCGCAGCTTCGTGACGTCCCAGACGTCTCGGGGCGCATGCCCACCGCGACCGGCGTCGTCGGGCGCATTTACTTCCCGTCCACCACCTCGCCATGGGACGGCGCTCCCCCGGGTCTCGCCGACCGCTACGCCGCCGTCTTCGAGGGCGCGTTCCTCGTGCGCGAGGCCGGATGGCACACGCTGTCGCTTCGCTCGGACGACGGCGCGCGCCTCTTTGTCGACGGGGCTCTCGCGGTCGACAACGGCGGCTCGCACGCGATGAGCACGGCGTCCGCGTCCGTGCCTCTGTCGGCCGGCCTGCACGACATCCGTGTCGAGTATTACGAGAACGCCGCCGGCGCGGGGCTGATGCTCTCGTGGACGCGTCCTGGCGCGTCCTCCGAGGTCGTACCGCCCAGCTGCCTCTTCCGCCGCGTCGGCGAGCTTGACACGGACGGCGACGGCATGCCCGACTGGTGGGAGTCGATGTACGCGCTTGACCCCGCCGACGCCTCCGATGCGACCCTGGACCCTGACGGCGACGGGCTCGACAACCTCGCCGAGTTCCGCGCAGGGTCGGATCCGCGTCGGGCGGACACGGACGGCGACGGCATGCCCGACGTCTGGGAGGCCGCGAACGGCACATATCCATTCGCGGACGACATACTCGGCGACCCTGACGGCGACGGCCTCGTCAACATGGAAGAGTTCCGCCATGGCACCGACCCGCGCAATGCCGACACTGACGGCGACGGCTGCTCCGACTACCTCGAGGTCGCCAACACCCGCGGCAATCCGCTCGTGGCAGACATCGCGTGGGGAACACCGACCAATGTCGGCGAAAGGGTTTCCGGCTCCTCTTTCTCGTCCTTCACGGGGACATGGCAGACGGACGCTGATGGCGCGGCCTTCGCCGCCGAGCGCGCCGGTTCGCTCACTTGGCGGCTTTCCGTCCCGCAGGGCGGCGCGGACGCGCTGGCGGTCAGCGTTGGCCAGCACAACCTCTATTCCAAATCGGCGCTCTTCGATCTCTCGCTTTACGTGGACGGTCTCTTCGTCTCTCGCCAGACGGTCACGGCTCCGTACGGCACTAATGCCGACGCCTTTTTCTTCCTCCCCGAGATCCCCGCAGGTGAACATGACTTCAGGCTTGTCTGGCGCAATTGGGAGGTCAATACGTTCCTCGCCGTCCGCGACCTCCGCTTCGTGGACTTCGGCGGCCCCGACTCCGACGGCGACGGCGTCGCGGACTGGAAGAACCACCGTGCCGCGGATTCCACCTGCCTCGACGCACTTCCGCTTGAAAGCCTCGTCTCCCCCCTCTGCGTCGAGGGTCGCGACCTCTGGCGCGACATCCTCGAAATCGAAGTCGAGTATCCCGGGACGAACGCGGTCTACTCCACCGTCAAGACGATAGGCGACGGCTTCTACGCCGACATTCCGCTTCCGACGAACGGCGCGGCGGCCGTCTCGATGCGCGACCGCGCGCTCGCCGACTCCTTCGCCGTCGTGTGGAGGCCGCTGGACGTGTTCGCCGGGGACTACGCGACCAACGCGCTCGTCGTCCGAGTGGGCGATGCAATCAGAATCGCGCCATACAACGGCGATGCCGAGAGCGAGGTGATGGTAAGCCGCGCGGACGGCGGTGCCGCGTGGCTCGCCGTCACGAACTGGACCGAGACCATCGCAATGCCGTACCGCTTCGAAACAGCGGGGCTCTTCCTCGTCGCGGTGACGCACCACGGGCTCCTTTTTGACGATACTGCATACGCGCTTGTCGAAGTTGTCCAGTCGCGCTTCCCGAAGCGCAACCCCGCGGTCCTCCTCGACGCCAGGCAGACGCTCTCCTGTCCGCAACTTTCGCCGCGCAATGTCCTTGAGCACGATTCGGAGCTCGTGGTCGATGCTGAAACATCTGGCGGCGGCGTGACGCTTTCGCTCCTGACCCATGCCGACCGCGATCTCGGGATTGTCTCCCGGCTCGCCGAGGATGGTGCGATATCGGACGCCGTGCAGGTATCGCCCGTGTGGGCCGACAACGGGACATATTACCGTATTGCCGATACATATCCTGACGGTTCGCAGCTCGTGGAGATATCGCTCCTTCTCGGTTCGGTCCCCGAGGGCATGACGGTCACGCTTTCCATATTCGTAGCCGGTGTGGCGTTCGAGGACGGGACGCGCACCAAGACCCTGACGGCGGAAGACTTCGACGCTGACGGTCACTACACGATCCGTTTCATCCGCGCGCGCGGCGTGACGACATCCGTCTGCCACCGCACCTACATCTACCAGGACGGCAAGCTGATCTACACCAACAAAGAAAACTGAGTTTCACGCTAAAATGAAGACGAATTCAATGAACATCAACGTTACGCGATTTGCCGCGGTAGTCGCAACGTCCCTCTCGCTCTGCGCGGGCGAAGCGTGGGGTACGGATACCAACCGCAACCTTCCGCCGAAGTGCAAGGATCCGGACAAAAAGTGCGACTGCCCGGGACAGGAAGTTGAAAACGGATGCATCAAGGTTACTATCGACCTTGGCGAGACCACGCCGTGGACCGGTTCCATTCCGTGCGAGCTTAAGATATTCGCCGACAACGACTCGCCGTTGATCTTCACTGCAGATTCGCTCTACGCCATCCTCGGCGGGTACACGTTCAAGAGGCTCGGCACGCAGAACCTATCTGATGGCGCGACGCCGGCAGAGGTCGTTCTTTCGCGCAAGAACGGCGAGGCGGTGCACTTCGTCTTCAGGGACGGCGAGTCGATGGCACGGCCCGATCCGGGCATCCACATCAAGATGGACGAGCGGCTCCAGATGGTCGACGCGGAAGGGTGGGCGACTGCGTCCGATCCGGTGTACTATGATCTCTATGTCGGCGATGGCACGAGGCGCCGGTTCCTTGCTTCGGACATGACTGGCGCGCTTGGCAGTCTCGTCTCCATAACCGATGCACGCGGCGTCACGGCTACGCCGGAGGAGATGCGCATTGACATCGTCTACGACTCCAACGGCGTTCGTCAGTTCCTGACGCCTTCACGCCTGGCAGACATCACACTCGCCGCAGACTTCTCAGGCTACGACGTCACGGTCTATGCCTTGCAGGAAGCACCTGCGAAAGACGCGCAGACACGCCTCTACACCCTCCCCGCGGGGCTGCCAGTGGAAGTTATATCCATCCGTCGGGAGAACGACGGCAAGCGCGCGGTCGTCACCCAGCGGAAGGGTGGCGGAGAGACCAAGCGCTATGTTTTCGACTACGCAATGGGCGATTGGTCGTTGAGGCGTTCGTCGGGCATGGAGGAACGCAAGGAGCGCTACATCGCCGACGAGAAGGACGCCAAGGTGATAGAGGAGGCCTTTTCGGCCGCAGGCGTCCGCCTCTCGCGCACCGAATACAACTACAAGTGGGAGTCGTGGGGCTTTGCGTTGACGAACAAGGTAGAAGGTTTTGACGGGCTCACAAACATCACAACATGGACATACTATACCTCGGGCAACGGCAAGGGACAGGTAAAGACCGAGATGCGTCAGTCGGGTTTGCTCACGCAGTACACCTACGACAGCGTCGATCGCGTAATCTCCGAGACCCGTTCCGGCCCCGGCATGATGACCGAGGTTACGGCATACGACTACACGCCAGTCGATCCCAGCGACCCAGTTCGTTCCGTCGACACCCGTCCGCGCACAATCGTGAAGAAGCTCAACAACATTGAGTGCGAGCGCACCTACTACGCCTACACGCCGCTCACCAACATCGTCGAGCGCGTCGGCGCACAGGGCGCGCCCTATGGCGGTACCAACGTCCTCCGAACGGTGACGGCGTTCTACCCAATCGTCGCGAACGACTTGCGCTCCGGCCTCGTTTCCTCCATCCGCCACGAGGACGGCAAGCTTGATCTCTACGACTACGAGCTTTCATCCAACACTTGGGTTCGCACCGTCATCCATCTCCACGAACAATCGCCCGCGCCCGTCTCCGGCAAGACGACCCGCGACATCACGCTCACCAACACCAGAGGCGAAACCGTCGAGGAGAGAACCGAAGCGTTTATCGAGGGCACATGGCATGTCATTGCCCGCGAGCGCCGCGCCTACAATGACGAGGGGAAGGTCGTCCAGCGCGAGAACCTCGCCGGGCAAGTCACGACCACGGCGTGGGACTGTTGCCACAAGGTTTCGGAAGTTCAGCCCGAC
>JAZSQE010000061.1:0-7191 GCA_045537795.1 Kiritimatiellia bacterium | reverse complement strand
ATATACTTCTCCCGCTGGACAAACTTTAACCTAAACTTTAACCTAAGGAGTCTATTATGATGTCAACCTCTATTAAACGCTCTTATTTGAAGATTTTGCAGGGGGGGGGGTATATTTATGAAACATATAAAAATGTTTCGCGCCGCCCTCGCCGCGCTTGTGACAGTCGTTTTAACTTCCCAATTGCAAGCGGCTGACATTTTTGTTTCGCCGACCGGTAATGGTGAAAAGACGGGCGCAAATTGGTCGAATGCGCTTAACGGTTCCAACGACGGTTGGCACATTGATGTAAAAAATGCGATTACGGCTGCAGTTGCAAGTGAAGCTGAAGAAGTAAATGTTTATCTCGCCGCAGGCGATTATTCGATTACGAATCAACTTGCTTTGTCTTCTATAACAATCCCTGTAAAGTTTTGCGGTGGGTATGTTGGTGAGACGGATGGGTCTATGGAAAAGAGCGCGGAGTTAAAGACGACGCTAAAACGCAATACATCGTATTATTCTAGGTTTTTAAATGCATCTTCCTTAATTGATTTCACTATTGAAGAAGTGTCTTTTAATGGCGGATATTTACGTGACAATGGAGGTGCTCTTTATCTATATTCAACTTTCGCTACAATTATTAATTGTGTCTTTAATGGAAATGCTTTAGGAAAAGGTTCAGGAAATAGTTATTTTGGCGTTAAGGGTGCTGGAGTTTACTCACAAAACGGAACTGTACAATTTAAGAATTGTCAATTTCTTTCGAATTCCATTGATGGCGGGTATAATATGCAGTATGGTGCTGGTCTATATACATTAAATACAGATGTAACAATTGATGGATGTGTTTTTAACGGTAATAATTGTCATGCCGATCAAGCAGGTGGCGTAGGCGGTGCGGCTAATATTAATGGAAAGAATGTTGTAATCAAAAATACAAAGTTTGAAAATAATAGGACTCGTTCTACATCAAATACAGGAACCGGAAAACCTACTGGTGGTGCTATAGCAATAAGAAGTGCAACACGCGTAGAGATAACAGATTGTGAATTTTTAAATAATTATACTCAAGTCAATAATAAAACTAAAGAAAGTAGAGGTAATGCAGCGTATTATTTTGATGATTTTAATAAATCAGATGGTGTTATGACGGCAGTAGTTACGCGCTGTGTTTTTGATTCTACTTTGGTGCCGCAAGCAACACACTCAATGGGGGATATTCTTGTTAATTATGGCCATTTATACATGACAAATTGTGTTATAATGGGAGCGAGGGGTTCGCACGCTAATATGGCTTATTCAATTCGTGCAGAGAAAGTAACGCCAGTTGCTGCAGATCCTGTTTCATCAAAAGATGCTGCGCAAATTTCTGATTGTGTACTTAATCTCGTCCATTGTACTGTTGCAGATGGCGTTGAATATGGTGTTGGCGGTGTCGGTGATGATGTTACGGTGGATCTTAAAAACTGCATTGTTTCTGGCCATAGCCTTACTGGCGTCGTTAATGCTACTTCAATCGAGCACAGCTACATTCAAACAAATGACGACGGCACTTGGAATTATGAAGGAGAGGGGAATCTTAATCCTAATGTCGTAGGTGACATTAACTGGACGGGCGCGCCTTATTATCACCTTTTAACTAAGAAGTCCAACGGCGCGATTACGAACGGCTGGTTCTCGGGAACTTTCAAAAGCGCGAGAACCGCGGCCGACAGCCCCTGTATCGACGCGGGCGCTCCCGGTTCGGTCGGGCTTGATCTTGAGCCGTACTATAGCGGCAAGCGTGTCAATCTCGGCGCGTACGGCGGAACGCCCTGGGCGTCGAAGACCTCGCTTGTTCCCGGGCTTAACATTATCGTCCGATAATCATCGGCATAGCTGCAATATCAGAAACCGGCTTGCCGTTGAACGATGGCAAGCCGGTTCGAATATTTTACAAACTGCACTTGCCCAAAACTATCCAATGCGGTCTTGATTGTTTTTTCTGAGTTTGGTAAAATCAGCGCCGTTTTTTTCAGTATGTAAAACCTTAAGTTCCATCGCAAAATCTCTATATCACCGAAACTCTAAAATCATGAAAAAAAAATTTTTTGCTCTCGCTTTCGTTCTGTCTCAATGCGCGTTCGCATCTTTAAACGTCCGTGATTGCGGTGTCAAGGAAGGTCTTTTCGGAATTGATGTCAGGGCCAATACCGACGCTATCGCAAGGGCGGTAGAGCGCTGTGCCGCTCAGTCGCTTGGCGAGGTTCGTTTTCCGGCAGGGCGGTGGCGTACAGGCCCCGTTCATCTCAAGTCGAATGTGTTTCTAAGACTTGATGAAGGAGCGTTCGTCATTTTCGAAGACGACCCGAAGTTGTGTCTGCCCGCCGTCAGAACGAGCTGGGAGGGGGTCGAATGCATGAATTATTCGCCGCTCGTCTACGCGTACGGCTGCACCAATGTCGGTATCGTGGGAAAGGGAACGCTCGCGCCCAGAATGGCGAAGTGGCGCGATTGGTTCGTCGGCGGAGAAATTCACAAGCGCATACGCGGCGACGTGTTCGCGAAGATGATGCGCGGCGAGAGTGTCGAGAAGCGCGTTCTCGCCGAGCGCGGCGGATATTTCAGGCCTCAGCTTATTCAATTCAACCGATGCAGGAACGTCGTTCTAAAAGATTTCAAAATCCGTGAATCGCCGTTTTGGACCGTTCATCTTCTAAGGTGCGACGGTGTCGAAATCACGGGGTTGGATTCGCGTGCGCTGGGACATAATTCAGACGGCATCAATCTTGAAAAGACGAAGAATGTGGTTGTGCGCAATTGCAAACTCCATCAGGGTGACGACGGCGTTGTCGTCAAAGCCGGTCGCAACCGCGACGGTTGGGACGGAACGTCAAAAAGCCGCAATATCGATATCGAAGGCGTCAGGCTCGTTGAAGGACATGGGCTTTTAGTCATCGGCAGCGAACTTTCGGGCGGAGTCGAGAATGTGACGATGCGCAACTCGTCTCAGACCGGCGCCTCGTTCGCGCTTTTTTCGTTGAAAACCAATTCGCGGCGCGGCGGCGAAATCAGAAACATCCTCATGGAGAATTGCCATTCGGATACCGTGCGCGATGTCGTGAATGTGCGGACCGATTCGAGCGCCTATCCGTATCCTGTCGATGTCGTGCGCCGCACTTCAATCGACGGAATCGTCATTCGCGACTGTTCTGTCGGAAAGGCGTCATCATTTTGCTCCGTAAGGGGAGACGAAAATTGCCCGATTTCGAATTTGCGCCTTGAACGCGTCAAGGCCAATGTTGTCGGGACGGACAAGATAAATTCGTCGTTGTGTCCGGGGTTCAGCGCCAACGGGATTTCTTTCGGCGGCCTCGATGCAGAAAAAGCCGCCTGGAAGTGGGATGTTCCGAAGCCGTGGTATGCCGAATATGACATGCCCGCTTATCTTCCTGACGCCAAAGCGCTCGAGGATCTGGGAGAGCTCGGAGACTTCAGCCTTTCTTTTGACTTTAAGGCCGTATGCGAAAACGCCTCGCTTTCGATTCGAGATTCGGCGTCGGTGAGTTTGTCGAAACTTGTAGGCAAGGTCGCGTTTTACACCCCGCTCTACAATGCCTTCGACGCGTCAAAAGAGTTTCAGCATATCGAGATTATCGTTCACCGCCGTGCAATCAGCGTGTCGGTCAACGGGTTTGAAGTCGTTTGCAACGAGCGTCTTGCGGATATTCCCGGCAAGGGAGCGCTTAAGGTGCGTGATGCTGAAATATCAAATGTCGTGTTGAAACCTATTCTCGGACAGAAATATTGATAGGGAGAGAAATTATAATGAAAAATCGTCTGCTCTTTTTGGCTCTTGCATCTCAGGCCGCGGCATTTGCCGCGCCGACGAGCTGTGTCGTGCCTTCGCCGGTTGATTGCGTCCGCGTCAATCCTTCGGGAATCAAGAGACTGTGGCAGGGCATTTCGCCGACGGTCAAGGAGTGGGAACGGGGCAAGCGCGCCGAGACGCTTAAATGGTTTGAAGAAAACCAATTCGGGCGCACTCCGCTCGGGCGGCTCAAAGATCAGAAATTCGAAGAGTCGGCCGTGGTGTTCGAAAAGTCCGGCATCCGCATCAATATCACGTATCGCCTTCCCGAAGGAGCGAGCGCCGAAAATCCCGTGCCCGTTTTTCTTTTCGGCGATCATCGCGGCGGAGACAAGCCGCCGTATGTTCAGGAGGAGTATCCGAATATTCCCACGAACGCCATTACTGCGCGCGGATACGCCTATGTGAGATGGAATTTCAATGACGTGTGTCCTAACGTCAGCAATTGGGGAGGGATGTCTCGCTGGCCTATGGGAATCATCGCCTGGCACGCCACGGGCGACAAAACTGCGACGAACATCGTGCGCAGCGCCAAGTCATGGGGTACGATCGGCGCATGGGCGTGGGGGAATTCGCGAGTGATGGACTGGATCGAGACGCGCAGGGAACTTGACGCTAAGCGCGTCGCGGTCGTCGGCCACAGCAGAGGCGGCAAGACGGCTCTCTGGACTGCGGCGCAGGACGAGCGTTTCGCGATGGCCGTATCCAACGGTTCCGGCTGCGGCGGGGCGAGCCTCGGCCGCGCGCGCGGGCCCAAAGCAGAACCGATAAAGGCGATATTGAAAAATTTCCCGAATTGGTTCTGCCCCGCGATGGCGAAACTGATCGGGCGTGACGCCGAGCTTGAGCACGATGCCGATGATCTTTTGAGACTGATAGCTCCGCGTCTTGTCTATGTCGCCAGCGGCAGCGAAGATTTCTGGGCCGGTCCCGAATCGGAAAAAGCGGCGGTCGATTCCGCCCGCGGTTTGTACCGCGCGTATAAATTAGAAGAGCGCATCGGCTATCATTGCCACAAGGGGCCGCACAAACTTCTGCCGGTCGATTGGGAGAAATTCATGGATTTCGCCGATCTCCACATGAAAAAGCCTTCGTCGCGCGATTCCGATGAAATCGACAGCCGGATGAAGGCCGCGCTTGAAAGCGGCAAACGCGAGTTGACGATATGCGGGAACCCGCATTCGGACGATGGAGTCTGGAGGCTTGTGCGCGCGATAAGAGTGCCCGACGATTTCACTCTCGTTTTCGACGGCTGCAGGGTCGAACTCGCCGATCTCGTTCAGGACAACATAATCCGCAACGCGGGCGCTGTCGAGGGCGACTGCCGGCCGAACCGCAATATCCGCATTCTCGGACGAAACGGAGCCGTTCTTTCGGGCGGCAGGCGCAATCATTATCTGCCGCGCCGTTCGGGCGATCCCAACGGCTGGCGCTCTGTAGGAATACTTCTCTGCGACGTGTCGAATTATGAAATCGGAGGCTTTAAGATGGACGAAACGCAGTGCTGGGCGATATCGCAGGAGCGCTGCAGCAACGGTCATCTGCACGATATCGTTTTCAATTCGAGCAACGCGATGTACAATCAGGACGGCATCGACCTGCGAAAAGGATGCCATGATATTTTAATCGAGAACATTTCCGGGATGACCGGCGACGATACCGTCGCGCTGACCGCCCTCAGAGACGCGCCGGGAATAAAGGGGCGCAAAAACGGAATGCAGATAGGCGGCAACGAATTCAGGGGCGAAGCCGACGACGTCTATAATGTGACGATACGCAACATCCGTTCCCGTTCGTCCGGCGGCCACAGCATCATAAGACTCTTGTGCTGCGACGGAATCAAGATGCATCATATCAAAATCGACGCGGTGACGGAAACCGCGTCGGGCAAAGATAAGCGCGTGAAGTCCATCATCCGAATCGGCGACGCCCACTACAGCCGTACCCGCGCGCCGCGCATGGGCGAGATGCATCACATCGACGTCAGAAACGTGAAGTCCGCCGGCGGGACCGCGGTAGTGGTGAACGCCCCGTTGTGCGACAGTTCGTTTGTCGCGCTTGATCTGCCCGAAGGGGCGCGGTGCACCGAAATCGCTTTTCCGCTCGAGCGCGTCAGAATCGATCCGGCAGGGATCGGTGACGCGGCGCTCGAAGTGAGCGGCGAGCGCAACCGTTATCAGTTTAAAGACGCGAGAGTTCCCGTGAAAGTTTTTTACGATGCTGCCGACCCTATTGAGAAGGGCTTTGACTGCCGTGTGGCGGTAATCTTGATTCACGGTTGGGGCGGGCATGTGCGCACTCTTCTGCCTGTTTTCAATTCGGCGCTCGCCGGACGTGCGGTCGGGGTCGAGACGGTGCCTTATGTCATAGCGCCGATGTTCCCGAGGCGCGAGAGTCTTGGCAAAAATCCCGACGAGTCTGATGACGGGCGAGCCGTATGGAACGATTCCTGGGCGGACAAGGCGAACGACGCGTCGGGCTTGGCCTCGGACGATTGGCGCGGCGGCGGCGACGCGAACGGCACGGCGTTCAGTTCATACGACTATATCGACCGTATTCTTGACAGATTGTGCGACAAGGCGGTTTTTCCGCGTCTTGAGAAAATAGTGCTTGCGGGATTTTCGGCCGGCGGGCAGTTCGCCGGGCGTTATGCGGCAATCGGTAAGGGTAAAGTTCGCGAAGGGGTTAAACTCGTCTATATCGATATGTCGCCGTCGACGGAATTCCGCTTCGAGAAGGATGATCCGTGGCTCTACGGGCTTAAAGATCGTCCCAGATACGCGGACGGTCTTACCGACGACGATGTCATGAAAAATCTCTGTTCACGGCGCGTCTGGCGCGGCTGCGGCAGCGAAGATACGCTCGGGCGTCCTCATACGGCGCTTGATATGACGCCATGTGCCGTTAAGCAGGGGAGCAACAGGCTTGAACGCTTCAGGAACTTCGAGAAATATCTCGATAAATATCCCGAGTGGAAGAAGCAAGTTTCGTTTCACGTATTCAAGGGCATCGGCCACAAAGAGGATTTGGCGTATCCGGCAAAAGAAGTCTTAGATTTTATATTCGAGAGGTAGATGGATATAATTGCCATAAAAGAAGTATTAGACTGGTTCTTGATAAGATCTTGTCTTTTCGCATTGGTGGTTTTATCTGGATTTTTTCTCTTTGTTGTTTTATCTCGCGTTTTGATTCGACTTAAAGCTGCGGCGAAGCGCTATGGTTGGCCTCTTGTATCACTATTCATCGCATTTAGTTCGTGGGCGGCTTATACGGCGTTTCCGACGGCGGAAGAGAAGAATAGAAATGTTGCCAATGTGGGAATGTTGCCAATAACCAATACCAATTCCCAATTGGGGAAC
>JAZSQE010000019.1:0-33928 GCA_045537795.1 Kiritimatiellia bacterium | reverse complement strand
ACGTGCGCTTTAACTTGCCAAATAATAGCCATGCGGCGCCCCGCATGCGGCACTCTCTCGCTACTAACGCGCTGTGTGACTTTGTTTTGGAGACGCGTGCCGCGCCGCGCCCCTGCAAGCAAGCGCGCCGCAGCGCGCAACTCCACCAGAGCACGCAAAAAAAAGCGTGCATTAGAAAACTTATGTGACATGCGGCATATTCTTCTTTCTTGATGTGAATATGCCGCAACGGAAAAAGAAAAAATATTGCGCGCGTGACTTGACGCGTGCGTTAATTTTTTGATACACTATTTTCCGTCATGAGTGAACCAGATTTAAGAGGCTTTAATTTTTTGTGTTATACAATCGCTTGTCTTGCGATTGGATGGGCGGGGATTAGGCTTCTTGTTTTTATAAAAATGCTGAATGTCGCTTATTAGTCATAATCCCTATTATGCGACATTCATATAATAAGGGATTTTATCCATTCGAGTTCGCGCCGGCGCATCGCACGACGCTCCGTGTCGGTATGATCGTCTGCACCTGACAGATGATCCATGCCGTGCGCGACGTAAAGAAAAAGCTCCTTGGCGGCGTTGGCGTTTTTTACGTGCGAGGCGTACGATACGGCTCGTTCGACATTGACATAAAGTTCTCCGTAGACGCCAGGCTTTTCGCCCGGCATCGCATCGTAGCGCTGCGTTATGACATCTGTCGCGCCGCAAACGTTCATCACGGCGCGGTGCGCCTCGTCGCTTGACGCATCGTCCTGCAGAACGATCGTCACTTCGCGAAACGGTGTTTTTACCCGCGCAGAACTTTTAGAGGCGAAATATTGCGCCGCTTTTTTCAGATCCGCTTTCGAAACTCCCGCGGGTCGCGGCGAAACGCCGCTGATGATTATGCGGCACTTTGTCATTCGCCGGCCTTTGCTTCGTCCCACAGAGCGTCCATTTCATCGAGCGTCATGTTCTTGAGCTCGAGGGACTTCTTCTTCGCGGCGGCCTCGACGGCGCGAAAACGCCGGGAGAATTTCGACGTCGAGAGTTCTATCGCCGATTCGCAATCGACTTTGAGATGCCGGGCGAGATTGCAGACGGAAAAGATGAGATCGCCGAGTTCCTGTTTGACGCGTACGGAATCGGCGGGCGATTCGCTTTTGCGCGCCGCTATTTCATTTTTGAGTTCCCCGAGTTCTTCGGCGATCTTGTCGAGAGGCCCTTCGGCGTCCTTCCAGTCGAAACCCACGCGTGCCGCCTTCTCCTGCGTGCGCTGCGCTTTGAGAAGCCCCGGGAGGACCGATGGGACGCCGTCAAGCGCGCTGTGCCTTGATTCTTTTTTGTGTTCGGTCTGCTTTATCTGCTCCCAGTTGCGCAGCACCGTCGCGGAATCTTTCGCGTCGACATCGGCGAAAACGTGCGGATGACGTCTGACGAGCTTATCCGAAATCGCGTTGGCAACATCGTCGAAAGTGAAGCGCCCTTCCTGTTCGGCCATCACGCATTGGAACATCACCTGAAGAAGAACATCTCCGAGCTCTTCTATGTGGTTCGCCTTATCCTCTGGTTTGTCCATCGCCGAAAGAAGTTCGTACGTCTCCTCAAGAACGCACGGCTTGAGACTTTCGAGCGTCTGCTCGCGATCCCACGGACACCCATTCTCGGGATCCCTCAGGCGGGTCATTATTTCATGAAGTCTTTCTATGCCGGTCATCTCCGATCTCCTTGCTTGCCGAAAGCGTTTTCGATGCACGCCTTTTTGTCTGCGGCGATGTGTTTTTTAAGTTCTTCGAGAGAAGAAAACTTTTCTTCCCTGCGGATGAAACGCAGAAACTCCGTTTTCGCGCCCCGTGGCGGTATCATCGGCACGTTTTCGAGAAAATGAGCCTCAATGACGCGCTCGCCCCACGCATCGGCGCCGAAAGTCGGAGCAAAGCCGAAATTCACGATCGCCGGAGCCCCGGATACCAAGGCCTCGTAAACGCCGCACGGCACAATCGGCTCTTTCGTTCCTGCAACAGCGAAATTCACCGTGGGAAAACCGAGGACGGCCCCCCTTCCCTTGCCCTTGAAAACATCGCCTTCAAGCGTGTACGGGCGCGACAGCATCCGCCGTGCCGAAGCGACGTCGCCCGTCATGAGGGCGCTGCGGATGCGCGAGGAAGATATTCTTTCTCCGTCACAGATTTCATAAGGGGCGATTTCGACATCGTATCCGTTCTTTTCAAGCCAAGCCGTGTCGCCTTCTCCGCCGCGCCCGAAACGCCAGTCCGCTCCCGCGAGCACGATGGTTTCACCCGGCTTGCCGAAATATCCGAGCGCGAAGTCCGCGCACGGACAACTTGCGATGCTATGCGTGAAATCGATGAGCGTTATTTCGCCGACGCCCGCCCGACGTATCGCTTCGAGCCTCTCGTCGAGCGACATGACGAGCTTCGGAGCTAAATCGGGGGAGATTACGGAAAGCGGGTGTTTTTTGAACGTCACGGCGGCGTCGGCCGTCTTGAGAATCGCTTGGTGCCCGAGATGGACGCCGTCGAAAAATCCTACCGCAACGCGACGCTTAATGGCATGACGCATGACCGGAAATCCCCGATGTCCGTTTCAAGAAGTTTGTCGAACGCGATGGCGTCGTCTACACAGAACCTGCCTGTCTTTATGCGGCGCAGCGATTCGAGCGCGGCGCCGCATCCGAGAGCCTCGCCGATGTCGTTGACGAGCGTGCGTACGATAAGCCCCTTCGTGCAGGAAAGCGTGAACGATGCCGACGGCGCTTCGAAGAGCGTCGTCTCGAAACGGTAGACGTGAGACATGAAAGGCGAATGTTCTCCGGTGTCGGCGACTTCGTATGCGGCGCTGCCCTCTTTGCGCACGGAGCAGAAGCGGCTTTCCGTCTGAAAAATGTCGCCTTTGAACTCTTTCATGAACGCGGCGTCGCGAAGTTTCGTCTCCTCGTCGCCCGTCAGCGCCTTTTCTTCGAGAACGCGCCCCTGAATGTCGTGGGTGTCGCTCTTCACTCCGAGTCGCATACGCCCTTCGTAGACGCGGTCCGCACCCATGACATCGGCCGTGAACTTGTTTGCGTCGTTCACGAGAAGAACAAGAAGCCCGCTCGCGGCGGCGTCAAGCGAGCCGCCGTGCCCGACTTTTACGAGGTTGAACTTTCTCTTGACGGTTTTTACGACCGTAGAAAACGCGATGCCCGCGGGCTTGTCGACGAGAAGAAACCCGTCGAGATTTTCGAGCATTCTCAATTGCGTGAGATTCGCCATGGCGCCAAATCAGGCTTTTTCCTGAAGGATGGAAAGAAGGATCTTGCGCTCCGCCTGGCTCATCGCGTCGACCTTCTCGCGCCATTCGCGCTCGAACAGAGCCTCTTTCTCCTCCTCAAACTGCGCGAAATGGGCTTTCATCACCTTCTTCGTCGCGTCGAGATACATTCTCACTTCAGGATTAAGCTCGTCCATGACGAGGGAATTATCGCGATGAAGCGCCGTGAAGCGCGGCGAAACGAGATACGCGGTGAAAGAAGCGCCGATTCCCGAACGGATGCCAGCAGGCTGTTCATGGAGCTGAAAACCGTCCTCACCCGCGAAAACGAGACGACCCGCGCCGACAAACTTGCGCTTCCATTCGATAATCTCGAGTTTCGCTTCTGCACCGCTTTCGAGCGTGACCGTGTAATCGCTCGTGCGCTTCTGGACGATGACGGGCGTCACGGGAAGACCGTTGAAATAGATTCTGACGTCGGGATAGCTCTTGAGATAAAGCGCGAACTTCGCGGCGAGGTTCTGCACCGTCTCAGCCGCGTCCAACAGACTGTCACAGTTGGCTCTGACGTTCGTTATGTAGACTTCGGTGCCGCGCACGGGCCCTTCGCTTGCCGAATCGAGCGTGAAAACGCCCGGCTCGTCGGCCTCTCCGGAAATCCTGTACGAAAGTCTCTCGTTTCCGGCGGACATGGTCGTACGCCATTCGACGTGAAGCCCGAGCGAAAACGCTTTGAATCGCCCGCGCCCGTGACGGCCGTGAAGACGGCGCTGCAACGATTCCGTCTCGCTGTTGCCGCGCTTCCAGCTGCCGCCGAGAGAACCGAACGTGGAATCGATTTTAAGAACGTCGATTCCCGAGCCGTCGTCGGTTATGCGCAGCGCCTCCACCGCGCCGAGCGGATTGGTTATGAGATCGACCTTGACTTCCTTCGCGTCTGCGTCGAGTGCGTTCCAGACGAGTTCTTCAACCGCCGCGAGCGGCGAGCCCTTAAAGAGCGACTCGATGTGATCGGCCTGCGCCTGTACATAGATTTGCTTGCTCATATCTTCATCTCCTCGACGCCGCCGTCCTTCATCACCTTTTCGATTCTGAGACGGACCGACTCAAGTTCTCCCGTGCAGGCCTTGACGAGAGCGCGGCCTTCTTCAAACGCTTTTATCGTTTCGTCGAGATTCAACTCGCCGGATTCCATCTTTCCGACGAGTTTTTCAAGCTTCACGAGATTTTCTTCAAATTTCATATTCTGATATTATACCATATCCGTCACGGTCACGTCATTTCGGGAAAAACCGGAATCTGCAACTTCACCGTGAATCAATCAGGCCCTCAATCGCGAAGCGGACAGGTTTTCCGACGGACGAAGCGAGAAGCCTCGCGAAGCAAGGTCGCAAGAAGTCGAGCGCCAACCGCGAAGCGGCCGCAAGGCCCCGCGTAAACGGGCGGTACGCCAACAACCGACGCCGGCCGCCGACTCTTACGCTTCGACTTTGGATTCAGCGCCGGTGCCGCGGATTTTGAGGTGAAGTTCCCTCAACTGCTGCTCCGTCACGTAGTTCGGAGCGTTCATCATCAGATCCTGCGCTTTCTGGTTCATCGGGAAGGCGATGACTTCGCGGATGTTGGGCGTGTCGGTAAGGAGCATCACCATACGGTCGACGCCAGGGGCGATGCCGCCGTGCGGAGGCGCGCCGAATTTGAACGCGTTGTAGAGACAGCCGAACTTCTCCTGAATGACTTCCTTCGGATAGCCCGCGATCTCGAACGCCTTCTCCATGATATCGAGACGGTGGTTGCGGATCGCGCCCGAAGAAAGCTCGATGCCGTTGCAGACGACGTCGTACTGATACGCCTCGACCTCGAGCGGCGCCTTGGTGTTGAGGGCCTCAAGACCGCCCTGTGGCATTGAGAACGGGTTGTGCGAAAAGATGATCTTGCCCGTTTCGGGGTCTTTTTCGAAGAAGGGAAAGTCGACTATCCAGCAGAATTTGTAACAGTTCTTTTCGCGGATATCGTTAGTCATATTGTCGGCGATATTGGTTCTCACGAGCCCGGAGAGACGGTTGCACTCGTCAACGTCGGCCGCCATGAAGAAGAGACAGTCGCCCGGCTCCATCTTCGAAAGCTCCTTCATCTCCGCGAGCTGTTCTTCGGTGAGGAACTTGGCAATGGGGCCCTTGAGTTCGCCCTCCTTGGTCCAGCTGATGTATCCGAGACCCTTGCCGCCGTTCTCCTTGACGAAAGCCTCGCGCTTGTCGAACCACGTGCGCGTCTCTACGCCGACGATGCCCTTGACCAGAAGCCCCTTGACGAGACCGCCCTGCTCGACGCATGAGGCGAACGCCTTGAAGCTCGCGCGCCTGAAGAAGTCCGACATATCGAACCACTTGAGCGGATTTCTCAGGTCGGGCTTGTCGGAGCCGTATGTCATCATCGCGTCGCGATACTTGATACGCGGCCAGGGAGCTTCGCCGCAATCCCACGTCGAGAACTTCCTGAAGGTGGCTCCGACGACATCCTCGACGACGGCGAAAATCTCGTCCTGCGTCGGGTACGACATTTCGATGTCGAGCTGGTAGAATTCGCCCGGGCTGCGGTCGGCGCGCGCCGCTTCGTCACGGAAGCACGGCGCTATCTGGAAATACCTGTCAAAACCCGAGACCATGAGAAGCTGCTTGAACATCTGCGGCGCCTGGGGAAGAGCATAGAACATCCCGCGATGGATGCGGCTGGGGACGAGATAGTCGCGCGCGCCTTCGGGCGAAGAAGCCGTCAAAATCGGCGTCTGGAATTCATTGAACCCCTTCTCCCACATCTTTTCCCGCAGGAACTTGATGATGTTCGAGCGGAGAATGATGTTGTTGTGGAGCTTTTCGCGGCGAAGATCGAGATAACGGTGTTTGAGGCGAACTTCCTCCGACTCGTCGGCCTTTTCGTCGGGGATGTAGATGGGCGTCACTTCAGACGCGGATTCCATGACAAGCTCGTTAGCCTCGATCTCGATTTCGCCCGTGGGAAGATCGGGATTGATCGTATCGGGCGTGCGGAGTTTTACCTCGCCCGTCACGGTTATGACCGACTCGAGATGGGCCTTTTCGACGAGGGTGAAAAATTCGCGGCTCGGGTGGACGACAATCTGGGTAAGCCCGTAATGGTCGCGAAGATCGACGAAGAGGATGCCGCCGTGGTCTCTGAGACGGTACATCCAGCCAGAAAGTTTTACGGTCTTGCCCGCGTCTGCGGCGCGCAATTCATTGCATGTATGGGTGCGGTAAGGGTGCATTTCTTTTTCTCCTGAAAACGTCTGCATATTATATCATAATTTCACCGAGTCACAGCGATCACATCATCAGCCTTATCGACGAGTGCGCGGCCGTATTCCTTCTCGGTTTGAACCTGACGCCGTTTTCGACGTCGCGGCACATCGAATAGACGCTCTGCCATGTGGAAACGCGGTAATCACGGTTCTTGACGAGCATCGATTCGAGCAGTTGGCAAAACCCCTCCGACAGCTCGGGTCTGTACGCTCTCGGATCGCGCGCCTGCGACCCCTCGTTGCAGTGCGCGCGCATCATGTTGTCATTGTCGAGCCCGGGAAAAAGAACCCTCCCCGTCGAAAGATGGTAGAGCGTCGCGGCGAGAGAATATATGTCGCTTCTGCAGTCGAGTTCCACATCGCCGTAGACCTGCTCGGGCGAAATGTAGGCTGGCGTTCCGAGAACGTGATCGGGGACTTCCTGAGCGCCATCGAGAAACTGGAAATGGTGTGATATACCGAGGTCGGTCAATTTCACGATACCCTGCGTATTGATCATTATGTTCTCCGGCTTCAGGTCGCAGTGGACGATTCCGTGATCGTTCCACGCGAAATCGAGAGCCGAAGCGACCGATTCGCAGATTAAAAGGCAGTCCTCCTCCTTGACGTGCTGCTTGCGTCTGAGCAGTTCGCCGAAATTATACCCGTCGACGAATTCCATCAGAAAGTAGCTGTCGTGCCCGTCGTCGTGATACGAATAGGCTTGGACGACGCCCGGGTGGCGTATCTCCTTCATTATAAGAGCCTCGGACTTGAAAGCCTTCATGTCCGAAGCGTTGCCGTAAGATTCGCGGTTCAGCACCTTGACCGCGATAGTGCGCCCGTCGGAATTGTCCGTCGCCTTCCAGACGGTAGCCATGCCGCCGTCGCCGACTTTGGCGAGCAACTTCACGTCGGGTGTCTGATTTTCGGTCGGCGAGGTCATTTCACATTCCATTCTTTCAGTTTGCGGTGAAGCGTGCGTCTGGAAATGCCGAGCATTTCCGCAGCACGCGATTTGTTGCCCGAGCATTTTTCGAGCGCCGCGAGAATCTGGCTTTTCTCGCTGTCCTTGAGCGTCGATGCGTTTGCTGCGCCTGAGACCGCGCCCGCAGCGGCGGGAGCGGCGAGCGAAGCGATTTCCATCGGCACGTCTTCCGCCCCGAGACGCTCCCCCGAAGAGAGAATCACCATCTTCTCGATTACGTTTCTTAGCTGGCGCACATTGCCCGGCCACGCATAATCCTCGAGTATCTTCATCGCTTCGGGATCTATGCCGGTGACGCGGTTGTCGTTGGCGGCGGAAAATTCCTTGAGAAATCTCGAAACGAGAAGCGCGATATCCCCCGGGCGGTCTTTGAGCGCCGGCAGACGGATATCGATCACGTTGAGTCTGTAATAGAGGTCTTCGCGGAATTTGCCTTCGGCCACGTACCGCGCAAGATCGCGGTTTGTTGCGGCAACGAGCCTGAAATCTACCTTTATGTCCTCGGAGCCGCCGACGCGCTGGAGCGTGCGCGTCTCGAGAACGCGCAGAAGCTTCACCTGCGTCGACATGTCGATTTCGGAAATTTCGTCGAGGAATATCGTCCCGCCGTCGGCCGCTTCGAAACGGCCGATTTTGTCGCGGTAGGCGTCGGTGAACGCGCCTTTGACATGGCCGAAAAGTTCCGATTCGAGAAGCGTCGACGAAAGCGCCGCACACTCTACTGCGACGAACGGCCCCTGCGATCTGGCCGAAAGATTGTGAAGCGCGCGCGCGACGAGTTCCTTACCCGTGCCGCTCGGCCCTTCGATAAGCACGTTCGCGTTCGAGGGCGCGGCTTTCGCGATAAGGGCGTAGACCTTTTCCATCGCGGGCGATTTGCCCGTGAAATTCTCGAGCTTTGAATGCAGCTGGCTCTTGAGCGAGGCGACCTCTTTCTCCAGACTTTCCGTTTTCTTCGACAACTGCGCCGTCCTGACGGCCTTTTCGACCCTGAGCTCGAACTGCGCGAGATCGGTTATCGGCTTTTGGAAGAAATCATCGGCTCCGTCTTTCATCGCTTCGACGGCAAGATCGACCGTGCCGTAGGCCGTAAGGAGAATGCACGCCATCGAAGGATTCGCGGTCTTCGCTTTCTTGAGCAGTTCGACGCCGCTTTCGCCGGGCATCTTCACGTCGGATATCATCAGCGACAGATCGCCGTTCGCGCGCACAAGCTCCATCGCGGCCTCGGCGTCGGGAGCCGTGAGACATTCGTACTTCAGCCTGAACCAGCGCGCGAGCGTGTCGCGCAACGGTTTCTCGTCGTCGACTATAAGGATTTTCGGCTTCATTTCAAAGCCCTCACTCTGCGTTCAAGGCGCGGCAGGCGCACGGTGAAGACGGTTCCCTCGCCTTCTTTCGATTCTGCAGAAATCGAACCGCCGTGATCGCGCACGATTCTCGCCGATATCATGAGCCCCAGACCTGTGCCGTGCTCTTTCGTCGTGCGATACGGTTCAAACAGATGCGCGAGCTGTTCCTGCGACATCCCGAGCCCGGAGTCGCGGAACGAAATCTCAACGTCCATGTCGCCCGATGTTATTTCAATGTCGATCGTGCCGCCGTCCTGCATCGCTTCGAGGGAATTCTTCACGAGATTGAAAAAGACCTGTTCGATTTTGTCCTTGTCGAGCGCCACCGGAGGAACGGCCGAAGGTATGTCGAGCGTGACGGCTATGCGCCGCTCTTCGAACTGGCCTTTGAAAGCGGCGAGGCAGTTCTTGAGCGGGTCGGCGACCGACCCGGGCGCGAGATTCGGTTTTTGCGGTCTCATGGCTTCGAGAAAGCCGCGTATTATGCCGTCGAGACGCTTCACCTGACTTTTGCATATTTCTATCGCTTCGCTGTCGGTGGGGTCACGCTCAAGCATCTGCAGATTGAGGGATATCGCGTTAAGGGGGTTGCCGATCTCATGCGCGACGCCGGCGGCGAGATCGCACACGGATTTCGTCGCCCCGCGCTCGAGCTCTTCGGCGGTGCGCGCGCGTTCCGCGGAAACGTCGCGTATCATCGCGAGCGTCCCGCGTTCGAACGGAATCGTCTGCACTTCGAGAATGCGCTCCTCGGGATATGTGAGAGAAACCTCGAATTTCGACGCCTTCCCGAGCGGCACATCTATCTCGCCGAGCGCTTCGGCCGCGGGATTGCGGTAAACGCTCTCGCCGGCAAGATCGTAGAGGACGGCGCCTTCGTTCATCGCGTTGAAGACCATTTCGAAAAACCTGACCTCCTCCGTCACAAGTCTGTACTGTTCGCGGAGTTTCTGCGCATCGAGTTTGTCGATATGCTTGAGGACGGACTGGAAAAAGTTCTTCATTTACGTTTTTCGGGTTTTCGGATTTCCGTTTCCTTGTTCCGACATTCGAACATTCCAAAACTCCGGCATTCAAACATTATCTATTATCTATAACTCTCTTGATCTTGCCTTCGCTGCGCGGCAGGGAGCCGGGCTCCGCGAAAGTGATTTTCGCCCCGAGCCCCGTCACGTTCTTTACGGCGTTGAAAACGCGCTTTCTCAACGCCTCGACTTCGCGGACGTTGTCGGAAAACGCCTCGTTCTTGATTTCGACCTTGATTTCGAGAAGATCGAGCGTCTCGGTGGGAGTGATGACGATCTGGTAATGCGGTTCGACTTCAGGGACCGAAAGGAGAGAAGCCTCGACCTGACCGGGAAAGAGATTGACGCCGTGGATTATGAGCATGTCATCGCTTCGTGCCCTTATGCGGGCCATGACGCGCGCCGTGCGTCCGCATTCGCACCGATCGGGATAAAGGCGCGTCAAATCGCGCGTGCGGTAGCGGACCATAGGTGTCCCGAAACGGTCGAGCGTGGTGAACACAAGCTCGCCCTCTTCGCCGTCGGGCAGCGGTTCGAGCGTCTCGGGGTCGATGATTTCGGGGTAGTAGTGGTCTTCCCAGATGTGAAGACCTTTGCATTTGTCGCAGGAGCCCGCGACGCCGGGCCCGGAGACTTCGGTAAGACCGTATATGTCGTGCGCCACGATGCCTGTCAGATCCTGTATTTTTTCGCGCATTTCATCGGTCCACGGCTCAGCGCCGAAGATGCCGTGCTTGAGTTTCGTGTCGCGTCTGAAATCGATGCCCTGCTGTCTGGCGACGTCCATGATGCGCAGAAAGTAGCTCGGCGTGCATGCGATGGCGGTAACACCGAGATCGCGCATGAGCATAAGCTGCTTTTCGGTATTCCCCCCTCCGATCGGGAGAACCGAGCACCCTCTCTTTTCTCCGCCGTAGTGAAGGCCGAGGCCGCCGGTGAAAAGCCCGTACCCGTACGTTACCTGAAGTACATCGTCGTCGGTTATGCCGTACATCGCCAGACATCTCGCCGCCGCCTCCGACCACACTTCGATGTCGCCCGCCGTGTTGGGAATGCAGATGGGTTTGCCGGTCGTGCCCGAAGAACAGTGAAAGCGCACTATTTCCTTCATCGGCGCCGCCGTAAGCCCGAGCGGATATTCGTCGCGCAGATCCGTCTTCATCATAAACGGGAGTTTCGCGATGTCTTTGAGAGTGACGATGTCGCGCGGCTTTACGCCCTTCTCGTCGCATCTGCGACGGAAGAGCGCGACACGTTCGTATTCGTATGATACCAGTTTCTGGAGTTTCGCGAGCTGAAGAGCGCGAAGCTCTTCAACCGGCATGAAATCGGGTTTTGAAATAGGGTCGGACATTTTAATGTTGGAATGTTGGAGCGGTTGTCTTTCGGATAGACGGTTCGTTATTTTTCGGGCACAAGGGCGCTAAGCAGCGTTTTCATCTCCGCAGGAGTGCCGACTGTGATGCGGATACGATCGGCGGTCTTGGGAGACGCGAAGTACCTCACGAAAATGTTCTTCGATCTGAGCATGTCGAAAACCTCTTTCGCGTTACCGGCGGGAGGACGCGCGAAAACAAAATTCGACTCCGACGGCATAACGTCCCATCCGCGCTTTTCGAGGGCGGCCGTCAGTTTCACGCGCTCTTTGATGACGCGCCTGACATTTCGCATCATCCATTTCTGATCCTTGACGGCGGCGAGCGCCACGGCCTGCGCGACGGCATCGACGTTGTAGGAATCCTTGACTTTGTACATCGCATCGATGAGGTCTTTCGGTCCGACGCAGTATCCGACGCGCAGCCCCGCAAGCGAATAACTCTTCGAGAAAGTGCGCATGACGATGATGTTGCGGTTGCCGCGCCTTGCGGCAAGCGACATGCAGTTCTCCTTCGCGAAATCGGCATACGCCTCGTCGACTATCACCACGCCCGGAAATTTCTTCGCGAATGAGGCGATTTTTTTCTTCGGCGCGAGAACGCCCGTGGGCGCGTTGGGGTTCGTCCAGAGAAAAAGGGAGATTTCGGAATGTCCGAATGTAAGAGACGAGGGGTCTTCGCCCCCGATCCAAGGAACGTTGCGGATGTCGGCGAGCGTCTTGTAAAGGGAATAACTCGGATCGAGCGAACCGATCGCTTCGTCGTCCTCGACGAAAGCCTTCGCGGCGACCGTGAGGATTTCGTCGGAACCGTTGCCGACGAAAATATTCTCCGCTTTCGTGCCGTTGAGCGCCGCAAGGGCTTCACGCAGCCGCGTAAAAACGGGGTCTGGATAACGGCGCAGTCTGTCGAGATCGAATTTCGCCAGCTCTTTCGCGCACTTCGGGCTCGGAGGATAGGGATTTTCGTTGGTGTTCAGCTTCACGACGTCTTTGGCCTTTGGCTGCTCACCGGGCGTATACGCCTCGAGCTTTCTTACTGATTTCGCGATCAACATAAATTCACCTTCCGACCGATGCGGTCGTGTTCGTGTAGCCTTGCGGAATGCTTCCGCCGAAAACGAGTTCCGCGCTTGTGTGATAGATGCGCCGGTTTATCAGAATAAAGAAAACCGTTTCGTCCACAATCGAACTGGAGAGGTTTTTGTATCCTGTCGCGTCCGTCGCTTTCATTGTGCGATCAAGCATTTTCACGTTGTTTTCAAGCGTCGCCGTATCGGTAAACCACCTGCTCGCATAGCGGTTAGGTCTGTTGGGATCGCCCGACGCTATCGGAATGCACGAAAAAAGTTCCCATCCCGTGTTTTTAATCGAAACCATCGTATGCGAGCCTTTGTCGGAGATGTCTATTACGGCACACCCTGAAAAAGCCGCCAGCGCAACCGTTAAAAGAAATGCTAAAACAGTACGTTTCATTTCAGATTCCCCGACAGCTGGATTTCACGATAGCATAGGACATACGGTATGGGCAAAGGATATTGGAGAAGCGGAACGTCGAACATCACCGTATCGTAGTCGGTATATTTCAAATCTTTCGGACTTTTACCCGTTTTAGATACATAATCCATAAACCGCATCTGCACTTTATCCATTGTCACGTCGTTCCTGAAAAACGCCCACGGGAACCATGCGTCTTTCGTGCTGTTGCCGCAGACGATAGGAATGCAATTAAAAAGAACCCACCCGTAATTGCGCACTACGACATGCTCCTCGCCGGAGGAGGACGGCGTCGCCTTATCAAGCGTAAAGCATCCTGTGAGACACAATGTCGCACACAATGTCGCAATTTTCAGAGGAATTTTCATGCCGTATATTATATTCTTTTTCGCGAATACGTGCAATACGGCAAAGAAAATCTCTTTGCGGATTCATCGGTTTTTCGTCGCCCAGACGGCCTGACGGGCGACACCAAGAAGAAGCGCCGCGTCATCGCGTGTGAAAACGCCTCGCGAAAAAACGCGGTGAAAGCCCTGCATGAAGTGATCTTCCTGCTCAGGCTTCATGAAACCGATCTCCTGAAGCATCGTCGACCAGTTCTTCATAAGCTGCATTTTCTGCGCCTGCGGCGCGGGCGGCGCTTTTTCGTGCGGCGGTTGATAACGCCCTGATGCCGTGAAAAACTCGTAGCACGTTATGAGAACGGCCTGCGAAAGATTGATCGACGTATAGCCTTCATCGACGGGGATGCGGATAAGATGCGTGCATTGGGCGATTTCTTCGTTTAAAAGGCCCTTGTCCTCCCGTCCGAAGACGAGTGCTACGGGACCTGTCGCGGCGAGCGAGAGAATGTCCGCCGCGCAATCGCGCGGAGCCTTGACGTGTTGGCGGTAAAGCCCTTCGCGCGCCGTAGTGCCGACGACGGCGACGCAGTCGGCGACAGCCTCCTCGAACGTCGCGAATTCCTTGCGGGCGTGCATGATGTCGGTCGCGTGAACCGCCATGCGCTCGCCTTCATCCCAAGAATTCTGAAGATTCGGCGCGGCGAGAACGAGATTTCTTACGCCCATATTGGCCATGGCCCGACACGCCGAGCCGACGTTGCCCGTGTAAAGCGTCCCGACGAGGACGACGCGGATGTTGTCTAACGGATTCATTTCCCGATGAACTGTTTGTCCTGACGCGGCAGATCGCGGATATTTCCGCTTTGCGCGCTATTCTTTATATCCGGCAGGTTGTAGACGAACCCCCTGAAAACCTCGAGATAAAGATCTTTCTTTTCTCTCAAATACACGATGCACGCCTGACCGTTGACGAAAACCATCCATTTTTCGTTATCCGTTTTGTACATGGTGCCGACAGGAAATCTGTTCATGCATTGCCATGCGATGAACGACGTCTCTTCGCAAAGCGACTTCTTCTTTCTTACGCTCGTGCCGTCTTCGACCTTCACTTCTTTGAAGACCCTCGTTATTTCCGGAAGCTCCACCTTCACCATGAGTTTCGACTTGAACTCCATATCCTTGCCGGTGGAAGGCGATTTAAAGGTGTTCACGTGGTACGTGTCGGATTTTCCGTAAGAAATCTGCACGACATTGCCGTCATCGTCGGAAAACATGCACAACTGCACGATTCTGTAGGAATGACACCCCGTCAGCGCGAGAAGAAGCGCCGACGCCGCGACGGAAATAATCTTACGGACCATACGCGAGAAGCCCCTTCTTCAGATCCCGACGGCCGCGCGGACCTTCTCCATGAGAGGAGCCGCCGTCGCGCGCGCGCGTTTCGCGCCGTCGGCGAGGATGTCTTCGAGCGACGCAGGGTCAGATGCGAGAGCCTCCCTTTTTTCGCGGAAGGGATCGAACAGCCTGTGATACGCGGCGAGAAGCGCCTTCTTGGCGTGCCCGTAGCCGTAGTTCCCGGCTCTGAACGACGTTGCCATCGCGGCGACTTCGTCCTGCGTCGCGAAAAGTTTGTAAAGCTCGTAGATGGAATTGCCTTCGGGTTCCTTGGGTTCCTCCATCGTCTTCGAGTCGGTTACGATGCCCATCACCTTTTTCTTTATCGACCCCGCAGGCTCGAAAAGTTCTATCGTGTTGTGGTACGACTTCGACATCTTCTGCCCGTCGGTACCGGGAATAGTCGCCACCGTCTCGGGGATATACGCGTCCGGGAGTTTGAACGTCTCGCCGTAGGCGTTGTTGAATTTCTGCGCGAGATCGCGCGTCACTTCGAGATGCTGCTTCTGGTCTTTGCCCACCGGCACGAGATCGGCGTTCATGATGAGGATGTCGGCCGCCATCAGAACGGGATAGGCGAAAAGCCCGTGCGTCGCGTCGAGTCCGTGCGCGAGCTTGTCTTTGTAGCTATGGCAGCGCTCGAGAAGCCCCATCGGCGTCAGACACGACAGATACCACGCCAGCTCCTGCACTTCGGGAACGTCGCTCTGGCGGTACATGACCGTTTTCGCGGGATCGAGCCCGCAGGCGAGATAATCGAGCGCCACGTCGCGCGTCGCCTCTCTGAGCGCCGCGCCGTCCCTGACAGACGTCATCGCGTGGTAGTTGGCGATGAACATGAAATTCTCGCCCTTCTCCTGAAGGTCGAACATCGACTTCATCGCGCCGAAATAATTGCCCCAGTGGAGCTTGCCCGAAGGCTGAATACCGGTAAGGATTCTCATGTCGTCACCTCACTCGCCTTATGGCTCCGAACTTGCAGACCTGCGAACACTGCCTGCAGCCGGCGCACTGGTTGGCGTCGATAACCATCTGATAGGCTCCCTTGCGGATTTCCTTGCCGCGGGTCATCGCGGGGCAGCCCATCTTGAAGCACATGCCGCACGCTTTGCATTTTTCCGCGTCGACTTCGCACAGTCCCGCTTTCGTAAGCTTCGCCGCGATGCGGCACGGCGCGTACGCGATGACGAGCGCGCCTTCGTCGCCGTCCATCGCGTCCTTGAGCGTCGTCTCGAGAAGAGCGAGATCATCGGCGTCGACGCGCACGACTTTTTTGTAGCCGCACGCCTTGGCGATTTCGACGATATCGGTGACGGGTGCGGCCTCTCCCGTCAAGGTCTTGCCGCTGCCGGGGTTCTCCTGATGGCCCGTCATGCCTGTGATGCGGTTGTCGAGAACGACGGTCGTAACGGGCGTGCCGTTGTAATGCGCCGAAAGAATGCCTGTCATTCCCGAATGGAAAAACGTCGAGTCGCCGAGAACGGCGCAGATACGGCCCTTGAGACCGGCCTTCTTCATGCCGGCGGCGTTGCCGATCGAAGCGCCCATGCAGATCGTGGTGTCCATCGCGTTGAGCGGGGGAAACGCGCCGAGCGTGTAGCAGCCGATGTCGCCCGTAACCGTGGCGCCGAGCTTCGAAAGCGTGTAGAAAACGCTGCGATGACCGCACCCCGCGCAAAGCACGGGCGGACGCGTCGGGAGTTCGGGAACTTTCGCCTTCTTGGTCTTCGGCACATCCTTCAGCAGTTCATGCCGGAGGTCCTGCAGCCTGTCGGCGTTCAGTTCGAACATGTTGAGCTCCGTCTTGTGCGGGGCGACGGCAACGCCCATCGCCTTTATCTGATCTTCGAGGAAGGGATCGAGCTCTTCGACGACGACAAGTTTGTCGACGGATTTCGCGAACTTCTTCACGAGCGCCTTCGGCACCGGGTTCGTCCAACCGAGCTTGAGAATCGAATACTCGGGAAAAATCTCCTTCACGTACTGGTACGCGACGGCGCTCGTCACGAAGCCGAGTTCCTTCCTGCCGCGTTCGATGCGGTTGAACGGCGACTTGGCGGACTCGGCCTCCATCGCCCTCGTGCGTTCCTCGGCGGCGATGCGGTGGCCGCGCGCGAACATCGGCACGGGGATCGTCTTTCTGATGTTCTTGACGTACGGGATAAGCGGATGCGGCGCCGGTTTGAAGCGGCCGAGATCGACGATGGACGAGCTGTGGCTCGTGCGCGTCGTCAGGCGAATCATGACGGGTACCTGGAATTTCTCGGAAAGACCGAACGCCGCGAGCGTCATGTCGTACGCCTCCTGGCTGTCGGCGGGCTCGAGCATGAGCATGCGGGCGAACTTCGCGAGATTGCGGTTGTCCTGCTCGTTCTGCGACGAGTGCATCCCCGGGTCGTCCGCCGAAACGACTACCATGCCGCCCGTCGCGCCGACGTAGGTGAAGGTCATCAAAGGATCCATAGCGACGTTAAGCCCGACGTGCTTCATCGCCGTAAGCGCGCGCGCACCGGCCATCGAGGCGCCTATCGCCGTCTCCATCGCCACCTTCTCGTTCACGGCCCACTCGCAGTTGACGGTATCCTTGAATTTCGCGACGTTTTCGAGAATCTCGGTTGAGGGCGTTCCCGGGTAGGCGCTCGCGACCACGCATCCCGCCTGCGCCGCGGCGTGCGCGACGGCTTCATTGGCACTTAAAAACTTTTTCATCTGCTTTCTTTTTCTTTGGTTGGATTTCCGTTTTCATTCCGCCGAGAAGCGGAACTCCGTGACGCTGCGCATCGTCTCTCCGGCGCGGTAGATCGTCGAGGGGAACGACGGCCTGTTCGGCGAGTCGGGCGCGTGCTGCGTTTCAAGCGCGACGCCGCAGCGGAAGGAAAGATGTTCGCCCCCCTTCGCCGTCTTGTCATAAGACGCCCAGTTCGCCGTGTAGACCTGCATACACGGCTCCGTGGTCCACACTTCGACCTTGCGGCCGTTCAGAGGACAGCGGACGGCGCCCGCGAATTCGAGAGCGCTCATCGCGTGATCGTCGGTGACCGAGGTCTTGTCGAGAACCCAGCAATGGTCGTAGCCTTTGCCGATCTCGAGCTGCGGATCGTTCTCGTTGATGCGCTCGCCGATGCGCATCCCCGCGCGGAAATCAAACGGCGTTCCCGCGACGTCGGCCGTCTCTCCCGTCGGGATCTGCCCAGCGTCGGTCGGAAGACATCTGGACGCGGCGATCGTCATTTCGTGATCCTCGATCGTACCGCCCGATTCGCCCTTGAAATTAAAATAGACGTGCTGGGTCATGTTGATCGGCGTCGCCGCGTCGGGAGAGGCTTCGTATTCGACGCGCCATACGTTTTTAGCGGTAAGCGTGTATCTGACCGAAACCTCGACCCTGCCGGGAAAACCGTTTTCCCCGTCGGGGGAAACGCGTTTGAAAACGACGCCCACGTCGTCACCGTCGACGAACGGCTCCGAATCCCACACGTACGCGTCCCAGCCGCGCGTTCCTCCGTGAAGTCCGCAGGGGATGCCTCCGGGTGCGTTGTTGGTCGGAATCGAATACTCCTTGCCGTCGAGAACGAACCTGCCGCCGGCGATTCTGTTGGCGTAGCGTCCGATTATGCACCCCCAGTACGGGTCGCCCTCATCCCAACCTGACGGATCGTCGAAACCGACGACAACGTCCTTCATCTCCCCCTTGCGGTCGGGAGTGAAGAGCCTGACGACCTTGCCGCCGTAATCGCTTACCTCGAGCGTGACGCCGCCCGCGCCGCGAAGAATGTATTTTTTCGCCTTTTCACCGTATTTCGTCTCTCCGAAACCGGTCACTTCGTAAGAACACTTGGTCATAAAGCGTATTATACCAAAAACTTGCCCGCGGCGCGGCGGAAGAGGTCGCGCACGGCGCATTTGAATTCAAAACGCGCGCGCGCGGCGTCAACAGTCGGGAACTGACCGCGTTCATAAAGGATTTCTCCCCCGACAACCGTCATCGCGACATCGCTTGCATGCATGGAACAGGCGATCAGGTTGGCGGTGTCGAGATCTGGTTCGAGATGGATTCTATCCAAATCTACGACGCACAAATCGGCGGGAGCGCCGACGCGCAGTTCTCCGGCGACATCGCCGCGTTTGAGCGCGCGCGCGCCGTTCACCGTCGCCATTTCAATAACATCCCAGGCCGAAACGGCGAGCGGATCGCGCTTCACGCCCTTGTGGATGAGATAGGCCAAATGCATCTCCTCGAACAGATCGAGATTGTCGTTCGACGCGCATCCGTCGGTGCCGAGAGCGACGTTCACGCCCGCAGCCATCGCCTCCGGGATGCGCGCGAACCCGGAACCGAGCTTCATGTTGCTCGAAGGATTGTGCACAAGAGTGACGTTCTTCTCGCGCATGATTCTGAAATCGTCGTCCGTGCACCAGACGCAGTGCGCGGCATACGCCCCGTTGTCGAGAAGCCCCGTCGACGCGAGATAGGCGATCGGCGTCTTGCCGTGGCGGGCGACACATTCGTCGTGTTCGCGCTTCGTCTCCGAAACGTGCACGTGGAGAGGCCGTTGCGTCTCCTTTGTCGCTTCGGCGAGCTCCCTGCAGAATTTCTCGTCGGTGAGATATTCGCTGTGTATGCACACATCGGCAAAAACGCGCCGGGCGCATGCGCGCGAACGCATGAATTCCACACATTCGCCGAGACGCCCTTCGACGAAATTGAGCCCTACGCGGCAGACGTTCGACTTGAACCCCGCCTCTTCGAACACTTCGGCGCCGACATCCGGAAAATCGTACATGTCGGCGACGGCCGTCGTTCCTCCGGCCAGCATCTCCATGACACCCCATACGACACCGGCGCGAACATCTTCGCGCGTCATCTTCGCTTCGACGGGAAATATCGCCTCCTCGAGCCATCTCTGCAGCGGCAACCCCGATCCGGTCCCCCGCAAAAGCGTCATCGCCGTATGTCCGTGGCAGTTGACAAGCCCGGGCATCACGAGTTTGTCGGGCGTGCAGGATTTTTCGGTGATTGCCGATACAACCCCGTTTTCGAACGAAATCTCACCGTCGGCGACACGTCGCCCCGGCAGAACCATCCGGCAATTCTCGAGTTTCATTTTCATTATGCGGATTATACCATAAAGCGGTTACGCGCGCTTTCGTCGCACTTTGGCGAGAAAACTGAGATAAAGCCCCAGAGGAACAAGCGTCATCAGACAGCAAAGAACATCGCTGACAGGCATCGACAGCCAGATCGCCTTTACGTGATCTTCCATGAAATACGGCAGAAACCATATAACCGGCAGCATGCACACGCCCTGGCGCAGGGTCGAAAGAACGACGGCGATCATGGGCTTGCCGATCGACTGGAAGAACGTCGTCGCAACGATATTGATCGAAATGCACCAGAGCATGCAGTTCGACAGTTGCAGATCGCGCGCGGCGATGTCGAGAAGAGCCGGATTGCCTGAGGGGACGAACATCGACGCCATCCACCGGGGAAACGGCGGCACGACCTGCACGAAACAGGCGATAACACACAGTGCCGTCGTGAGCCAAAGACCGAGAAGAACCGCCTCCCTGACGCGCGCGTAGTTTCTCGCGCCCCAGTTGAAACCGATAATCGGCTGAAGCCCCTGCTGCGCTCCGACAACGGGCATGATGACGAGAATGAGCATCCCCTGAAATACCCCGAGAGAGGCGATCTGCGTCGTCGCCGACGATTCGTCCACGGTCCATTTCGCGAAAGCCGCCGCGAGAGAAACGTTGATCGCCGCGCCGAGGAGCTGCTGCAGAAACGGCGCGAAGCCTATCGCCGAAGCGCGCGAAGCGGCCTGTCTGTAAAAGCCTATGCGTCTGAAGCGCAGTCTCACGACGCTCTTGCCGTCGCGGTACTGCCAGAAAGCGTAAGCGCAGCTCGCCGCCATGGCGATGTTCGTCGCCCAGGCGGCGCCCGCGATACCCATGCCGAACGTGAAAATCAAAAGCGGATCGAGCGCGAGATTCACCCCGAACCCGACGACCATGCACATCATCGACGGTATGGCGCGCCCTTCCGCGCGCATCATCGCCGAAAGACCGAACGCGAGATGCGAGAAGATGTGCGAGAAAATGACGAGTTTGAGATATTCTTTCGCGGCGGCGAACGCTTCGGCCGTCACTTTGGACCCGCCGCACCAGCCCAGGATGGTGTCGAGATTGAAAAAGACGAGCGGCGGAAGGACGGCGAAAAACAGCAGTTTGAAGGCGATGAGTTCGCCGAGTATCTTCTCGCACGCGGCCCGGTCGCCTTCGCCGAGTTTTATTGAGAGAAGCGCCGCATGTCCGGCGCCGACAAAAACGCCGAACGCCCCGAATAGCATCATCACGGGAAACGTGAGCGTCAGCCCCGCCATAGCGGCCTCGCCGCAACCGTGTCCGATATAGAAACGGTCTACGACGCTGTAAAGCGCGTTAAGGCTCATCGCGACGAGAGCCGGCCACGAATACTTGAAAAGAAGACGCCAAAGCCTGCCGTTTTCGAGCTCTTCGGTGCCGGGGGCGCTTTTCATCGTTCGCAGTCTTTTCGTTTTGAGACAGCGGGGCGCGTCCATGAAAAAGGACGCACCCCGCTTTTTCGGATTTCTCCGCGACTAACTCAACCGTTCGCCTTTTCGAAATCCTTCATGAACGAGACGAGCGCGTCGACGCCTTCAACCGGGAACGCGTTGTAGATCGAGGCCCTGATGCCGCCGACGGAGCGGTGACCCTTGAGCGAGCTCATGCCGAGAGCCTTCGCCTCTTCGATGAACTTCTTCTCGAGAGCTTCATCGCCGTTCTTGATGCGCCAGGTGACGTTCATGTTGGAGCGGTATTCCTTGACGGCGGTGCCTGTCCAGAAATCGCTCGAGTCGATAACGTCGTAAATCTTTCCGGCCTTCTCGGCGTTGAGCTTGAAGAGATTCTCCTTGCCCATCTTCTTGACCCACTTCATCGTCTCGCCGAAGATGTAGATGCCCCATGTGGGCGGCGTGTTGTAGAGAGAATTCTCCTTGGTGTACGTGCGGTACTGGAGCATCGTGGGAATTTCCTCAGGTCCCTTCTCCGCGAAATCGTTGCGGATGGCGACGACGGCCATTCCGGAGGGCCCGAGGTTTTTCTGCGCGCCGGCGTAGAACATGGAGAACTTGCTGTAATCGCGCTCGCAACTGAGAATATCGGAGGACATGTCGCCGATCAGGGGAGCCGCGACGTCGGGAATGACCTTGAGCTCCGCGCCGGAGATCGTTTCGTTCGTGCAGATATGGGCGTAGGCGGCGCCTTCCGTCCAGTTGAACGCGTCGGGCTGGCGGGTGGGGATGTCCTTCTGGCAGTCGGCGGCGATATTCACCGTAGCGCCCCTGAACGCGGCCATCTTCTTCGCTTCCTTGATGGCTTTGTTCGACCATGTGCCGGCGTTGACGTAATCGGCGACCTGGCCATTGCCGAGGAAATTCATGGGAATCATGGCGAACTGCATCGACGCGCCGCCTTGAATGAAGCACACCGACCAATCGTCGCCAAGACCGCAGAGCTCCTTGAACGTTGCGATCGCCTCCTGATGGATTGCGTCGTAATCCTTGCCTCGGTGGGACATTTCCATCACCGACATTCCGCAGCCCTTGTAGTCTACGAGTTCTTTCTGCGCGTCCTGCAGGACTTCGAGCGGGAGCGCCGCCGGACCTGCGGAGAAGTTGTATGCACGTGCCATTTTTTTGCTTCCTTGTTTTTTAGAGTTTATCCGTAACGCCGCCCATAGAGATTATCGGAGCGGACGGCGTATTGATGCGTATTATACCATATTTTCTCCGCACTGCGGCATGTGAATACCGCAACGCCCCCTTTAAACGCGTTTTGCCGCTACCTGACGATCAGTATCAGCCCTTTTGGGATTTTCCAAAAGACAGTGCCGTCCGTTGCGGGATATTTGTAGGCGTAGCCGTTCGAGCCGGCGAGCGCCTGCACCGTGCCTGTCCATTCGTTCGTGTTGGAGCAATATATCGCGATTCGCCCGCCGCCGCCATTTCCGGAGTAACCCACACTCCTGCCGCCGGCGCCGCCGTTTGACTGTATCACGCCACAACCGCGGAGGGCGCCGCCGCAGCGGATGTTGACCGTACCGCCCGAGCCGCCGCCGCCTTCGTTGCCGTATGCGTTCTGTCCGTTCATCGAGATCATCCCGTCGATGCGGGCGCTTCTCGCTACATTGATGCGCAAGATTCCTCCTCCATATCCGCCGAGGTAACCGCCCCAAGTGAATCCGCAGTCAGACCCCGGCAAGGTCGGATTCGTCATATCGTCATAAGTCGCGGTATTTTGCGACGGACCGCCGCCCCATCCGCCAAACGCCGCACCGCGATTGTAACCCTCCCCCGGCCCGTAGCCATGGGTATAATCTTTAACCTCGGTCAATCCGTGGTAGCCGCGCGTAAAGCCGCTGATATTTGCTCCCGAAGCGACAGACAGATTTCTCACCCTGAAGACAGGTCCCGCGCCGGTCTTGCCGTCGCAGCGCGGATAAAGAATCGCCTTATCATCAAGCGTCAACGCCCCTTTTACGTCGATGAGCTGGCCGCACCGGGCAACCGCGAACGTCTCATTCGACGTGCCGCTCCAAAACTGCGCCACACCGGTCGAAGCGATCGTCATGTCCCCTTCGACGATAAATGTCGAATTGCCCTGAACATCAAGATAGCCGCCGTTGACCATTACAGACCCGACGCGCACAGTGCAGTTGGAGAAACGTACATGCGAGCACTTCGGCAACGTCAGCGCTCCGTCAATGACAATCGTTTTGTCGTAGAAAAGAATCTCGTCGCCGTCTTTCGCCATGTTCGCGGTTGTTTCGTCGCGAAGTGTCAGTTCGTCGAAGTGGTATGTGTCAGGAATGTCCGGAGCAAAAAGACGACCTGACATATCGAGCAGCAACCGCTTGTCGACAAAGGAACTGTCTGAAAGCCAAATCGTGCCCGATTCGGCGCGGCAGCCATCCATTGTTCTTTCCCTCCAGTATGTAGTGGTAGCCGGATACGGGCTTTGTCCGAAATATCTCGAACCGACGCGAAGTATCGGCGCAGGCTTAAGACCTGCGGCGGCCTCGGCCGAGGGATCGTAGTGAATTGCGATGCGCCCGCCGCTCCCGCCGCCGGTCGTAAAATAGGTTGTATACCCGCCCGTTGCCGAAATGACGTTTGTGCCGTAGAAAACGCCAGACTTGATATAGATGCTGCCGCCAGAGCCGCCGCCGGTTCGTGTGTCGCCCGGCTGAGCGTTGGCCGTCACGGTGCCGTAGAGATTGACGCGCCCCGTTGCCTCGATGAAGACGGCTCCGCCGCCGTTCGCGCAGCCGCCGGACGATCCTCCACCCGAGCCGGGTGCCTCGGGCGCTTCGATGGAACCGTAGGATTGTCCCGACGCCAAGTCCGGCGCTGCAAATCCGTGGCCGCCGAGCGCGGCGTGACCGGCGCCGCCGCGGTCTGCCTTTCCGCCGCCCGGACCGTATCCGCGCGCATTAGACGTGCGACCTTGATAGCCAAGTCCGTCCGCTTTAATTTTTCCGCCGGCTTCAAGCGTGAAATCGTTGCATACGACATGGACGCGATTCGAGTCCTGCGCATCGGTGAAGGCGGCGGACGGCTTCAATATCCCCTTCGGTCCGATCGTCACCGTGTCGGCGTTTATCGCCGTGGACCAGTTCTGCATATTCAGCGTAACGGTTCCCGTCCCGCCGCCGATTGTTACAGAACGGTAACGCGGCGTCTGCGACGTCAGCAGAATCTCGGTATTGGAGTCTGGCGAAATTACGACACGATCGCCTTCAAGCGGAGAGAGTCCCCCCCCCTTGCCAGTTGCCTAAGTCGTGCCAGCTCGTCGACGCGCCGCCACCGACCCATGTATAGGTAGTGCCGTCGCCCGTACCGACGCGGATGAATTCCGCTTTGACGCTGCGCCCCTTCGTCATAGTCAACGTTTTCGTCGTTTCGACTGCATTGCCTTCTATGTCGCCCTGCCAGCCGGAAAAGACCCAGTTGTCGCCGTCCGGGACGGCGGTGAGCGTTACAGTTTCGCCGTCGGCAGCATCATACCAATCCTCAAACTCCAGCACTTCCGGCGAGACGCCGTTCACTAAGATTTTCCCGCCCGTGCCGGCGGTCGCCTTGAGCGCGTACTGACGCCGCCATTTCCACTTGACGAACATATCTTTGTCGGCCGTCACGTCGGGAATCGATGTCACGCTATTGTCGAAGGACTCCCTCGTCTCGCTGCCGTCCCCGTTGATCTTCGTCAGTTCCGCGCCGAGATAGAGCGCGCGCGTAACGTCATTCACGACATACGCTGGGGAGCCGTCGAACGAATGGACGGCAACACCTGCCAGTGAAAAACTCACTTTGTCCGTCGGATCGCATTTCACCACCGAGTCATAAGCCGGCGTCGACGTGGCGTAGTTTATGTTCTGGTCCGACTGTACGCCGATGAATTTCTGTGTACGCTCTGTTTCGCCGAGAAATCTCACCCTGTCTATCGCCGCGTTGTAGAGCTGTTCGACGCGCGAGAGCTCGCGGTTGTAGAATCTGACGGCATAAAGCGCGTAGTCGCCTGACTCGCCGTACTGTCCGGGCCCGAGCCGTCCCCCGCCGGTCGTGGCGGTCGAACCGATATTGAAAGCCGTAACCGAAAATTTGTCGCCGCCTATCGCATTGCTCGACTGGAGCAACGTGAGGAGGCTCTTGCGTCCGTAGGCGATCGAATCCGTGCAACCGCCAAGCCAGTGCCTGGCACTGCCCAGAGCCACTTCCGTTGAATAGCGTATGCGGATGAAGAGGGGTGAATTTTCTTTTCTGCCGTCCGGACGTGCGCCAAGGCGTCCGCCGCCCGTGAAGCCGCAGTACGAAGTGTCGGTTTTCACGGAAAACGACTTGCCGCAATATTCCCAGGTAAGACCGCCCGTCGTTCCGTTGACGGCATCAAGCATCGCCTGACACGGCGTATACGTGTAGTACGACGAGATCGTCACCTTTCCATCGGCGCTGTTGGACGGGTTCATGTAATTGTCGCCCCAGAACGGGTAGACCCCACCGGTCGCCACTGCCGTCGCAGTCTGTCCGTTACCGGAAATATCCGCCCACTCCACGCCCGGCGTCGAGTCGTGCGCATTGCCGATGCCGCGGTTAAACTCACCGTCCCAATGCCCCACAAGCCCGTCTTTGATGTAGTCGGTCACGCCGACGCCGGCATTCGCCGTTAAAAAAGATGATACGATCGCCCATGCCGTGACAACTGCACGAAACCAAACACAAGAAGTATTGTTTTTCATAGGATGTATCCTTCAGATGATTACACCGACAGGGGGTGGGTGATGAATACCTTTCCTTGTCTGGTTGTGAAATATATCACATCCTGATATTTTCGTCAACTGCGAAATTGCAAAATTGCGTTATTTGCAACTTCCGGCGATTTTATATCGGTGAACGATGTCATAGGGCGTTTCGTTCTTTCAGTCGGCGCGGCGGGTGATCGTAAACCCGGCGTTCGTCACGACGCCGTAGGGCACGACCTCATCATCGAGATAGCTGAAGATGTTCTGCATCGCGAAATACGACGGCCGGCGGTAGACCACCTCCTTGAGCGTATTCGAGCGGAGCATCCCGAAACTCTGAAGCATGAACGTGTACTGCAGGTCGATCATCGTAAAGACGTTCGAGGGAATCGCGCGCACCGCGTCGCCGACGGCGCAGCGGAGATTCCACTTCGCCTGCGAATATTCGGTCCACTCGATATTGCTGAGCGCGTGGGCGAACTCGAGCTGCGCCGGACATCCTACCTCTCCCTGCATGATGTCGATCGAACCGTAATAGCTCTTCACGAGGCGGCGCAGCGGCTCGGCAATGATCGCGTACGATTTATCCGGATTTTCGTAGTACGGATGATACATCACGCACGAGACGAGATCGAGCGCATTCTCATTCCTGACCCGGTCGAGCACCTTGCTGTAATCGGTCGGAAAAATCATCGCGGTAACGCGGATCTTCGCATTCGGCTGCACGGCGCGGATCGCCCTCGCCGTACGCAGATAGAGCTCGGCGTATTCGATCCCCTGACCGAAAGGCTCGTTCCAGACCTCCCACTCGTCGACGACGTCTTTATAGCGTTCGACGCAGGCGGTGCAGTATCGAAGTCAGGCTTCAAACGCCTCGGGGTTTCCCGTGACCTGTTTGACGCGCATTCCGAGACGGAAATCGCTGCCGTAGAAGCTATTCGACTCGAAAAAGTAATTCCAATCAAATGAAGTAAGAATCCAGGCGTTGGCTTCGCAATCTTGTGCGGACAGCAACTCGGATTCCGCAAGGTAATCTTGATACACGATCTCTCCTGAATAACACATGGAGAAAAGCATCACAGCCAGCAGAAAAGACACCCACCTAACAGTTCTCATAGTCGACCTTTCAGATTTATTTCTTTTTACAAGGACATAGCGAACAGCCGCTTATAATTTCACGTCCCACAGGACCACGAGATTTTATCTCATCATAATCAAAGCATCGCTCAGTTTTTGGGCCAGGGACCACGGAGGAAGGTTGTTTTTCACCCATTATTGTCATAGTGACGGTATATGACTCCTCAACTGTCGCACACATCCGACATTTATCTTTAACCGTCCATTTTACCATCTGCTCGTCATCTGAGACAATATCAATACTATTAATCAGAGATGACAGGTCAGTCACTTTAATGATGGCTAATTCAGATATGGCTTTCACCATTTCATCTGTTAATTCCTCCACGCCATCTTTCTTCATGAACTTTTCAATCTTTTTGAAATATTCATAGTACGCACTCTTAGGGTCAGCTTTGAGGAAATCGCTAGCATGTCCACGAATAATCTCACTTAAACTGCCTGAAAGAGCTTCTGTTATAAATGACGAAAATCCATCCTTTAACGCTTCTCGAAAACCTTTAACAAGTGACGAAGTGTCCCTAGGTCTATACAAATTAATAGGATGGAAGTCAAAATCACCATTAACACAACTCATCATGGCATCATAAACCAATTTACCATTATCAAGACCTATATCATACCATGAAGTTAGTGCGCTAATGATGAAGCTCTTCGCTGCATCTTTGAGAGCAGATGTAAAGGCCGCCTGAAATATTGGAAGAATTGGAAATTGACCTATCCAATCCGAATATAGCCCAAATGTATTATCTAAATATGAATATATGTTTATTATTCCGCCGTCCTCTTCAATCGGATCCCTCGACAACCACTTTCCAATCACTGGCTCGTAATGGCGGTAGTTGTAGTATATCGTTGAAGTCTCGTCTTCAGCATATTCGCTGGAAAAGCGCCAGGGATTAGACTCTGCTGCGGCTCCACACTGGGTTGTGACTGCGCCGAAGGGAGCGTACTCGTAATGGGCCGCGATGTTGCCATTCTCCGCGACGACTTCGCTTACGTTCTTATTTCCATCGTGAGTGTAATAAGAAGTTGAAAAGTTGAAAGGTTGAAGAGTTGAAAAGTTCCAAACAAGCGGGCGGGTAGCGATCTTTTCAGTGGGATCCCAGATGAAGGTTTGTAGTTTGATGTTTGAAGTTTGATGTTCAAAGTTTGCGATCTGCAAGTATCCATTGTAAACGAACCTTTGGTCGTTCTTCGTCACGCGTCGACCCATGCGGTCGTAGGACATCGAGATGAGTGGAGGAGTTAGGAGTTAGGAGTGTAGGAGTTGATTAGCGTCCACAGGACCGGGCGGTTCTCGCCGTTGTAGGTGACAGACCAAACGCCAGTCGCGGTTTTCACGAGAGTCTGGTTGCCGTCGTTGTCGAATTGTGGTATAAATTCTTCCTGCGGCGCGTTGGGGACAACGCGCCCTACCAGCATGTACTGATTAAGATTGTTCGCAGTGTAGACGGAATTCGTGCCGCGCTCGGATGATGTCTCGCGGTTGCCGATGTCGTCAAAGTCGTAATCGTAGCGACAGTCAGAATCAACAGCGGCTACGGCGTTCGTCAATTCGCTGCGATTGTTGTAGCCATAGCCAATTGTATCATCTTGGGTGAATGCAAATCCTGACTTTGACACTTCGATGCGGCGGCCAGCGGCGTCGTATGTGTAGTCGTACTGCGAGATGACATTTGTCGGGGACGCATTGTGAACCTGAAGAAACTGGTTGTTGGCATTGCATGTCCAAGCTACGGTCAAGCCATTAGGGTACGCAAGGGATGACTTATGGTCGCTGTCAGCGAGATAGTTCCAGGTAAACGGCGTTTCGCTTCCGGCAGCGTGCATCGTCGCGAGACGGCCGGTGGCGGGGTCGTAGGCGAGGGTGGACTGGCGCTGCGGCTGGCAGGGAGCTGCCAGCCCAACCAAACTGTAGCCTTGGGAACGGCCATAGTTATCCCAATGGCGTATGATCGTGTTCGTGCCAGCGACGCCGATTACGGTTTCATTGGTAAGAGAGCCGAAAGAGTCGTAGGCGAAGGTTGTCACGCCTGCAGCGTCATGGGCTTCGATTTGACGACCGAAGACATCGTAGAAAAGTGAAATTGTAGGTGTGCCATCTGAGTAAACGGTATTCGTCAGATTGCCCCAGTTGTCGTACGAATAATCTGTCGTTATGCCCCTCGCCCAAATGCGCCGAGCAAGTTTACCATCTGGAGTATAGTTATACTTGGGACCTTTACCATCAGCATAGACTTTATTTGTCATGACTCCTGACGCTTCATCGTAAAGCCATGTCGTAACATCACCCCGTTCCCCGTTACCAGTTCCCCGTTCCCCTTTCTCATCTCGATATGTCATCATCGTTGTTTTATTGCCGAAGATGTCGTAGGTGTAATTACGCATTGCATGCTCCATCCAATATAGATATGGCGTATTGCAATCGCCTAAGTTCTTCCGCCAGCAATCGATTCAATGCATTAATGTCAATCTCGTCTGATTTATTCATCGACACATACTCCTCCCCGGTCTTTAATCCTTCAGGAACCAAAGCTGGGTATTTTGCGTAAACAAATTCATCTACATCAAGAAAAACATAGGCAGAAATTCTGCCTATCGCCAGTTTGATCGTTCTTTCACCGTCAAGTCTTAATGCGCAAAGGACACGGCAGATCATCTCGCATTTTTCATGCACTGATGCCGTCATTTCGTGAATTCTCGTGGCAACTGGAAAATCCAACGAATCATGCTTTATGTGTTCTTTATGCTTTTCAATGTAATTAATCAGACTCACGATGTCAGACGCCAGCCTTTGCACCAAATCCCTTAGCATCTACTTCTCCTCTCTGTCACACTATCTTCCCCTGCAATCGCGTATACATTTATGATAAGGCAAGAGGGTCAGCAACTGCATAAGGAACAGTATGTAGTTTATCAAATTTTGATTAGACAAGACCCTTCTGTATAATAAACTCCCGCTACTGTGGTAATTTACTGTGGCAACCATGTCTTGTCTGGACTCTTAATAAAGCGACTCCTTTCCTTATCGAGATACCTTGTGTATTCAGTTCTTCTTGGCTTCAAGACCTCGCCATCCAACGTAGCAAACACACAAGCAGTAGGCAAGCCACCCGATAATGGTTCAACGCCTTGGGGACCTTCTACTGCAAAGTTTACTCTGGCATACCAAACTCGGCTTGCTACATATGTTGATGCCGAGATCTCAACAGAAACTAATCCAATTACATTCGTGTTCCCAGCCTTTTGAGACTCCTGTGCAATGTAATCACGACAGTTGCTTACTATTCGATGCAGATCAATTTTGTCACACTCAACCCCTGCCTCTAAACTAAGATTCCCCAAATTTGGCAATTTTTCTTTAGGCACTGTGTATGCATATGTACACTGGTCATCAGAATCGTACACAGCAAACAGCAGAACTTCCGAATCCTTAGCTATCATCCTTTCCAGTTCAGAACCTGGGCCAACCTCCGTTCCATTACTGTTGTTTGCGTAACTTATATATGTAGCATTATTCTGCCGGGATACATTAGCACTTTGGGCATAGAAATAAACAAGTACGCCGCAGAATACCACGATAGCCCAGAGATACTTATTATAAACTTTCATATATTCCTCCTTATTAGTAAATTAATTCATGATGTTTAGTATACAAGTTAGATAGCAATCAGGTTCTCCGCCGCTCCCTCTAAGCGGCGATAGATAAATTGGATCCTTGCTACTTATTCCGCGCACGTCTTTTTCACTGGAAATTTCTTCTGACCAGCCAAGGTCTTCGTCGTATGTCATCGACACTTCAGGGCATCCAAATACGCATCTATACTTCTGCTTCTTATGAATCTTCTTCGTGATGACACGCTCTTTCTCTTCAAATCTGTTATAAACACAGGCACATCGTTGAATCTTCAGCAGCAAACCGCCTGGGAATCCCCACGGTGTAAGGATAAAAGGATAAGCACGTTCGTCAACCCAAGATTTTGTTAACGTTGTTCTATATCTCCAAGGAGTCCAACCTCCTGACTCCGTCTTGGTTTCCACGATATATGGATCACCGTATTTGTAACATCCATCATTGCCCAATATATCAAATCTTAACAAAGGAGAATTTCCTACGAACAATAGTAGATTCTTATCCATACTGTCCCCATTTTTATCAAACGTCATCCATCTGCCATCCGCAGGAGAATACTCTCTGAAATTATAATACACAAGGCCAACATCATCCTCACATGAATTATCGCAATATTCAGACGAATACTGCCATGGCATTTGATCGTTAGTGCCAACATTCATCGGCCCATACGGATTATACGAATAAGCTTTGAGGCCGGTTCCCTTTGTTGTCACAACATTCTTGTTAACATCATGAAACAAAAAAATGATTTCATCCGAGCCAGCTCTTTGCTCCTTCCAAACAACTGGAACCGTTGCGACAGGTTCTGTTGGATCCCAAATCGTTTGAGTAATATTCAGATAGTTGTCATATAAAAAATTCTTATCGTTTTTCCACACACGTCGGCCCAAACAATCGTAGGACATGGTTACCACGGTTTGATTTGTGATTACAGAACCATCGGACATTGTCTTTCGCACCCATTTTATTGGTCTATTTTCAGCGTTGTATTCAACCGCCCATTCTCCAGTTGACGTGACGATGTTCGTTTGATTGCCATCCAAATCAAACTTTGGCACATCGAATACACCATTCCTAATAACATTTGTGTATTGATTCAATTCATTTACAAAATACTCACAACTTACAGAAGGCTCTTGTGATCTTATACGGTTGCCGATATCGTCGTAAACATACGAGAACATCACGCCTGAATTAATATTTGAAACAGAGGTCAATTCATCACGACAATTATAGGCATATCGGTCATCATTAGCAGCAATCCTTCGTCCAGCAGAATCATACATATACCTAAACAAAGAATACACGTCATTTGAAACTACTGTAACGTTAGCTCGATTCGGCTCATATTCCCATGTAACAAGAGATCCATCTGGATACCGGAGAGTATGCTTAAGATCCGTCCCTGGATAATACGTCCAAACAAAATCATCTGAACATCCAGCAACGCTCATGGAAGAAATTCTACCCGAAGCAGGATCACGGTGAATAGTTGTCACTCTAATACCATTAATGGCATATCCCGCATCTCGCCCAAAGCGATCGGTAAACCGATCCAAAACGTTTGTAGCGGTGTTACCCATCACCTGCTCTCTCAAGATAGACCCATAGTCGTCGTAAATATACGCCGTCTCTCCCGCCTCATCGGATGTCCACACCCTTTTACCCAATACATCGTATTTAATCAAAATCGGAGGCGTGCCATCAGAATAGCTTGTCCTTATACAATTTCCCCACTCGTCATATTCGTAATATGTATCAACGCCACGAGCCCACCTTCGCTTAATCATACGACCATTGGCATCATAGTCAAAGCTTGGACCGTTCCCGCTTGAATATATCTTATTCGTCAATAAACCAGAAGATTCGTCATACAGCCAATGCGTAACATCTCCAGATTCAAAACCGCGTAATTCATTGCGGAAAGTCCTCATTGACGTCTTAGCACCAAAAACATCGAAGGTGTAGACCGTGGGATACACTCCCCCCCTCTCCCGAATCTTATTTCCTCTGAGATCGTATTCGAAGTTCTTTTCCACACCTAAAGAATTCACTTCGGAAATCACCCGACCGAAGTTATCATACCTATATTGTTTTACATTGCCACTCTCGTCAACATTCGTTATACAACGACCTAATGAGTCATATCCAACCACATAATAATTGCCGCGGCCGTCAATATTCCCACTGAGACGTCCAAGTGAATCGTAAACTCTGTAATTTAAGACACTAGTTGCTGATTTACTAAACACAACAACTCCGTATCGAGAGCATTCGACAATTTCATTAGTCTTTCCAGGCGTCTTATATTTCATTTCTATACATTCGCCGGAATATTCTTGCTTTAATTCATATGTGTTTCCTCGGGGGTCATATACATATGTCATAGCAGGATTATCAACCGTCAATCCCACAAACTGACGGATAACTGTCGTGCTAATGGGCGCCACTGCCGAATCTGAACATGAAGTAGTCTTACACGTCGCACCACAAATGTTAGTATTTAACAACATGAAAAAATTTGCAGTTTCTTCTTTTCGCCACTCTCCGGAAGGGACACGAAACACCTTTGCAATATTTTCCCCTAAGATATTATAATTATGCTCTATCACCGGTTCACCATCTGGTTTTATCGCAATTACTCGCCCATACTCGTCATACTCATTGGCAACCGCAAGAACGACTCCGCTGAAACCACTTCTATCGGTGCTAATCAACTGACATAGCATATTCTTATAGCGCTTTGTGAAGCGCGGCGAAGAAGCTGTTTCGCCCTGCACAGTGCACGACCAGCGCGTGCCGTCGGGGAGGATGCCGTAGGTGTGGAACTCTGGGGTTACGGCGGAACCGGTGACGGAGAGCGTGTCGCCGTCAGCGGAGCGGGTTGTGATGCGGGTGGAGGTGTTGGGATTATGGACGGACACGGTCCGTCCATCAAGACTATAGGCCGTAGTGATAGCATTGCCAAGAACGTCAGTGCGGGCGATGATGCGTCCGAGGGCGTCGTAGGCGGTGCGCTCGGCAGGGAGACCGACTTGCGCGGCAAAGTTGGTCTGCCAGGTCGCTGTCTGGCGGCCAAGGTCGTCATAGCGATAGCAAGTGGTGAGCCATGTGACATTTGTCATATTGAGCGGAATTAGCCGCGAGGAAGCGATCATGCGCCCTTCATCGTCGTAGTCCCACGTCGTGGTCGAGCCGTCGGGCTGAACTTCCGAAACCTTGTGGCAACAGTCCCACGCCGTGGTCGTGACTTGCCCGGCGAGGTTCTCGCGCTGGACGACCTTCCCCTCGTCATTGTAGGCGCGGCGC
>JAZSQE010000069.1:0-41998 GCA_045537795.1 Kiritimatiellia bacterium | reverse complement strand
GTGCGCCCGTATACGCTTAGCAAGAAATTTTACCTCGCTATCTCGTTACGTTGTAATTCTCTTTAATTTCCAACTCTCGGTTTTCAAAGATCAACGTCCGCTTTGGGCGAACGAGGGCATAGTATACCAAAAAAACCTCCGCCCGCGCAAGGGGGTATTTTCAAAATATTCTGCGCCCGTTTTTGGGGGACTTTCCGACCTATCTAAGAATTATGGCCAAGCCGCCTATGATATGGAGAACACGGGTCAATTCACCGGGCAGAACTTCGCCGCCGATCGACACTTTCAGCCGTGCGAGATAATAGCCGGAAGAAACGCCTTTGATGCGTCCTGCCCCTTCGCCGCTCGCGGTTCTCAGCGTTATGGCGCGCGAATCATCCGGCTCACCCGCCGGATCGGACGCTGCTGGACGCGATCTACCGTAATCGTGGGAGCTGCGCAGAGCGCAAAGCCGAAAAATGAAACAAAAAATCCGCACAAATGAAATCTCATTTCGAGCATCCTTTCCGTAAAGCGAGCCTCGTATTCGGTCTCATGGCCGTATTATACCATAAGCCGCTCCAAGCCGCTACCTGACAAACAGCGTAAACCCCGAAGTCTGACGCCAATAGACCGTGCCGTCTTCTCCTTCTCTCCCCACGATAGCCCCTGCGCCGGCGCCGCCCTTGGCCTCGGCGGTCAATGTCGTATCGCCGGCCTTGCCCGCATACCAGATTGCGATACGACCGCCGCCGCCAGCGCCGCCCCAAGCGCCACTGTCCGATGTCATCGCCCCTCCGTTCGCCGAGATTGACCCGTGCCCCGACAGCCTGCCTTTGCAATGAATCTGAACCGCTCCTCCCGACGCTCCTCCGGAATAAGCGCCGCCGTTGGAACCGTTCGCAGTAATTGCGCCGTCTATGCGCAATCTCCCCAAAGTCTCGATGAGAACAACGCCGCCGCCCGTACCGCTGCCGGGACCGCCGCTATTGCGTCCGCATGAACCAGGCATGCAAGGGTACTTTATATCATCATACGGCTTGGTGCCTCCGTATTCCCCGCCGTTCGTCGTGCCGCCCCGACCGCCATGACTCGCCCCTCGCTGCCAGCCCTGCGGGAACCCGGGGCCACATCCTGTTGCATTGTAGCCAGACTCGTTGGCGTATACGGTCGCATTCGAACACACGCTAAAATTCCGCACCCGAAGCGCGACTGCCGCCCCGTTCGTCGGATCGCAGCGCACAATGTAGCCGCCGTAGGAGTTTAGAATAAAATTGCCGCCGACCGTCACAGGGCGGACGACAGAATCGTTTTCATTAGTCGGCGCAGCTCTGAAGTTAAGCTCACCCGAGTTAACGGCGCTCTCGCCGTCTAAAGCGATGACATTCCCGGCGACCGACATTGAATCTCCCGAATCCACACGCAACTGCGCGCCTGAAAGATACAGATCTCCCCCGATGTTAACTTTCGTATGCAGACCTGTCAGCTGCACGCCGTTCATCTTCGCGGACGTTCCATTAAGCGTGAGATCTCCCGTGAAATTCACCTCGGCATAATCGTTCGTGATTACAAGCCAGGTATTCTCAAGAGTGCGGCTATCTCCGCTTAAAGACGTCACGGGCGTGACATCTGGTCCGTAATAGACGATGCCTGCGAGCTTCATCGTCGGACGACGGATAAATGTATCATCGGTAAAATATAGCGTGCCGCAATTTCCGCATGAATTGTAGCGCGGGTAAGATAAGCTTGAGCGCTCAAGTCCGCCGCGGGCGGAGAACGCTATCTGGCAATCAATATCCTTTTGTTTCTCCGGATCGTAATTGACCGAGATACGGCCGCCTCCTCCGCCTGCCCCGCCGAACAGCTTACCATCAACACGACCTCCACCGTTCGCGGAGATTGTTCCCATGCCGTCAATCGTCTCACATGTTATCCAAACGCAGCCTCCTGAGCCGTTGCCGCCGCCGTAAAGGTTCTTGCCGCCGGTAGTCGAGATCGTGCCGTTTACAAGAAGTTCTCTAACCTCGATGCGAACAGCCCCGCCGCCATGTCCGTCGTTGTTATCATTCCATGTTCCGGTACCTGGATCAGTAGGCTCAACTACACTTCCGTATGTCTGGCAATTCCCCCAGGCAGCCTTGCCGCCGTAGGCGCCGCCGGCCGAGTTAGAAGCGCTTATGCCCTCCCAACCGGGCCCATTTTTCTTTTTGTACCCTTTCGCGGAAATGGATGAATACGAATTTGAAAGTGCGAGACGATCGGCAACTATCCACACGCGATTCGACATCTCGCCTGACAAAAAATCGCCCGTACAATCAATGGTAGCGGCCCTAGCATTATCACCTTGCAGAATAATCTCATCTGCACGCAGCTGAGTCATCCAGTTGCAAAGACGCACAAAACGTCCGCGCCCGATTGAAATGCGCCTGAAGAGCGGCGTGGTGTTGGTTACGATAATCGTCGATCCGCTGTAAGGATAAGCGCGCTGCCCCGGAATTACGACTATGTCGCCTTCGCCCGGCAAACGATTGACGCCGTTATCATCTTTCCACTGCGTGATATCATCCCAATAACAACTAGCCCCATCCGTATGATTCTGCCATGTTACAGTCGATGCCGTCTGTGGCGAATCCGCCTCACGCGTCGAGGCTACCTCCGCAAATGCGTCGAGGGCGCCGAATAAAAGCACCCCCCCCCCCCGCCAAAATCAAAGCACAGAGCTGAAAAGAATTCTTCATGCGATACATCCTTTCTTGGTTTGAAAACCGCTCCGCCGCCAGGCAGGACGGCACATTTATCTTTCAGACGTTCGACATGGTATCATAATTCAGTTTTTTTTTCAAGCCCGAGTGCGTTTTTCTGTGCCGGATGAGCCGAAGAGGGCTTTTCGCCGAGCGTGAATTCGGTGACCTTGACGTCGTGGGGCGAAAGAAGTTTATCGACGACGACGCGCCACCGGGGCGTCATGTCGCAGGCGATGACGACGGCGTCGGCGTTCGTCTCGTTGATGATGCGCCCGATTTCGTTGATCGAGCCCATCACCCTGATGCCGCCTATGTATTTGTCGCGAAGAAGAATGTCGTCATCGACTATGCCCACGATAATCCTGGTGTTCGCGGTCGCCGATCGCACGAGAGTGCGGCGAAACGACCTGTACTTGATACCCGCGCCGTAGACGAGAATGCGCGAGACGTCTTTGCGGCCCTTGAGGCGCGAGCAATCCAGCGCGTAGAAAAAGTCTCTGACGACCGAACGCGATATCCTGACCGCCGAAAGCGCAATGAACGAAAGCGCCGCGTAGGCCGCGGTCATCGCCTTGAAAAACGGCACGTCCGTCTCGACAAAATAATAGATCGCCGTCATCGCCGCTACGGAACCGAGAACGGCCGCCGTGAAAAGGCGCATGTAGTTCGACGTGACGGCTCTCGCCCATATCGTTCTGTAGCCGCGCATCACTATGACGGCCGCAAAAACGCTCGTGACGGCCAGAGGAAGCGCCCTTCTCAGAAGAGACATCGTCAACTCGACACGGAACATCCAGCAGCAAAGGAGAAATACCGTCGTCAGCGAGAGAATGTCGAACACGACGAGAAACGCCGAAGAGAGCCCCGCGAGGCGCCGGCGCATATCGGGATTTTCGTCGTGCGCGACAAGGTTGAGGAGTTTGCCGGCGTCGAGGAGCTCTATCTTGGCGAAGTCTCTGACGACGAGAACCGTGGCGACGGTGAAGGCGGCGAGCCAAAATCCTCCGGCGCGAGACTCGAGCGTCATCGCCGTTATCCCGACAAGGACTCCCGCGAGCGCCATGGCGTAAAGTATCCACGCCGCGCGGCGCTGGTTCATGCCGACCGAGCGGAGGATGCGGTGATGGAGATGGTCGGCGTCGGCCGTCATTATCCTGCCTGCCCCGGCGTTTTCGCGGCTGCCGATAAGACGTCGGATGGAGCGGCGCAGGATAGCCAGCGCCGTATCGAAGATCGGCACTCCCATCGCGAGAAGCGGCACTCCCACGGAGACGAGAAACGAATTCGGCGAATGCGCCGTGAAAGGCAGAGTCGCCATGACGAAACCTATGAACATTGAACCGCAATCGCCGAGAAAGACCGACGCGGGGTTGTAGTTGTAGCGCAGAAACCCGAGAAGCGCCCCCGCGAACGCGAAATGGAACGGCGTCGACGACACTCTGCCGACAAAGAAGAGCGAACCCGCCATTCCGAGAGTGGCGATAAAGGCTATCCCCGAAGCGAGACCGTCGAGGCCATCGATGAGATTGAACGCGTTCACCGCGCCGACGACCCAGAGAACCGTCAGAAGGCAGTCGAGCCAGACCGGTATCTGCGGCCATATATCGTTGAATCCGAAATTCGCCCACCACCATACGAGAAACGCGACGACGACCTGCCCTGAAAGCTTGACGGCCGGCCTGAGCGAAAACTTGTCGTCCGCTAACCCTATCGCGGCGACGGCGATCGAAAGAAAGGCGAGTTTCACGATGCTCGCATCGGGAAATCCGGTGACCCACTGCCGCCCCGTCACCGACACGAACAGCGTATACGGCAGAAGAACGCCCACCACGACGGCGAGCCCGCCTCCGCGCGGAACAGGCACTTTGTTTATCCGGCGCGCGTCCGGCTTGTCGACCATGCCGAACTTGCGGTTCAGCTCCCTGACGACCGGCGTCAGCAGGAGCGTCAAAAGAAGAGACCCCGCAAACGCGACGATGTACGGTACGATTTCCCAGATCATTTTATCGCCTCCGAAAGTTTCTCGAGGAACTTCGCCCGCGCATCGAAATCGTCCGATGCGGAGTGGACCGTCACCATGGCCCAACGGTCGATGCGATTGTAAAAGAGCCTGTCGAGCGAATCGCGCAGCACGCGCGCGGTGTGCGACGGCGTATGGTAGCCCGCCTGATTGAAGAAGGTGTACGCGAAACCCTGATCCGCGGCTCCGCAAGCGTTTCTCAGCGTTATAAGACGCCATTTGACGTCTCCCGTCTTCTCTGTGCGCGGCGAAGCCATCAGGAACCCTTGCCCCGAAAGGCAAAGCTCGGGCCTGTGGATGGAAGCCTTGCTTCTGCCGCCGATGACCATCGTCACCAGATGCCAGTCGCCGGCGGGCGCCGTATACATGCGCTTGTCGATGATCGTATCCTCGGGGAGCAGTTCCACCTCGCTTTCGGCGGGCGGATGCGCCTCGTCGGCGAAGCCGTCGATGGCGCCGAGTCTCGCGGCGGGCGTTTCGGCGAGGACCGGTTCGGGAACGACCGCGAAGAACGCCATCGAAGAGACGGTGACGGCCGTGACCGTGACGGCGATGGCGAGATCGCGTTTACCGGTCCGGCGCGCGCCTCTGGGAAGAAGTTCCCCCTGCGAGTCCCCGGAGGATCTCGTCGCGAAAAACCTGCGCGACAAAGCGCTTATGCTCTCACCGCAGGCGACCATCAGTATTATCCCCGCGAAGAAAATGACATACCCCGAATAATCGTGGTAGAAGCCCGTGGCGAATTCGCCCGACGCGTATTTGCCTACGAGGCAGATCGAGAGGATTCTCATCACGTTGCCCGCGACAGCGATGGGCACCGAAAGGGCGAAGAGCGCGGCGCGGCGCGGCCATGTGGGCTGCGAGAAGTAGGCGTAAGCGAGCGTCAGCGCCATCAGGGCGAAAAGCGATCTCAAGCCGCTGCACGGGTCGGCTATGTCGATCGAGAACGAACCGTCGAGCGCGGAGAGCATCGTTCCTCGTCTGACGATCTCGGCGCCGAAGCCTTCGAGAGCGCCGCACGCGATCGAGGTGGCGAACAGCCTGAGGTGTATCGTTATAACGTCGAGAACGGTGCTCAGCGGAAGGCAGAAAAGAAGAAAGCCCGCCGGAAAGAGCGCCAGTTTCGCGGTCTTGAAACCGAAAAAGGCCCATGAGAGGGCGACAAGAAGCCCGACGACGGCGAGCATCTCGAGACGCACCTGCAGACCGCGCACCCCGATAAGACCGGCCGCCAGAAACGGCAGCGTGAGAAGCGCGCCCGCGACGCTCGGCGAAGAGAACGATTTCACGAACCTGTCTCGCTCGCGCCATATCACGTAAAGCGAGAAAAGCGGCACATACCACGCATACGACATATCGCCTTTTACGTAGTTGAAGGCGGCCGGCGCATGAACGAAAAACATCTTGTTAAAACCCCACACGAGCGAGGCGAACGAGACGGCCGCGAGAACATGTATCGCGTTCATTTTCTTCATGACGGAGAACCTTTCCGGGATGCGATGGACGAGTCGGTTTCGAGATAGCGTCTGGCGCTTTCCGTCGCGCCGTCCGCCGTCTCGGGCGTCGCTTCCACGCCCGCGAACTTTATCATGTCGGCAGACTCGAGGAATTCGCGCAGTTCATCGGACGGCTTCGCGGCGCGCAAAAACTCCTCGGTCGTCATGTGCGGCGCCTTGATGCCGTATCTGCGCTGTATGTATCGCCTGACGATCATGGTGAGCTCGACGTAGAAATCCTTGTATCTCCCGCGGCCGGGGAGGCCCTTGCCGATAAGCCGCTCGAGCTCCGCCCACGCTCTTTCGATCGGGCTCATGCGGTGTTCTTTGACGCGGCGAGCAACGTATCTGACGAGCGCGACGGCGAACGCGACGACGAGAGCCGCGAGCGCGAGAGCGAGAGCCGCGAAACCGGCGAGCTTCCAGCTCAGCGGCGGAAAATCCCGCTCAGGATCGATCTCCATCCTTCCCGTCACGGCTTCGCGCGGCGGCGGCGGATCGAATTTCACGGGAGGGACGAGGCAATCGCCGAAGGCGAACGGTTTTATCTTGTATTCTTTGGCGGCGGGCTCCGGAATGAACTTCCAGTTGACCGTTTCGCTCGATGTGCCGTCGGGGAGAAGAACGGGCTCCTGCGCAAAATCCTCCGCCAACGAAAAACCGACGGCGCGGTCTCTCAAATCGACGCCGGCAGGTCTCCTGGCGCCCGAGGCGGTGGTGAGCGTAACCTTGAGAAAGACGCTCTTCGCCGGATCTATGACACGCGAATCGGACTCTATCCTCACGGAATTCGTCACGCCGACGCTTTCGCACAGCACCGCTGCAATAATAGCCGCAAGAATCATCGCTCTGCCCTTCCCGGTGAAACCCCGCTCACTTCCTGCGCTGGAAAAGCGGCAACGCTATCTCCTGAAGCTCCTTATCTTTCAGCAGCCGCTGATAAAGAGCCTGCCTGTCGATCTTGTAACCTTGGATGAAGCTCTGCTGCGCCGCCTCGCGCCTGCCCGCACGGTGCTGGATCTTCGAAAGGTCGGCCCACGCGAAAGCGTCGCCCGCCGGATTCGCCTTCAGATAGCGCCGGAGCGCCGCCTCGGCGTCGGCATCCATTCCCGCGGCGATGAAAATCGTCGATATCGTGCGGATCATCTCCGCGTCGGCGACGGTGCCGGCGAGCGGCTTGACGAGATTGGCGGCCTCGGCCGCGCGCCCCATCTCGAAGTAGCACCCCGCGAGCGCAAACGTCTCTTCGGCGGAAAGTTTCGAGCCGCGGCTCTTCGTCTCGAGGCGCCGCGTCTCTTCCATCAGCTTTTTCAGGCGCATCACGTACATGCGCAGATTGGCGGTGCGCTTGTTTCTCGGGTCGATGTGGTCGGTGTAATCCATCAGCTCGAGGGCGACATCCCACTTGCGGAACGGAAGCAGACACTCTTGGGCGTAGCGAAACGTCGCCTCGGGCGAAGCGGGATAAAGAAGGCACGCCTCGCGGAACGCCTGAGCGCCCTCGCGGTAGCGGCCCTGCTTGATGTAAAGCCCGGCGATGGCCGCGCGCAGTTTCGAGAAACTCTTCTGCCCCGCGAAATCGCGCCTGTACATCGGATCGTCCAGGAGTCTGCGCGTGTACCAGTCCCAAAAATCCGCATCGCGCACGGCCGTCTTCCTGTCGTACGCTGTCGGATCGCGGTTGATCTTCATGATGAGACCGTGCGGCGAAAGGTACGGATACATCCACGGTATGACGTAGCTCTCTTCGATGTAGAACGAATGGCGCAGTCTGTCGTGCTCGTGCATCATCTTCGTGAGAATGCCGTTGATCTCCATGACGCCGAGAGCGCCCGTGACCTGCACGCGCCCGTTCTCGATCTTGAGATCGCCGTTCGCGGGCCTTATCCCCCGCTGGACTTCATCGACGTAGATGTTGAACGCTTCTGCCGAATCCTCCTTCGCGGGAATCCAGATTTCGTCGCCGTAGAGGTCGCGTTCGACCGACATGTAGGTGTCGTCCGCGAGGGCGTTTTGCGTGATGAGGTAGACGTCGGGTCTGTAGTTCGCGGCGTAGATCATGTACGTGGGGACGAACCGCCCCGGATCGGTACCGCCGAAGAAAATGGCGCCGTGGTCCATCGGCGGCGGCCACGAGGGATCGGGAAGCGGCTCTTCGTCGGCCACGATCTGCGCGTTGACGGCCTTCGCGCCCTCGAGCTGGTACGCGCCGAACTGCCAGCCGAACGTGTGTCCGTTCTGCTCCGCGCCGCCGAGTTCGAAGACGAGTCTCTCGTCGGTGTAGTTCTGCACGATCGGGATCACGCCCGAAACGAGAATCATCACGGCTGCGAGCGCGATCGAAAGGCGCTTGAGAGACTTGGCCGATAGAATGCCTCGGCGGCAAATCTCCCTCGCGGCGAGAGCGCAGACGAAAGCCATGCCGTAACCTATCCAGAGCGCTATCATCGCGTGCGACGAAATGAACTTCACCTTCTGGATGAAGCCGTCCTGAACATCGCCCTTGACGTTGGCCAGACCTATGAGAAGAACCGACATCATCAGAAAGCACGCGGCGGCGGCGATCATCCACTGCCAGAACGTCTTGCGGCTCGTCTTCGCGACTATCCAGTGACCGACCGCGAACGGCGCGAGCGCAAGAATCGCGAGAAGGTCCGTGAACTGCACCTTCACGTCGCCGAAGTAGTTCGTTATGCCTTCCCACGTGGGCATCTTGAACGCGATAGCCTCGTACTGTCCGCGCATGATGGCGTGTTTGAAGCCCTCCCACGTGCGCGGATAACCCCAGTTCATCGGCGGATTTCTCAGATCCGAAACGATCGGCATGTAGGCGTAGAACGAAACTCCGAGCTGCGCGAAAAACGCCGCGCCCGCCACGCTGCGCCCGTTCGGGAGCGTCATCCACGCGAGAGCGAGAAGGACGAAGTTCCACGCTATGGGCCAGGCGAACCACCAGCTCTGCGGGTGGGTAAGCCCGTTCATCGCCCCGCGCGTCAGGAGCGTGAAGACGGCTATCTGCAGCCCCGCGGCGGGAATCGCGAAACAAAGGCCTTTTTTCGTGAACGAGGCGAGCGTGAACAGGAGAACGATCAACGCCCAGAAGACGAGAGTGGACTTGCCCCACGGATACTTCGCCCCCATGTACCCGAGGTCGCCCGCCTGCGGCGTCATCGCGGCGAGCGCGATCGCGGCGGCGGCGGCGCTCGCGGCGAGCGCGAGGAACTTCATGTTCTCGCCCGCCCACACCTTCTCATCGTCGCTCCTCGCGGCGGCGGCGACGGAGAACGCGACGCTCGCGGCTAGAAGCGCGGCTATGATCGCGTATCGCGAAGGCTCGATCAGCGGCGCGACGGGAATCGAAACCCCGGTCCACGCGTGCTCCGAGGCAAAGAGCGTGGCGGAAAGGAAAAGAAGCGCCGCGCCTCCGCAGCCGCCCGCGAGCGCGGCGCGGCGAGCGCGCGCGAAATCGCCGCGCGAACGCAGAACGGCGGCCGCGACGACCGACGCGACGAGAGCGACGAGAGCGATCGCGATCAGCGTCGTCGACGGACACGACGCCGTCTTCATGACGGGAAGATGCTTGTTTATGACGTCGGCCTGCATGTTCGCGTCGGCACGCAGCATGCAGCCTATCTTGAGAATCTGGTACGTAAGCCCCACGGGGATGAGATAGATGAACACGTCGCGGAAAAGCCCGATGTCCTTCATCGCGATGATGATCGCCAGCGGCACCATCGCGAAGAGAAGCACCTGATAGTTCGTCAACCCCAGACCGAAGATGAACGCCGTGAGAAAGAGTATCTTGTCCGAGGGTTTTCTCATCCAGCGGTACGAAAGGAGAAACACCCACATCAGGAAAAAGGCGTTGAGCGAATAGACTTCGACGATCGTCGCCTGCGACCATTCGACGGGCGAGAACGCGAACGTGAGCGCTCCGCCGACACCGCCGCCGAAGCAGATGAGCGCGGAGGGCCTGAAATCGAAAAGCCCGCAAGACCCGTCGTCCGGCGCGGTCTCGTCACCTTCTATGAAATCGCGCCCGCTCCTGCAGATGAGCATGGCGGTAAAGCCGGCGGCGAAGGCGCCGAACACGGCGGAGCAGAGGCTCACCGCCCACGCGGGTGTCGGGTGGCCCATGTACGTCACCCAGAAAAACAGCTTGCAGAAAATCCACGAGCAAAGCGTCCAGAACGGATACCCCGGAGGATGCGGAACGCCGAGATGCGCGGCGGCGGTCGCCAATTCTCCCGAGTCTTCGAGACCGACAGACGGACCGAGCGTAAAAAAGTATACGGCGAAAGTTACGAGCGTGGCGGACCAGAAAGCCGCCCAGTCGAGTTTTGTGAAGAACCTATCTTTCATAGCTGTGTATCGTATTGCATAATTGACGGTTTCGGTGGATAAAGTCATTTTCGCCAACCGAAGAGTTCGGGGTAGGCTATCGGCGTCAGGCAGCCGTGGCCGGCGTAATCGGGATACGACATCTTTTTCGGCCGATCGTATTGTTCTGAAGAAAGATTCTCGTAAATGCCGCCCGTCTTCTCGTAGAATCTCGCCGCGCAATTGTACCATCTGCGCCCGAGTTTTTCGGCCTCGGCCTTGAAACCGTAATCCATCATCCCGCGGATCGCGAGAAAATTGAGGTGCTGCCACGCCGCCCCGCGGAAGTAGCCGTCTTCCGTCATGTACGCGGGGTCGTCCTTTTCGAGCGAGGCCAGAGGCACCGGCCGGTAAAAGACATCCGGGTCGAAAAGCGTCTTCATCATGCGCCGGACGCGCTCTTTCGTGGCGACCCCCGACACCAAGGTCCAGAGCGCCCCAAGATGACGGCGCCTGATTATCCCCGAATCGGCGACATCGTAGTAAAAGCCCGTCTCCTCGTCCCAGCACTTGCGGTTGATGACTTCTTTCAGTTCGCCATACTCCTTCAGAAATTTCGCCTCATCGTCCTTCCTGCCGAGACGGCGGGCGATTTCGGCCAGACATTTCGCGTCGAGCGCGGCCGAAGCCGACATGTCGATCCACCCGGCCTGACACGACCACGTGTTGTTCGTCGCGAGTCTGAAGAGCCACTGTCTCCACATGTGCTTCGCGGCCGCTCCGAGAGAATCCGGCGTAAGCGCCATCCCTCCCGCATGTATCTGCTGCGCGGTGTATGAACGCGGCCAGCGCGGCATGTCGTCCATTCCGCAGCCGAGCAGGCAGCCGAAATAAAGACCGTCGGCGCGGCGAAAGCGCATAGAATAGACTTCCCGGTGACGCACGAGAACCGGATAGACCTTCTCAAGGCGTCCCTTCCCGGCGCATGGGCTGTCGGCGAGAGCGAGCTCGGCCCACGAGAGCATCGGCGGGTTGAAGGAAACGGGATGGCGCGCATTCCACACGGGACGGCCGTCGGCGGTGAACTCGCGCCCTATGTAGCCGTCGTCATCGGCGAAACGGTAGAGATTGTCGAGCGTCGAAGCGACGGGCATCGTCCCCGGCTCGAGATGGACCGCCCAGAAAACGCTGAACGCGGCGTCCCAGAGGAAATGCCCCGTGAACCCTCCGCCCGTGGCGATGCGCGGCCCGACGTAAACCCGCGCGCCCGCGGGAGAGACGCCGAGCGCCTCGCTCTTCTTCTTCGCCATCGCGATCGCGCCCCGGCGGTACGACTCGACAAACGCGCGATCTGAAGCGTAATCGCGCAGAGGCTCCGAAGGCGCCGCCGTGACGAGCGCCGCGAACGCGAAAAACGCCGCCGTCGCCGCAAAGGAAGTCTTCATTTCGCATCTCCTTTATTTTCCGGGGTCGTGCCGCTTGTGCCGCCGGATTTGTAAGCCGAAACGACCCGTCCTTCCGCCGGCAGATCTTCGCGGGAATACCCGCATGCCGCGAGCACCTTGTCCGTCGTCTGAAAATGCGCTTTCGCGTGGTTCATGAGCCACACCGGGCCGTTCGCCCTGACCATCTCTTCGGCGAGGCGCCTGACACGCGGATCGCTCGACCCGAGAGGGATCTTTCTCTCCTCGACCGCTTCGTCGCCGAAACATTCCTTGCCCGTGTCGAGACACGCGCGGATGAACACCTCGCGGGCTATCACCGACGCGGCGGCGACCGCAATATCGCTCTCCGCCTTGTGGCGCTGAACGATTTCGGCCTTCTTGCCGAGAGGCTTGAGGGCCCGAAGTATCGTCGCCTCGGTCGGAGCGAACTGGTCGACGACGACGCGCGGACAGCCGGGCCGCTTGGTCAGAAGTTCCTCTATCGCCGTGCCGTGCGCCCACGCGAGCATGCGGTTTATGTTGCGCATTTTCGCGTAAAGACGGTTGTACGCCGCAGGACCGAGCTTGACGAGCGCATAGCCGTCGGGGCCGAGAAGCCTGCGCAGAGCCGAGCCTACGGCAAGAACGGCCTTGTCGGTCATCCGCTTGCAGTCCTTGACGCCGAGTTTGACCATTTCGTCCGAAAGCTTCTCGTCGGTGTACGCGGCGCACACGACGAGCGGACCGAAGTAATCGCCCTTGCCCGATTCGTCGCTCCCGGCGTGCGCCGAGAAAAGTTCGGGCTGAAGCTCTTTCTCGTAGCCGAGAGAAGCCGCCCCGAGAACGACGGGCTCGAGTTGAAAAAGAACAAAGTCCTCCGCCTTCGAGCCCTGTATGCAAAGCTTGCGCTTGCCGTGCTTTTCCTTCTGGTAAAGAGTCGCGTTGAAATGGTCGCCTTCTATCGAATAGAGGGAATACGGCACTTCGCGGCGCCGGTAATTCCCGCCGACCATCAATCCGAGCAGAAGCTCCTGTTGGTCGTTCGTAAGTTCAAAAGTGAACGAAGTCTTTTTGGGCGCTTCTTCCTGCATAAGACGGTATCAGCCGCGTCGCAAGGCCGCGGCCTTGTCCGCCGCCTCGCGGGATAGACCTTCGATAGCTGCGAAATCTCCTGCGGCGAGCGCTTCCTTGGGAACGATCCACGTGCCGCCGCAGCAGACGATTTCGGGAACGGCGAGATAATCGGCGAGATTCGAAAGATTGACGCCTCCCGTAGGCATGAACCTGACGCCCGTGAAGCGGAACGCCCCGAGAAGATTCTTTATCATCTTGACGCCGCCCGCCGCCTCCGCCGGGAAGAACTTCACCATCGTGCAGCCCGCGGTAAGCGCCTGCGAAAGTTCGCTCGCCGTGGCGATGCCAGGGCAGAACGGCATGAGATTGTCTTTCGCCTCTTTGACCATGACGGGGTCGAAACCGGGCGAAACGCAGAAAGCGGCGCCGGCCTTCTTCGCCGCGCGCAGCTGTTCCGTCGACAGAACCGTTCCCGCGCCGACGATCGCCTCGGGGACCGCGCGGCGTATCGCGGAGATCGCTCCCGCCGCCGCCTTCGTGCGGAACGTCACTTCGAGAACGGGGAGCCCCCCCTTCACGAGCGCGCGGGCGAGCGGCACCGCGTCCGATTCGTTTTCGATGACTATGACGGGGACGACCCCCGCCTTGCCCAGAACGTCGATAATGTTCATCTCGGATTCTCCCTGAATTTGAAGCACAGCGGTTTGAACGCCTTTACGGGCTTTCCGCACGCCGTAAGCGTGCAGGCGGCGCGGTCGAAACGGTAAACCTGTATCTCGTTCGACATCTTGTGGCCTACGACCATGAACTTCTCTCCCGGCATGAGTTCGAAGTCCCGCGGAAACTTCCCGTTCAGCTTCGCTATGTTGACGAGCGAGAGCTTTCCGTCGGGAGAGGTCCTGTAGAACGCGATCGAATCATGACCGCGGTTCGCGGCCATCAGAATCCCGCCGTCGGAGGTGAGTTTGACGGCCGAAGCCTTCGACCATCCGTCGAAATCCGCGGGGAGCATGGACAGTTTGCATACGCGTTCGAAGGACGTCCCGTCGAAGGCATACGACGCGACCGTGCTCGAAAGCTCGTTCAGGACGAAGAGATGCCTGAAATCCTTCGACCAGACGGCATGTCGCGGGCCGTCGCCGGAATCCGCCTTGATGAACATCCCGGGGAGTCTCTCCATAGTGGCGGCGTCGAAAAAGTGTATCTTGTCGCACCCCAGATCGATGAAGCCGACCTTCTTCGAGTCGGGCGTGTAGAACGCGAAATGCGCGTACGCCTTCTGCTGGCGGCCGGCGTCGCTGCCCATGCCGACATCCGGGAGTACGGCCGTCAGAGGAGCGCCCCCTTCGACGGGGGCGACGCCGACCGTCGCCGAGACATACGCGGCGAACGCCATCTGACGCGAATCGGGTGAAATGCCGACGTGGCACGGCGCTTCACAGGCGAGCTCCGACAGACGGCACATCGCTCCGAGACCGAAACCGTCTATCGGAAACTTCACGAGCGCGCCCGCTTTTTTGCCGTTTCTCGTCTCGGCCACGACGCAGTAGAGGGCCGAGGTCTTGTCGTCGAACTGAAAATACGTCGTCCCCTCGACGCCCTTCACGCTCTGGACGATTTCAACCGCCCCTGACGAAGTGTCGCACTTGAGAACGTGCAGGGCCTGCGCGTCCGGCGAACCCGGACTGCACCCGACGTAACAGTACACTATCGACGCTATCAGCGGATTCATCGCCGTTTCGCCCCCGTCGGCTTTTATTCGCCCGCGAGCGGGCTAAGCTCCATCGACCACTTCTCGGGCGCGATCTTGAAGACGTATTTGTCCATCGGCTTGGGGCCGCAGCTCGCGCCCCCGAGGCCAAGCTGGCGCAGGTCGATGTTGAGACATATCTCCTTGCGCGGCCGCTTGAAGTTGAGAACTCTCGTCGCGCCCGCAATATGACGCGCCCCTTCGAGATCTTCCCAGTCGTAGTTGAGCGCCTGCACGTGCATCGGCACGGGGAAGGAGAACTGCACGCCGCGGCCTTTCCCGTCCCTGAAGCGCACCCATCTGACGTCGGCGCGCGAAGCGCAATCCTGAGGACGCACGTAAGGCTCGTACATATCCTCGACGGTGCTGGAGTACACGCCGATGAAGCTGCCGTTTTTGCGGTCGATATAGTTCTCGAGCGGCCCACGGCCGTACCACTCGACGTTCTTGAGAGCGCCGTCGATCTTCCATTCGGTGCCGAGACGCGGCAGGGCGAAGGGCTGCGTGCCGAACGGAACGCTCGTGCAGTCCATGCGCAAGGTGCCGTCGACTCTGAACGTCCACACGGTTTCAAAATCGAAACCGGCCGACTTGCGCCCGTTCACGCGCACGCGGCTCGTGACGGTGAAGCTGCCGTCGTCGTTGCGTTTCGTCTTGAAGGGCCTTGCGTGATACGTAAGCTGCGTAAGACCGTACTCGTAGAATTTGACGTTATTCTCGCCCCAGCCGTTGCGCAGCCAGACGTCATTGTCGACGAGCGCGCGCATCACGCCGAGCCTGGGACCGGCCGTCATGCCGTCGACATCCTCGAGAATGTCGATGTCGTTCATGACGAGCTTCGAAAGCGTGCCCGTCTTGCGGCTGAACGTCGCCTTCGATTTGCCGGCGGCGATCGCGATCGAATCGGGATTCGACCAGACCTTGACCTGAAGCCTCGAGGCGGCCGTCTTGTGCGGCTTGACGTCACGCCCCGAAAGCGCGATCTGGCTCGAAGCGACGCTCCAGCCCTTCTTCGCCCAGAGCGTGTCGGCCTTGAGCGTGAAATACACGTTGAGGAAGCACTCCTTGCCGGCGGGCAGATTCATCTTCGGCAGCGTGAGAGCGCCGCGCGAAAGCGGGGCCACGGCCGGCGGGACGAACTCCCCGGAAGCGACCTTGACGCCGTCGGCGACGAGTTCCCACTTTCCGCCGAATCTGTCGGGTGTCGTGAAGGCGAAGCGGTTCTCGAGTTCGAGACCGCCTGCGGCGTATTCGCCCTTGCCGCGCACTATGAGATTGCGGTAGACATGACCGACCTCCACGATCTTCGCCGAGACGCTTCTGTCGGGACGGATGACGCCGTTGCAGCAGAACGGCCCGTCGTTGGGCAGTTCGTCCCAGTCGCCGCCGTAGGCGAGAAACGTCTCGCGCATCCCGTCGGGACCGAGCCTGTCGACGGTCTTGACGAGCGCCTGGTCGACCCAGTCCCAAATGCAGCCGCCGATAAGCGAATCGTACTTGTAGATGATGTCCCAGTATTCGGTCAGATTGCCGATCGAATTACCCATCGCGTGGGCGTACTCGCAGGTGAAGTACGCCTTGCCGACGGTCTGGAAATTGCCGCTCTTCACATCCCACACCCAATTGTTCGTGGGCGTCGAAGAGAGTCCGTCGCCGGCGCGTCCGCGCGCTTCAAGCCATTCGATCGCGGGGTACATGCTCGAGTCGATGTCGGCGTCGGGATTGCCGCGCTCCCAGTGGCGCGGACGCGTGGGGTCGAGTTTCTTTGTCTCGGCGAGAGCGTTTCTGAAGCAGTCTCCGTGCCCCGTCTCGTTGCCCATCGACCACATGACGATCGAGGGGTTGTTGCGGTAGAAAACGACGTGACGCGCATTGCGCTCGACGATCGAGTGGTTCCACTCCTTGAAAAGCCCGAGCCCCTTCTCGCCGTATCCGGGTTCGTGCGCCTCGACGTTCGCCTCGGCGACGAGATAGATGCCGTAAAGGTCGCAGATATCGTACCAGAGATGATGGTTGGGATAGTGGCTCGTGCGCACAGTGTCGATGTTGTAGCGCTTCATCAGCCTGACGTCGGCGAGCATGTCCTCGAGCGTCACCGTGCGCCCGCCAGTCGGCGAGCACTCGTGGCGGTTCACGCCTTTGAGTTTTATTTTCTTGCCGTTGACGACGAGCGTGTTGCCGACGACCTTCTGTTCCTTGAAGCCGACGCGCTTCATTCTGACGTCATCGCCCTTCATGAGAACGAGCGTGTAGAGATACGGGCTTTCGGCGCTCCAGAGGTTGACGTTCTTGACGGTTTTGACCGCTCCGGGAGCATCCTTCGCCGAATCGAAAAGCGCGACGACCGCGCCCTTGGCGTCTCTGAGTTCGCCCGTCCACGCGCCGTCGATGCCCTCTACTCCGATGCGGCCCTCTTTGTAGCCTGCCGCGAGCGAGGTCTTGACGTTGAAATCCCAGATGCCGTCCTTGGGCTTCGCCCAGATCGACACGTCGCGAAAGATGCCCGAGAAGCGAAACATGTCCTGATCTTCAAGATAGCTGCCGTCGCACCAGCGGTAGACTTCGACCGCGAGCACGTTCTCCTTGTCGCGCTTCACGAAACGCGTGATGTCGAATTCGCTCGGGAGTTTCGAATCTTCGGCATAGCCGGCCATTTCGCCGTTGACCCAGACGTAATAGGCCGAATAGACGCCGTCGAAGCGAAGGATTATCTCACGGCCGTCCCACCCGTCCGGAACGGTGAAACGCGTGCGGTAGCTCGACACGGGGTTGTAGTCGGCCTTGCCCGACGCGCGGTCGAGGATCTTCGGCCACTCCTGCTTGTGCGGATACCTGACGTTCGTGTAGCCGGGAGATCCGAAGCCCTTGAGTTCTACGCACGAAGGAACGTCGATCGTCTCCCACTGCGAATCGTCGAAGGCGCTCTTCCAGAAATCGAGAGGCCTCAGTTTCGGATCGCCGCACCAGCTTATTTTCCACTTGCCGTTCAGTTTTTTGCGGTACGGCGTCTGAGGATCAAGCTCCGTCGTGGTCGCGGCCGCGACGTCTTTGAGCGGCATCGAATACGTACGCGCGGGAAGGCGGTTTTTGGAATTGACGGCCGTATTCTGCCAATCTTCGACGCCCTTTGCGGCGCCCGTCGCGGCATTGGCGGCGGCAAGAGCCGCCGCGGCGAAACAAATGAGAACTGTCATCTTATGATCCTTATATTACGTGTTCTGCCCTTCGGCTGTGCGGGTTTGAATTAAAATACGATTGCCGTTTTCGCAAGAGTCTTGCGGATGCGGGCCATTTCCTGCGGGGAGATGCGAAGATCCCCGAGCTGCAGGGACTGGAGCGACTTCCACGCATCGAGATTCTCCGGCAGCTTTGTCACGCCCGTGCGCGAGAAGGAAAGATTCTTGAGCCCCTCTTTGCGCGCGAGCCAATCGGGCACTTCCTTTACCGCGACGTTGCCGCTCAAATCGATATCGGTGAGAGACGGAAGGTCTTTGAGCGTTTCGGGAACCGCGTTGAAGCGGTTGTTGCGCAGATATATGCGGCGCAAAAGCTTCAGCTTCGAAAGATCCGGAAGTTCGGACAGATTGTTGTCGTTCAGACGAAGCCATTTGAGTTTCGTCAGCGTCGCCACGCCCGCGGCGTTCGTGAGAGCATTGCGGTCCAGATTCAGATAATCGGCCTCGGGGTTCACGTCAGGAACGCTCGTCAGCTTCTTATCGCTCAGATAGACGCGGTTGGCGCTCGGCACCGTTTCGCTCGCCGGCACCGGCTCGTTGAAACAGCCTCCCGCCGCGACAAGCGCGGCAAGGGAGGCGTATCTGACGAATGAGAATCTCATTTTCTGTCAGGCCTGTGCGGCGGCGATGATTCCTGCGAAATCTTCGGCCTTGAGGGCGGCGCCGCCGATAAGGCCGCCGTCGATATCCTTCTTGGCGAGAAGCTCGGCCGCGTTCGAGGGCTTCATGGAGCCGCCGTACTGGATGCGGACCGTCTCGGCCGTTTCGGCGCCGACGAGCTTGGCGAGCGTCTCGCGGATAAGCGCGTGGACTTCCTGCGCCTGATCGGGCGTCGCGGTCTTGCCGGTGCCGATCGCCCAGACGGGCTCGTAAGCGATGACGAGTCTGTCGCAGTCGGCGGCGGCGACGTCCTTAAGGCCGACGTTCATCTGGCGCTCGATGACTTCGTTGAGCTTGCCCGCTTCGCGCTCCTCGAGCGTTTCGCCTACGCAGACGATGGCGGTAAGCCCCGAAGCGATGACGGCGCGCGTGCGCTTGTTGACGGTTTCGTCAGTCTCGCCGAAATACTGGCGACGCTCGGAGTGACCGATGATGACGTACTTCGCGCCCGCGTCGATGAGCATACCCGTGGAGATTTCGCCCGTATAGGCGCCCTTTTCTTCCCAGTGGGCGTTTTCGGCGCCGACTTCGACCTGAGTGCCGGCGGCGGCCGCGACGGCCGCGGGAATGTCGATGGCGGGCGTGCAGCAGACAATATCGACGCCTTCGTATGCCTTCGTAGCCTCGGCAACGGCCTTGACGAGAGCGGCCGTCTCGGAGGGCTTGACGTTCATTTTCCAGTTGCCGGCGATGATTTTCTTCCTCATTTTATTTCTTTCCTTCGTTCTTTTGTTTGAATTTTCGGTATTTGACTCCCGATTGTCTGAAAATATCCTTCACCGTGTCGAGAAAGGCGTAATCGCCTCCGTAGACGACTTCGGTGATGCCTGAATTGATGATGAGCTTCGCGCATGTGAGGCATGGCGAAATAGTCACGTAGACGGTCGACCCTTCGATAGCGTGCCCGTGAAGCGCCGCTTGGCATATCGCGTTCTGCTCTGCGTGGACGCAAAGGCACTCTTCGAGGTGCGAGCCGCTCCGCGTCGTGTGCGCACACCTGGGGCAGCCGCCGGCGAAGCAGTTGGTGACGCCATGGGGCGTACCGTTGTAACCTGTCGCCAGAATATGTCTGCTGCGCACTATGACCGCGCCGACGTGACGGCGCGAACAATTCGAACGCGACGCTACGACCTGGGCGAGATTCATGAAATATTCATCCCAACCCGGCCGCGGATCTTTGATTTTTTTTGTCATCAGCGGGTATTATACCAAAAAAACGCGCTTCGGTGATTAAAATGCGCACAGGCTCCGGGTTCGCCGAACGAACGGTTCAGACGCGGCGGCCGAGCAGACGCGCGGCGAGAAGCTTGAGCGCAGAGGCGTCCCCTCCCTTGACCCCCTTGAGCGCATCAAGCGCGGCCGCGGTCGATTCCTCGGCGAGAATCCGCGTCTTTTCGCGCGGATACGCTCCGTCCGCGTCGAGAAGATCGTCCTGATACTGGAATGCGAACCCGAGATGAAGCGCGAAACTCCCCAGAGCCTCCACGTCTTCGATCGAACCGCCCGCCGCGAGCGCCCCCATTCTGGCGGCGGCGATGAAAAGATCGGCCGTCTTGTGTTCGTAGACGAACGCCGCTTTCGCTGGATCTGCCCGGCCGCGCGAAGAGGCGAGTTCCAGATCCGCGACCTGCCCTTCGACGACTCCGACACCTTTCTCGCCGAGCACGTCGACGATCGCGGCGACGTTCTTGGGCGCGCGGGCCGCCGTTCGGTACGCGAGCGCGAGCAAGGCGTCTCCCGCAAGAATCGCGTTCGCCTCGCCGTATTTCACCCAAAGCGAAGGCTTTCCGCGCCGCTCGCGGTCATTGTCCATCGCCGGCAGATCGTCATGGACGAGCGTGTAATTGTGCAGTATCTCGATCGCGGCCGCGGGATATGCGGCGTCTTCCTTCTTCCCGCCGGCGGCCTCGGCCGCGTAAAGACAGACGAGCGGCCTTATGCGCTTGCCGCCCGTTCCGACGGCGTAGCGCATCGCCTCGGCGAGAAGCGCGCTTTCGCCTTCGACCGGCGGCATCACCGAATCGAGAACGGTTTCGAAATATTCGAGCGTCTTTTTCATCCTGCCTTGCCGATCCTCACGCGCCGCCCCTCGACGGCATATTCGCCCGACGCGATTATCCTCAACGCTTCGGGATAGGCGAGATGCTCCTGAACCTGAATTCTGGCGTGCAGCGTCTCGGGCGTGTCATCTTCCTCGACAGGAACGGCCTTTTGGACGATGATCGGCCCCGTGTCGGTGCCCGCATCAACGAAATGGACGGTGACGCCCGCGACCTTGCAGCCGTAATCAAGCGCCTGCGTCCAGCCATGAACACCGGAGAACGCCGGCAGGAGCGCCGGATGGATGTTGATGACGCGGTTCGGAAACGCCGCGAGAAGCCCCGGCTTCACGATGCGCATGAAGCCGGCGAGAACGACGGTGTCGACGCCGGCCTGCTTAAGCCACTCGATGCAGCGCTCTTCGGCTTCGCCTTCGAGCTTCGTCCTCCACGGAGCGCAGTCGAGATAACGGTTTTCGATGCCGTGCTTCGCCGCGCGCTCGAGAATCTTCGCGTCGGGAAAATCGGCGAGCACGAGCTTTATTTCGGCGTCGAGTTCTCCGGCTTCGATCGCGTCGACGATCGACTGCATGTTGGAACCCGCGCCGGATCCGAGAACGCCCAGTTTCAATCTTGCCATGTCATCACCTCGTTTTTCAGCGTTTTACGCTTTTCATTTTATCATAATTAAGCGCGCCGCCCGTCGAGGCGCCGCGCGCCGTCTTCATCGCAGAAGTCTGTACCCCTCGCCACGCACCGAATCGATCATCTCCGCGGCGGGTCCGAGTTTCCTGCGCAGATTCGAAACGTGCGTGTAGAGCATGCCGTCCTCGCAGGCGAAGCCGACGCCACGCAAACGTTCGATGAGAGCGTCTGCGGACACGACCGCGCCGCGGCGCGAATGAAGAACGTCGAGAATCCCGCATTCGGTGCGCGTCAGACGAGATGTGACCTCGCCGTTCAGAGTCACGGTCGATGAAGCGAGATCGACCGTCGCGGCGCCGAGCGCGACGAGCTTTCCGGCGGAGGTTATCGAGACCATGTCGGCATACCGTTCGAGAGCGCGCTTGACGCGCGAGACGAGAACTTCGTCCGCGACGCTTTTTGAAATGTAATCGTCGGCGCCGATTCCCATGCCGCGCAGCTGGTCGATATCGGCGTCCTTGGCCGTCAGAAAAAGAACGGGCACGAGTCTGTCGTGACGGCGTATCTCTTCGCAAGCGGAAAACCCGTTCTCCTTCGGCATCATCACGTCGAGCAGAACGACATCGGGGCGTTTCTCGAGAAACTTCGCGACCGCCTCGCGCCCGTCGCGGGCGAGGCGCACCTTGTACCCCTCGGCGGTGAAAAGCGAGCGCAGCGAATCCCGCAGAACGCGCTCGTCGTCGGCGACGAGAATCTCAGGCATCGCGCTTCGCCGCGATCTCGGTCTTGAGCGCCTTGATTTCGCCCTTGATCTTCATGAGCATTTTGGGGGCGAGTGTTATCGCGGCGAGATCCTTCATCGACATGGCGGGGGCGCCGATGACGTATTTGAGACTGCCGTCGAGCGATTGCGGCACGCCCGCCTGCGGACCGACCTGAACGCCGTCGGCGATTTTGATGTGGCCGGAAATGCCGGCCTGCGCCCAGATAAGACAGCCGTAGCCGATTTCGGTCGACCCCGCCACGCCGCACTGCGCGATAAGACCGGAATAGCCCTTGACCTTGACGTTGTGGCCGATCTGCACGAGATTGTCGATCTTCGTCATCGGCCCGATGTACGTGCGGCCGATGCGGGCGCGGTCGATCGTCGTGTTGGAGCCGATTTCCACGCCGTCGCCGATCTCGACGATGCCCAGCTGGGGGATTTTTTCGATGTAGACCGACCCGTCGTCGCGGCGGCCGTTCACGAAACCGTATCCGTCGCCGCCGAGCCTGACACCGCAGTGAAAGATGCAGTCGCTGCCGACAAGCGTACCTTCACGGAGGGTCACCTGCGGGTAAATGTGCGTACGCGCGCCGATCCTGCAGCCTTCGCCGATGAAGACCTGCGCTTCGATGACAGCGCCATCTCCTATCTCGGCGCCCTTCTCAATTATCGTGTACGCCCCGATATGCACGCCTTCGCCGAGTTTCACGCCTTCGCCGATTATCGCCGTCGGATGGACGAGCGGCGCGCGCACCGGTTCGGGCGGAGAGAAAAGTTTCGCCGCCGCCATGCACGCGGCGTTCGGATCTTTCACGCGTATCACCGTCGCCGGCAGAGCCTTGTCCCAGTCTTCGGGCAGAAGAACGGCCGAGGCCTTCGTGCTCTCGACGAGAGAGACGTGCTTTGAATCCTTGCAGAAGCTCAAATCGCCGGGGCGGGCCTCTTCAAGCCCCGCCGCGGCGGACAGTTCGACGTCTTCACCCTCGAGCCTGCCGCCGAGGATTTCAGCGAGTTTACTTGCTTTCATCTTTTTTTTCCGCCTTGTCGGGATCTACCCCCATGTCTCTGAGGATCTCGTCGGTGACATCGTGCGTCGCCTTGGAATAGACGGCGGCAGCCACATCGAGAATAAGAACGTAGCCGTTGGCTTCGGCGAATTTGGCGACTCTCTTCTTGAGATCGGCGGACGTCGTTTTCAGAAGTCTGCCCTCGAGCTCCTGCAGATCCTGCTGGCTGCGCATCGCCTCGGAGCGAAGCCTCTGCTGACCGGCGAGAAAACGGTTCTGGATATCGATCATATCCTTCTCGAGCTTCTGTTTCGCGCTCGCCGAGAGCATGGGGTTGCGCAACTGCTCCGAAAGCTTCTTGCCCTCGTCCTGTATTTTCTCCACATCGTCCTTGATGGCGTCGAGTTTTTTCTTGTAGTCGGCCTCGGTCGTCTTGAGCAGCGTCCTGTTCGATTCGTAATTCGAATGGTTGCGCACGAGTTTGAGCATGTCGACCGTGCCGAATTTGGCGGACGCATGAAGAGACGCCGCGGCCGAAAGAGCGAGAACGAAAAGAACTTTTTTCATATTATGCATTCCGGATGGATCGTTTTAGAAATCGTAGCCGACGGTGAAGGAGAACACTTCCTTCTCGGCGTTGTCGGGCTCCTCGATCGGAGTGGCGAAATCGAGCCTGATCGGGAACATCGGCAGATCGAGCCTGAAGCCGATGCCGACGGTCCAGGCGAAGCAATCGCTGAAATCGAAATCGAACTCGTCAACGCCCACCGAACCGACGTCGGAGAACAGGGCTACGCGGAACATCTTGACGATCGGCACCGTGTATTCGAAATTCATGCAGAAAAGCGTCTGGCCGCCCCACGGATCCCAATCGTCGTGATGCCCCAGACGTCCGGCCATCGGCGAGACGTGACGATATTCGAGACCGCGGATCGACTTCGGGCCGCCGAGGAACATGCGGTTGTAGATCGGCACATCGTCCGAAATTCCGTCGATTGTCTCAAGGCGCACGCCGGCCATAAGCACGTGGTTGTAGCGCTTCCAGACGTTGAAATAGCTGCGGTGGTTGATGCCGAGCCTCCAGTACTCGTTGTCGCCCGCCGGAGCGATATCGAGGAAGACGCGCGTGCGGTGGCCTTTCGTCGGTATGCGGAAGTTGTCGCGGCTGTCCTTGGCCCAGAACAATTTCACGACGGGCTCGAACGCATCGCCGTAATCGCGCTCTTCCCACTCGTAAGAAACCTTTTTGCCTTCGAACTCGTAAAGCCCGTCTTCGACGTCGTCGAACTCGATGAATTCACCGGAAAGCCCGACGCCGAAACGCCCGAAAGGTTCCCACGTCGGCCAGAACTTGACGGGATAGGCGATGGAGGCCTGCGCGCCGGAGCGGATAAGATCGTACTGATCGTACCAGCGCATGCGGCGGTAGGCGTCGACCGAAAGCTCCAGCATGCGGTTGAAGAGGTAAGGTTCGACGACGCCGACTTCGGCGCACTGGTAGCGCGGACCCCATGCGATGTAGGCGCGACCCTTCTGTCCGCCGCCGCGGAAAAGTTTCGAAGGCGCGAACAGATCGAAGTTGTTCTGGTTGACTTCGGCCGAAAGATAGACGGAATCGACCGAACTGGCGCCGACGCCCACCATGAACGAACCCGTGTTCTTCTCCTCGACCTCGTAGACGAGAGTGCGGTACTCCTCCCCGCCGGGCGCGATGCCCTTGCCGGAAGGCTCGAGATAATATCTCACGCGCGAGAAATAATCGAGATTCTCAAGACGCTTCTGGCTGCGCTGGGCACGGTCTTCAAGCATTCTGTCGCCGGGGCCGAGCGCGATCTCCCGGCGGATGACCTTGTCTTTCGTGTAATCGTTTCCGCGCACGACGACGTCGTCGATGACGACGGGCACGCCTTCGGCCACCTCGAACACGAGATCGACGACGCCGGCCTGCGAGGGAATGCGCTTGACCGTGACGCGCGTGTCGGCAAGACCCGAATCGCCGGAGCCTACCACGGTGCGGATCCGCTCGGCCGCGTCGGAGAGAGCCTTCGCTCCTGCGACGGACCCCTGCGCGGGAAGTTCGCTCTTCGCGGTGACCGTCTCGAGCGGATAACGCGTCACGCCCGCGATCTTTATCGCTCCGACCTTATACAACACGCCCTCGTCGACGGAAAAAACCACGTTTATCTCATCTTCTTCGCCTGCGCACGGCGCAAACTCGGGGCCGCTGACGGCAACGTCGAGATAGCCGTGATTGCGGTACACTTCGGCCACCTTGTCGCAGCATTGCGTCAGCTGATCCTTGGTTACGGGGCTGTCCGAGAACCACCCCATCGGATTCCACCACGGCAAATCTCCGATCGCCGCATGCAACTCGGCCTCGTCCACCGATTCGCACCCTTTGAAAACGTATTCGGCGATTTTCCGGCGACGTCCTTCAACGATGACGAATTTAATACCGGCAGAATTGCCCGATTTGAGTTCCACGACAGGCATGACCTTGGCGTCGAAGAAATGTTTTTTCTGGTACGCCAGGCGCACCTTCGCCGCGGCGGCCGCGAGATCGGCCTCGCCGTAAAGATAACCGTCCTTGAGTTCGGCTTCCTTCGAAACGCGCGATTCGCTGAAGAAATCGCATCCTTCTACGACGAGAGGCGCGACGTAGCGTATCTTACGTTTGACGTAATAAGTGATCTCGACGCCCGAAGCGGTACGGCGCGCGTCCGCGGTGATATCGTCGAATTCGCCTGAATTCTTAAGCGTTTTGACGTCCCTCGTCACCATCATCGGATCGTAAACGGCTCCGACCTTCGCCTGACATCTGCTCGCCACGGACCCGGTGTCGCCTCCGAAACCGTCAAGCGCTCTTATTTTCACGTCGGTTATTTCAGCCGCGAAAGCGCCAGCAACAGAAAAACAAAGAAGAAGAAGATATTTTTTCATTCGCGTTATTTTACCAAATTGAGGGCCGTTTTCATAGACTCCCTGTCGACTTCGGCCTCAAGTCTCCCTTTGCCGACGCCCGCGGGAACGGTTATCTCGCCGCGTCCGAGAGAAAGGCGCCAGGCGTCAAGCCCGAAAAGAAGGTTGTCCGCTTTCGCCAGAAGATGCCCCGAATGCTGCAGACCGTCGAGCGCCCCGCATTCGCGCAGCGCGCCGGTCACGAAATCGGCGTCTTTTTCCTTTATGTACCCTTTCGTCAGCGCGTATGCGGTATCTATGCAGATGCCGATGGGCACGGCATAGCCGTGCGGCAGTTTGTAGCCGCTCATCGCCTCAAGCCTGAACGCCGCCCACTGCGCGAAATCACCGGCGCCTTTTTTCAGGCGCGAAACGACCGTCCCCTTTATCAAGGCGGTCATCGCTTCGAGATCGCGGGTTTTGAAATCGCCGGCCGACTTGGCGAGTTTTTTCATGAGCGCGGAATCATTGACCGCCGCGAACCTGACGGCTTCTCCGAACCCGGCGCGCCAGACGCCGTCGAGAACCGTTTCGGCGAACTTCACGTCGATGACCACGGCATGCGGAACGCACGGCACGCGCATCGCGTCCTTGACGTTGACGCCGTCCACGGCCGCATACGAAGCGAACGCGCCGTCCATCATCGACGCCGGCGTCGTGGGGATGCGGACAAGTTTAACCCCTCCCCTGACCTGCGCCGCGGCGTAACCCGCGACGTCGAGAAGAGACCCGCCCCCGAGCGCCACGATGAAATCGTTCACGCCTATTTTCGCCTCGAGCGCCGCCGAAACTATCCCGAGCGCGCTTTGCAGGTTGTCGGTCTTGAGTTTCTCGCCGCCTGAAAGAACGACGGGCGCGGCGGCGAGTTCTATGCCGTTGGCCTGCATCCACCGGCCGATCTTCACACCGAGCCCATCGGTGTGTCTCACCACGTTCTCGTCGGCGACGAGAAGTATTTTCGGCCTGTCTCCCGCGCCCTTTTTGAGGATGTCACCAAGCACCGCCGATTCGCCGAAAACGTCGTCTAAGAATTCAACGGGATAAGGATATGAGTTCTTCTGCATGTTTTTTAACCACACTTGTAGATTTTTCGCCCCCGAGCATCCGGGCGATTTCGCGGATGCGCTCTTCGCCCTCCACCGGACGGATCGCGGTTCTCGTGCGCCCGTCGGCGACCGTTTTGGCGACGACGAGGTGACGGGAAGCGTAAGCTGCGCTCTGCGGCAGATGCGTTATCGCGATGACCTGCCTCAGCGCGGATACGGCCTTCATTTTCTCGCCCACGGCCCTGCCTGTCTCGCCGCCGACGTTCGCGTCTATCTCGTCGAAGACGAGCAGATCCGTTTCGTCATGCGCGGCGATCACGTTTTTGAGCGCGAGCATGACGCGCGCCGTTTCGCCGGAGCTGGCGATATCGGCGAGGGGTCTGGCTCCTTCGCCGGGGTTGGGTTCGAAAATATACGTGACACGGTCTGCGCCGTGAGGCTCGAGCGCGCACGGCTCGACGCGCACCGAGAACTTCGCTTGCGCAAACGCGAGATCGCGCAGTTCCTTCGTGACGGCGTCGGCCAGCTTCTTCGCGGCCTTCAGGCGTTTCTCCGAAAGTTTCTCCGCGGCCGCGGCCGCCACCGCGCGCGCCGCGGCCTCTTCCCTTTCGAGATCGGCGATGCGCTCTTCGAGGTTGCCGAGCTCCGCGAGCCGCGCCTTTTTCTCCTCGAGTTTCGCGAGAATGCCCGTAACGCCGGCGCCGTATTTGCGTTTGAGTCGGTTGACCAGGGTAAGACGTCTGTCGAGTTCTTCGAGGTCGACGGACGCGTCTTCGAATTTCACGGCCGCGTCTGCGACGCTCCGGGAAAGCTCTTCCATGCCCGCCGTCAAAGCCTGCGCCTCTTCGGCCCAACGCTCCGCCTCGGGCACGAAACGGGCGATCTCCCTGAAGCGGGGCGCGAGCGAAGCGAGACGCGACACGGCACCGTCGTCGCCGCCGAGAGCCTCGGTTATGAAATTGGCGTTCTCTATGAAATCGCCGGCGTGCGCGGCGGCGGCGTGCCGCTCGTCGAGCGTCTCGTCGTCTTCGGAAAGTCCCGCCGCCTCAATTTCGGCGATCTGGTAGGCGAGCATGTCGCTTTCCTCGCCAGCGCCGCCTTCGGCCGTCGCCCTGAGAGCGGCGAGACGCCGGGAGACGTCAGCGAGCGCCGCGTATGCCGCGGCGTATGCGGCGGCGGCTCTGGATGCGTCGCCGAACGAATCGAGCGTCTCGCGCTGGAACTTCTCTTCGAGGACTTTCTGGTTCGATCTCGCGCCGTGGATGTCAACAAGCCCGGAAGCGAGACGGCGCAATGTGCCGAGCGTCGCGGCCGCGTCGTTCACGCGGATCTTGCCGCCGGAGGAAGAGCCGACCGCGCGGCGCACGACGAGATATCCGTCTTCGAGCGGCGGCAGCCCGGCCTCCTCGAGAACAGAAGCGACGCGACGCGCGACGGGGCCCTCCTCAAGATGAAACTCCGCCTCGACTACCGCTTCGCTCGCCCCGTCGCGCACGACGCCGCTGTCGGCCCTGTCGCCGGAGACGAGCGCGAGAGCGCCCATCAGAACGGATTTTCCCGCGCCCGTTTCACCCGTTAGAACGTTGAGGCCGGCGGAAAAAACCGCTTCGGCTTTTTCCACCACCGCCAAATTCGCTACGGAGAGTCTTGTCAGCATGAATTTTTTCCGGCTGTTCCAAAACGGCGGACTCAAGCCGCCGCGGTTTCGCGATATCTCGTGTAAATGGAGCGGGCGATGGGAATCGAACCCACGTAAGAAGCTTGGGAAGCTCCTATTCTGCCATTGAATTACGCCCGCGTCTTTAAATCTTCAACATGTATGGCGGAGAGAGAGGGATTCGAACCCCCGATACCCTTGCGGGTATGCATGATTTCGAGTCATGTGCATTCAACCAGGCTCTGCCATCTCTCCTGCAAACGGCGCGTATGATACCAAAAACGCGCCCCTCCCGTCAACACCCGTCATTTTGAGGCCGACAGGGGGCTTCTATCCGCCCTATAAGCGCCGTCTTTTCAGCCCTCTTTATTGAAATTATCTGCAGTCTTCCCAGAGCCAGTACGCGGCGGCGGCGGTGCCGTTTTTCCAGAGCGAATCAAGGCACATGGGCTTTCCGTTCACGAACACAAGACCGAGGCGAGCCTCAATGGAGCGAACCGGCTCATCGGCGAGGGCAATAGGCCTAAGCTGCGCGAAGCCGCCCGCGTTATCGGCCGGCAGTTCGTAGAAGACGCCGCCCACATAGAGAAGATCGCGCTCCGTCACGACTTCGCGGCAGATGACCGTCTTGTCGCCGTTCACGTTCGGAAAGCGGTACGTCTTCTTCGAATAGTCGTCATATATCTCGATGAAGCCGTTGTACGCCGGCATCTTCGCCGGGCGCTTCGGCCCGTAGCGGAAGTGAGCGCTGGCGCCCTTCACGTCCTCGAGCGCCTTAACGCGCACCCAATGGCCTTGCGTGATAAGCTCATACCTCACGCTCTTTCCTTTGGCGTCGGTGAACGAGAAGCGCATATCGTCGTATCCGGCGTGGAGAAACGGATCCGAGAGAGCGCCCGCCTTGACGTCCTCGCGATCCCAAACCCAGCCTTCTCCGGAAGGAGGCCCGAACGACGTGAGATCCTCAGGCTTCACAAACCACAGATTGGACTGCGAGCGATCGCGCTTCGGAGCGTCCTTCTTAAGCGTGCGCTTGCCGAGAAACTCGTTCTTCGCCTGATCGTCGCACCCGAAGACGATGCGATCGCCCCAGCGGCAGAAGTCGCCGATAACCTTGAGATATGTCGAGAGAGGACGAATCCCGTCGGGCTTCGCCGGAGAGAAGTCTTTCGGAAAACGCCAGAACGTGCCGTGCATCGTCGCGAGCAGATCCTTCTCGCCGATTTCTCTGATACGCGGCCACTCCGTGTTGAACCCGTGCGCTCCGTCATAAGCATGCGAACCCTTGGGCAGGCGGTATTTAACCCACTCTGCGCCGTTCGTGGTAACGGCGAGAATCACACTCTTCGCATCCCAGCCGAGCGCCCAGATCGGATTCGTCTGCGGGTGCTCGTTGCCGTAAATGCCGTCTTTCGTGGTGATATCCGTGAACTGGCAGCGAAAGATAACGCGCTGATCCGTGCCGTCGGCCGCGCAGTCGCCAAGCACACCCGTGGGGATGCGCGGGTTCCAGGCCGCCTGCGAGCTGTACTCTCCGTTGTTCGCGAGCTGGACCCGGCCGAATCCCGTGCACATGCCTTTCGTGTGAGATCCCGGCAGCACGTTCTCAACCGCCTGATCCCAGTCGGGCAGATCCGGAAAGTCTTTGTGCCGCGCCTGGCCCCAGATCTTGCCGTCGATTCCGTTATGGTCGCGATGCAGCGTCTTGACGGCGAGCGTATTCATATCGAGCGCGTAAAGACCGTTGTCCATCGTCGCGACATATATGAGATTCTTCGGATCGAGAAGATGTCTTGCGGCGCCGGTCAGACGACCAGGCATTTTCTTGGGCGAAACGGTGCGCACGTTTCCTTTCGCGTCAATCACATAAGGCCCTATCAGCAGCTGATTCGTCTCGCGGTGAATGAGTCTATTGGCGGGCGTGCCTCCGACGGACTCCTTGCGGATCGTCCGCGTAAGGTCAGGGGCGATCTGATAGAGTTTGTCAGACGAGCCGACAGGAGAGTGCTGGCCGTATGTGACGACCCAAAGCGAGCCGGCCCACGGAACGACCGCGCCCGTACCGCATTCCCCTTCGTCGTTGAACATCGCCAGATGCGGATATATCCCGTCGACGCAGTACGGCAGACTCGAAGCCTTGTCCTGCGAAAAACCGCAGACCGATATCAGTGTCGTCGCTGCGGCGAATAAAACGGCGCCCCGTGTTCTCTTCTTCATTTTATTTTTCCCATTCTTTACTTCTTTTCGCATATTATAAATCATTCCTGCTCGGCATGCGCTTCAAAGCCAGCGTCACGGCTCGCAGGAAACGTCTTCCGCCTTGCCGAGCTGCTTGAGACGGCCTTTCGGCTGAACTCCGTAATTTAGCAGATTTTTCGCCACGCGCCTGACGGACACCTGCCCCTTGTCGACGGTCGCGCGCTTATGAAGGGATTCAAACGCGCTCTGGGCCTTGCCAAGCGCCTCCCCCATCGCCTCGAGATCGTTAAGCAGCAAGTCCACCGCCGCGACCACATCGCGCCCGAGCGACTGGATTTCATCGTATTTCCGCTCGACCTCGCGCTGCTTCCATCCCCAGGAAACGAGCCACAGATAACCCCAGAGCGTAAGAGGCGTGACGAACACGATATTCTTTTCGTACGCGTACTGCACAAGCGAGGGATCGACGACCAGCGCCGCCTCAAGAATAGTGTCGAACGGACAAAACATCGCCACGAGCGGGAGATTGACGAACCCCTCCTTCGGCGTGACCTTATTCGCGTAGTCCTTCGACGAAAGGCCGTCCACCTGACGCTTTATGCTCGCGACGTGAGCCTTAAGCGCGCGGGCCTTCTCTTCCTTGTGGGCCGCGTCGTCAGGCATGTTGTACGCGTCGATGTAATCCTTTATGTTCATCTTCGAGTCGACGAGTATGACATGCTTGTTGCGCACATCGTATATGCTGACATCGGGGCGCCCCTCATCGCGCTGCCCCGTCTGAACGTCGTAATGAACGCCTGCCTTAAGCCCGCTCTGCTCGAGAATGCTGGCGAGAATCTCCTCGCCCTTGTTGCCCTGAATCTTGTTGCCCCCGACAAGCGCCGACGTAAACGCCCTCGCCTCCGCGGCGAATTTCTGGAGGCTGTCGACATGGACCTTCATCTCGGCGCCCATGTCGCGATTACTGCGCGCCGCCGCTTCAACGCCCTGCTCATACTTGTCGAGCCTTTCCTTAAGGCCCGAGAAAAGATTGCGTACGGACTCCTCGTTCGCTTTCGACAGAGCGCTTTGCCTATCCAAAAGAAGATCCGCCGCAAGCTTGGCGAACTCTGAGCGAAGCGATTCGCGCTGCGCCGAAAGCTCCGACGCCCTGACGCCGGCGAGTTCTTCGCTGCTTCTGTTTCGGGCCTCGGCTTCGGCGAGCGAGATGCGCGCTTTCAGCAAGGCGTGCGCGAGCAGAAGCGCCGCGCCTGCGCAGAGGACGCAGAGCGCGATGCAGATGACGGCGAAACTGTCCATAAGAAAATCACCCCGGCAGCGCCGCAAGTTTTTTCGCGACTATTCCGCCGACCATCTTCGGATCGGCCTTGCCCTTCGAAAGTTTCATCACCTGCCCGACGAAGAACCCCGCGGCCGCTTTCTTGCCGGCCTTGAAGTCGGCGACGGGTCCCGGATTCGCGGCGATCGCCTGGTCGACGAACGCCTCGAGCGCCGCCGTGTCGCTCACGGCTCCGAGCCCGCGCTCCTTCACGATCGCTTCTGGGTCGCCTCCTTTTTCGAAGATTTCGGGAAGGAGTTCCTTGACGGTCGGACCGTTTATCGTCCCGGCGGCGGCGAGTTTCACGAGCGAAGCGAGCTCCGCCGGCTTCATGGCGCACTCGCCGATCGACTTGCCCGTTCCGTTCATGAGCGCCATCACGTCGCCCATGAAAAGATTGCAGAGCTGCTTCGCCGTCTTCTTGTCGAGTCCGGCGGCCGCCGCTTCGAACCAGTCGGCGTTCTCCTTGTGCTGCGAGAGAACCTCCGCGTCGTATTCCGCGATGCCGTAATCCTCGATCATCCTCGCCCGTCGCGCCTCGGGTTTCTCGGGCAGGAGCTTTCTCCACTCCTCGATCTGCTCCCGGGAAAGTTCCACCGGCACGAGATCCGGCTCGGGAAAATAACGGTAGTCGTGCGCGTTCTCCTTCGTTCGCATGGACGCCGTCTCCATCGTTTCGGCGTCCCAGCGGCGCGTCTCCTGCACGATCGGTATCGAGTGCGCCATGCATTCGCGCTGACGAGCGGCCTCGTGGCAAAGCGCGGCATGGATGCCCTTGAAGGAATTCATGTTCTTGATTTCGACCTTGGTGCCGAGCCTGGTCTCCCCGACCGGACGGATCGAGATGTTCACGTCGCTGCGCATGTTGCCCTCTTCGAGGTTGCAGTCGGAGACGCCCGCGTAGACAAGCATCTCCTTGAGCGCCGTCAGATACGCTATCGCTTCGTCAGCGGAAGCCATGTCCGGCTCGGAGACGATTTCCATGAGAGGTGTGCCGCCGCGGTTGAAATCGACGCCGGAGCTCTGCGCATAGTGGTTGATTTTGGCGGCGTCCTCCTCGAGATGGATGTGATTTATGCGGATGAACTTCTTCGCCCCTCCGGGCAGCGTGATTTCGACGCCTCCGCCGATGCACAGGGGATTGACGTTCTCGGAAATCTGGTAGTCCTTCGCCATGTCGGGATAGAAATAGTTCTTCCGGTCGAACGTGGCGTGACGGCTTATTTCCGAGCCGAGCATCATTCCGCTCATGACGATGAGTTTCACCGCCTCCTTGTTCATCACGGGAAGCGCTCCCGGATACCCGAGACACACGGGGCAGACGTTCGTGTTCGGCTCGCAACCCGTCTTCAGAAGGCAGGAGCAGAACATCTTGGTGTTGGTTTTCAGCTGAACGTGGGTTTCGAGGCCGATAGTGTTTTCAAATTCCATAAAACGTATTATATCATAATTGTGATTCCAGAAACTCCCTGTAGCCCGCGTTGCGGAGCCTGCAGGCGGGACACTTGCCGCAGCCCTTGCCGGGAACGCCGTTGTAGCACGTCACCGTCTCGTTCTCGATGACGTCGAGAATTCCGAGTTTTTCGGCGAGCGCCCACTCTTCGGCCTTCGTCATGTGCATAAAGGGCGTCACGATCTTCACGGGCCATTCGAGCGCGAGGCGGATCGTGCGCTGCTGGGACTTCACGAACTTTTCGCGGCAGTCGGGATAGCCCGAATAGTCGGCCTCGCCGACGCCCGTCCAGACCTCCTTCGCGCCGAGTTTCTTCGCCCAGACCGAGGCCGCGAGCAGAAAAAACGCGTTGCGCCCTTCGACGACGCTCGTCGGACAGCTCGCGCCCGGACGTTTTCTGATGGGCTTGTCGGCCGATATGAGGGCGTTCTCGGTGATCGACGGATAGAAATCGAGAGAAACGAAATTGTGAACTCCGACGCCGAAGCGTTTCGCGAGACGGCGGGCGTATTGCGTCTCTATGACGTGACGCTGTGAATACGTGTACGTTATCGCCGCGACTTCACCGGCTCCGTGCCGCTTCACCGCGAGCGCGAGACACGTCGCGGAATCCTGCCCGCCCGAAAGAACTACAACGGCTTTCATTTCACGCTCCCCATCGCCGCCGCGGCGAGCATCCCGAGCGCGTGAAGAACGGCAGCCGAGCGCACTTCATCGCGGGAGCCCGCGAAAAGCGCCTTTTCCGTCCTGACGCCGGCCGCCGAAGCGAGGGCGAACCAGACGAGCCCCACAGGCTTTTCATCGCTCCCGCCTCCCGGCCCCGCGATGCCCGTCACGGAAACGGCGAGATCGCTCCCCGTGAGACGGCGCACGCCTTCGGCCATTTCTGCCGCCGTTTCGCCGCTGACGGCGCCGAAGCGGCCGAGAGTCTCCGCCTTGACGCCGAGAACGTCACGTTTGACGTCGTTCGAATACGAAACGACCCCGCCTGTAAAAACTTCACTCGAACCGGCGACTGACGTTACCGCCGCTCCGACGCCTCCGCCCGTGCAACTCTCCGCGACGGCGCAGGTCAGCGACGCCGCTTTCAGGATTTCAACGAGATTTTGAGCCGCCGTCATACCGTCGTCCTTACGCGTTCTTTGAAGAGGGAATAATGCGCCGCGCGCTCTTCGAGAAGCTTTTCCAGTCTCGCCTGCGCATTTCCCGCCAGAAGCGGCCTTGCGGACGAAAGTTTCACTCGCCTCAGAAGTTCTTCTCTGGCGCATTCTATGAAAACGACGCGCCCCGTCGACTCCGCAAGCGCGCGCGATTCTTCGTCGAGAAGAGCCCCTCCTCCGAGCGCGACAACGTGATTTCTGAGCGCGCTCACGCGCCTGAGCGCCGCCTTCTCGATTTCGCGGAAAGCCTTTTCGCCGCGCGAAGCGAATATTTCCGCGATCGTCACGCCTTCGCTTTTTTCGATTTCACCGTCGAGATCGACAAGGGCCATCCCCTTTTCGGCGGCGAGTCTTCTGGCGTACGTCGACTTGCCGGAACCGGGCGCGCCGTAGAGATAAAGGTTGGCGTTCATATGGACGCTCGCCTTCTTCGCCTGCTCCTTTAGCATCAGCTCTCCGCCGACGGCGGAAATCCCGCGGGAACGAGCCTCGGCTACGAGCTTCGTGGGCGAGGGATTGTACACAAGATCGATGACGGCTTCGAGAGCGGGAAAGGAAGCGAGCGCGACGGGGGAGGAGTCAATGTCGGGATACATCCCCACTGGGGTCGCGTTCACGAGAATCGCCGCATCCGCATGACGGGCTAGATTGCCGTAATTGTCTTCTCCCGAACGCGAGACGGTGATTACGCTCTTCGCGCCCATCTCCTCGAGGACGACGCCGGCCGTCGTACCCGCGCCGCCCGCGCCGAGAACGACGCACTTGGCGCCTTCGACGCGAGAACCCGTTTCGCGGACGAGGGCCGCGAAGCCGTACGCATCGGTGTTGTCGCCCCATATCGTCCCGTCGAGGCGTTTCACGACGACGTTGACGTTTCCGAGGCGGCGGGCCGTTCCGGTCGCTTCGTCACAGAGCGCGAACGCCGTTTTCTTGTAGGGGATGGTGACGTTGAGAACATCCCATGCCCCGTTCCTCAAAAAGTCTTCAACCTCTGCTGGACTTTTTTCGTAGAGACGGTATTCATACGCCCCAAGCGTGCGATGTATCTCCGGCGATCGGCTGTGACCGAGTTTTTCGCCCAGCAATCCGCACTTGAAAGCCATGACCTCAAAGCCTTCGCGAGGTGACCTCTATGACGTTCACCTGGTTGCGCAGCTGAAGAATTATCTGGTTGACGACCTTGGCGGTGCCGAGAACGTCGATCTTCATGCGCGAAACGGTGCCGTCTTCGGTCGGCCCGACGTTGAGCGTCTGGATGTTGTAACCGCGACCCGAGATGAGCCCGACGATCCTCGCGAGGACGCCGGGTTTGTTCTCGACATAACAGTTCAGGCGGTAGATCTCCTCTTTCATTTGAAATACATCTCCGAAACGTGTTTGCCGGCGGGAATCATGGGATAGACGTTGGCACGAGGCTCGACTATGACTTCGATGACGTTCGTCGCCCCCGAAGCGATCGCCTTCTTAACGACGCCGTCGAGTTTCGCAGGGTCGATCACACGGGCTGCTTTCGCCCCGTGCGCTTCGGCGAGCTTCACGATATCGGGCAGGTAATCGTACTTGAGATCCTGCTCGAGCCGCTCGTTGGCGAGCCTCCCTCTGACGGTGAGGATCGAGCCCGAATACACCTTCGAATAGAAAAGCTGCTGCCACTGGCGCACCATCCCGAGACACCCGTTGTTGATGACGATGAACGTGACGGGCAGTTTGTGCTCGACCGCGACGACGATCTCCTCGAACGTCATCTGCGCGCCGCCGTCGCCGCAGATCGCGACTACAGGATGCTCCGGGGCACCGAACGCGGCGCCGATGGCCGCCGGAATGCCAAAGCCCATCGTGCCCATGCCGCCCGACGAAAGAAAATGCCGCGGACGGTTGTGGCGGAAGAACTGCGTCGCCCACATCTGATGCTGCCCGACGTCGGTGACGACGACTGCCTTGCCCTTCGTCGCCTTGTCGACGGCTTCGATCACCTGCTGCGGCATGATGACGCCCTTGTGCATACTCTTCCACGAGACCGGGTGCGACTTCTTCCAGCCGTCGATTTTTCTGAGCCACTCGGCATGATCCGCGCTTTTTATGCGCGAATTGACCGTCGTGAGAACATCCTTGATGTCGGCGATGATTCCGAGATCGGCGCCGACGTTCTTGTCGATCTGCGCCGCATCGCAATCGACGTGGATGATCTTCGCCTTCTTCGCGTACGACGAGACGCGCCCCGTGACGCGGTCGGAGAATCTGACGCCGAGAGCGATTATGAGATCGGCCTCGTCGATCGCCCAGTTCGCGGCGGGAGTGCCGTGCATGCCGGCCATTCTAAGCGAAAGAGCGTCGTTCTCGTCGAAACTCCCCAGCCCCATCAGCGTCGTCGCGACGGGTATTGCGGCCTTGCGCGCGAGAGCGGCGACGTCCTTCGCCGCGCCGGAGGCGATGACGCCCCCGCCCGCATAGATAACGGGTCTCTTCGATTCGTTGACGAGCTTCGCGAACCTGTTGATCTGCGCCGTCGTCGCCGTCGATTCGGGATGGTACGCCCTCAAAGAGACGCGCTCGGGATACTGCGCTTTCGTCATCGCCTGCTGGCAGTTCTTCGGGATGTCGATGACGACGGGGCCGGGCTTGCCGTGGGTCGCGATGTAAAACGCCTGCGCCACCGTTTCAGGGATCTCATCGGCGGACTTTACCAGAAAACTGTGCTTGGTGACGGCGCGGCAGATGCCGTTCATGTCGGCTTCCTGGAACGCGTCCGTGCCGATCTGCGCGAGCGGCACCTGACCGGTGATAAGCACCAGCGGCACGCCGTCCATATTGGCCGTCGCGAGCCCCGTGATCGTGTTGGTCGCTCCGGGGCCGCTCGTCACAAGGCATACGCCCGGCTTGCCGGTCAATCGCGCGTAGCCGTCTGCCATGTGCGCGCTGCCCTGCTCGTGGCGGCCGAGAACGAAACGGAATTTGGCCTCCGGCAGCTGGTTGAACACGTCAAGCACCGCGCCGCCGGGGTAACCGAACAGCACCTCGACGCCGGCTTTTTCCAGCGATTCCACGAGCGCCTTCGCGCCCGATCTCTCTTCCTTCGTTTTCATTGTTATCATATTATATCATAAACCGCCGTGCCCCTGCGGCTGCCGGGCGGCCGGATTCAGGACGGCGCATTTATGATATAATATCTTTCGCCTTCATGCGTGACGGCAAATTCCATGATAACCTCTACGGAAGAAAAAAATGAACTACAAATACAACTGCCTCAATCCTATCGCCGAAGTGGGGCTCGGCAACCTTGACGACAAATACACCCGCACGGAGAACTTCGCCGAAGCCGACGCCGTTTTCGTGCGCAGCGCAAAAATGGACGAACTCGTCCCGGGAGACAATCTCTTGGCCGTCGCGCGCGCCGGCGCCGGAGTGAACAACATCCCTCACGCCGAATATGCCAAAAAAGGCATCGTCGTTTTCAATACGCCCGGCGCCAACGCCAACGGCGTCAAGGAACTCGTGATCGCCGGCATGCTCCTCGCCAGCCGCGACATCGTCGGCGGCATCGAGTGGGTAAAGGAAAACGCTTCCGACGCCGCGATCAACAAATCCGCCGAAAAGGCGAAGAAAGCCTTCGCCGGAACGGAAATCCTCGGCAAACGCCTCGGCGTCATCGGCCTTGGGGCGATCGGACAGAAAGTCGCCAACGCCGCCGTTGAACTCGGCATGGAAGTCTACGGCTACGACCCCTATCTTTCTGTCGACGCCGCATGGAACCTCGACCACGCCGTCAAGCACTGCAAGAATGTCGAGGCGATTTACCGCGCCTGCGATTTCATCACGATCCACGTGCCCGCCCTCGATTCCACCAAGGGAATGATCAACACTGAATCGATCGCCATGATGAAAACGGGCGTCATCATCATCAACGCGGCGCGCGACGCGCTCGTCAACGAAAAAGACATGCTCGCCGCCCTCGAATCGGGCAAGGTGCGCAAGTACGTGACCGACTTCCCGAACTCCACGACTGCCGGCAAGAAGGGCTGCATCGTAATCCCGCACCTCGGCGCGTCCACAGCCGAAGCCGAAGACAACTGCGCCGTGATGGCCGTCAAGGAGATTCGCGACTTCCTCGAAAACGGCAACATCGTCAATTCCGTGAACTATCCCACCTGCTCGCTCGGCGCGGCCAACAAGGCCGGACGCATCGCGATCTGCCACAGAAACGAAGCGAACATGATCGGCACGTTCACATCGATCCTCGGCAACGCCAAGATCAACATCGATGCGATCGCGAACAAAAGCCGCGGCGATTTCGCCTACACGCTCATGGACGTCGACGCGAAGATTCCCGAAGAGGTGATCGGCCAGCTCGCCGCGAGCGAAGCCGTCATACGCGTCCGCGTCATCAAGTGACGTATCGCCAAAAACGAAACATCGCCCGAAAGGCTATGGAAAACCGGCGCTTGACGGCGCCGGTTTTTTTAAGTTCCCTGTCTCCGCCGCGGCGCTGCCGACGCCTTGGCGCGCTCCTCGCAGAGATATGCGCCTTGGAGCGCCTAAAACGCAAAGGCCGACACAACGGCCGTCGCGAGAATAATGTCAATCAGGAACCAGACGGACGTTTTCCGCAGAACGATGCCTTCGCGGTTCGAGAGCGACGCGGCGGCGACTCCGATCGCAATCGACTGCGGACATATCATCTTGCCGATTCCCGCGCCCATTACATTGGCGGCGGCGAAAATGCGCGGATCTACGCAAAGTTCGCGCGCGACATCGGCCTGAAGACGGCCGAAAAGAACGCACGAACTCGTCCCCGAACCTGTGACAAAGCCGCCGAGCGCGCCCGGCGTTGTCCACCTCTTGATTTCTGCCGGCGTCAACGAGTTCAGGGAAAGGATCGCCACCACAAAACCGAACGGAGCCCACGCATAAAGCTGCCGCGCGAGCGCTGCGGCGGAAATACGTCGGCGTGAAGACAAAACTATGGCCAGCATGACGCCGGGAATTCTGCAGAGCGGCAACGATTCCGGAAACATGGAAATCGCGGCCGCGATCGAAACCGACAGAGCGGCAAGAGCCGCCTGCCAGGCCTTCATTTTGAGAAAGACGAGCGCAATCAGCAATGTTGCGATCGGCGCGACGGAAACGGCAACAGTCATTATTTCACCTCATGATTCATGCGAATGGTTTTAATCCGGCTCGATCCGCGTCAGGACGCCGGCCGTCTAAAGCGCATGGGCACGGCAAAACGAAACCACGGCGTTTCTGTTCGGAGCGCTTTCGGAAGAGAAGTTCGTTCCTCTTGATTTCACGGCGTCCAACGCACGCTTTTGCAACAAGAGGAAAGTCCTGTTTGTAAAATATTCGAACCGGCTTGCCATCGTTCAACGGCAAGCCTGTTTCTGACATTGCAGCTATGCCGATGATTATCGGACGATAATGTTAAGCCCGGGAACAAGCGAAGTCTTCGACGCCCAGGGCGTTCCGCCGTACGCGCCGAGATTGACACGCTTGCCGCTATAGTACGGCTCAAGATCAAGCCCGACCGAACCGGGAGCGCCCGCGTCGATACAGGGGCTGTCGGCCGCGGTTCTCGCGCTTTCGAAAGTTCCCGAGAACCAGCTGTTCGTAATCGCGCCGTTGGACTTCTTAGTTAAAAGATGGTAGTACGGTGCGCCCGTCCAGTTGATGTCGCCGACGACATCGGGATTGAGATTCCCCGCGCCCGCGTAATTCCATGAGCCGTCATTGTGCGTTTGAATGTAGCTATGTTCGATTGATGTTGCGTTGACAACGCCAGTGAGACTATGACCCAAAACAATGCAGTTCTTGAGAGAAAGGCTGGCGGCATCGTCAACCGCAGCGACGCCGTATGCCTTCCCATCCGCTATAGTGCAGTTGACGAGCTCCATCTCCGACTGCGCACATGTAACGCTCGAGTAAACATAACCATAGTATTCTGTTGTAGCGCCAGTGTATGAAAGCGTGCCAAGGTTTCGCACGGAGTATCCACCATACACACTATTTCCTTTCGCCGCAAATACAAGGCAATTCGTCATGAAAAGCTGCCCGCCAGACAGCAGAATGTCGCTCTGGGCATTCCGTGAATCTGTCGCCGTATTGGGTGCAGTGCGCGAATCAAAAATGCAACGCTCCACTACCGACTTCGCAAGACCATCGCTTGACTTCCAATCGTCAAGCAGCATAATACCAGCTGAAAACGGAAACGTCAGGCTTGATGTATTTGCAACATAATTGCCAGTAAAAACCGAATCCGACATCTTGAAGCTGACGGCATCACGTATAGCAAGAGCACCTCCCGAGGCTCCACCTGTCGCATATAATGCACCAAGAATGTAATTCCCTGAAAATGTGCAGTTGCTTATTGACACATTGCCATAATAGGTTCCAATTGCGCCGCCAAAAAGGGTGTTCCTTCCAGATCCACCATTCATATAGTTTCCTTCAAAAGTGCAATTACGGGCATTAAAGGTAACGTTGTAAGCCAACACCGCTCCACCAGAACTTTGATTATACGTCCCCCCAGAAGCATGACGATTACCCACGAATACGCAATTGTCAAGATCAAGTCTGCCGGAAGTTATCGCCGCCACCGCTCCGCCGCCACCAAGGTAACTTGCATAGGTAGATCGTGCGTCTTTGGTAAGGAGCTGGAATGCATTGTTCCTGAAAACGCAATTTGAAATAACGGTAGTTGACGAAGCAGATGCTACTGCGCCACCCTTAGCCCCTAGCGCGGTATGGCTGTTTTTCGTTCCACTAGCACTGATGTATCCGCCGGTAAATGTTATCCCATCAACAACGAATGAACTTAAAGATGTCGCCGAAATAAATCTTATATTATAAGTTGAGCGCTTAAATGTTGTCGCAGTCTCTGAACGATCAAATGAACCATCTGTCTCGCCAATGTAACCACCGCTTAACTTGACCGGGATAGCAATAGAAGATAGAGTAATTTGATTTGTAGTTACATATTCACCGCTTGCAAAATATACATTCACTTCTTCTGCATCTGCTGCTACCGCGTCCGTTATAACTGTCCTAACTTTA
>JAZSQE010000055.1:0-47780 GCA_045537795.1 Kiritimatiellia bacterium | reverse complement strand
TTCACCCTATACAAACAGTCCTTACACCCACATCTGCCCCATCTTTCACCCATAACCAACGCCTCTAATCCAGTATTACCGAACCATGCCCCCAGTATTACCAAATGGTTTAGGCGGCATAGACAAACAAATGCTTTCTGTTGCTTTCGCTACTGTGAGACTTGGAGTTTTGGAGATTTTGAGGATCTTCTCCCAAACTCCCAATCTCCACATCTCCAAGAAACGAAAGCAATCTTACTTCATTCACACGCACTTTCGCCGAATGCGACAGTAGTACAACGTGCGGCTCGCGCGTTGCCCACTTAAACAGGCACGCCGCCCACTCTCCTGAAAAATAATCCACAAATCAACACGCATCTCCACAAATCTGATCTGTGAGGATGAATGATGTCCATAGTTTACAAACTGTGGTCATTACAAAACCCACCGCAGCCCAAATAGATTTTAGTAGTGCTTTATCTGTCGCAATCTTTACCGAAGTTACCACCGCATTTTGAAAAATGCGGTGGTAACCAACAGAATGAAAGCCTACCGTATTTTCTATTGTTTCATTTTTACGCGCATGAAGAACTGTTTCGCAGTCGGATCTTTCGGTGTCGCCTTGACCTTCACCTTGCCGCCTTCGGGCTTATCAAATTCGATATCGACATTCTCTTCCTTGAATTCGCCCTCATCCAGCTCTCCCGCACCTTCAACGCCAAACACCTTCTCCAGATTCGCCGCCGTCGCGTTGTCTCCGACTGTAATGCCGCTTATCGATACGGAAAGGTCGAAGACCCCGGCCGAAGAACCTTGTGTAAATCCGCCAATCATCAAATCCCCTTCCTTCGGCGCGGCGACCATGAGCGCATCCGTATCAAGCGCGAAAGAGAGCCAAGAATACGCGGAATTCTTCACCTCCTGCGGCGTAACACCCTCAAGCCCCAACGCCCAAGCACGATACGCCGCATATTCCGCCGCGTCGGTGATATTCGCCGCAAGCTTCGCATCCGCCGAACCACCCAATGCCAAAGCAACTTGTTCCTCTGTGGCCGAATCAGGCAATGTAGGTAACGGTTCCGAAGACGTTTTGTATGTCCACGTTATTGCATCTACAAAGGCGCAGTCTTTTCCTTCGCTAACACTCTCATCCTTATAATAACACCATTTGACGGTATTTTCACCACCCGCAAAAACAAGCATCCTTTTTGTCCAATCGCTTTCTCCATCCATGCGCCATTGCGTAATTTCTACGCCATTCGTATAGATCATAAGTCTATCCCAGGTAAATGTATCATCGTAATCATGTTCACACGATGTCTTGCACCAAAACGACAATGCGCCGGCACCGGAAACTTTTACTTCCATCCAGGATTCACCGTCATCATCAATCACACCGCTTCTTGCGCATTGGCCACCAACAGGCGCAGAGTCAACAAATTTAGCGGTCCAATCTGCATCGCCGCCCATTTTTATTTCCAGCGAATTCTGCTCTATTGCTTCCTCTAATGTAATCTCTTTTGGACTGATGGTTACTGTCACATACTCGCTTCTCGCCCCGTCAAACATAGCGACAGCTTTGATTGTTTTAGTACCTGTGATTTCAAAATCTCCAGTATATCGATAAAGATCGTTATCCTTTGGCGTCTTCCCTGTGTCCGAATAATATATTGTCGCCTCCGGCATTGTACATGAAATAGAAATGCTTGAGAATTCACTTGCAAACACCAACCCCTTAGATGATGTTATTATGGGAGTCGGTACGGTTTCCCAATGAGCATATAAAACCATATCTGATTGAATAATTGTATTCTCATCAATCTGTTCGCCGCCGTTCTTTTCTGTCCACCATCCTCTAAAAACCATACGCTCTGATTTCGGAGAAGGAAGTTCACCTATCTTAAACTGTGTTCTTGCTTTCATAGAATCAATATCCAAAGCTACACCATTTCCATCGAATTGGACAAGCACAGACCTGTACCTAATTATAGATGCCGAAGACGCGGAGACACCTCCCAATCGCTCTGGCAAATAAACCGTCTTTAAATTATCGCAAAGCCAAAACGCATCATGTCCAATACTTGTAACACTTTCAGGGATAAATACTTCCGTCAGACCATCACAATCTCGAAATGCCTGCGTGCCTATATTCGTAACACTATTTGGAATCATTATCCTCGTCAAGCCTCTACATTCATAAAACGCAGAATTACCGATACTCTTAACACTTTCAGGAATCATTATGTCATATAAACCACCACAACCTTTAAACGCACCTTCGCCAATAGTAACAATTCCGCCGGGAATAGCCACTTCACCATCCCCTGACTTGCCGACAACCAACATAGTGCCGCTCTTGTCGCACAGCATACCATCACGCGCCGAAAAATATGTATTTTCAGCCGAAACCTGAAAGGCTTCAATCGATGAACAATTTGCAAATGCGCCGCTACCAATAGATGTAACACCGCTCCCGATTTTTACACTTGTTAAGCTAGAGCACCCTTCAAACGCACCCCATTCAATGCTTGTCACACTGTCAGGAATTGTTATACTCGTCAGACTGCTACAATTTTGAAACGCATGCCATCCTAATCTATAAACACCACTTGGAATCGTTATCCTCGATAGACTGGTACACCCGCTGAATGCCTCCGATTGAAGAGTACGAAAATTTCCACGAAACGTTACGCTCGTCAAACTCGTACAATCTCGGAACATACCCGTTGGTATATCATGATTACTGCCCTCTGGCACAGTCACATGTGTTAAACTACTACACCCTTCAAACACTCTATCTCCACTTATATATGCATCTTTGGGAATCGTCACACTCGTCAGACTTTTGCAATTTCTAAATACTTCACCATATATCCATCTGACACTATTTGGAATTGTCACGCTCATCAAGCGATCACAATCCTCGAATGCACCATCATAAATATACTCTACAGTACCCGGGATTACTACACTTAACAAGAAGTCGCAATTTCTAAAAGCACCGTATTTAATCGCATTAACAGGAACACCACCAAGAGCGGATGGAATTGTAACTTCGATAGGCTCGTAGTGGTAGCTCGAAATTCCCTCGACTTCCGCTCGGTATGATGAAGCATAATAACGCCATTCAATACCATCAACTGTTTGATAATCTGCTTTTGCGTAAAACGATGCAAAAGCAACAACGTACATCATTAACCTTTTTAACGTAGAAGACATTTCGCGTTTCGCTTTTTCCTGCGCTTACTATTTCACAACTCACTCCCTTGTGCGGAAAAAAGAAGTGGCGTGTTTTCAAATCACCACGTCTTGTAAGAGGCATCGCCAAACGCCCGTTCTAAAACATGAATGATGAAAACACGCCACATGGATTACCCACGTAGCGCGGTCATCGTATTCCGCTTCAGAACTTGAAAAATTGGCGATTTTCTTACAAAGCGTCATACGCTGATTCGCGTACGTTGTATGGGTTAGGTTGCCCACCCCATACTCACTCTCACTCCGTGGTTTAGTTTAGCGTTACTAACAACTAATCACTAACGACTATCTGCTAACCAAGTGGAGAAGCCGGCGCGGCTACTTGCGTACCCTTCGGGTTCGACTTCGTCGAAGCTTTCCTCCGAAGGCTGCGCCTTCTTCGGCGCATTCTCTCCGATACCACACCGGTATATCGTTTCAATCAGTTCTCTTTTCTTCCTTTCATTCTTTAGTTACTGATGTGAAAAATTATGTAATAGCTGGTTCGCGTTCGAGAACCGGGAACGAGACAAACTTAACTCCGTTTTCTCTTTCCTGATCTTGATAAGCCAACATTCCCTTGAAGTAATCATCAAGAGTTGCGTATTCGGATGCAATCTCACGCTTGATGCGCCAGATTTCCTCCAAGGATTCATCATAAATCATGACAATTCTCCTTTCTGAAGCATTTGCGGCGTACATATTTCAGGACATGAATAACCGTTTGCTTCACAAATCTTTCTGACCAATGGAATCGTCTCAGCATTTGTGATGTGCTTGAAATTCCACGATACAAGATAATCCACTGAGTGGAATGCAGCAATAGCTATATGAAGCGCATCATCCGGATACTCTTTTGGAACAGCCTTGCCTTCAATCAGTTTTCTCGCCAAATCAAAAATTCGAACATCCACGACGAGTTCAGGAATATCCTTCAACAGATCCACCCGACGCCGAGCGGCATCTGGATCACCACGACGCACTTCCTGACTTACAACCGAAGAGGAATAAAGTTCAAAACGGTCAGCAGCCGTCTCCCACCATTCCCGCGTAACCATCTGACGCCCCGCAAGCGCAAGGTTATTGGTAGGCAATGCTGTCGCATCACTTACGACAGTAGTCTCGACATAGACTTTTTTCTTATCTGACATCATTGCCTCGTTTTCTTTTAAATGCTTCTTTTTGTTCTGATTCCGCCATTGAAGAATACAACAACTTAAACCTTTACGGAAAGAACACGTTCAAGCCGAGAATCCATTTGCGCTTGGGTGACATATCTGCCAAATGCCAAACGCGCGTTACCACTCGCCTGCCTCATGACGGCTCTACGGTCGCATTCCTCGCTCGGGTTTGTGAACTGTGGAATACTGCGAGGTATATGCACCCTAATATGCGATGTTTTCAGCGTATCAAGCATACTATTGAAATTAAGCATAAACACCTCCCATTCGAGTTCTTTCAGGGCGCACCAACATACGCACAAAGGCGTTTGCTGCCTTTGCGTCATCGCAATAAAAGTTCGCTGTTATACTTGATGTTGCCATAATATTACCCTCGCTTTCATCTAAAGACATAATTTCTCCATCAAAAAGCATCAATATTATATCATTTTTGCGCCGATAATGATAGACGCGAAATTTCTGACGTTGCGCGCGCGCGATCCCTTGCGCCAATCCCTTGTTGTTATTGGCGCGATTTCACCTCAAGCGTCATACGCTAATTCGCGTACGCGCCGCGGTCCTAAAGTAGAATCACGCGGCTCCTCTTTTCAACCGTGCTTTTCTGCCACGGCGAATAAAAGGTTTATTATTTGGCAGGTTCTTTGCAAGCTTGCCCCGCCTCCATAAAAGATCATTCATCGCCCACAAGCGATATAGCCGATTTCCCTTGCACTCCATCGGCTAAAATTCGTCTCAATTATACCACACTTTAAGCCGCATGAACTACCGTTCGATCCAAACGCGACTCGGGATACCCTGCCACCAACCGTCCTATACGATTCAATTCTTCAAGCACTTTGATCCGCTCATCAACTGTCAACGACAAACAAAACGCCTCATCCTGCTTTTCTAAAGTGGTCATTTTCACAACTGTTCTATCCATTCTTTTTCTTCTCCCGCAGTTTCGTCACACCTTCCCTCAAGAGACATTCAACCATGTCCCTGTAATCTGGATTTAATAATTTCCCGCCCATATTCATACTACACCAGCTCCTTTACGTGCACACGAACCGAACACCCAAAGCTTTTCGGCTTTGTGCGTCCTTGCGATAGCGTAAATTTCATCACGCGCGGCCTCTTGCGACCGCGTTTAAGCCATCTCGACCTTATTTCCTACGGCCGGAAAGCGAATAATCCCACGGTTTGAAGCCGAGTTTAAGCGCGGGAGAATCCGGTTTAAGACGCCAGTCTGCGTTTTTCGGATCAACGAAACCGGGATCGGCTACCGTACCCGCCACGGGACCGTTAAGTTCCGTAACCCCGCTCGCGCACCAGAAAAGATTATTGTTCCACCTGACCTTTGCAAGACCGTCCCGGATTTTATTCCAGTGCGGCGCTCTGACGAAAACTGGACCCGACGGCCAATACACGATATTGCGGACGAAAGACACCTGATTATGTTTCTCCACCCGGGAAACGCAGAGCTTGCTCGTGCCGCCGTTGATCATCACGCAGTTCACGACTTCGTTATTGCGCCCGAAATGAAGATGATACGAATCGGCGGAAGTGTCGACTACGAGATTGTTCTCCCAATGGACGCCCTCGGAGCCTTCATCGTTGTACATGCCCCAGCCGCCGTATGAACTCGACTTCACATCCATTATGACGTTGTTGGTCACAACCGTGCCGAACGACGCGCCCAAGGTATAGACGCCGCCCATATCGGCCATCCTGCCCTGACCGATGTTCTCTATGCGGTTGAACGAAATTTCATTGCGCTGCGCGTACGAGCCGTAATAGCCCCATGTCCAGCCGACCGAGATGCCCGTGTAGTAAAGGTCGGAAATTTCGTTATGAGTGACCTTCGTGTCGGCGGCGTGCGTCAATACGATACCGCAACCTTCGGGATTGACGCGGCCGCAATGCGTGATGAGGTTGTTGTCGATGACATTGAATCTCACCGCCTTCGCCGAAACGTCGACGATCGGTTTCGTCGGGAACGGATTGTTCCACGGATCGCGTATCTTGACCCATTCGGGATTGGCGTCTCTGAGAATATTGCCCTTGCTGCTCCCTATCCAGATTCCGCCGGCGCCCGCGTCGCGGATTTCGCACGAGACCACGGCGTTCGAGACGCACCCGTCATCGAACTTGAAACCGTAGTTCCCGGTATTGAAAACCTTGCAGCGCTCGAAACGCACGCGGTGAGCCCCTTTGGCGTACACGGCGGCGCCCGTCTTGTACGCGGCCTGCAGCTGATACTGCTTGACGGCTCCGTTGGGCTGCACGTCGCCGTCCGTGCGCGAGGCCGTAAAGCCGATGTTCTTGAACGAAATGTCATGAACAAAATCGCCCTTGTCGAGATCGCCCTTGAACTCGACGAGAGAAACGAGCCGGGACGTCGGCGCGATCGCCTCCAGCGACTTAAGGCCCTCGCCCTTTAGCGGGCGGTACTTGACGCGCCCCGCTTTCACATCGTAAAACCACTGTCCGGGTCTGGTGAATCCCGCCGCCACGTTCTCGAAAAAGAGGTAGTTGTGTTTGTCGTCGCTCCATCTCTTCCAGGTCGCGACAGGAACCTTGCCGCAGAGCGAAACCATGCCGTTTGAAGACGTGTACGACGCTACCGGATATGCGCCGTACGACCACTTCACAAAAACGCGGCACTGCACGGCATCAAGTTCTTCGCGCGAAAGACCCGCGAGAAACTCAGGCTGCGGACCGCGCACGGTAAACTCCTCGATATAATTGGTGACGGCGCCTTTCACTTCTTTGCGCTCCGACCATTTGTCGAATTTGAGAACGCCCTTTTCGGGAAAGCGAGAACGGTCGGCGCGGCGGCCGTTGACGTAAAGCGACTCGAAAAATATCTTCACGCCCTTCCCGTCGACCGGAATCGGCGCAGACCACACTCCGTCGCCGTCATCGCGCCAATCCGTGATTTTTCCACCGCCCGAAAAAACAGCCCCGTCCTCGCCGATCCACTTGACAGGAGCGTCGGGGGAGCCGGAATCGGTCGGCATGAAGACGAGCGGCTCCTTCAGATTGTATACGCCCTTCTTGACGCGAACGGTCCATGCGGATTTATCTCCTTTCAACTTGGCGGAGCGGATATTTTCAACCGCCTCGACAGGTGAAAGGCCGTCAACGGAAACGGTAAGTTCGCGAACGCCGCAAAAAGAATGCGAAGCGAACAGACCCAATATTACTGTCAGCACAAAACATTTTTTCATCTGTTTATTCCTTTAAAAACGATTATGCCTGAAACTCCTGTTCTTTCTCGTGCGGACATTGTATCAAAATGAAGATACCATATCAATAACGCCCTCGCGCTTTCACGCGGAAAATCATAGCGGAGGGCGGTTCATTCGCGCGAGCCCCATCATGACAAAAAGCATGTCGTGAGCGCCGCGCAAGTCAATGGCGGCCCGGGGAAAGGACCGCCCGCGGCCGGAGAGAGCGCAGGCGGCTTTTCTGAACGCTCCCAAAAGGCGTCACTTCTCGATTTCGGGATTTTCGAGAACGACTCTGAAGCCGACCTTGAGGAAATCGCGGCGGTTGGGTTCGCAGAGATAGCGGTACGAAATGCGCGCTTTAGTCTCGCTGTGCATCGAGTCTCCTCCCTTCATCACCTTGTTGACGCCGCTTTCGGGGCCGCGCGGATTCGTCGGAGGCGACTTGGCGAAATAATCCCACGCATACCAGTCGCTCACCCATTCAAAGTTATTGCCGCACATATCCCATACCCCGTAGGGGCTGACGCCGTCAGGATGGGCCTCCGACATTCTCATCGTGCCCGTGCCGCCGATCTTGACGGTGTTCTCCATAGAAGAAACGCGCCAGCTCTCCCATTTGTCGCCCCAAGGGTATACGCGAGCATCCTTATCGCCACGCGCCGCCTTCTCCCACTGCGCCTCGGTAGGCAGGTATCCGCCGACGTGCTTGGCGTAGCCGTCGGCCTCGTTCCACGAAAGAAGCACTGGATATCCTCCGGCCGGTTTCTTGAGATCGTCGGCCATCGTCTGCCCCCAGACGCGGCGGAACTTGTTGCTCGGATTGACTTCTTCATAGAATTTCTCGTACATGGAGAGTTTGACGGGATACTTGTAGATCCAATATTCGTCGAGGTCGATGCGCCTCATGGGACGCTCGTCGCGCGGGCCGTCGTTCGAACCGCGCCAGAACGCGCCCGCGGGAATGCGGATAAGTTCGGCGCCGTCGGCCGTGTTTACGGCCGTATTCTCGCCAGTAAGGCGAATCTTCGCGACACGCGGCTTTTCGACCTTTACGCGCTTGGCGGGAACGTGACGGGCCTTGCCTCTGACGGTCATGACGGTCTTGGGCAGCGCACGCACTTTGGCCTTGCCGTCGCAGAGATCTCCGTGAACGACGGACGTGAGAGTCACTTCGACGACACCGCGCTCGGCATCGGGCTTGAACGATACGGCCTCCCAGCCGTCGGCGGGCGTCCTGATTTCAACGACGACGCCGTCCCCTCGCGATATCTGCATTTTGATTTCACCGTTTTTGGACTTGAACGGGAACTTCATGTCGGTGACGGAAAGTTCGGAGACTTCGTCGAAAAGCGGATTCTGGCAATCGGCTCCGAGACGGTCGGCCGCGCGCTTGGCGTCCTTTGCGTCGATATTGCCCTTGACGGCCGAAGCGAACGTGACCGCGCGCCTGATGCCGCCGCCTTCAATCGCGGCGCCCGCGTTCTCCGCGGACGGCATTTTGAGCGCCCACACGGCCGAGAAGCGCGTATTCCGGCTCATCTTTGTGATCGAGGGAAAATCGGCCTTGCCGTCCTTGCCGGAGCCCTGCTCGAAACGGCGCTCGATAACGAGCGCGCCGTCCTTGAGCGAAGCCGTGCGGTAGAAACGCAGATGATTCCAGCCCATGCACCATTCGATGGGCGAGACGATCGCCTTGTTCTCGGCCTTCGTTTCATCGGACGAAAGAAGCGACCATGTCTTCGTGCGGCCGGTGACTTCGTCGCGGTAACCGCCGAGGATGCTCGAAGATGGCGCGAAAACGTCGATGCCGTTTATCCTGCAATCGTATATCTGGCCGCGGATATCCGTCACAACGGCCGCTTCGTCTTTGCCGTCCCTGAGAATGACGGCCTCGCCGCCTTCGTTCTGGACGACCCACGTGCGTCTGACGCCGGGATGGAACCAGCCGTCCATATTGTAGGCGTAATCCCCCAAACGGGTGATACGCGCGGGAAGCGTAATGTCGCCGCCGTGGACATACCAGGGTTTGCCGGTGACGGGGTCGGTTACGCGCACGTAATCCTTCGCCTTGGAAGCGTTGATGAAGAGCTGGTCGACGCTCGTGGCCTTCGCGTTGAGCACGCGCGAGAGATGCGCGGGATCGGACGACGTCTTCGCCGCCTCGATGGCGCGGTTGAGATAGGCGTCCATCTCTCTGCGGATGGGCTCGGGATAATACTTGTCGAGCATAATCGGCGCCCAGCTCGACCAGCGCACGGTCGGACAGCCGTACTTCACGTCGGCGCGGAGCTTTTCGAGATACTGGAAGTATTCCCAAAGAACCGCGCCGGCGGCGTCTCCGTAGTAGCCGCGCAGGAATTCCTCGCAGAGTTTGTTTTCATCCTGCGTCGCGTCGCGCATCATCTGGAACCAGAGCCACTCGGTGAGCCAGCCCCAGTTCGGACGCGGCCCGCCCGCCTTCATCGGACAGCCGACATTGTTCTTCGCCCAGAATTTGATGTCGCGGGCATGCGCGAGAACGTTGGGCCACTCGGAATATTCGCTGTTTCCGCCGTCAACGCCGTCCCAGTGGTAAATCGAGATGCGCCCGGGGATGCGCTTGCCCCATTCGCGGATAGACTGGGCGTAATCGCGGTTTTCGGGCGTCGTTTCGATTTCATTGATCTGATCGCCGGATTCGTTCATCGAAAGGCTGCTCGAAACGATGCAGACCCAGAGGTTCGGGTGGATTTCCATTTTTTTCGGCGGCGGGAGCGTGCCGAAATACGCGTAGGTTATGATCTTGATGTCGGGATACTTTTTGCAGGCGATTTCAAGCGCACGGTTGAAAAGAAGCGTCTGGGGCGCGGCCTCCGACTCCTCTTCGGCGACGAGCTTGCGGCACTCGGGGCAGTAGCACGGCGCGAAACCGTCGCCCTGAGCTATGGGGAATATGGTATCGCGCGGCGTGAAGGCGCGCTTACGCTTCTTGGCGTCCGCCACATTCTTCTCGTATGCTTCGATCAGATTGTCGGCGAGTTCCTTGGCGAGCTCCTTATTCGTGCCGCAAACGCCGTACTCCCAGTTATACGTACGCTGACCGGTGCGCGACATAGAGAGCCACTCGGGATGCTCCTTCTGGTTCTCCGCCATTTTCGTCCACCTGTAAAACGTGTGGCCGGACGAGATCCATTCGAACGGATAGCCGCCGCCGAAATTGCGCCGCCACCAAATCGTGTGGGCGTGATCCTTCAGGCCCGGTCTTACAGGAGGCGTCACGTAGCCGCGCATTTTGAAGCTCGGACGCTTGAGCTCGTCGATGTCTTCAAGAACGGGAGAAGCGTTCCGCGGCACTTTCTCGCACGTGGAGGTGAAGAACCTGACGCCGAAATGATCCTGGAGAAGGCCGGAGACGGCGTAATAAAGGCCGAGCTTGTCGGGGGAGACGATTCTGAGAGTTTTGCCGGAAGTCTTCAGCGTATAGCTCTGACGATCGAGATCGGCATCTCCGCTCGTCGGCACCTCGCCGATTTCGAGAACAATCTTCGAAAGCCCGCAGGCCTCCTTCTCCGAAACGACGAGAGGTATCGAACGGCCTGTAATTTTCTCAAGGTACGTCTTGAGAAAATCGGCCGCTTCCGTGTTGCCGTTCGAGACGATTGCCGACGCGGCGGCTCCGTCCCTGACTATCTCAACGCAACCTCCGCCGAAAGGCCACAGACCGGCGGACGCCGCACCGGCGAGCAATGTCAACGCGAGCGATACGATTTTCTTCATAGAATCTCCTTAATGAACAATTTCGGATTTTACATTTCCCGATTATATCAATTCTCCGTCGTGTTGACAAGACGCTGGAGGCGTCCGTATCCAACGCACTTCAACCCTTATCCATGCGGGCGCGGCGCATTTCCGCGTTCAAAAATGGGTGAACTCGGGACGGCAATCGTCCCGCGGTCATATCATCCGCAGCGCGCCTGTGGGGCACGAGTCGACGCAGCGGCGGCAGTCCTTGCAGAATGAAAGAATTTCATCGCCGCGGAATTCCGGCCTGATCACGGTCGTGAACCCTCTCCCGACAAGACCGAGAACCCCCTTCTTCGCCACCGTCTCGCACGTTCTCACGCAGAGATTGCACGTTATGCACTTTCTCTGGTTGCGCTCTATCGAGACGAGCTTCGTCTCGGTGAAACCAGGGTGATATTCGCCCCTGAGGCGTTTCACGTCGGCATCGAGCTTTTTAGCGTAGCGGATTAGTCTGCATTCGGAATAATCGTGGCAGCCGCACTTGAGACAACGCTTCGCTTCGGCCCTCGCCGTCTCTTCGTCAAGAACGAAACCCACTTCGCCGAAATCGCGCCGTCTCTCTTCGGCGGGACGCGCTCGCACCTCGGCGCGCGGCACTTTTTCGCGGTCGTCAAAATCCTTTTCGCTCACCTCGCGCGTCGAAACGACAGGGCTTTCCGGCACATAGCGAACGCCTCTCAAATAGGCGTCCGCGCTCTTCGCCGCCCCGTTCGCCTCCGCTATCGCCTCGATGGCGATGCCCGCGCCCCTGTTGACCGCGTCGCCGCAGGCGAAAACGCCCTCGAGCGAAGTCGAGAAATCAGTTTCATCGGCCGCTATCGTGCCGCGCTTCGTGACCGCGAGATCGCCGAATCCCTCCGCATCGTTAGACTGTCCGATGGCGATTATGACCGAATCGAGCGCGATCGTTTCCGTTTCGCCCTCGACCGCGACGGGGCGGCGACGCCCCCGCTCGTCCGGCTCGCCGAGCTCCATGACCTGCAGCAGCGCGCCCGAAACGCGCGCGTCTTCGCCGGTTATCTCGAGGGGATTGCGCAGAAACTTGAAAACAACGCCTTCCTCTTCGGCCTCCTTTATTTCGATCTCCTCGGCCGGCATTTCCGCGCGCGTGCGCCGGTAGATGACGCAAACCTCCTTCGCTCCGAGTCTCACCGCCGTGCGGCACGCGTCCATCGCCGTATTGCCGCCGCCGACGACGGCCACGCGATCCCCGATCGGCGGCTTTTCTCCGAGCGCGACGGCGCGAAGAAAGTCGATGCCGCCGAAGACCCCCGGAAGATTCTCGCCCTTGACTCTCATCGGCGACGACTTCCACGCTCCGTTCGCGACTACCATCGCGTCACACCCGGCGCGCAGCTCCCCGAGAGAAGCGTCGCGACCGATCTTGAAACCGTTCACGAATTTCACCCCGAGCGCGGCGATCGCGTCCGTCTCGGCCTTGAGAACGTCTTTGGGGAGACGGTATTGCGGTATGCCGTAGCGTAGCATTCCGCCCATTTCGTCCATCTGATCGTAGACGGTGACGTCATGGCCTTTGAGGGCGAGGTGAAACGCCGCCGTAAGTCCGGCGGGGCCGCCTCCGACGACGGCCACGCGCCTGCCCGAAGGTTTTTCGGCGACAATCCTCTTTTCGATGCCCCTCTCCCGCACGATATCGCCCGCAAAAGCCTTGAGAGCGGCTATCGAAACGCTCTCTTCGACATATCTTCTCCTGCACGCCTTCTCGCACGGATGCGGACAGACGCGACCTATCGACGAAGGCAGCGGAAACGTCTCCTTCACCGTCGCGACCGCATCTGCATAGCGGCCCTCGGCGATTTCTTTCACGTATTTCTGACAGTCGGTATGCGCGGGGCATTCGAGCCTGCACGGGCCGAGACAATCGGCGTCATGATCGCCCATCATGAGTTCCATCGCGAGTTTGCGCGCCTTGAGAGCGCGCTCGCTCTTCGTGAAGACGACCATTGCGTCGGCGGCTTTCGTCGAACAGGCGCGAAGAAGTTTTGGAACGCCTTCGACCTCGACGACGCACACGCCGCACGCTCCGTAAGGAGCGAGATCCTTCATAAAACACAGATTGGGGATTTCGACCCCCGCCTTTGAAGCGGCCTCGTGAATCGTGTCGCCCTCGTTCGCGACGACGCAGATGCCGTCGATCGTCAATTTGATTTCACTCATCGGTTGCGTTCCGTATTCCGTCAATCGGCGCGTTTGTCGTCTTTGACAAGCCGGCCGTCCTTCATCACAAGATGCCTCTTCGCGTACGCGGCGATGTCGTCCTCGTGCGTAACCATCACGATGGTTATGCCTTCGTTCGAAAGTTCCGTGAAAAGATTCATTATCTCGACCGAACTCTTCGTGTCGAGATTGCCCGTCGGCTCGTCGGCGAAAAGAACGGGAGGCTCGTTCATGAGCGCGCGCGCGATCGCGACGCGCTGCTGCTGTCCGCCGGAGAGCTGCGCCGGAGTGTGCGTGCCGCGCCCGCCGAGACCGACACGTTCGAGAAGCTCCATAGCGCGCTTTCTGCGGGCGGAACGCGAGAGCCTGCCCATGTAGAGATCGGGCAGTTCCACCTGCTCTATCGCGCTCGTGCGTGGCAGAAGATTGAAATTCTGAAAGACGAACCCGAGTTTCTTGTTGCGGATGATCGCCAGCTCCGTAGGCGTGCGTTTGGCCACCTCCACGCCGTCGAGAAGATACGAACCGCTCGTCGGGGAATCGAGGCAGCCGAGAATGTTGAGCATCGTGGACTTACCCGAACCCGACGCGCCCATGATCGCGACGAACTCGCCTTCGTCGATCGTGATCGACACGCCGGCAAGCGCGTAAACCGGCTCTTCGCCCTGCGCGTACACTTTTTTAAGGTCGCGCATCTCAATGAGGTGGCTCACTTCTTCGGCTCCGGGGCGGTTCCCTTGTTTTTGTTGCGCTGCGGGAACTTCGGCTTGAAAGGATTCGTCGTCTGCTCGCCCATCGCTTTCGTGGCCGCCGTGACATAGCCGATCACGGCGGATCTGCCTTCGATCGCGGCGCCGTTCCTGATCTCGGTGAACGAAGAATCGCTGACGCCGGTTTCGACGACGAACGGCGTGAGCTTGCCGTCGTCGCCCGGGAACCATATCTTTCTGCCGCGCGGGATTTCACCCGGAGCGCGGTCGGCCTCCTTCGGGCGGAATCTGAGCGCGGCGGCGCTCACGACGACGACATCTTCGGCACGGGCCGTCTCAATGGACAGCGTCGCCGTCATCCCCGGAAAAAGTATTTCTCCGGGATTCTCCGCCTCGATGATGATCGGATAGGTGACGACATTGTTTGTCGTCGTCGCCGCGCGGCGGATCTGCTTGACGCGCCCCGTGAAGCGGCGGCGGTAGGCGTCGGCCGTGAACGTCACGATCTGCCCTTCCTTGATGTTGCCGACATCCGCTTCGGGGACGGTGGCTTCAACCCAGACCGTCTTAAGGTCTTCGGCGATCGTGAGAACCGGCACCGCGTTCATCGAGGAGACGACCGTTTCGCCCTCCTCAACCTTGCGGTCGATGACGATGCCGTTGACGGGCGAGACGATCGTGCAGTAATCGAGATTCGCCTTCGCCTGCTCGGCCGAAGCCTCGCTCTGCTCGACGGAGGCCTTCGCGCTCTTGAGGCTCGCTCTCGCGCTGTCCAGACTCGCTCTCGCCTTCAGCAGCGCCTCGACGGCGCTGTCGAGTTCGGCGACGGGGGTCATCCCCTTTTCGACGAGCGACGCCTTGCGTTTGTGCGTCTTTTCGGCGAGCGAGAGTTCGGCTTCGCACGATTTCACCGCCGCCGCTCGCACTTCGACGTTGGCCTGGTTGACGTGAAGCTGCGCGACGGCGCTCTTGTAGTTCGCCTCGTAGACCTGCGGGTCGATGAGGGCGACGACCTGCCCGTTGGTCACGACGGAGTTGTAATCGACGAAAAGTTTTATGATCTTGCCGTTGACCTGAGCGCCGACGGGAATGCCGTTTTTGGCCTTGCGCGGCGTCACCGTGCCGGTCGCCTCTACCGTCCTGACGACATCCGATCGTTCGATCGGCGCAAAACGGTATTCCGGAGCCTTTGAGCCCTTCTTGATTTCGCCGCATCCGGCGGCCGCCAATGCCGCCAAAGCGGCTGAAACGATACGGTTTTTCATCTGCCTCCCTTTACATCGGCCTCGCGATAGACGGGTTTCGCGCCTAGAAGCGAAAAGAGTCTCGCTTCGGCACGCTGCTCGCTGTAGAACGCGCTCACGCGCGACCCGAGAGCGCTGACGAAATCGGAGACGCTCTCGGTGAACTCGATGCGCGAAACGTCGCCGAGCGAATACTGCGTCTTCACGGTGGCGAGATTCTCGCGGGCTTCCTTGAGCGACGTACGGGCCGTGTCGCGCGCCTTCACGGAATTGTCGCGATCGGCCACGGCGATTTCTATCAGTTTCGAAAGCTCCTGCTCGGCTTCGTCCACGGCAAACGCCGCGGACTTCATGGCGACGACGGAACGCTCGACGGCCGTCGTTTTTCTGAAGCCCTGAAAAAGCGACTGCACGCCTTCCGCCGCCCAGCCCCACACCCACACGGGATCGGTGAACCTGAACGAGGCACTCGCGGAAACGGACGGACGCAGGTCGGCTATCGCGTAATCGACCTTCGAACTCGCGGCACGCAGTCTGGCGCGGGCGATGGCCGTCGAAGGCGCGTTCGTGCGGGCGAATGCGAAAGCGTCCGCGGCCGTGTATCCGCTCGCCGAAAAAGCCTTGCGCATGACGGCGAGTCTCTCGCTCCCTGCGGGAAGGACCTCGTTGAAATCGCCGCGCACGGCGTCGACGCCTATCGCGCGCAGAAACTCGGCGCCCGCCGTGACAACCGCGTTCGAGGCGGCGATCGTCTGCTCTCTGGCGCGGGAAAGATCGAGCTTGGCGCGCGTCACGTCGAGGCGCTTGCCTTCGCCGACGGCGAGAGAATCCTCGGCGCGTTTGAGATGCTCGGAATATTCGAACTCGTTCGTATAGGCGACTTCAAGAAGCGCCGATTTCTCATGCAGGTTGAAATAAGCGGCCGAAACCTCTTCGAACACGGCGAAGCCGACGTCCGACAGAGTCTTCTCCGCCGACACGACGTCTTCGGCGGCGGCCGCCGCGGAGGCGCCGTAACGCCCGAAATCGTAAATGAGCAGACTCATGGAAATGGAGCCCGACATCGAACCGTCGGTCGAGAATTTCAGGTCGTCGATATCGTCGGCGAAATCGGAGGATTCGGAATGGCCGGCGCTTACCGACACCTTCGGGCTCGTCCACGGCGTCCGCGAAACGACGGGGGCGTCGGCCGCGATCTGTTTGAGAGCGAGACGCGCGTCTTCGACGGCAAGACGCGCCGTTACGACCGAAGGCCGGTTCGACATGGCGACGGTTACGAGATTCTCGAGCGTCAAACCGGCGAGGGAGACCGTATTTGTGGGCGCGGGGGCGTTTTCTGCGCTTTTCGCGCAAACGTCCCTTTGCGCCTTACGGGCGTTGGATACGACGGAGCAGCCCGCAAACAGACATGCGAGAAGCGCTATCGGCAGAACACGTTTTAAAAGCATGCGCACATTTTACCAAAACCGCGCCCCCGCCCGCAATACGCACGCCGGAAGCGAAAGAAAAAAAACGGACGGCGGATACCCGCCGTCCGGTTTCGTCTTGACGCCGGCAACGCGCATCACTCTACGAAGACGAACTTGCTGAACGCGCCCTGGTCTTTGTTCCAGATGTTGTAGCGTGTGTTGAGACGGCTCCAATCGCGGCGGCTGTCCTTGACGCGCTGCTCTTTCGGCAGCTTCATATCGCCCACGCGCCAGCGGATCATGTTGCCCGTCCAGACGCAGCCGTTGGCGGAAGTCGTCGGTATCTGAGCCTTCGCGAAACCGCGAAGATCTGAGAACGGAACATACACCTCCATCGACCATTGATTCTCGCCGGGATGAATCTTGACCTTAATATCCTTAGGCTGCCAGCTCGGGCCGTCGGTGAACGTCGTGAGGCGCCCGTTGATGTCGATAAGCAGCTGATACCAGTGACCTTCGTCGGTGCCGGAGCAGTCGACGAAGATTTCAAACGTATCCTGCGCCCACGGATCGCCCTGAGGTGCGCCGAGGTTCATCTTCTTGACGGCGGGCTCTTCGCACAGAACGCCGAACGTGACGCCGTGCTGCGTCCAGCACGCCTTGACTTCGGTCGCGTAGGCGGGGACGGAATTCGTCTTGTTCTGCGCGGCGACGAACTTGCGCCCTTCGGCCAACTTCCAGCAGGCGTCGTCGAGCTTGCCGTCGATGACGGGCTGAGGGCCCTTCTTCATCATGAACGGAGGGAAGGCTCTCCCGCTGGCGTTCTCTTCAGACTCCTTGAAGAACTTCTCGAAGCCCTTGCGGTAGAATGCGATACGCGCCGTCGCCTTCTTGTCGCCTTCGGCCTCCTTGGCGGCCTTGTCGAGGAGTTCCTGCATCTTGAGGACGTCCTTGCGAGGGTAGCTGACTTCGAAGACGTTCTTAATCGAGCACTGATTCGAACCCCACTGGCGGTTCCAGCCCTTCTCCTGCATATCGATGAGCTTGCGCATCGTGCCGGCGGCCTTGCCGAACATACGCGAGCAGAATACGTCATAAATGGCGTGGACGTCGACGTCGGGGTTCCACATGCAGCGCATCCACACGTACATCGAAAGCTGCATTCTCGGAACGTCGTAGCCGCCGTTGATGAACGTGCCCGAAAGGAGATTCCTCATGTCGCTGTAGTGCTTCTGGATCGTCTCGCCGTAGACGTACGGGGCGGACGTAAATTCGCACGGCCAGCAGCTGTAGTGCCAGTTGAGAACGGGACGGCCCGTGGCCTTGACCCACTGGCGGATGAGGTCTTCCTCTTCCTTCTTGCACTGCTCGTTCTTGAGCATCGCCAAGCCCGGCATCGTGCAGAGCATCGCCTCGACGTTGCCGTACTTCGAAACGTCGAAGCCGGGCGGAACGAGGCAGGTGTTGATGTAGGGAAGAGTCGAAATGACGTAATCGGGATGCTTCTCCTTGAGCCACTTGGCGATTTCGGTCGTGAAGTACGTCCAGATGATCGGAGAGCCGTTGCCGGCCGTGCCGAGCTTGTCGTCGAAAAGCTTCTTGCAGTATTCACAGGAGCATTCGACGCCGCAGTCCCACTGCGAGATCGTCACGACTTTCGATTTGAGATTGAGAATCCCGCCGGAATCGCGCTTGCCGGCGATGTGGTCTTCAATGCGCTGCTTGTAATATTCAACGGTATTGGGATGACCGTAGCAGAGAAGCGGCGAGGTCGCGCGCTGCCCGTCGGGCGTGAGAGCGAAAATCTCGGGATGCTTCTTGACGAGTTCTTTATCCTTCCACCAGCCGTGAGGAGCGTGGACATTAACGCCGCCGCGGTGGCTGTTGCCGCCCTTGGCGCAGACGTTCCAGACGGAGCCTTCGTACGGCCAGTTGTCGCGATACGCGAATACGGGCTGATCTTCATAATCGACGGGCTTGGCGGCGAGACCCTTGGTGGGTATCACGCATTTGCCGTAGATGTCGTTCGTTTCCTTGCAGCCGTACATCTGATTGGGTTTATCCGCCCAGAAATATCTAAGGCCGAGCTGGCGTTCGCACCAGTCATAAACGGCATGATCGCCGCGACCGACGAAATAGAACGAGCCGTCCTTCGCGACCACGCGGAAGCGCTCCGACTCGACGCCGTCCCAGCGGCCGGTCTTCTTTCTGAACGGGACGAAACCCGCCGCCTTGGCCGCGGAGGTGTCGCCGATGTAGAAAGCGGGAGCGTTCGTCACGCTCTTTCCCTTCTTTTCGCAAACGACCTTGGGCTTGACCGCGGTCATATCGAAAATGATCTGCGCGAGAAACTTCGCCGCGCGTTCGTTGGCCCTGTCTTCTGCGTAGACAACGGAGAGTTTAGCCGCATTATCCTTGACGATGACGATGGGATCGCCCGAAACGCTCCTGACACATTCAAGTTTCGTGAGATCGTCGGCGTGCATATCGCCGGGAGCCATATCCACCCCATCGAACGTCTTGGGCTCGAACATCGAACATCCGTAAGCGGCCGCGAGCGCGGCACATGCCGCAAACGCCGTCTTTATCGTCGTCATTTTTTTCATGTATTTCCCTTCGTATTCGCCGCCGCGCGTTTTCACGCCGGACGGACGATATTTTGATTTTCGCGTATGCTACCATAAAACCATCTCCCGCGTCAACGCGGCGGCGGATCGCGCCGGCAGATCACCGGCGACGGACATTGAAGTCTCAACGCTCGCAGTGCAGAGCCGGATCGAGCCGGTCGCGCAGATAATCGGCGAGATGGTTGAACGACAGAACGAGCAAGAATATCGCGAGCGTCGTGAACGTCATCTCCCACCACACGCCCTGCCAAAGACGCATGCGCGCGTTGCCGATCATCACCCCCCAGCTCGGCTCGCCCTGAACGCCTATGCCGAGAAAAGAAATAAAAACCTCCGTCGACACGGCCGCGGGGAACCTGAGCGAAAACTGGATGAGGATGATGTGCGATACGTTCGGGAGAATGTGCCGGAGCATTATCCTCGCGTGAGAATACCCCAGAAGTCGCGCCGCCTTGACGTACGCGCGGTCGCGGTGCTTCATCACCTCGGCGCGGATCGTGCGGCAGACGCCGACCCACGTGGTAAAACCGATTCCGACGTAAATCCCCGCGAGCCCCTGACCGACGACGAGCGAAATCGCGAGAATGAAAAGAAGCCCCGGCATCGACGCGACGCTCGCGGTGAGCCAGACGACCAGAGAGTCGGTTCTGCCCCCGAAATATCCGCCGAGAAGTCCGAGCAGCACGCCGAGCGGAATCGCTATGAGCGAAGTCATTATGCCGACGTGAAACGCTATGCGGGCGCCCTGCACGAGTCTGAGCCCCACGTCACGCCCGAGATTGTCGGTGCCGAGCCAATGGGCCGCCGACGGCGGCCGGTAGCGCTCCTGAGGGTTCACGGCGTTGTATGCGGGCGTCGCGTCGTTGAAGCGCGCGATGCGGTACTGCACCTCGCCGAAAGCGGCGAGAAGCGCGTAAAGCGCGAGAAAAGCAAGACACAGTTTTACGGAGAGTTTCACTTCCACCCTTCCGGAAGACTTGCCATCACGGCTGCGACCGTCTCGTCGAGGGTGAGATCGCTCGAGTCGATCTCGATCGCGCCGTCGGCTTTTCTCAAGGGGGCGTATCGGCGCGTCGAGTCGATCTTGTCGCGGTTGAGGAGAGAGGCCTTGACCTCTTCTTCGCTCCGCGAGGCGATGCCCTTTTCGATTTCTTCATTTCTCCGGCGTCTGGCGCGCGCTTGCGCCGACGCGGTGAGATAGAACCGTGCGGGAGAATCGGGAAAGACCGCCGTCGTTATGTCGCGCCCTTCAACGACGAGATCACCCTTTTCGGTCATGGAGCGCAGAAGCGAGGTTATCTTCTCGCGCACTTCCTTTACGGTTGCGACCTCCGAGGCGTGAGCGTTTATTTCAGGCATGCGGATGCGCTCTCCCGGATCCTCGCCCGCGACATAATACGCTATGCGCCCTTCTTCGGGACGGCACCCGATGTCGACGCGCGGGGCGAAAGCGGCCACCGCCGCGCCGTCCGCCGTGTCAACGCCATTTTGAAGACACTGCCAGGTCATTATCCTGTAGAGCGCGCCGGAATCGACGTGCAGATACCCGAGTTTTTTCGCGATGATGCGCGAAACCGATGACTTCCCCGCGCCCGAAGGCCCGTCGATCGCGATTACATTGGCCATTTCAGTCAACCTCCTGATATATCATGAGAGCGGTATAAAGAAAGAACATCGTCACCCACATCGCCCCTTCAAGACGGTTTATGCGCCCCGGTTTCAGGCGATTCTTCCAGTTCAGCGAAAAAAGCGCGATGATGAACGTCGAACCGGCCATGAGAGGAAGATCGCGCGCGAGAATGTAAGGCGAAAACCTTTCTATGGGACTGAGCGCCCCGGCGATGCCGACGACGGCGAGCATATTGAAGATGTTCGAGCCTATTATGTTGCCGAGGATGAACTCGTTCTCGCCGCGCTTCGCGGAGGCGACGGCGCTCGCCAGTTCCGGCAGAGACGTGCCGACGGCGACTACGGTAAGTCCTATGAGAAGTTCATCGACCCCGGCCGAACGGGCAAGATCGACCGCGCCCCAGACGAGACAGTGCGACGAACCGATAAGAACCGCGAGAGCGAGCAGAACCTTGAAAACGATTCCCGGAACGGAATCTTTCGACGACGCGCTTTCGCCAGACACTTCTCCCGCGAGCTTGCCGTTTCTGTCGAGAAAGCAATATGCGGGCATGATGACGGCGAAAATCCCGAGAAGCGAAAACGAATCCGCGCGCGAAAGCGTGCCGTCCGAAAGAAAGAAATACATCGAAAGCGAGATCGCCGTCAGCGCGGGCGCATCGAGAAGCGCGAGACGGGGCTTTACCGCTATCGGCTTGATAAGCGCGGCGACACCGAGAATTCCCGTTATATTGAATATGCAGCTGCCGTAGGCGTTGCCGAGCGACAGATTCGAATGGCCGGAGATCCCGGAGAGAGCCGATACGCACAGTTCCGGCGCGCTCGTCCCGAAACCGATGACGACCATTCCTATCACGAAAGGCGATATGCCTAAAAGTTTCGCAAGACGCGCCGCTCCGTCGACGAACATATCGCTCGACCACGTCAAAGCCGCCAGCCCGCCGACGGTCAAGATCAAAGCCGCGAAAAGAGGAACGTCAGCATACATGGCCGTCAGTTCAAAGCGCCGCGCAGTTCCTCCACCGAAGAGAAGCCGTGGCGCTCGCAGTAATCCGTTATCCCGTCGTAAACCTCGGCGACTATCGCGGGGTTCGTGAAGATGGCCGTTCCGACGGCGACGGCCGTCGCGCCGGCGAGGAAAAATTCGATCGCGTCTTTCGCTTCGTAGATGCCTCCCATCGCGAGAATCGGCAACTTCGTCGCGCGGTATGCATCATAGACGAGTTTAACGGCAGCCGGATGTATGCCGCGGCCCGAAAGCCCGCCCGTGCGGTTCGCGAGAACGGGAACGCGCTTTTCGATGTCGATAACCATCGCAGGAATCGTGTTTATCATCGAGAGAGCGTCCGCGCCGGCGTCTTCGCACGCCTTTATGTAAGGCCTGATGTCGGGAATGTTCGGCGCGAGCTTCACGAAAAGCGGCAACTTCGTCGCGCCCCTTACGGCCGTGACGAGCCGGTGGAGAACGTCTGGGTCCTGTCCGAAGGTGTGACCGCCCTCCTTGACGTTCGGACAGCTGACGTTGCACTCTATCGCATCGACCCCTTTGAGTCCGGCGGCTACGGCGGCATATTCCTCGACGCTCCCGCCCCAGATGTTGACGATGAGAGGTTTTTCGCCGTTCATGTTGCGGTAGGCGGGGACGTACTGCGAATTGAAACTCTCAAGCCCGGGTCCCTGAAGGCCGATCGCGTTTACGAGCCCGCCCGGCACTTCGACATGGCGGGGCATGGCGTTGCCCGGCCACGGGTCAAGCCTCACGCCTTTGACGGTGACGGCGCCCAGTTTCGCATAATCTACGGCTCCCATGTATTCGCTGCCGTACCCGAAAGTCCCGCTCGCGGTGGTGATCGGCGCGGACATCTTCAACCCGCCGAGATTGACCTGCATATTCACCATATCGTCCCCCTTTTCTGAAAAACGTCATGCGCTATTTGCCCATGCCGAAAAGCCTCAGCGCCGAGCGGAAATCCGCCGGCAGCGGAGAATGAACCTTGATCTCTTCATGCGCTTTCAAGGGATCTCTCATCGTCAGCGTCGAAGCGTGAAGCATCTGCCTGGGCACCTGCATGAGCCTCGGATCGCGCGCGCTCTTGAGACCGAACACCCTATCGCCGGCTACGGGAAAGCGCACCTGTGCCAGATGGCGGCGGATCTGGTTCGTGCGCCCCGTCTCGATCCTGACGCGCAGAAAGCTCGCGTCCGAGCCGGTCGCCTCGCGCACCACTTTGGAAACGGCCGGCTTTTTGTCTATCGGCTTGTCGATGACCTGATGCGCGTAAGGGAAGCGCCCGGCGACTATCGCGTGGTATATCTTCGTCACCTTGTGCGCCTTGAAAACCTCGACCGCCGCGAGAAACGCCGCGTGGTTTTTAGCGAACATGAGACACCCCGTCGTATCGCGGTCGAGACGATGCACCGCCTGCAAGGTAGGCACGCCCTCCTGCTCTCTCAACAACGTCTCCACCGACTTGGGATCGGCCGCCGACACCATGCCCGCGGGCTTGTCGCAGACGAGATAGGATTCGTTCGACCAAAGAACGCGCACGTGACGCTTCTGCGGCTGTTCGCGCGAAGCGTCAGAACCGCTCTGCCTGCGGGCACCTTTGACGACCTGCTGCGGAATTTCGACCGAGTCACCCGTCCTGAGGGCGAAGGAGGCTATCCAGACGCATTTGCGGTTGACCCATACGCTGCGCCCGTCTATCATCGCTTTTGCGCTGCGGCGCGAAAGAGAAAATTTCGCGGCGAGAAAATCCTGCAGAACTTTGGTGTCGGTCTTGTTCACCGTGAGCGAAGTCATGCCCGCCGCGTGCTGTGGAGCGCGTCGCATACCGCTCAAACTTTCAGTATGCCGCCAACGACGCCGTCGATCTTGCGGCCGTACGCGTTGGGCGCCAGGGTGATTTCGACCTCTTCGCCGTCCTCACCGTCGCCCTCGGCGACGATTCCCGTGACGGAGGTCTCACCCTCGAGCGCCTTCTTGAAATTGGCGACAAGAGGCTCTTCGCACATGAAATCGCTGAAAACATGCCTGCGCGCCTCTTCCACGCTGTCAAGACCGAACATCTCGAGAAACGCCCTGTTGCATTCGCGGATGCCCCCGTCGCGATCGCAGCCGAAAAGCGCGGCCGGAGAATTCTTGAAAGCGTTGGCCTTCGTCCTGTACGACTGCATCATCTCGCGGCGGCGCTCGACATTGCGGATCGTGAAAACAAGATCGCCGGGATTCATCAAATCGATACCCGACACCGCCACTTCGCAGGCGATTTTTCGGCCGTCCTTCGTCTTGCCGTTCGCGTCGACAATCACGTGGCGCTCGCCTTCGATACCCTTGCGGATCCGCTGGACGACCTCGGTGGTGAGCCCGGGGATGTACATCGAAACGTGACGGTCGATGACCTCGTCCTGCTCATAACCGAAATGTTCGACGGCGCGGGCGTTTATCTCAATCACGTGCCCGCTGGGATCTGTTATAACCACAGCATCGTACATCCCAGCCAAAAACTGGCGGAAGAGTGATTTTCTGTCTTTTGGCACAAATAACGGCATTGCGCATATTATATCAAATTTTGCCCGCGCCTTGCAATTCGCGAAGGTATTGGCGGCTGAACCGCTTCAAAAACCATCGGGCGATACCCGTAAAGTCAATTCACGAACGCGATTTTGAGGCCTTGCATGGATATGTTCATCTCCATCGCCTCGTTCATTTTGCGGAAAACTCACTTCCCCAAGAACGGGAACAGAACCGCGGGCGCGAAGACAAGAGAATCGAACATGTCCAGAAACCCGCCCAACCCTGCGGGCATGAACGTGGCGGAATCCTTGATGTCGCATTCGCGCTTGAAACGGCTTTCGACGAGATCGCCGAAAGTGCCGACCAAGGCCGCCGTCGCGCCGAGCGCGAGAGACTTACAGAAACCGAAACCGGTCATCGGCATGAAAAGACACGATATGAGGCACGAAGCGAAAACGCTCCCGAACATGCCCTCCCAGCTTTTGTTAGGAGAAATCGAGGGGCACATCTTGTGATTGTCGCCGAAACATTTCTTCGAGCCGAGACCGAATGCGAAACCGCCCATGTCGGAAATCTTTATTATCGCGACGACGTAGAGAAGCATCTTTACGCCGTAGAAACTTGGTATCGCGCAAAGGCCGAGCAGCATCACGGGGATGTACACGACCGACAGAAGCGTCGTCCCCACGGCCGTCAAAGGCGAGCGGAAATTGCCGAAAAGCGCATTGCCCCACATGAAGACGAAAAGCGCGCCGAACACATAAGGCGAAAGACGCAGCAAATGCGCCAGCGTCCACTCGTCGGTCAGCTTCACGGGATAATTCGCGAGCGCCATCAACGCGACGCCGAGCGCGACTCCCACGACGGGCATGGTCTCGTGCTTCTTCGAAAGCATCTGCATAAACTCGAGCTGAACGAGCGCGACGAGCGCGACGAGCGCGAAATTCACGACCGACAGAGGCAGACAAAGAAGCGCGACGACCACTAAAGTCGCGGTTGAAAGCGCGGTGACGATGCGTTTGACGACGGGGTTCATCAGATGTTTATCCTGAGTGTCGTTTCACGGGCCGGCCCGACGGAAAGAACGCCGAGTTTGCCGCCGACGAGTTCGAGAATGCGCTCAATGTATTTCTTCGCGTTCTCGGGAAGATCGGCGTAATCGGTTATTTTCGACGTTTCGCACTGCCAGCCCGGCATCTCTTCATAAACGGGCTCGCACTGGGCGAGAGCTTCGAGATCGGCGGGGAACGTCGTGTAGACGAAACCGTCCTTGCGGCGGTAGCCCGTGCAGATCTTGACGACGGGGAACTCGTCAAGCACGTCGAGTTTCGTCATGGCCCAGAAATCGATGCCGTTGACACGCTGCGCGTAGCGGGCGATAACCGCGTCGAACCAGCCGCAACGGCGCGGCCGCCCCGTCGTCGCGCCGAACTCGCCGCCGCGCGTGCGCATCAGCTCGCCGTCGGCATCGAAAAGTTCGGTCGGGAAAGGCCCTTCGCCGACGCGCGTAGTGTAAAGCTTCAGAACGCCGATGACGCGGTCGATCGCGCGCGGGCTCACACCCGAGCCCGTGCATGCGCCGCCGGCCGTCGGATTGGAAGACGTAACGTAGGGATACGTCCCGAAATCGATATCGAGCATCGTCGCCTGAGCGCCTTCGAAAAGAACTGGTCTGTCGGCGTCGAGATTTTCGTGGAGGAGCTGTATCGTGTCGGTGACATACGGCATGAGAGCGGGAACCATCGGCGTGTAGAGCTTCACCATCTCTTCAGGGTCGAGCGGATGGGCGCCCAGCGCCCTCAAGGTGCGGTTGGCCTCTTCGACCTGATCGCGCACGAGTTCGAGAAAATTCGGCTTGAGGATATCCCCCACGCGCATGCCGTAGCGCCCCACCTTTGCGGCGTACGCCGGACCGATGCCGCGGCCCGTCGTGCCGATTTTCTTCCCTTCGGGACGGGCCGCCTCTTCCGCCTTGTCGATGGCGCGATGCCACTGCATGACCATCTGCGCGCGTTCGGAGATGTGGAAACGTCCCTTGAGTTCGAAGCCCCAGCTCTCGACCTGTTCGAGTTCCCTCATAAGATCGAAAGGATCCATCACGACGCCGTTGCCGATGACACAACGCTTGCCCTCGTGAAGGATGCCGCTCGGGACAAGATGAAGAACGTATTTCTTGTCTCCGACCACAACCGTATGGCCCGCGTTGGAGCCGCCTTGAAAGCGCACGACGACATCCGCCTCTTCGGTCAGAAAGTCGATAACCTTGCCCTTGCCCTCATCGCCCCACTGGGCGCCAATCAGTACTGTGTTCATGCCTTGTATTATATCATTATGACGCGCCGCGGCGCAACCGTGGAGTTTCTGCCGGATTCACCGGCGCAGTGCGCCGAGACTTTTATACTCGAAAACGCGATATGTCATCCGAAAGGGTCGGAGCTTATCGGTCGTCATGATACTCTCTCCCGCTTTATACCTTTTCTCTTTATATGTCATAAAACGCTCCGATGGCGGGGGAGTTTTCTTTCAGACCGGGGGCACGCGCTTTGACATCACCATGTCCGAATGATATAATGCCGCCCATGAAAAAAACAAATGCTCTTGTCGGCGGTTGCGTGTTGGCGTTGACCTCATTCATCGGAACTCTGTCATCGGACGGGGCGGAACAATGCGCCCGGACGCTTCCCGCGAGACCGATCCTGTGCCCGGGCAATTACGGAGGACACCTGCAAGGTCTTGCGACGGACGGCAGACACATCTACTGGAGTTTCACCGTCACAATCGTCAAAACCGATCTCGCCGGCAAGATTCTCGCGACCCAGAACGCTCCCGACCATCAGGGCGACCTTTGCTTCAAAGACGGCATAGTCTATGTCGCCGTCAACCGCGGTCGTTTCAACTATCGCAATGGCGCGGTCAGCGAAGTCCATTCGTATGATGCCGAAACCTTGAAGCCTCTGAAAATCTGGCCGCTCAAAGACATGCCGCACGGCGCCGGCGGCATGACCTGGCGCGGAGACAGTTTTTTTATCGTCGGCGGTCTCCCTCCCTCCCATAACCGCAACTACGTCTATGAATATTCCAGCGACTTCAAGCTCGTAAAGCGCCACATACTTCAAACCGGCTTCACGATTATGGGCATCCAGACCGCCACCTACGAGAACGGACGCTTCCTCTTCGGCATCTACGGCGGCAAGGGGAATCCCTACGGCGTCATCGCCGTGGAAGACGATTTCAAGACATTCAAGCGCTATACCGGCGGAGGCTCGGTAGGCATCCTTCGCTTCGGCGATCGATACTTCACCGGCAGGGTCGGCAAGGACCCGAGCGTCAAAACGGGGAAGCTCTGGCATACCGGCTCCATAGTATATGAGGGCGACTACCTCTCGGAGAAGACTCTCTACATTCCGCAGCGGAACGGGGGAGCCGTAAAACTCCTCTTTTCCGGCCGCGACGGTTCCGGATGGACTGACTGCGGCTACAAGTTCAATCCCAACGGATTCCGGCCGCTATCGCAATGCGACGCCGCTTTCCGTCCCGCAGGCGCTTCAGGCGACATCCCGGCCGTTAAAATCAACGGCAAAGACAAAATCCCTCCCCACGACATCGCCATCGGCATCCGCCGCGCCGCGCAATACGACGAAGAAATCGCCTTCTGCTTCGAAGGCACGCCCGAATCGGTCAGGAAAGACAAGCGGCTTGGCAAAATTCTCTCGACGATCCGCAAGGCCGCCGAAAATCTCGGAGTGAAAATCTCCGAGTGACAAACCCTGAAGGATAAGCCGCCGGTCAGCGTGCTGTCTGCGGAAGGTCCTTGCGGCTCCAGTGGCTCGCAAGCACGGAGCCCGAAAAATTCATCCAGATCGAAAAGACGTTCGCCGGCAGCGCCGCGACCGCGCTGCCGAGAACTCCTACCGCGAGCGCCCCCGCCATACCTCCGTTCTGCATCCCGACCTCGATCGCGATCGTTCTGGCCTCTCTCTCCCCCATGCCGGTGAAACGGCCGACGAGACGGGTTAGCCAATACCCGCCCGCGTAACCGATCGTGTTATGAGCGACGGCCGCGACGACTATAAGCGCTCCGGCAGAAGCGAATGTATCACGGCTGGGAGCCGTAAGCGCGAGAATGGTGAAACATATCCCCGTCATCGAAAGGACAGACAAAACCCGTTCGCAAAACGCACGGTGCGTCTCGAACTGACGGCGCAGCAAGGCATGGGCGAGAGCACCCGCTCCTACGGGGAGAACCACTATCTTCAGAATCTCGAAAACCATCTTGGCGGTATCTATCTCGATGAACTCGCCCGCCAGAAACTTCATCGCCAGCGGCGTCGCAAACGGCGAAAGAAGCGTCGAAAAACACGTCATCGTTACGGAAAGCGCAACATCGGCTTTGGCCAAAAAGGCTATCACGTTCGAAGCCGTGCCTCCCGCCACAGATCCGACAAGCACGCAACCTGCGGCAAGCTCTCCGGAAAACCCGAGCGTTTTCGCCAGCAAAAACCCCACGACAGGCATAACGAAAAACTGCAACGCGACACCGGTCACAACCGCCCACGGCCGACGCGCTACCCGCAGAAAATCAGCGAGTGAGAGCGTCGTACCCATTGCGAACATAATTATCTGTATGGCCGGAACCACAAGCGACGTCAGCTTCACGTCTCCCCACCGCATAAATGCCGAAGGAAACGAGAACGCCGCCGCCGCGCAGACGAGTATCGCTATCCCGAAGGATTGACGTTCAAGAACATGCAGAATTTTCTTCATAGCCCCCGTTTTTTTCATCACGGGGGTATTTTCACACATTCGCCCCTGTATGTCAAGCGGCGGACCGTCGCGAGACGGCCTTGGCGTTCACGAAAGGCGCGCTTTTCACGAGCTGCTTCATCTTTTCGAGTTTTTCGGGATTGTTCCTGAGGTATTCGATGCAGGCAGTCGCCCCTTGGGCTATGTTCTCCCCTTCAAACGAAAGCCAGCTGCCGCGTTTTTCGACGACGCCTCTGGCGACGGCCGCGTCGAGAACGCTGCCTTCGTAGGATATGCCGCAGGAATAAAGAATGTCGAACTCCGCTTCGGTGAAAGGAGGCGCCACCTTGTTCTTGACGACTTTGACGCGCGTGCGGTTGCCGATCACCTCCCCAGAAGCGCTTTTTATCGCGCCAATGCGCTGAACCTGCAAACGGCAGCTCGCGTAGAATTTTAGGGCCTTGCCGCCGGGGGTGGTCTCGGGATTGCCGAACATGACGCCGATTTTGTCACGCACCTGATTGGTGAATATGCAAAGAGTGTTCGTCTGCGCGAGAGTGCCAGTCAGTTTTCTCATCGCCTGCGACATGAGACGCGCCTGCAGCCCCACGTGACTGTCACCCATCTCGCCGTCAATCTCGGCCTGCGGCGTCAGAGCGGCGACCGAGTCGACGACGACCACATCCACCGCGCCCGATCTGACGAGCTGCTCGCAGATGGTGAGGGCCTCCTCCGCGCTGTTCGGCTGCGAGACGACGAGATTGTCGAGATCGACGCCTATCTTCTTCGCGTACGACGGGTCGAGCGCATGCTCCGCGTCTATAAACGCCGCCGTTCCGCCGGTGCGCTGGACATTCGCCACCACGTGCAGCGCGAGAGTGGTTTTGCCGGATGATTCATGCCCGTAGCATTCTACTATTCGGCCTTTTGGGAGCCCGCCGACACCGAGCGCGAGATCGAGCGAAAACGCGCCCGTCGACACGGCTTCGACCTTCGTGTCCGTTTTGTCGCCGAGACGCAGCACGGCCATTTCACCGAATTCCTTTTTTATCGTCTTCATCACCTCTTCAAGAGCGTTGCCGACAAAGTTTTTCATCTGTATCGCCTTTCCTTGTTCATCCCCATTTCACGAACCGTTCACCCGGGACGAAAAGGCGGACGTTCGATATGTGGTCGACGCACGGTTTTTCACCGGGCGAACCGTAAACTTCGACAACATCGAACCTGAACGAACCCGTACAGGAATGAATCCGCCGCCAGGCATTGCATGCGCGCCTGAGATTCATCTTCTTTTCGAGGTTGACGCTTCTTATGCGCCGCTGGAACGCCGATATGCGGGCATGCTGCTTGACTTCGACGAAAACGAGCGTATCGTTCACCTTGTCGCGCGCGACGATGTCTATCTCGAGACGTCTGTCGCGCCGCACGGGGCGAGAGTTCGAGTCGAGTATCTCGAACCCGTTGCGGCGCAGAAATTCCGCCGCGACCGCTTCGCCCCAGTTGCCGTTGACGACGCTTTTGCACTTCGTCTCAGGCTGCCGCATCGCGCCCCCTCTGGTACGGCCCTTTGCGGCGCAGGCCCGCGCCGTCGCGCACGATGACCGCCGGTATCCCGAAACTTATGACCGCCATAGAGCCGGCGATCGAATCGGCGATACCGCCGGCTTCGGCGGGAGTGAAAAATATCCGCGAACGCTGCTCGCACCCGCCAGGTCTTACAGGCGTTCTCGAAAGCTCGAGCGAATACCCCGCGACCGGCTCAACGAGATGTCGAAGAGAAATGCGCGTCGAAAATTCGGCGGTGGAATGGAAAAGACCCTTGCCCTCGTTTATCGACTCGGTTTCGCCTCTGAAGACCTGCATTATCTGGCACAGATCGCTGAAACAGAGCCTTACCGTCATCTTGTTCTCCCAGTCGAATCTCGGAAACACCGGGATTTCAGCCGTCCTGTCACCGACGGTGAGCTGGTTCGCCGCCGAGAGAAAGATACTCCCGTCGACGTCGTCGTGCGCGGGATGGACCTCCATCGAAACCGCACATCCCGTACCCTTCGCGTTAGGATGGAAGAATGTCAGTTTCGGGCGAAACGCGCCCCTTGCGGTTTTGTTTTCGTTTGTATCCGATTCCATTGTTTTGTTCCTTTCTTTGTTCCCCCGGTCATCCGGGAAATCATATCCAGTAGGAATTCTCCTCTTCGTCGAGCTTTCTGTAGGCGCTCGCGCCCATTATATCTTCTTCACGCACGTCTGCCGAGCCGCAGAGATCGGCGAGCGTGCGCGCGACGCGAAGAACCTTGTCGTATGCGCGCGCCGAAAGCTTGAGCCTGTCGATTGTGCGCACGAGCTCTTTTTTCATCTTTTCGGAAAGCCTGCACGCGTCGGCAAGATCGCGGCTCTTCACCTCGGCGTTCGTATGCACTCCGGGAAGATCGCGGTAGCGCTCCTCCTGAACGGCGCGCGCCGCCGTCACGCGCTTCCTTATCTCGGCGCTCGACTCGCCCGGCTCAAGAAACGGCAATCTCTTCGGGTCGATGCCCGGAACCTCGACATGCATGTCTATGCGGTCCAGAAGAGGCCCCGAAACGCGGCTTTGGTATTTGAGCACCATATTCGGCGAACAGCGGCATTCGTGGTCGTGGTCGTTGCGGTATCCGCACGGGCAAGGGTTCATCGCGGCTACAAGCATGAATTTCGACGGAAAATCATACGCCGCCGCCGCGCGCGAAATCCCCACATGCCCGTCTTCGAGAGGCTGACGCAGCACCTCGAGGGCGTTTCTCGGAAACTCCGCGAATTCATCGAGAAAAAGTACGCCGCGGTGCGCGAGCGAAACTTCGCCGGGCACGGGATGGGCCCCTCCGCCCAAAAGCCCTATGGAACTGACGGTGTGATGCGGCGCTCTGAACGGCCGCGACGTCATGAAGAAACCGCCGCCTTTCACCGCCCCCGCCACGGAATGTATTCTCGAAACCTCAAGCGCCTCTTCGACCGTCAGCGGCGGGAGAATGGACGGCACGCGTCTGGCGAGCATGGTCTTGCCCGAACCGGGCGAGCCTATGAGCAGAATGTTATGGCCGCCCGCGACGGCGACCTCCATCGCCTTGACGGCGAGAGGCTGCCCTTTGACGTCGGCATAGTCGTCGAGAATTCTCGCGTTTGTTTCGTTCACGAGCGCTCCGAGATCGCGCGCGACTGGCTCGATGAGACGCTCTCCGTTAAGATACTCGACGGCCTCCCTCAAAGTCCCCACAGGTATGACGTCTATCCCCGGCACGACGCTCGCCTCGTCGGCGTTGTCTTTCGGGACAAGAACGGCCTTGAGCCCTATGCGTTTCATCTCCATCACTATCGGCAAAATACCTCTCACCCGCCGCACTTCTCCGGAAAGCGCGAGTTCTCCGACGAGCGCGAAATCTTCAAGATGCTCGTTCCTGAGACGCCCCGTCGCCCTGAGAAGCCCAACCGCTATGGGCAGATCGTAAATGGGCCCCTCCTTTCTGACATCGGCCGGCGCGAGATTGACGGTGACGTCAAACTCCTTGCCCGAAGCGAGCGCCGAATTTTTGAGAGCCGTCGGAATTCTGTCTTTCGCCTCTCTGACCGCCTGATCGGGGAGCCCCACGATCGCGAACTGGCTTGTACCGAGCATCGAAAAGACTTCTATCTCGACGCCCGTTGCGTCAACTCCATTTATCGCGCCTGAATGGCATTTTGCGAGCATCTCGTTTTCTCCGTTTTCTTTCTTTGTCCGTTTGACGTGAACATTATCGCAAATCTACGGAAAAGAAAACTCGAGAAAACCTTAAGATTTCTACAGAAAGACCTTCGGCGAAACGGAGCCGCGAAGAACCAGAAAAAGAAGTTTCACCCCCGCGGAGCAGGGGTGAAAACGCTTCTCGTGTCATATTTCCGGCGATCGGCGTCAAAGACGAGTTTTGAAATGTTTCGCATCTCGCGCTTGCGGCGCGTTTTTTACAGACACGATTCGAATTCGGCCAAAGTGCGCGAAATCTTCATGACGGGCCAGAGACGGCGCCAGCGCGGGAGATCCTTCCAGTAGCAGACAAGTTCCTTCATGCGCCCGAGAACGGGCCGCTCGCCGCAGAGCTCAGCGCGCGATGCGGCGATATACCGTCTAAGGGCGTCGCCCGAATCGTCGCGCTCTCCGAGGTGTCTCACAAAAGATCTGCCCACCATCCCTTTTCCCGCCCGCCAGTCGAGATCCCCGTTGGCGACGACCTCGTTGACGCTCGCGCGGCGGATCTCTTCCACAGCCGCCAGATCGCACTCCCCTTCGTACATCTGGCGCGCGATGCGCCCGTGAACGGTGAGAAACCTGAGAGGAAATCCGTTCAGAATTCCGATGAGCGAAAGGAGTTCGCCCGGAGCGTCGACGCCGAGGCGCGCCTTTACGGAAAAACGCCTCTCGCCCATCGTTTCGACGCCCACCTCGATCATACGCCTGAGAACATCCGGCGTTTTCAGAATCCCCGAACCACGTCCCTTGTTGCGCACCATCGGGAACGGACAGCCGCAATTAAGATCGGCCGTATCGTACCCAGCGTCCTTAACGCGCCTAAGCGCAACGCGAAGCGCCTGCGGATCTTTGCCGATGAACTGAGGAGTTATTCTGATGCCGCAGTTCCCGTCCGCCTCGGGATCGATTTCACGATCCTTGAGCGGATCTACGCCCGGCATAGCGCTTATGAAGGGAGTAACCGCCTCGGTAAAGCCGGCCTCCTTTATCTCATTTGAATATACGCTTCTAAAGCAGCGTATCGTAACTCCGCGCAGAGGCGCAAGTATCACTTTCGCGCTCCTTTGCGAATGTCACTTTGAAAGTATTTCTTCGCGCACCGAAGACGGCGCGAGCTCGAACATGTCCGGCTCCATCGAATACGAAGCGCGGCCTTTCGTGAGCGAGCGGATCGCGGTCGAATACCCGAAGAGCTTCGCCAGCGGCACGCGCGCGTGTACGATCTGCATGTCGCCGCGCTGGGCCATGTCGAGAACGGTGCCTCTGCGGGCGTTGAGATCGCCGAGCACTTCACCGACGGCTTCGGGCGGCGTCGTTATCTCGAGCTTCATGATCGGTTCGAGAAATTCGGGAGCGGCTGCTTCCGCCGCCTCGCGAAAGCCCATCATCGCGGCCGAACGGAAAGCGACTTCGTCCGAGACTTCGGGGTCGACGATTTCGGCCTTTTCGCACGTGACGCGGATATCAGTCATCGGATAACGTGCGAGAACGCCCGTGACGACGCCGTCTTCGAGCCCCTGACGAACGCATTCCTGAAGAGCCTTCTCCTGGACGAGCGCCGTAAAATCGCGAGAAAGTTCGACTTTAACGCCTTCGCCCCGTTCGAGAGGACTTACCGAAACCGCAAGAGAAACGGCGTGGCGCTTGCCGCCGAGTTCCCGGTCGAAAGTGAAATCGACGCGTGAGCTCTTCGTCACCGTTTCGACGTAGGAGACCATCGGCTTGCCGACGTTCGCGGCGCACTTGAATTCTCGCTTCAGACGATCGACGAGAATCTCCAGATGAAGCTCTCCCATGCCCGAGAGGATCGTCTGCCCCGTTTCTTCGTCTTCGCGGTACTGGCAGGTCGGATCTTCCGCGGCGAGCGCCTTCATGGACTCGACGAGTTTATCCTTGTCGGCAGAACTCTTCGGTTCGATGGCCATGAACATGACGGGCTGCGGCGCCGTAATGCGCTCCAGATAGCAGGGTTTCATTTCGGCGCAGAGCGTATCGCCCGTCGTGCAGTCCTTAAGCCCCACGACGGCGCCGATGTCGCCGCTGCGAAGTTCATCGACCTCAATCTGATCGTCTGCAAAAAGACGCACGATCTTCATTATGCGCTCGCGTTTCTTCGTGCGCGGGTTGTAGGCGTTGGCGCCTTTTTTGAGGACGCCCGCGTAGACGCGCACGAAATAAAGCTTGCCGACGTAAGGATCGCTCGCGATCTTGAATACGAGCGAGGTAAGAAGCTCGGCATCGTTCTGTCTGCGCTCGATCTTTTCGCCCGTCTTGAGATCATTCGCCGTTACGGGCGGACGGTCAACAGGCGAGGGCAGGTAGGCGTTTATCGCATCAAGCAGCGGCTGCACGCCCTTGTCTTTGAGGGAGGTGCCGCAAAGGACCGGCACGAATGCGCCCGCAACCGTCTGACGGCGTATCGCTGGAACAAGCTCTTCGTTCGTGAGATCGCCTTTTTCGAGAAACGACTCCATCACGCCCTCGTCGAGATCGGCGATTTTTTCGACAAGTTCGGCACGGGCGAGTTCCGCCTCGTCTTTCATTTCTTCAGGGATGTCGATGACCGAAAACTCCTTGCCTTCGCTCGCCTCGTCGTATATGACGGCTTTCATGGCAAGAAGATCGATTATGCCCTTGAACGAATCTTCGGCCCCGACGGGCAGTTCCACCGGGCACGCGGGCGCTTTGAGCTTTTCGCGGAGTTCTTCGACCACGCGGCCGAAATCGGCGCCCATGCGATCCATCTTGTTGACGAACGCGATACGCGGCACGTTGTAGCGGTCTGCCTGACGCCATACGGTCTCGGACTGCGGCTGCACGCCGCCGACGGCGCAGAAAACGCAAACGGCCCCGTCAAGGACTCTCAGCGAGCGTTCGACCTCCATCGTGAAGTCGACGTGTCCGGGCGTGTCGATGATGTTTATGGAGTGGCCTTTCCACTCGCAGGAGATGGTCGCCGACTGGATCGTTATGCCGCGCTCACGCTCCTGAAGCATGAAATCGGTCGTCGTGTTGCCGTCGTGAACGTCACCGTGCTTGTGGATCTTGCCGGTGTAGAAAAGAATGCGTTCGGTCGTCGTCGTTTTACCAGCGTCGATATGCGCGACGATGCCGATGTTGCGTATTTTCGATAAGTCGGAGCTCATAAATCATTTGCCTGACGCCGTTCCGAGCCTCTCGCCCGAATATTTGCTTTCGTGAATCGGCTTCCACCACCAATCGTTGGCGAGATACCATTCGACGGTTTTGCGGATGCCGCTTTCAAAATTTTCTTCAGGTCTCCACCCGAGTTCGTTCATAAGTTTCGCGGGATCGATCGCATATCTGAGATCGTGCCCTGGGCGGTCGGCGACATACGTGATAAGATCGGCGTATACGCCTTGAGTTCGAGGCCTCAGTTCATCGAGAATCGAGCAGACCGTTTTCACGACCTCAAGGTTCGTGCGCTCGTTATGGCCGCCGACGTTGTAAGTCCCGCCGATCGTACCCTTCTCGTTTACGAGGCAGAGAGCTTTTACATGATCGTCGACATAAAGCCAATCGCGCACGTTAGCGCCCTTTCCGTACACCGGAAGGTTCTTGCCGTCGAGACAGTTCAATATGATAAGCGGTATCAGCTTTTCGGGAAAATGATACGGCCCGTAGTTGTTGGAGCAGTTCGTTATGACTACGGGCAAGCCGTAAGTGTCGTGCCAAGCCCTCACAAGATGGTCGCTCGAAGCCTTCGACGCCGAGTAAGGCGAATGGGGTGAATAAGGCGTCGATTCGGTGAAATAGCCCGTTTCGCCGAGCGTACCGTACACTTCGTCTGTCGAAATATGCTGAAACAGAAAGCGCGGCTCTTCGCGCCAACGCTTAAGGGCGCTCTCGAGCAGCGTCGCCGTGCCGAGGATATTCGTTCTGACAAACTCGCCGGGCCCGTCGATAGAACGGTCGACATGAGACTCCGCCGCAAGATGAAATATGGTATCGGGCTTGAAATCGGCGAATGCGGCATCCATAGCGCGCTGATCGCAGATATCGGCCTTAAGAAGCGTATAGCGGCCTTCGACCTCCTTAAGAGACTCGACGTTGCCGGCGTAAGTAAGCTTGTCGATGACGAGAACTTCACGCCCTTCGCGGCAAAGATGCCGCACGAGAGCCGAGCCTATGAAACCGCAACCGCCGGTAACGATACAACGCCTACTCTTCATCTTCGAATTCTCCTGAAACGCGCTCTTCGCCGTCACCATCTTCATCGGACTTGACGGCCCCGTAGCCATATCCGTAGCCGTACTTGCCGTAGGCGCTGTGCGCGGAAATGCTGAACGCCGACGCCTGCGCGACTTCCACGTCGTTCACGATCATGCCGAGTATATTCGCTCCCGCCTCCGTAAGATGGCGCGAACAATGCTGGATCGGCTTGAAGTGCGTCCTGTCGGGACAGCACATGATGACTGTCGAATCGACGAGCATCGCGAGCGTAACCACGTCGCCAACGACACCGTAAGGCGGAGCATCGACGATTATGCGCTCGTAATTCGCGCGCGCCCAATCGAAGAACCTTGAAATCACTCCCGAGCCGAAAATCTGCGCAGGAGTGACTCCGTCAGGGGGCAGAGACGCGACAATATCGAGATTGTCGAGTTCTGTCTTGTTCACGAGTTTCGAAAAATCGGCATCGGCGTCTATCGACGATTGAAGCACGTGCGAAAAACTGCGCTCCTTCGTCAATTCAAGCTCCCATATTCCGGCAACTTTGGGACGGCGGAGATCGAATTCGACATGCAGCGTCTTTTTACCCGACTGGGCATAGGCGATGGACAGCGACGTTGAAGTGATCGTCTTGCCTTCGCCGGGTTGCGTTGAAATGACAAGAATGCATTTCGTCATCGCCTCGTAGCGCGGAGAATCGAAGAGGTTGCGCAGGCCCGCGACCAATTCCGAGAATTGCGAATACTTCTCGTCGATGAGGAAGCGCGCTACGTCCTTGCGTTTTTTGTTTCTCAGATGAGGCAAAACCGCGAGCACCTTGAGGGAGAGGCGCACCTCGATGTCCGAAAGGTTGACGACCGTGTCTTCAAGGTTGTCCACGACGAGGACGAACGCTCCCCCCAACATTACGGAGACGACTATGCCGATACCGAATATGATGAGAGGGTTGGGGAGAATGGGCTTTTGCGGAACGTTCGCCTGCCGCCCGACGCGTACCATTTCGTTGTTGCTTTCGGCTTCGATTCTGGCGTTGTTCTCGTTGAGGATAAGACCTTCAAGAACGCTGTTCGCGACAGCCGCTTCTCCGTCAAGGCGCTTAAGCCCCGTCTCCGCGAGCGCGATACGCTGCTCAAGCGAAGAGAGTTCGGCCGTCAAATCCTCTTTTTTCTGCCGCAGATTCGCGAGCTGGTTGCGCGTCACCTTGAGCGTCGATCGGCCGGTCTGAAGCGCCCTGTTCGCCGCATCGAGAAAGCGCTGCTTCGCCAGTTCCATCTCCTTTTTCTTGGAGATGACTTCGGGATGGTTTTCGGTATACGCGAAAAGAAGCTTCTGATACTCTCCGTCGGCGTCCTGAAACGCCTTGAATTCCGTAGCGATTTCCTGCGCGCGGGGAACGCTCACGGAAAGGCTGCCGTAGCTCGTCGGATCCTTCTGCACCATCGAAAGCATTTTCTCCCACTCGATGAGCTGCGTTTCATCGGTCTCGAGAAGAAGAATCGACTGAACGGTTTTCGAAAGCCCCTGCTGGATCGTATCGCGGCTTGAGGTCATGTTGTCGACCTTATGGGCGGTGCGGAATTCAAGAAGTTCGTTCTGGATTTTATTGACCTCGCGCCGCGCCTTTTCGACGTTCGCGTGAATCTGACTCACCGCCCTGTCGCAGCGGATCTTGTTTTCCTCGTCGGTGAACGACTCGATCGCCTGGGCGTAGGCGTTCGCCAGAGCGGCGCACATCGGCGCGGATGTAGACCTCACAGAGATTGTGATGATGCGCGAATTGCGCTGGAGTTCTATTTCCGACTCCACAAGCGCCTCTATTATTTCTTCGTCCGACGCGGTCGAAGTGGGGTTTTTCGCGCGATACTGCTCCATTATCTTCATGACGATCTTGTCGGAGCGCCAATCGGAAATGCGCGTATTGAAAATCTCGGCGTACGTGTTGCCGTAATCCGGAATGGCGAGATCCAGCGCCGTTCTGTTGCTTCCCGAAGAGCGGCGCATATCCATCGTAAATTCACTCGTAGCCTGATAAATGGTCGGCGAAATACGATACACGGCGAACGATACGATAAGACCGATGAGCAAAAACACGAAGACGGAAAGCCACCTCTGCGAAATAACCCTCAAGACGCGCGAAAGAGTGATCGTTCCGATGACAGAAGAGCCTTCTTCCGCGCCGTACTGACCGTAAGCGCCGTATTGCCCATACGCGCCGTAACTCCCATAAGCCCCGTAACGGCTACCGGCACCGTAATACAAAGGCCGCGTCCCCCCATAAGGCATTTTCTGGGAACCGTAATACATTGGCCCCTTGCCGTTGTTCGCGTAATAAAGCTGTTTTTCAGACATTACTTATCTCCCTTGCCCTTGGGGAATGAAGCTGCGGAGAGCGCCATCAAAGAACAAAGCGCAACGGCCGCTCCCGGAACCAAAAAAGAACAATCTAAAAGACCCTCAAGCGCAACAGCCGCAAATGCCAGGATGCCGGCGCAGCAAACCGGCGACGGAAAATCGGCTTTTACGCCTGAAACCAACCTGCGAATGAAGGTGAAGGCGAGAAAACCGTAGAGCAGTGTCTGCAAAACGGCACCGATAATCCCGTTCTCGGCGAGAATCTTCCAATATCCGTTAAGAGGTAGAGCCTGAGATTCCGGGACGATGATGAACGCCGACTCGGGCGCGTTAAATTTAATGTCGAGCGCAAATGTACCCAAACCGGTTCCCAGCCACGGAGTCTTGTGCCAGGAATCAAAAGCGACACGAGAAAGGATTTCACGGATTTCAAGCGTCTCTGGACCAAGAAAAGCGCCGGTCGTCCAAGGCAAAATCTTCTGCGCAAGATCTTCTTCCGGAAGGACGAAAAAGGCCGCTACTGTCGCGACGGACAATCCGATAAGAAAAAGCACCATATATTTAAATTTAGCCAAGGCGCTCATTTTTACGAACGCGAAAACGAACGAATAAAGAAAAAGAATCGCATGTGCAACCGCGAAAAGAAACGCTACGGCCGGCGGCGCAAAAAGGAATGCTCCAAGGACGTTCCCGACAATTCCGATCCACACAAAAATAAGATTTTTAAACCACCTGTTTTCAAATATGCCGGACAATGCCGCGGCAGATGCGAGAGAATAAACACCGAACGCACACCCGATGTACTGAGGCTTTGAGATGTCACATTTAACAAGCTGAAGCACCATATCGTTCGAGCAAAGCAGCGAGCCCGTCATCACAAGCGCGCACGCACCGGAAAGAAGCGATACCGTAATTAGAAAAGCGACGCGCGCATTCTTCCCGAGAGCGTGCCTGCACCCCTGCACGACAATCGTCATCGCGAGAATCCCCGCCGCCTCACCGGCGCCGACCCCCTTTGCCGAAGCGGGCAAAAGCGGCATCGTCGCCGAAGACATGAACCACTCGCCGGTCTGCGCATCATAGGAAAGCGAAACGCCCGAATTGACGAGAACCGTTACGGCATACGCCAAAAACGTCACGGACACCCAGAAGAACGGGTCTTTCACGATCGCGCCGGCGACACGTCTTCTGGCTGCGCGCAGACTCTCCCCTTTGATCTTCGAGGGCTCCATAAGAAGCCAGACGGCTCCCGCCAAAGAAAGCCATACGACCCAACCGGGAGATAGGAAGAGCGGCGCTACCGCGAGAACCGCAAGGTGCGCCGCCAATGCATACTTGGCTATGAACTTTTGCACTTAGTACGTCAATCTCAGACCGAGTGTGCCGCGGAAACGGTCGTAATCGTAATAATCGGCATGGGCGTTTCCATCGCCCCAGCACTGCTGATATTCCGCGCGAGCGAAAAGCGTGATATAACGGTTCATTATGTAATTCACGCCGAGTCTCGAAGTGAACCAGTCGAGATCGTAATCTGCCGAATCGGCATACGAATACTCGCGCGTTTCGCTGCGGTACGCGACGTCGAACGTCGCTGTGACCTTGCCGCGGACGAGCGACTTGGCGATACCCCAGCTGATGGCGTCGACGCGGACGGCGGTGGCGTATTCACGTTCCGACGGCTGGTAGTAGCTGTTCGCCGAAAGCATCGTATTCCACGTCTCGCCGATTTTCCAGCGACCGGCGATCGTGTAAGTGAACCCGTCGCTCGAGGAAACATCCTCGCTGTACTCGAAGCGGCTCCACCCGGCAAGCACGCGATAAGAGATGCGCTCGGTCGCCCACGAACCGATACCGGCCTGAACCGTGAGACCTTCCGACTCGCTGGAAAGATGCCTCCTCGTATTCATGTTGTCCACGTTGTCCTGATCGTACCCTTGATAATTCGCGGCCAAAAGGAAATCAGTCCATTTCGAAGGCGCGAAGCCGACTTCTCCGCCGACGATCCAGCGCGACCAGCCGTAAAGCCAGGAGGTGTATTTATCCGAAGAATTGTCATAGTCGAGCCAGTAATAACCGGCGTTGACGTCGGAATGCCAATACTCGTTGAACCTGCGCTGCAAAGCCGCCGCGAATTTGAATTCGTCGCGGTCGCGGCTGTAACCGGTGCCGTCGGAGAGCGTCATATCATCTGACTGATCGACGCGCTTGTAGCTCTCGACGAGCATCAGCCCCCAGCCCCTTTCATTGCGGTCGGAGTCTGCCCAGCGTAGCGTCACGTCTTCACCGTAACCGTGATAGTCATAGGCGTTTCCGCTCTTCGAGGTGTCTTTCGTATACGCGTTATACTGATAGAACGCGTTAGCCGTCAACGACCACATTTCATCAAGATACTCGAAACCGAGACCGGGATTGACGACCCATACGACGTCGTCGTCACCGTGCTTGTTGGCATCGACATTCGAATCGAAAATCGACGAGAGTGAAACATACGGCTTTATCGTCATACGCTCGCCGATCCTGTAGCCGACGGGGCGATCCATATATTCGGCTTGTGTGGCACATGCCGCAACGACAAGAAATGTCAACAAAGACTTCTTCATTATTTCCTGCTCCTTCCGAAAAACTTAATTCTTTGTCCAGCCTGTCGAGGTGTTGCTATACCCGTGCGGCTCAGGAAGAGCGGGGATGGTGCTGCCGTCGTCGAGCATGGGCTTATTGACATTTTCCGGATTCATCGCGGATCCGACAACTTCGGTACCTTCAACCATATCCGCAAGAAGCGCGTCGAGAATCTGGGGGCCGGCCGTCAGAATGACGACTTCGACATCCGGCTCTCGCCCTGCGTCGGCGGAACCGAGCATGGGATCGTAGGACTTCTCCTGATTTTGACCGAGTGCGGCGGGTATCCAATCGGACTTAGCCACATCACGACTCTTTTCAGGGAGCACGGCAACCATCTTATCGACTATGTCGGCCGGCTTCCCTGATGCCGCGCGGATGAACATGATGGCCATGAACGCCGTCCTGACATCTGCATCCTTGGCGCCCGAAACGCGCTCGGACACGGCGGAGACGACATCCTTGGCGACTTGTTCAAACTGCACATCGGTGAGTTTCGCGTTACCGGCAAGGTCGCGGCTGAAAAACTCCTTTGCGAAACTTTCATTCAGCACCGTAAGAACTTCGACCGGCGCCGTTGCGAAAATCTCGACGATCAGGGCTTTGAGATTGCCGTTGGCCGCGTTCTTCAAAGCGGCGCGGTTCACGGCGAGGAAGGTGGCGGCTTTCGATTCGGCGGAACCGGGCATCCTCGATATCGCGGCATTGACTTCGGCGACGAAAGCCTTCTGATTAGCCGCAGAAAGACTCTTCATCGTCTCGGCCATGACCTTCGAATCGGCGACCGCGTCGCCTATTTTAGTCCTCGCCTGCGCAAGCGGAATCTCAGCCGCGAACGCAGACATCACGGTTGCGAACACCATCGCGGCCAAACCGGTTTTTATCTGTTTTTTCATTGTTACTGCCTTTTTTTTGATGCCGTTAATACCACGTTTCATAGACATAGACGACATCGCCCGCGCGCAAGCGGATATCCTTGTCAAAGCGACCGTCCTTGCCTATCTCGTTCAAATTGATCATATATTTTGTCTGTACGCCGTTTTTGTCGCAGCGCATGACCTGAATCTTCGTGCGGTCCGCGAAGGGTTTGAGCCCGCCAGCCGTCTGAAGAACCTTCGTAACGGTAAGATCCATCGTCGAAGGCATATTGACGGGCCCGGGATTCACCACCTCGCCGAGCACGGTAACGGTCCCCCACGGGCTCACGCCGGAGCGCGGATCGAAAGGCGCGAACGTCACCGTTATCTGCGGCTGCCTGTAATAAACCGAATATTCCTTAACCAGTTTCTGCTTCAGTTCTTCAAGCGAGAGTTTATCGCATTTGACGGGTTTCTGCAACAGGAGCGGGAGCGTGATTTCACCGTTCTGATCGACGAGAGCCTCCATCGTCATAGGCTGCGTCGCATTCGTACCCACCTGAATGATAAGCCCGATGCCGGGCCTTACTTTCGGTCCGTCCCACCACGTTGCCGCGACCGAGGAGACGACATCGTTTTTCTTCTCTCCACCGACGTCAAACTGAGACAAAACGGTCCCGCAACCGTATGCAATCATGCATAAAGCGCAAACGAAGGCGAATCTATTCGCTAAACTACCCATAAAACTACTTAAATTATACCACACGGAGCGTCTCATCGTCAAGGCGTCAGGCTCTGGCCTCATTCCCCAGAAAGCTCTTATTCGATTGCGGTTGCAAGGCCGAAAACGGCAAATCAACCGCGCAGACAAACGTTCTGGCGCAAAAGCTCCTTCTCGTATGCAGCATACGAAAGATTGCGGGGAGCAACGCCGAGTTTCGCCGAAAGCGCGGCGGCGATGCCGGCAGCATGGCCGGTCACGAAGCACGGGCATATAAGACGGAATGTGTCGATGGTATCGCCTTTGCCGAGGCAACGCCCCGCGCAAAGCAAATTGTCGATGCGCTTGGGGAGTATCTGGCGGTAGCATACGGGAAAGGCCGCATGAGGTCCATCATGACCGCACCAACCGATAACGTCGGAATAACCGAGCCCTTCACGGATTTCCGAGCGCCCGATGACGAATTCGGCATCAATAAGACGGGATTGACGCACGCCCAACTGCGAAGATGAATTGGAAGTGTAAACCTTCTCCCATCCGGCCGTGGCACGCATCTCCAACACTTTTTTCCAATTGCGACGGCGAAATTCCACTTCAAGCCGAGAAAGGTCGCGCACAGAAAGTCCATTGCCGGCGACCATGCCGTTATGTCCCCAGCGCGCATCGGGATTCCCCTCGTTGCCGCGGCGAGGCAAAGACGAATTCGGCGTCTTGGACGGATCGATCGTATCCATATTCGCCCAGCGAAACACATTCGAAATCGGCGCGGTTACCTGATTGTAGCCGCCGCCTGCCTTGAACAGCATGTCGGCGTCGCCAGAGCAATCGACGACCTGCTTCGCGAGAATCGCCTTGCGCCCCTCCTTTGATTCGAACACGACACCGAGAAGTTTGTCGTCGTCTTGAACGACGTCGACGCCCCAGGCGTGAAAAAACATCTCCACTCCAGCTTCGGCGATCATCTCGTCCATCGTCACCTTGGCGCATTCCGGATCGACCGTCGGATGCCAATGTCTCGCCGGCATGGGCGATCGCGGAGGATGACAGAAATCCGAACCGTACTTTCCGACCCTTGTCATGAACTCTTCGCAAATCCCGCGCGAGACCAACCGCCACTTGCCGTCGCATCTGCGGCCGGTCGCGAGCATTATGAGAACCATGCCGTTGGTGAAAAGCCCGCCGAGCGATCCGTAGCGTTCGACCAGGGCCACCTTCGCGCCAGCGCGCGCAGCGCCGAGGGCCGCAGAAAAACCGGCGGCTCCTCCGCCGACGACCACGACATCCGTTTTATGGAACACATCGATTTCCTTCGCCGGCTCGAACACTTTTCCGCCTTTGACAAAACAGCTCGCCCCGTCCGTCATCGTTCGCTCAAGCGGAAAGATATGCCTACCGAACAACGGATTGTCAGGATCGCCGCAACTTCCCTTAGGGAGCGTTTTTTTTGAAGAAACGAACTCATCTCCATGCACGGCCGAAACCGCGAGGGCTGCGCTCCCGAGCCCGAACTTTTTCAAAAACTCGCGTTTTGTCACATTCATCGTTTTCTCCTGTTGTGCAATCTGATGAGTGTATTAATATTACCGAATTATGACTTCGACATCTTCCCAAGGCGAATCCTTGTGAACAAACCACGCTTTGCGCGCCGTCCCCACAACATAAACGCCAAGACAGCCTTCGGGCGCGATATTATTCAAGTGGTTTGATAAGTCCGTAAGGCCTCCTTTTTCTTAGCCATATAAATACATTATGAAATCGACACGCGTCTGTATTATTTCTTATTAATCTGCACAGTTTTATTTTAGAAGTTATTTTTAAACTTTTACCCTTTTTAGAAATGAGAATTTTTAAGAGACGGGAATATTATAACATAAAATGAGAATTTTATGCGGAAAATTCTTGAAGGAGGAAAAAATAAAGAAATGAGAAAATGAGAAAACAGGAAAATAGGAATGCGACTTTATTTCGTTGATGGAGAGATAATTTTCGTAATTGAAAAATCAACCAACGAAATCAAATAAATCGCACCTAAAAAATGGCAAGAAAAAAGATTATACTTTATTCTACAGTATCAAAATTCTACAGTGTCAGATTTTAGCATACGCAAAAGAAACACCGGGGCGCTGCTCCATGCGTTGCAAAGACTTTTTGCGTAGGGGCGATCATAAAACACCAAATGTTCTTCGCCCCTCAGTAAATTCCATTTACCTGATAATAAGTTTGAAGCCGGGGAGCGGGGATGTTTTTGAAGCCCAGGGCGTTCCGCCGTACGCGCCGATATTGACGCGGCGGCCGGAGTAGTAAGGCTCAAGATCAAGCCCGAGCGAACCGGGAGCGCCAGCATCAATACAGGGGCTGTCGGCAGCGGTTTTCACGCTTTCGAAAGTTCCCGAGAACCAACCGTTCGTAATCGCGCCGTTAGCGTTCTTCGTCAAAAGATGATAGTACGGTGCACCCGTCCAGTTGATGTCGCCGACGACATCGGGATTGAGGTTGCCCTCTCCTTCATAATTCCAAGTGCCGTCATCGTTCGTCTGAATGTAGCTGTATTCAATCGAAGCGGCGTTCACGACACCGGTCAGGCTATGACCCGAAACGATGCAGTTTTTAAGGGACAACTCGCTGCCGGTTCCGTCAGCATATGCCCCGTAAGTTTTGCCATCCGCAATCGTACAATTCACAAGCTCCATAGAGCACGGCGCGCTCGTCCAAGTACCGCTTGTTGCATAGGAGTAGCCTGCAAAGTTTTTTTTACTTGGCTTATATCCGCCATACATCCTGATGGAATAGGCTGCGCCAGCGTGGTTGCCCCGCGTGCCCGAAACGAGACAATTCGTCATGGCAAGATACCCTCCTATCAACGCAATATCGCTTCTAACAGGCATCTGTGTACTACCGCTGTTTGGTCTGATTGTATTGGGCACTCCGCTCGAATCAAAAACGCAACGCTCTATGACTGAAGTCATTACGCCATCCGTGGGATACCAGTCGTCCAATAACATTAATCCCGCCTGCCAAGATGAATCTAGACCGGCTGCATTAGCAACATAGCAATTCGTGATTATCGAGTCGGACATTCTAAACAGTTTCGCATTCCGTATCGCCAACGCACCGGCAGAGGCACCGCCGGAAGAAGAGCACCCGCGTATGTAATTTCCGGAAAACGTGCAGTTTGAAATCACAACATTGCCATAGTACGTTGCAATCGCAGCTCCAAAAAGATAGGGCCGCGCGGCTACGCAATCAAGATAGTTTTTTTCAAACTCACACCGTGTAACAGTCAAGTCAACTGACTTTGCGTAAACTGCACCTCCCGAGCCATTGTTAGTGCTTCCCGCCGAACGATAATTACCGGAAAACCGGCTATTAATCAAATGAAGACTGCCCGATGTCACGGCAGCCACAGCACCACCACCACCAAAAGAAACAACACCAGTTCCACCTTGATTGAAGTCATTAAAACGATTGGCGATGAATACGCAATTCGAAATGACGGTTGCCGAGTCCTCTAAATAGACCGCACCCCCCTTGACTCCTTTCCCATTTATAAAACCTCCACTGAACGTAATTCCCTCGATGCGAAAAGCAGAAAGCATGTCGGCACCGACAAACCTGATATCATAAGTCGTTCGTTTAAATGTTGTCGGCGTTTCAGAACGCATAAACGAGCCATCCGTCTCACCGACATAACCACCGCTTAACTTGACCGGGATAGCAATAGAAGATAGAGTAATTTGATTTGTAGTTACATATTCACCGCTTGCAAAATATACATTCACTTCTTCTGCATCTGCTGCTACCGCGTCCGTTATAACTGTCCTAACTTTA
>JAZSQE010000046.1:0-49213 GCA_045537795.1 Kiritimatiellia bacterium | reverse complement strand
CGACTTCAGCAAGATGGCGATTCGCTTCTGACAATTGCGTTACCACGGCTTTCTTCGCAGCAAGGAGCATCCCCGAAGAAATGAGAGCAAAGCATAATAAAAGTTGTTTCATGAAAGGTATTATATCTCGCCAGCCAATTTCCAGTGCAACAAGTGCTGTTGGAACCGTGCTGACAAGTACTTTCTTGTTTGATGGACAAATTATAGCATAGAACAATTAGGCAAGTAAAGCGGGCTTCAGCCGAAAATTATGCCTTTTGTGGTGTTCGCGACAATTCTGTCAGAGAGGACGGGCGGGCCGTCCCCGAAGGGGCGTCGCGAAGCGACGAGGCGAGCACGTCCTCTCTGACAGAATTAAACCTTTTTGCGTTCCGGAAACGTTATGCCGCCAATCTTAGCAAATACCGTTTCAGCAAGTTCGTAAACGCTTCACGAGGTGTGCGCCAGTTGAGACACTTTAATGGCCGATCATTGGCAAAAAGGGTCAGCAAGCACAATTGACATTGCGAAAGCAAATACCCTCTGAAAAAGATACGGCTGTCCAAACTTGTTCATACGCAGATATTATAGCAAAAGCCTCGTGTTAAATCCCGCGGTTAAAACGCCCCATCCCCTTGACGTCGCATAAACAACTCGTTGCACCCTTTCCGGCCGCAGACATTCCCGGAAAGACTTCTGCGGCGCCCCTGCGATTGGATAAAAAGGACGCTCTCAAAGGATTGTCAGTTCGACCGAGGAGAGACTTTTCGCGGCGAGCGCTTCGCGCATTTCGGCCTCCGCCAGATGCGGCGCGTTGCACTCGTGCGAAAGATGGGCGAGATAAAGTTTTTTCAGCCTCTCAGTCGCGTGGCGCTTCACGAAATCCGCCGCGTCGAAATTGGAGAGGTGCCCGCTCGGGCCGGCGATGCGCCGTTTGAGAGACTCCTGCCTGTCGCTTGTCCGAAGCATCACCGGATCATGGTTCGACTCAACCGTCGCTATATCCGCGAGCGAGAGGAATCTGCCCGCCGATTCAAGTGGCGAGCCGAGATCTGTCGCATGGAAATAGTTCTCGCTTTGCGTCTCGATGAAATACCCGACCGGATCCACCGCATCGTGCGGCAGCGAAAACGGCGTAACCGACATGCCGCCGATCGTAAAAGCGCACCCGTTGCAAAAGCGGACGAACGCTCCTTCATCGACGCCGAAATCGCGGGAAATCTTCTCGGCCGTCATCGCGTTGGCGTAGACGGGAATGTCGTATCTGTTCAGAAGAACGCGCAGACCGCTTACGTGATCGGAATGCTCGTGCGTGACGAGAACCGCGCTTACGGAGTCTAACGCGACACCGCGAAACTCGCACGCCTCTTTCAGCCGTCTGCAGCTCAGCCCGCAGTCGATCAGAAGCGTTTCATCGCCGTATGAGACAAGTAAAGCGTTGCCCTTGCTGGAAGAAGCGATCGGAATCACTTTCATAAGGCACCTTCCTCGAATTTATTCCTTTTCATCTCAATGCATCCGTCCGAAGCCGAACGCGTCATTTGCCGTCAATCGTGACTGTCGTCCAACCGCGTTTCACGGAGAACGACAGTTTCGCTCCGATGCGGCGGGCGCGCTCGTTCATGCCTTCAAGTCCAAAATGCCCCTGATCCGGGCCCGGGACGCTGGCACGGTCGAAAGGTTCGCCGTCGTTCGCCACGCACAGCCGCCATCCGCCGGACGGGAGCAAATTCGCGACGATGGCGATCTTTTTCGCCCCGCCGTGCTTGACGGCGTTGCCTATCGCCTCCCTGACGACGAGCGAAAGATCGCGTATCGCCGCCAGCGGCATGACCTGCGGAAGCCCCGCGATGCGCGTTCTTATCCTGAAGATGCCTTTTCTCGTCTCGGTCTCCGCGAGATTCGCTATGACTTCGGCCGGCGCAAGGCGCATCATGTCATCGTTCTTGAGACCCCAGACGATATCGCGCATTTCGTGCTTCGCACGAAGAAGCACGTCCTGCGCCTCCTGAAGCGTGCGCTCGACAGTCCCGGGGAGAGCGTTCTGCGGCATGCGCGCGAGCTTGAGAAGCATTCCCGCGCCCGCGAGATGCTGCTCGATCGTGTCGTGGAGGTCGTCGGCCATGCGCTTTCTTTCGCCCATCACAGCCTCGGCACCGAGACGCATGCGACGATGTCGCGCCGCGAAAAACGCAAGTCCGAGAAGCACGACGACCAGAACGGCCACGATCACCGAGAGAGCCGTCATCACGATGCGCTGGCGGTGGCGCTTGAAATACCCTTCGTCCGGAATGAGCGTCACGTCATCGGGAGACGCAACGCAAAGTCTCACGCCGAGCACCTCGCGGTCGCGTCCGAAAAGAACGCTTTGATCAAGCACGAGTTCCGCGACGCCCTTGACGGAAACGCGCGATTGCGTATTGATGCAGTCCTTGATGAAAGCGGGTCTCTCTTCGATGGCTACGCTGACGGGCAGAGAGTCGACATCCATCGAAAACCCGTTCTCGGTAACGCTCATCGCGCGCCCCGTCACCTCGACGCGAAGCCAGTTTATGTCACGCCGATCCGCGTCCGCGCCGCCGGCGTAGACGAGTTCTTCCGCGCCGGCGGGTCTCGCCGAGGGAAGAGACGACACCCCGGTCTTTCTGATCTCCGTCGCCTCGAGAACGATGCGCCCGCCCTCGAGAATGGGCCGGCCGGAGAGCGTGACGACGTCGCCCGCCGCGGGCGCGGGCAGAGCGTCGAGGAGAACCTTGAGAGCGTCGTCGCCGTTCTGGATGAAACAGAAACCGCCTTGCGCGAACGTGACGGTCCCTTCCACGGATGAAATGAGGGGCGTTTCCCCGAGCGCGTTCTCCACGCGGCTTTCGATTTCACGCCGGGCGTCCCGGGAGAAAGCGAGAGCCGCGAGAACTAACGCGATTTTCAGCATCCTATCCGAAAAGCGGTGTGGAGAAATACCTTTCGGCCGTATCGGGAAGAACGGTCACCACGGTCTTTCCCGGGCCGAGCTTTTTCGCGAGTCTGAGCGCGGCCGCCACGTTCGTGCCGGACGATATTCCGGCGAGAAGGCCTTCCTTCCTCGCGAGATCGCGCGCCGTCTGAAGCGCGGTTTCGTCGGAGACGATCTCGATGCGCGAATATATCTTCTGGTTGAGATTCGCCGGGATGAGGCCGTCGCCTATGCCCATCTGAAGATGGGTGCCGACGGTGCCGCCCGCGAGAATCGCGGCGTTCTCGGGCTCGACCGCCCATATCTCGATGTCGGGATTCTGCGCCTTGAGCGTCTCGCCGATGCCCGAAAGCGTGCCGCCCGTGCCGATCCCGGAGCAGAAGCCATGGATGGGCCGCGCCGCCTCCTGCATTATCTCAAGCGCCGTATGATGGCGGTGCACTTCGGGATTGGCTGGATTTTCGAACTGCTGCGGCACGTAGACGTCGGGCGATGAGGCGCGCATCTCTTCGGCTATACGCACGCACTCCGCGATCGCGTCGCCGATATTGCCCGCGTCGTGGACGAGTTTGACCTCGGCTCCGTAGTGACGCATGAGTTTGCGCCGCTCTTCGCTCACGGAATCGGGCATTATGATCACGACCTTGTAGCCGCGCACAGCCCCGACGAGCGCCAGCCCTATGCCCTGATTGCCGCTCGTAGGCTCGACGATTACGGTATCGGGCCCTATCAACCCCTTTTTCTCGGCATCAAGAACCATGTTCCACGCCGTGCGGGTCTTGATCGACCCGCCGACGTTAAGCCCCTCAAACTTGACGAGCACCTCGGCCATGTCGGGCGTCGTCATGCGGTTGAGCCTCACGAGAGGAGTGCCGCCGAGGGCTTCGAGAATGTTTTCGCAGATCATCTTACATCGCCTCGGCGAGAGCCGCCGCGAATTCGGAGCATTTAATCTCGCTCGCGCCTTCCATCTGACGCGCGAAATCGTATGTCACCTTCTTTTCGGAAATGACCTTGTCCATCGCCTCGATGATCTTGTCTGCGGCTTCGGTCCAGCCCATGTACCTGAGCATCATTTCGCCGGAGAGGATGAGCGAGCCGGGGTTGACCTTGTCGAGGCCGGCGTACTTCGGCGCGGTGCCGTGGGTCGCTTCGAAAACGGCTACGCCCGTCGAATAGTTGATGTTCGCGCCGGGAGCGATGCCGATGCCGCCCACGGTCGCGGCGAGCGCGTCGGAGACATAGTCGCCGTTGAGGTTCAGCGTCGCGATGACATCGTACTCCGCCGGGCGCGTCAGAATCTGCTGCAGGAACGCGTCGCAGATGCAGTCCTTGACGACGATTTCTCTGCCCGTCTTCGGGTTTTTGAACTTGCACCAAGGGCCGTTGTCTATGAGTTCGGCGCCGTATTCGCGCTTCGCCAGCGCGTAGCCCCAGTCGCGGAACGCCCCTTCGGTGAACTTCTGGATGTTGCCCTTGTGAACGAGCGTCACCGATTTGCGGTCATTGTCGATAGCGTACTCGATCGCGGCCTTGACGAGGCGCTCGGTGCCTTCAAGCGAAACGGGCTTGATGCCGATGGAGGCCGTCTTCGGGAAGCGTATCTTCCCGACGCCCATTTCGCCGATAAGAAATTCCTTGACCTTCTCGACCTCCGCCGTGCCGTTCATCCACTCTATTCCGGCATAGATGTCTTCGGTATTCTCGCGGAAAATCACCATGTCGGTAAGTTCGGGACGCTTGACCGGGGAGGGAACCCCCTTGAAATATCTGACGGGTCTGAGACACACGTAAAGGTCGAGCTCCTGACGCATCGCGACATTGATCGAACGGATGCCGCCGCCGACGGGAGTCGTGAGAGGCCCTTTGATCGACACGAGGCAGTCGCGGCAGACGTCGAGCGTCTCCTTCGGCAGCCATTCGCCGGTCGCGTTGAACGCCTTTTCGCCGGCGAGCACCTCTTTCCATTCGATTTTGCGTTTGCCGCCGTAGGCCTTTTCGACGGCCGCGTCCCAGACAATCATCGCCGCTTTGGTGATATCGGGGCCGATGCCGTCACCCTCGATGAAAGGAATAATAGGATTCTCGGGAACGCTGAGCTTCCCGCCCTGCATGGTTATTTTTTCGCTCATAGGCAGATATTATAACATATTTGCCCGCCATGAACGAGCACACGCCCGCCGCGCAGACGTCACTCGTAGCGCAGGCAGTCTATCGGATTGAGTTTCGAGGCGCGATAGGCGGGATAAAACCCGAAAAACATCCCGACGAACGCGGAAAAGAGGAACGAATAAAACGCGCTCGTCACCTCGATCACTATCGGCCAGTTCTGCACGGAGCCGATCGTCCGCGCCGTAACGATTCCGACGGCGACGCCTATCGCGCCGCCCACGGTCGAGAGAACGACGGCTTCTATAATGAACTGGCAGAGAATATTCTTGGGCGTGGCGCCGATAGCCATGCGAAGACCGATCTCGCGGATGCGCTCCGTGACCGAAACGAGCATGATGTTCATGATGCCGATGCCTCCCACGAGCAGCGAAATCGCGGCGACGGCCGTGAGAAGCACCGTCATGAGCGACGACACCGACCCTATCGTCGACATGATTTCGGTCGTGTCGCGCGTCTCGAAGTCGTCGTCCTGATAATCCGCGAGCTTATGGCGCTGGCGCAGAAGCGCCGTCACTTCGCGCTTCGCTTCGTCAAGATAGTCCATATCGACGAGAGAAAGATTCATCATGTTGACCGATTTGAACTTCGATCTCTGCAGCACGCGCGAAACGGTAGTATAGGGAGCCATGACGACATCGTCCTGATCCTGCCCCCAGCCGTTGGCGCCCTTCGAGGACAGAACGCCTATCACCTTGAACGGCATCGCTCCGATGCGGATCGTCTGCCCTATCGGATTCTCGTCTTCGAAAAGATGCTGCACGACGGTCGTGCCTATGACGCACACGCGGCTTGCGGCGCGCACTTCCGAATCCTCGAAAAAGCGCCCGTCCCCGACGCTCCAGTTCCTGATTTCAGGCATATCCTCGGAAACGCCGCTGATGCGGCAGCTCCAGTTTTTATTCTGGCGGATAAGCTGCGCGCTGACGTTGACGGTGGGCGAAACGGCGCTTACGAGATGCGGGAGTTCGCGTTCGATGGCTTCGGCGTCGCCCGCCGTCATCGTCTGCCCGGCCCCCATGCCGCTTACGACCTGACCTTTCCTGTGACGGTCGGGGAACACCATCATCAGGTTGTTGCCCATCGACGAAATCTCCTTGACCATCATCGTCGAAGCCCCTTTGCCGATCGCGAGAACGGATATGACCGCGGCGATGCCGACGATAATGCCCAGGCACGTCAGAAGGCTGCGCGTCTTATTGCGCATGATGGCGAGAATCGCCACTTTAAAGATCATTACGAAGTTCATTTCTGTATCGTATGCGGTTTTTCCACATTTTATCACATATAACGCGCTGCGGACAAGTGGGCGCGGGGCTTGACAGCCGAGGGGTAACTTTGTATCATTATCGCCGTATGGCCAAGATATATTCCAGATGCGCCCTTTTCGCGCTTGCAGCCGCCCTTTTCACCGCGATGAGCGCGGGCGCGGAGCCGACCGTCACGATCGACGGCGTCGAATACGTATGCGAAGACGGCGTATGCAAACCTCGCGAAGATGCGCCTGCCGACGCCCTCCCCGCCGCTCCCGACGCCGAAGAGAGCGTGCGTTATCTCGAAGGATACGTGAACTCCGACAGGTTCATCGCCTTTCTCGACGGCGACGAACATTCCGCTTTCGCCCGGCTGTTCCGAGCCGACACGTCGATTCTTCTTCTCGTTCTGCTCGCGTTTCTCGGAGGCGTCGCGATGAATCTTACGCCGTGCGTGCTGCCGATGATTCCCGTGAACCTCATAATAATCGGCAAATCCGCGCACCGCGGTCTCGTCTACGGTCTCGGGATGACGCTCGCCTACGGCGCACTCGGTCTCGCAGCCTCGTTCGGCTCGCTCGCTTTCGGCACAATCCAATCCAACCCGTGGTTCAACATGGCGATAGCGCTCGTGTTCCTCGCCCTCGCCGCCGCGCTCGCGGGCGTGTTCAGCATCGATTTCTCGAAATCGCGCAAACCGCGCATGCCCGGCGAAAAAACGATGCCTCTCGTCTACGTGTTCTTCGCAGGCACGCTCGCCGCCGTTCTTGCGGGCGCATGCGTCGCTCCCGTACTCGTCGCCGTCCTCGTTCTGACCGCCGATCTTTTCGCCAAGGGAACCGCCGCCGCTCTCGTCCTGCCCTTTGCGGTAGGCGCGGGCATGGCCGCGCCATGGCCCTTCGCGGGCGCGGGCATGAAGGTGCTGCCCCGCCCCGGCGCATGGATGAAATGGGTCAACCGCCTCTTCGCTCTGGCGGTTACGCTTTTCGCCGCGTGGTACATGCATCTGGCGATCGAAGGCTTTTCTTCTTCCGCCGGAACGCCCCAGGAAGCCGAAGCGGGAGAAATCGCCATGACGAGCGAAACGTTTTCTCTCGAAGGGCTCAAGCGGCCCGTACTCGTCGATTGCTGGGCGACATGGTGCAAGAACTGCACGGCCATGGACAAGGTGCTCGCGCAAGAGCACGTCAAACGCAAGCTCGAAAATTTCACCGTGATCCGCCTGCAGGCCGAAAACTTTCCTAAACTGCGGGCCTTGCCGCTTTTCAGGAACATCAAGGGTCTGCCGGCGTTCGCCATCATCGGAGATACAGAAAAAGCAACAACGAACGAAGAGGAAAAGAAGAAATGAAAAAATACGACATCGGGTTTTTCGGGGCCGGCAAAATGGCCGAGGGCATTCTCGCGGCGATTTCGGACAAATCGAAAGTCATCATGGCCGAAAAACTCCCGGACCGCGCGAAATATCTCGCCGAACGCTACGGCGTAGCGGTGACGGGCGATCTCGCCGAAGTCGCGAAATCGCCCAAACTCGTCTTTCTCGCCGTAAAGCCCCAGGACGTCGAAGCCGTCGCAAAAGAAACGAAGAAATTCCTGAAACAGACCCAGACGCTCGTTTCGATCGTCGCGGGCAAGAAACTCTCTTTTCTCAAAAAAGCGTTCGGTCCTGCCGTCAGGCTCGTCAGGGTGATGCCGAATCTCGCTCTCAGGGCGAACGCCGGAATGTGCGCCATCGCCCCCGGCAAAAACGCGATGGCGCGTGATGTCGCCAAGGTGGAAAAGATTCTCGGCGCGGCGGGCGCGACGGCCGTTCTCGCCGAAAAAGATTTCGACGTCGTGACAGCCCTCTCCGGCTCGGGTCCGGCCTACTTCGCGTACATGGAAGAGGCGATGGCCGAAGGCGCGGTCAAACTCGGTCTCAAACCGGCCGTCGCGCGCCTTCTCGCGGAACAGACCATGTACGGCACGGCGAAATATCTGCGCGAGAGCGGCGCGGATCTCGGAGAGTTTATCGCGGGCGTCTGCACCAAGGGCGGAACGACCGCGGCCGGCATGGCGAAACTCTCGCCGAGCAACTTCAAGAAAATCGTTGCGGAAACTCTCGCAGCCGCAGCCGAACGCTCCAAAGAACTCGCGTAAGGAACGTCACGATGGGCGCTATCGGAATTTTCGGCGGCAGTTTCGACCCTGTCCACAACGGTCATGTGGCGATCGCGAAAGCGGCCGTTGAAGAACTCTCTCTCGAAAAGCTCTACGTCATTCCCGCGGCGGTAAGCCCATTCAAAACGGACCGCGCCCCGCAGGGCGGCTATGACAGGGCGCTTCTTCTCCGGGCGGCATTCAACACGTGCGCGGAGGCGTTCGTGGACGAGCGCGAACTCGCGCGCGGCGGCGTATCGTACGCCGTCGACACCGTGAGAGAAATTGCCGCCGAAAACCCCGGCGCGAAGATTTACTTCATAATCGGCGAAGACTCCGTCGAAGGTCTGCCGCGATGGAAGGATTACGCCGAACTCGAAAAACTATGCGAGTTCAAGGCGTATCCGCGCACCGGAGAAAGCTCGAGCGAAATCCGCCGGAGAATGACCGCGGGAGAAAGCTTTGACGACCTCGTCCCTCCCGAGGCGGCGCTTCTTCTCAAGCACGACGTCTCGTACAATACCGACGCCAAAACCACCGCCGCCGTCCTGTCCGGCCTCAAACGAAAAAACGGCTACTGCCCGTGCCGCATTCCGAAAACGCCCGAATTCCTCTGCCCGTGCGACGAATTCAGAAGCCAGCTGGCGGATGAAGGCTATCACGGTCTGTGCCACTGCAAACTTTACCTCAAACCGTGAGCGACGCCCTGTCAAGATCCGCCGCCCTTCTCGGCGGCGACGCCATGAAGCGCCTCGCCGCCGCGAGAGTTCTCGTGGTGGGCACGGGAGGTGTCGGGGGATGGTGCGCTGAAGCGCTGGCGAGAACGGGCGTCGGACATTTGACGCTCGTCGACGACGACACCGTAGCCGAATCGAATCTCAACAGACAGTGCCCCGCGACACTTTCGACGATCGGGCGATTCAAGGCCGAAGTCATGGCGGAGCGCATCCGCGACATCTCCGGCGACTGCACCGTTTCGTGCGAGACACGCCGCTGGGAAAGCGGCCCGATCGGAGAGCACGACCTCGTTATAGACGCCATCGACAGCGTCGGATGCAAAGCGCAGCTCATTTTGAGCGCGCTTGACGCGAAGATACCGGTGATTTCCAGCATGGGCGCGGCGCTGAGGACGGACCCTCTGAAAATCGTATCGGGCCCGTTCGAAAAAGTGACAGGTGACGCTCTCGCGAGAGCGCTCAGAGAAAAATTCAAGAAACTCGGCCGCCGCCCGGGGCGCTTCGACTGCGTATGGTCGCTAGAGCAGCCCGTCAAACGCGCCGATACCGGGACGAAAGGCAGCCTCATGCAGGTCACCGCGGCATTCGGCATGGCGCTCGCCGCGAAAGCCGTCGCAAGGCTCTGCGGCTGAAAGCGCCGACATTCAACCTTCGTACGGTCTTACGCGCAGCGCGGCGCCGACGGAAGAGGCCAAGTCGCGGCACTTCAACGTGTCTTCGGGCGATGTGACCGGCTCGCCCACTATCGTCATAACGACGTTCGGCACGATTCCTTTGAGCGACGCCGTGAAATCAAGCATGGCCTTCCAGCTCGCGCGGCCGAATTTCGGCCGGCACATCTTCTCGTATTGCTTTTCATCAGGCGTGTTGAGGCTGACCGAAACAGTGTCGACAAGCCCCTTCATTTCCGCTGCGGTTGGACGCGAATTGATGAGATCGGAAAGTCCGTTCGTGTTGATGCGTATCTTCACGCCGGGATACGCCTTTCGCACGTGGCGGGCGATTTCAAGAAGATCGTCGAGACGTTCCGTCGGCTCTCCGTATCCGCAGAAAACCAGTTCGTCGAAAAGCGTCATGTCGCGCGAAGCGATCGACGCTATCGCCTCTTCAACGGCAGGTTCGCGTTCGAGCCACAGAGAGCCGGAACCATGCACTCCGCTCGCCTGATTGCGCAAGCAGAAAGCGCATGAACACGGACAGCGGTTCGTGAGATTGACATAAAGGGAACGTTTTATAGGATAAGTTATGACCATAACACAGAAAGAGTTTCTTCGAACGGCAGACCGTCCGTCACGGGGATGCGAAGCTCGACGGCGCGCTCTATCGTGGCCGTCACGAACGCAACGGCTTTTTCGACGGCCCCCCAGACGCTTTCTCCGTTAAGAAGCGTTCCGAGGACGACGGCCGAAAACACGTCGCCCGTGCCGCTCCTGTCGACGCCAACGCGCGGCGCCGTCACTATGCGGGAGCCCTCTTCGCGCGAATAGACGAAATTGGCCAGATGCCCGTCGCGCGGAACGCCGCTTATTACGCACCCCTTGCCGTGCGGCGCGCAGAGCTCTTCGGCGAGCGCGAGCAAATCGCCGTCTCCGAGCCTTTCGTCATACTCCCGTCCGGCGAGAATGCACGCCTCCGTGAGATTCGGCGTGAGCATGTCGGCGTGGGGCACAAGAGCGCGCAGACCTTTCGCGACTTCGTCTTTGAATGCGGGATAAAGCCGCCCGTAGTCGCCCATCACGGGATCGACCATCACGACGGTTTCGTCGGTTCTGAAAGCCTCTATGAAGCGCTCCACGAAATCGAGCTGGCGGACCGACGAAAGATACCCCGAGGCGATCGCCGAAAAAGCGAGCCCCGTCGACTTCCAGTCATCGATGTACGAATCGAGCCGGTCGGTACAGTCGTACCACGAAAAATCCCTAAAACCGGTGTGGTTCGTGAAAACTGCCGTTGGCACGGGGCAGCATTGAACCTTGAGAGCCGAAAGAACGGGCAATGCGGCCGCGAGCGAACAACGCCCGAAGCTTGAGAAATCGTTTATCACCGCGGCCTTCTTCTGCCGGTTGTGATCAACTCTGTCAATGTCTCTGTTCATGCGAAAACCGCGATATTATACCATAGTTACGCGAAGAAATCGCTTCGGAGCGGACTCGAAGCCATATCAGGAAACCGTTTCGGCAATGCGGCGCGCGAGAGCGGGCAGAAGCTGATCGCGCGCGCCGGCCGTGGCGAAAGCCCCGAAACGCTCCGCATAAATACGGCAACGCTCGAGCGCCGCGGCGTGATCGGCGACGAGTTCGCATTTGCCGGGGTCGATCTTCGAGGCGAGAACATCGGAATTGACGCTGCGCTCGGCCGTGCCGCCGGCGTCGAATACGGGCAAGAGAAGAAGCCTGTCCTGCGCTCTGATCGTCGCGTTGAACATTTTCGCGAGATCGTCCATCATCTTTTTAAGAGGCCCGTAGCCGTGAGGACGCCAGATGACGCACACGCCTTCGGGATAAATCTCCGCGAGCGCGCTCCACATGGCCTTGAGCTTCTCGGGGTTGTGCGCGTAATCGTCGTAGACCCTGACGCCGTGAAGCTGAAGCCGGCGCTCGACACCCCTGAACGTGGCGAGAGAGGCGATCGCACGGTCTTTGGGGACGCCGAGCGCCGCCGCCATCGAAACCGCCGCGATCGCGTTGTCGACGTTGTGTCCGCCCGGCATCTTCAGACTCTTCGCCACGGCCTCGCGCGTTTCCGGCGAAAGGTCCAGCCCTCTGCCGTCGCGTCCGTCGACGAGCGGCCCCGGAAGATCGGCGATGAACGCATCGAAAACTTCGTCCATCTCTTCTTTCGAATAATGATCGGCGCTCGCGTTCGTCACGACGGCAGCGTAGGGTCTGAACGCCGTCAGAGACTTGTCAGACTCGTCGACCTCTGCAACGGCGAACTCGCCCGCGCCCGCTCTCACGGCGCCTTCCCAGCCGGGGACGTTCGCGCCGTTCACGCAAAACGGATCAAACCCGGAATCGAAAAGCATGTGCCCGAGAAGCGCCGTCACCGTCGTTTTGCCGCAGGTGCCGGCGACGGCGACGAGCTTTCTGCCCGAAAGCGTGCGGGAAAGCGCGGCGGCGCGGTGGACGACCGGCAGAGAAAACTCTTTCGCCTTGACGAGATCGCCGTTCGTCTCTTCTATCGCCGTCGAGACGACAAGTTCGTCAAGCGACGAATCGACGCCGCTGCCGTCATCGGGAAACACGCGGATGCCGAAACTTTGAAGCATCGCGACGTTTGGGCTCTGAAGATTTCTGTCGGACCCGCTGACCTCGCGCCCGGCTCGAAGCATGGCAACGGCAAGCGCGCTCATTCCCACACCGCCGATGCCGACAAGATGACTTTTCATTTCAGGCCTCCGGCCGTTTTTCGCCGCCCTTGCGGAATATGACGCGAAGGGCCTTCTCTATGCGCCAGGGATAGAACATACCGTACATTCCGATGACGGCGAGAAGATAGATGAAACCGACGAAAATCTGAATCGGAGCGAACCCTTCATCGGGAAGAAGCGGACGCGTGAACTTGAAAATCTCCGCCGGCATAAGCATGAATATCGCCATAATCGAACGCGTGAGAAGATTCTCCTTCATCCAGATGCACGTCAGATACGAAAGGACGCCCGCCATTATCCAAAGCTGAAAGGGAAACAGCTTAAGAAACGCGTCGAACGCGGCTATGCCGAGAGTATCGCATTCGTACGCCGTCCAGAACCAGGCTATAACGGTTATGATTACAGCGGCAAGTCTCGTTTTCTTCATAAAGTCTTACTCCGCATCGCCGAAATGACGGCGATAATAACGGTTGAAGGCATAGAACATTATGTTCACGCCGAGCTTATACGCCTGATCGGCAACCTCCTTGGAAGCGCCGGAGTGATCGTCTTTCCATGCGTCGTTGACATCGCCCGGGTGATAGAAGACTACCCAGCGCCCTTCGTCGCGTATGCCGAGTGCGCGCGAGCCGTCGTGATGCCAAAACGGCGGAGCGCCGTCGGGGAACATGTATGGCCGCTGATAGATGTCGTCATCGTTGGAAATATCGACGAGAGGCTTTCCGGGGAAGACTCGCTTGAGCATCGCCCTTACGGCGTGACCGAAATGGCCTCCTCCGTTGTCTATGAAGAGCATCCCGCCCTCGTTGAGACAGTAATCGCGCAGAACCTTCACTTCGCTCTCCGAAATCGAAATCCCGCGCTTGCCGGTCATGAACACGAAAGGCGGAGCCCTCTTCTTCGGGAAAAACTTGAGACGCTGGATTTCGCGCGCCTCGGTGTCGCGGGCGATCTTCATGCCCGTCCACTCGTGAAATTTGATGAGAAGATTGTAGTCTGACCCTTTGCCCATGTCCTGATCCCAGTCGCCGCCGCGGTATTTGAGCCGTATGAACCTGACCGCCGAATCCTCCATGCCCGCCGGCCAGCCGTTACCTTTGCCTTTACCCTTGCCGCCGGCCATGAGAGGCGTCGCCTCGTACGTGTCCATCGTTTCTTCCTCGAGCTCCTTGAGCGTCGTCACATCGTCAATGTTCATGCGGGTGAGGATGTAGGGGCTCCACGGATTGACGGTGAGTTTCTTCGGCTTTTTCTTGGGCTTTATCTTCTTGACCTTGACCTGCTGAACCTCCTGTCCGCCGCCCTTCGGCAGACCGTAGGGATCTTCCCACCCCCAGTAGAACATGAGATACGGCAGAAACAGAACGGCGAGGAAGAGGGAAATCGACCAGTAGAGCGACGAGCGGAACCGCGGGTCGCGCCCGCCGGTGCGGAGATTTTCGACGAGTCTCTCGCCGGCGCGCGCCGGAAAAACCCCGCCCGACTTCAAGCCGTAGCGGCTGCGCGCGCGCATCGTCGCCAACGCGAGAAGCACAAGCGCGAAAACGACAGTCACGAGAGCGAACACGAAGAACGACCCTGTCCAGAGATTGTTTCTCATCGAGGAGTCGAACGCTTTGTGGTCGCACGAAACGAGAATCGAAGGAGCCGTCAAAGTCCAGCGGAAAACGAGAAACGCCACGGTCGCCTGAAATGCCCACGCGCACTCAAGAAGTTTGAACGCGAAACTTTTCGGGATCCATGCTACAAGCGCCGCGACGAGGGAGAGAGCCGAGCCGTAATACGCGAGAATCCTGAGTTTTTCACCGTAGGCGATGTGCCCTGCGTTTTCGAGATAACGCATCAACGCCGCGTCGAAACCGGCCCATCTGCACCATACATCGGGCAGAATGAACCCGAACGCGGCGGAAAGAAGCGCGAGAAACAGAAACGCGAGAAAGAACTTCGCTCTAAGCGCAATGCGCCCCTGAAAGCGCCACAAGACGCCGAAGACGCGCATGAAAAAGCGTGCCAATCTGACGTGAACCGCCCCGATCAACCGATAGATGAGTTCCAGAAGAATCACTTTAACAGAACTCCGATATCAGTCGAGGGAGAGATCGTCGCCGTATTCGAATTCTTTCTTGGGCGGCAGAGGCTGCACTTCCGGCGGTTTCTTCCCGTCTTTTGTGAGCTCGCCGGTCTGGGCCGCGGCGGCGCTCTGCACCTTGTTCGTGGCGGCGATATTGCGGGCCTCTTCCGCGGCGGCGGCCTCCTTCTTGGCCTTTTCGGCGGCGGCGGCCTTGCGCTTCTTCTCTTCGGCCTCCTTGCGCTCGGCGGTGCGGATGGCGTTGATCTGCGAAGGCGACTTGATGCCGTACACCTGCCAGTCCTTGAAAAGCCCGATGCTCGTGCCGCCCATGAGCACGGCATGCAGGATTATCGAAATGACCGTCGCCTTGAAGACGATCGACCTGCCTATGTTGACGAGCAACGAATCACTCTTCGACAAATTCTCTGCGGTTTTCTTCGCCATAACGTTAATCCTCTCTTTCTCCTGTTAAAATCAGTTTCACGCCGGCCGACGAAACGGCCTCGATGAGCGGTTGGTAGTCTTTTCTCAAAAGATCTTTGTGAATCGAAACGTGCACGTAGAATTCGGCCGCCTTCTTCTCGTCGTCGGCGAACGGCTTGAGAAGCGACTCGATTTCGCCCACCGTCACCTGCTGGCCTTCGTACCAGACCTTCGCGTCAACATCCATCATGATCGAGGCTTTGGCGGCCTCCTGCTGTTCAAGATCCTGCGCGGACGGCTTCTCGAGCTCAACATTGCCCGTCTTCATGAAGTTCGACGCGAGCATGAAGAAGATGATGAGCAGAAACGCTATGTCGCCCATCGACGAGAGCGGCAGAACGAGGTTCGGTTTCTTTCTTCTTCTTATTGCCATTTCAGTTTTCCAGAATAGCGACAACCCCGCCCGCGGCGGCGATGGCGGTGGCGACCTGATAGTAACGCTCGTACTTCACGTCGTCCGCCGTTTCAAGAACGACGGCGCGGTCCTTCTCGCTGCGGGAAGGAAAGTTCTTCTTCCACAATTCGGCGCGAAGCTGATTCATCGTGAGCTCGCGCCCCTCTTTGCCGTTCTCCGAAATCGTTATGCGGTCGGCCGAAAGGTTGATGGTCGGCGTGTCGGACTCCTGCTTCTGCTCTTCCGGCGGCTTGGCCGACGAGGGCATATCCATCTGCCGGCCGAAGGGTCTGGCGAGAGATGTCGTCAGGATGAAAAAGATGATAAGCAGATTCGCGATATCCGAGAAGGACGTCAAATCGGGGCTTATGTCACCCTGTTTCTTTTTGCCGAGACGCTTCATCCGTTACGCGCCGATGGCCTGAGCGAACTCGGCAACCGAAGTTTCAAGCTGCATCGTCCACTCTTCGACCTTCTTCTGGAACATGTTGTACGCGACGACGCCGGGAATCGCGATGATGAGACCCGCGGCGGTCGTGATGAGCGCTTCTGAAATACCGCCGGCGACGGCGCCCGGATCGAGACCTGCGGCTTCGGCCATGACGCTGAACGAGTTGATCATGCCCGTAACCGTACCGCACATTCCGATGAGCGGCGAAATCGAAGCTATGAGAACCATCGACCCCATGCGCTGCTCGAGGCAGTTCATCGCCTTGGGCGCGTAGTCTTCCATCGCCTTGGTGACGCCGGCTTCGATTTCGACCTCGCCCTTGCCTTTGGCGCGCATGAGTTTCAGTTTCTCGACACCCGTGAGAAGAACGGCGGCCACTGGACCTTCGGAGGCTTCGCACGCAGCGCCTGCGCCGTCGAGATCGCCCGCCGCGGTCTTCTCGCAAACCTCCCGTCTGAGTGCTGCGGGATCGAGTTTCGCCGCCGCGCGGAAAGCGCGCACGCGATCGATGATGACAGCCACCATCGCGATCGAACAAACGAGCAGCGGAATCATCATCCATCCGCCATCCATCAAGTAACCCATCATAGTGTCAGTTCTCCATTTTTTTGTTTCAAAATTTATTCTATTATATCATCTCCGCCATCCGCTTGCAATACGCATTCATGCATAGCGCCGCGCAAATGATTTTATCTCGTCAGCCGCAGATCAAAGTACTTGAAAACCTGAACACCCCCGGTTTCAACTTGCAGTTCGCGGTCCTTATCGAGCCCGAAAGAGATCGGCAACACCGATTGAAGCGGATCGTTCGCCCATGCTACGGAACAAACACCCGCTGCGGCGGCAAAAAAGCAAAGAGGTCGAAAAAAACGTTTTTTCATACGACATCCTTTCTTTTACGACATTATCATGCGATGAGAATCTGCGGATGGGCGGCCGTGATCTTAAGATCTACAAGCTCGCCGATTTTCTCGTCGCCCGTGCGGTCCCACACCACGATGCGATTGCCGCCGTCGCGGCCCGACCAGCGCTCTTTGTTGCGCTTCGAAGGCCCCTCCATCATGACGCGCCGGACGGTCCCGACCAGTCTGTCGTTGCGCTTCTGCCCGCGCACTTGCTGATCTGCCAAAAGCACCTGATCGCGCCGCTCCTTCTCTTCTGTCGGGACATCGTCCTCGAGAAGCGCCGAGCGCGTCCCGGGGCGCGGAGAGTATTTGAAAATGAAGGCATTGTCGAACCCGGCTTCTTCCATAATCGAGCGCGTATCCTCGAAATCCGCCTCGCTTTCTCCGGGGTAACCGACGATGACGTCGGTCGTGACCGCGAATTCCGGATCGAACGCGCGCAACTTCGCGACAGCTTCGAGATATTCCGTGCGCGTGTAGCGCCGTCCCATCTCCTTCAAAATGCGTTCGCTCCCCGACTGCACCGGCAGATGTATGTGTCGGCAGACTTTAGGGCAGTCGCGCCAGACGGCGATCAGCTCATCGGTGCAGCCTTTCGGATGAGCGCTCGTGAAACGGATGCGCTCGAGACCGTCAATCTCCTGCAGGCGCCTCAAAAGCGACGGAAAGCCGGGATATCTTAACACGCTCTGCCCAAGAAGACACACTTCCTTGACGCCGCGATCGGCGAGACATTTCACCTCCCGCACGACTTCGTCCGCCGGTCTGAAATATTCATTTCCCCTCACGTCGGGCACGATGCAGTAGCTGCAGCGATTGTTGCAGCCCACCATCACCGTCACGTAACTCTGGACGGATGCGAAGGTGCCTCCCCGAGAAATATCGGGATGGGCGTCGAGCCCCTGCGGTATTTCGTCTCCGCCTTCGAGAAGCATTCCGCGCGAATTATCGGGGTCGCCTTCGAGAAGCGACGGCACGCGCCAGAACATTCTGGGCCCCACGGCGAAATCGAGTTTGGGCAGGCGCCTGAAAATATCCTTTCCCGTGCGCTTCACGACACACCCGCACATCCCGACGCGCTTCCCCGCGGCGATCATGTTCCCCGCTTTGCCGATGGCCTTTTCTTCGGCCTTCTGCCTGACGGTGCAGCTGTTGATCAGAACAAGCTGCGCGTCGTCTTCGCTTTCGGCCTTGACGTGCCCCGCGCGCACGAGCAACGCCTCGAGCGCCTGCGAATCGCGCACATTCATCTGACAGCCGTAGGTGTGTATGAAAAACGTCACTTCTTCGCCTTGACGCCAAGATCGCTGAGCTTCATCGAAATGACGCGGGAGACGCCCTTCTCCTGCTGACTGACGCCATAAACGAGATCACTGCCCGCGATGGTGTGCTGATTGTGCGTGATTATAAGGAACTGCGATTGCGCGAGAAACTCCTTGAGCTGTTCGACGAAGCGGCCGATATTGGCGTCGTCGAGAGCCGCGTCGAGTTCGTCGAGCATGCAGAAAGGAGCGGGCTTGATCATGAAGATCGAGAAGAGAAGCGCGACGGCCGTCATCGTTCTTTCGCCGCCCGAAAGGAGCGTAACCGACTGCGGACGCTTGCCGGGAGGACGGGCGATAATGTCGATGCCGCACTCGAGAGGGTCGTCGTCGTTCTCAAGAAGGACAAGACGCGCCTCTCCGCCGCCGAACAGTTTCGTGAACATCGTCTGAAAATTGCGGTTCGCCTGTTCGAACGTGGCCTTGAACATGTCACCCGAAGTGAGGTTCAGATTGTTGATGAGTTCGACGAGCTGGGCCTTGGCGGCGAGAAGATCCTCCTCTTGCGCTTTCTCGCGCGCGTAGCGCTCCTCAAGTTCGCGGCACTCGTCGATCGCCACCATGTTTACCGGGCCGAGCGCGGCGATTTCGGCCTGAAGACGAGCGACCGTGCCTTCCAGTTCATCCATCGGCGGCACTACGCCGTTCTTCCATTTAGGGTCGGCCTCGCGCATGACCGCGTCGGCGAAAAGCCCGTATTCGTCCTGAAGATGGTCGTATACGTTCTGACGGCGCATCGTCGCCTCTGCCGCCTGAACGTCGAGCTTAGAGCGGAAATCTCTCGCCTGATCGAGACCGGCGCGCTTCTCCGCGACGGCCCTATCGGCGGCGGCGATGCGCTCCATCATACCCGCTCGCTTCACCCGCTCGTCGTCGATCGCGATGTTGAACGACGCCGCCTTTTCCTTGAGTTCGTCGAGCTGCGAGAGAAGTTCGCCCGACTCGTCGGTAAGACGCGACATCGACTCTTCATAGCCGCGTATTCCCTCTTCGCGCGATTCCACGGCGCGCTCAAGCTCTTCGCGACGCACGAGCGCCTGCTCGTTCTGCTGACCGACGAACGAAAGCTCCTGCTCGAGCTGGCTCGCGGCGATACGCCGCTCGGTAAGGCGCTGGCTTTCTTCCACGTTCGCGATTTCAAGTCTCTGAAGTTCCTCCGTCCCGGAGGCGATCATCGCGGCGAGTTCTTCACGGCGCGAATTCTTCTCCTCGACTTCGCGCGCGAGCGTCTCAAGCTGCACGACGAGATCGGCGTTCTGAGTGCCGGCCTCGAAAGAACTTTTCGGAACGCGCAGCTCGAGAGAAGCGCCGTTTACCGAAAACGACGCTTTGATCGAAGGCGCGCCGGTCGCGACATACAGCCCCCCGAGCGCCGCCTCGGCCGATTCGCGGCAGGAACCGTCGACGGCGATACAGTCGAGAAAGCGCTTTCCTCCTTCGCCCGCGGCGGCTATCGCCGCCGTGACGCTCTCTTCTTCGTCGATGACGGCCTGCTCGTGCCTGATTCTGAGCTTCATCAGTTCTTCGCGCTTTTCGGCCGCCTCACGGTCGCACTGGACCGATTCGGCGCGGGCGCTCTGAACACTGACGCGCAGTTCATCTATCCTGCGCTGTCCGGCGGAGAATATCTCTTCCGCTTCGGCGAGCGTCGTCTTGGCCGCTTCGAGAGAATCGGTTAGCAGCTTCGTCTTCTGCCCGAGGCTTTCGGACTGCATCTTCACCTCTTCAAGAAGCCGCCGCGTCTCGGCGATCTCACGCCGGTCTCGTTCGGCGAAAGCCTTGTACTCCTCTATGCGGGCGGCGTTGACGCCGATCACTTCGTGAGCGCGTCGATATTCGCCCTCGGCGGCGGCCTGCTGCGAGGCGAGCGACTGAAGACGCTCTTCGAGCTCATGGATCTCGCCGTGAAGCCTCTGCGCCGTGGACTCCGCCTCGCCTACGATCTCCTGCGCTTCGGCGATCGCCTTTTCTATTTCAAACCTGTTCGCCGCGTTCTGCTCGAGCTCGAGATCGAAAGAGTGGATTTTCTGCTTCGAGACGTAAATGTCGAGATCGCGCAGTTTGTCACGCAGTTCCTTGTATTTCTGGGCCTTGCCGACCTGACGCTGCAAAGAGCCGATCTGACGCTTCATTTCCCTGAGGACATCGGCCTCTCTGAGAAGGTTCTGCTCCGTCTGATCGATTTTCCTGAGCGCGTCCTTCCTGTCGGCCTTGAACTTCATGATGCCCGCGGCTTCCTCGAAGATGCCGCGGCGGTCTTCGGGCTTCGACGAAAGAATCGCGTCGATCTGCCCCTGCGCCATCACGGAATACGAACTCGTGCCGATACCCGTGTTCATGAAAAGCCGCTGCACGTCCTTCAGACGGCTGGACTGCTTGTTGATGAAATATTCGCCCGTTCCGTCCCTGTAGACGCGGCGGGTTATCGTGACCTCGTTGTAGTCCGTCCCCAGTTCTTTTTCGCAGTCGGCGAACGTGATGGAGACCTCCGCGAGCCCGAGAGGCTTTCGCGTGTCGGTGCCGTTGAAAACGACGTCTGCGAGCTTTGAGCATCTGAGCGCCGTCGGACGCTGTTCGCCGAGAACCCAGCGTATCGCGTCCGAGACGTTCGATTTTCCGCAGCCGTTGGGCCCGACAATCGCTATTAGCCCGGGGTCGAAGGTGAGCTTCGTCCTGTCGGCGAAGCTCTTGAATCCCGTTACGTCTAACTGCTTGAGATACATCAGACGAGACCGCGCTTGATGAGGTGCTCGGCGATTTCGACGGCGTTGAGCGCCGCGCCGCGAAGGAGCTGGTCGCCCGAAACGAAGATGTCGAGCCCCTTCTTGTCGTCGCGCGAGATGTCCTGACGGATGCGCCCCACGAGAACATCGTACTTGGCCGTCGCGTCAAGAGGCATCGGATAACCGCCGTTCAGAGGATCGTCGACGAGTTTGACGCCCTCGGCGGCCTCGAGGATCGCACGGGCCTCTTCGGGCGTGATGTCTTCTTCGAATTCGATATTGAGCGCCTCGGAATGGGCTCTCGCGATCGGCACGCGCACACACGTGCAGGAGAGCTTGAGCTCGGGCGCGTGGAGCATCTTGCGCGATTCGTTGAGCATCTTGAGCTCTTCGAGGGTATACCAGTTCGTCTCGTCGAATTTGTCGATATGGGGGATGAGATTGTACGTGAGCTGATGTTGGAACGCCTTGACCGTAAGTTCCTTGCCCGCGACGTAATCCTTCATCTGCTCCTCGAGTTCCGCGAGCCCGGGCGCACCCGCACCCGAAGCGGCCTGATAGGTCGCCGCGACAATGCGTTTGACCTTTTTCGCCTTGTGGAGAGGCGCGACGGCCTCGAGCATGATCGCCGTCGTGCAGTTGGGGTTGGCGATGACGCCCTTGTTCCAGTCGAGATCCTCGGCGTTGACCTGCGGGACGACGAGCGGAACTTCGGGATCCTGACGGAACGCGCGGGAATTGTCGATCATCTTGGCACCCGCTTTGACGACCGCGTCCTTGAGCTGGATGGCAACGTCGGTCTTGCCGGCGAAGAGAACGATATCGAGACCTTCGAAGCTCGTCGGCGTCGCGGGGAGGACGTGATACGTCTCGCCCAGAATCACCTCGTCGCGTTCGCGGCTGGCGAAAACCTGAACCTGACCGTCGAGCGGAAAGTTCCGCTCTTTGAGAACCTTGATCATTTCCGTGCCGACGGCGCCGACACCGACCAAACCTACTTTGTACTTTTTCATATACTTGGTTTCCTTCTTGAAAACGGCGATTTGTCAAAAATGTTTTACCGATGGCTCGTGGGCCGCGGCCTCTTCTTCGCTGAACGAACCGAACGCCATTACGATGAGCCTGTCGCCGACCTTGCCTTTATGGGCGGCCGCGCCGTTGAGACAGCACACGCCGCTGCCGCGCTTGCCGGCGATCGCGTACGTCTCGAAGCGGTTGCCGTTATCGACGTCGGCGCAGAGGATCTTCTCCCACTGGCGGAGCCCGACGGCCTCCATGTAGTCGGGATCGAGCGTCAGCGAACCTTCGTAATCGAGATCGGCTTCGGTCACCTTGATGCGGTGGAGTTTGGATTTGAGAAGCGTCAGCATCATTTGCAAGAACCTCACTCTGCGAGTTTTTCACGGATCATCTTCGCCGTGACAACAACCTTTTTCATCTTCGCATTGCCGGGCGCTTCGTACATGATATCCGTCATGAGACGCTCCATCTCGGCTCTGAGGCCTCGCGCGCCCGTCTTTCTGGAGAGAGCGGCCTTGGCGAGTTCTCCGAGCGCGTCGTGATCGAATTCGAGTTCGACCCCGTCCATCGCGAGAAGTTTTTTATACTGTTTGACAAGAGAATTTTTCGGCTCGACGAGAACCTTGACGAGATCGTCTTCGGTAAGCTCCTTCATCGTCGTTATGACGGGCAGTCTGCCCGTGAATTCCGGGATGAGACCGAATTTGACGAGGTCCTCCGGCCTTACGTCGAGCGCGCCAGCATCTTCGCCCGCCTGCCCCGCCGCCTCTTCGGAAGAAAAGCCGATGGCCTTCCTGCCGCTGCGCGAAGCGACGATCTTATCGAGCCCGACGAACGCTCCGCCGCAGATGAAGAGTATGTTCGACGTGTCGACTTCGATATACTCCTGATCGGGATGTTTGCGACCGCCCTTCGGAGGAATCCTGCAGACGGTGCCTTCGACTATCTTGAGAAGCGACTGCTGCACGCCTTCGCCCGAAACGTCGCGCGTAATCGACACATTGTCCGTTTTGGAGGCGATCTTGTCTATTTCGTCGACGTAGATTATGCCGCGCTTCGCGAGTTCCACGTCTCCGTCGGCGTTCTGCAGAAGATACCTGACGAGATTTTCGACGTCTTCGCCGACATACCCGGCCTGCGTGAGTACGGTCGCGTCGCCTATCGCGAAAGGAACGCCAAGCATCTTGGCGAGCGTTTTCGCAAGGAGCGTCTTGCCCGTCCCCGTCGGGCCGATGAGAAGGATGTTCGACTTTTCGATTTCGACGTCGGAAAACTCATCCTTCGTCTTCGGACTTTCCGCCGCCTCGAGACGGCGATAGTGGTTGTGCACCGCGACGGAAAGAACCTTCTTCACTTCATCGTGACCGATGACGTGCTGATCGAGGAACGCCTTTATCTCCTTGGGCGCCGGAGTGGGAGGCAACGGCTTGACGCTCTTCCCGCGGTTGGCGCTCGTGAGATGGGAGGAGACGATTTCATTGGCTTTTCGGACGCAATCGACGCATATCGCCGCGCCGTCCGGAGCGGGAATCACCGTCACTTCGCCGTCGCTGCGGCCACAGAAGGAACAGACGTAGTTGCTGCGTTTTTTCTTCATCTTCAGGCGATGACTTCGTCGATAAGCCCCCATTTCTTCGCCTCTTCGGCGCTCATGAAATGGTCGCGGTCGGTATCTTTGACGACATCTTCCATCTTCTTGCCGGAGTGCTTGGAAAGTATCTCGTTGAGTTTTTCTTTGAGTCTGAGAATTTCACGCGCGGTGATCTCTATGTCGCTCGCCTTGCCTTCCGCACCGCCCCACGGCTGATGTATCATGATACGCGCGTTGGGGAGAGCGAAACGCCGCCCCTTGGCGCCCGCCGTGAGCAGCACCGCGCCCATGGACGCGGCCTGTCCGAGGCAGTACGTCGCGATAGGGCACTTCACAAACTGCATCGTGTCGTAAATCGCGAGACCGGCGGTCACGCTGCCGCCCGGAGAATTGACGTACACCGAAATCTCCTTCTTCGGATCCTGCGACTGCAGGAACAGAAGCTGCGCGCAGACCGCGTTGGCCATATCATCGTTCACTTCGCCGGAGATGAAGACGATGCGGTCGAGAAGAAGCCGGGAGTAGATGTCGTACGTGCGCTCGCCCTTGCCGGTCTGCTCGACGACATAAGGTATCATGTATGACTTTTCCATCGCGTTCAGCCCTTCGCGTTGGCGAGAACGAATTCGATCGCCTTCTTTCCGAGTTCTTCGTCGGAGGCCTCGATCTTTTCTTCGGCGGCGATCGCCTGAAGGATGTACCAAAGGCGGATGCGTTTTACGGCAGCCTCTTCGGCGTCCTTCATGATCTTGTCGCGGTTGTTCTTGAGATACTCGGCGTCGAGACCGGCGTACTGCGCCTGCTGCGCGAATTCCATAAGGGAATTATTCTTCTCGCGCTCGACGAGCGTCTCCGGCACATCGAAATCGACCTTCTTCAGAAGCAGCTCTATCGCCTCTTCTTCGCGGCGGCGGGCCTCCTGCTCGACGGCAAACTTCTCCATGTTCTCGCGGATGCCCGCGACATACTTCTCAAACGACTCCGATTTCGTTTTTTCCACGAGTTCCTCGTCGGTCGCGGGAATGCGCTTGCGAAGGGCCTTGAGCGTCACGACATAATCGGCCTTTTCCCCCTTGAGACCTTCGGGAGCGCTCTCCTTGTCGAACTTGGCATTGACACCCTCCTTCGTCTCTCCGGCCTTCATGCCCTTGAGCGCGTCGAGAATCTCGGGCAGGAAGCGCCCTTCTTCAATCTGCGTCCAGTAGCCCTTGCCTTCGGCGACGAACTTCGCATCGGCGTTGATTTCGAGAATCGGCTTACCCTTGATCGTGCCGGAATAATCGATCTGGACGAAATCCCCTTCGGCGGCGACATCGTCGGCCGTCGCGTCGACCGTTCTGGCGTAGGCATTGCGCATGCGGTTGACGGTCTCTTCGACTTCGCCGTCCTTGACGGTCGTATCCTTCGACGAAACCTTGAGTCCTTTGTAGGTGGGGAGTTTGAACTTCGGCTTGACGTCGATCTCAGCCGTGAACGAACCGCCTTCAACGGTGCAGGAGACATCCTTGACGTTTACGAGGGCGACTTCTTCGACGCTCTCGGCCTTGACGGCTTCGGCATAGTTCTTCTGGAACATCGAGCGCTCGGTCTCCTGCTTGAGGGAATCGGCGAACTCCTTGCGAATAAGTTCGATCGGCACCTTGCCGGGACGGAACCCCGGCAACTTCGCCTCGCGAAGAAAAACCTTCTCCACGTCTTTCACGACAGCCTTCGCTTCATCAGCGTCTATTTCAACCGTAAGTTCGACTTTGCACTTGCCCAAATCCTTGAGTTTTGTCTTCATTTCGTGATTTCTCCTGATGTTTGGAAATTTCCTTATATTTTACCAAATTTACGGCCGGATTTGTGGCACAAACGCAAAAAAACCGGGCTTTGAGCCTTTAATCGCCCCACAGCGCCGCGATTCGAAGGCGATGCGATCGGATAACACGCCATCACGTCCGAGCCGGGCGCACGACAAGCCTCAAACGAGGCAGACGCACGCGGGCGGCGATCGGCATCGATGCAAGAATCACTTTGAGATGGTTTCGAACGCCTTGGAAATCTTGAGCAGCTTATCCTCGCGGAATGCCCCGGAAATGAACTGAACGCCCACGGGGAGTCCGCTCGCCGTGAAGCCGGCCGGCACCGAAGAAGCGCATACGCCCGCAAGCGCCGAAGGTATCGTGAAAAGGTCGTTCAAATACATCGTCAGAGGATCCTGCAGCTCTCCGATCTTGAACGCCGGCGTCGGAGCGCAAGGCGTTATGAGAGCGTCGACCTTCTTGAAAACCTCGTCGAAATCGCGTCTGATGAGCGTTCGCACCTTCTGGGCGCGGCCGAAGTACGCGTCGTAGTAGCCCGACGAAAGAACGTACGTGCCCATGATGATGCGGCGCTTGACCTCGGGGCCGAAGCCCTCCGCACGGCTTTTGACGTAAAGGGAAAAAACGTCTTTGGCCAGTTCGGAGCGATGACCGTATCTGACGCCGTCGAAACGCGCGAGGTTGGCGCTCGCTTCGGCAGGCGCGATGATGTAGTAGACCGCCATCGCGTATTCGGTGTGCGGCAGAGATACTTCGACCAGTTCGGCGCCGGCCGCGCTGCATTTCGCGATCGCCTCTTCGGTGATGCGCTTAACCTGCGCATCCATGCCGGATACTTCGAGATATTCCTTCGCGATACCGAGCCTGACGCCCTTCATCGAAGCGCCTTCGATAAGCGACGGATAATCGGGGACCTCCTCGAGAGATGTCGTGCCGTCCATCCTGTCTGCGCCGGCGAGCGCTTTGAGAAGAATCGCCGCGTCGTCGACCGATTTCGTCATGGGCCCCACCTGATCGAGAGACGAGGCGAACGCCGTGACGCCGTAGCGGCTGACGCGCCCGTAACTCGGCTTCACTCCGACGCAGTTGCAGAAACTCGCCGGCTGACGGATCGACCCGCCCGTATCGGTACCGAGCGCCGCGATGCACATATCCGCGCCGACCGCCGCCGCGCTGCCGCCCGAACTGCCGCCGGGAACGCGCGAGAGATCATACGGATTGCGCGTGACTCCGAGCGCGGAGTTCTCGGTCGAAGAGCCCATCGCAAATTCGTCCATGTTGACGCGTCCGGCAGGGATGAAACCGTTCGCCTTCAGATTGGTTATGACGGTCGCGTCGTAGGGAGATACGTATCCTTTCAGAATTTTCGAAGCGCACGTGCAGGGCTGACCCTTCACGTTTATGAGATCTTTGATCGCGATCGGCACCGACTTCGGATTCGCGCGGGCGAGCTCCATCGCGCCTTCTGCATCGAACGTGAGATACGCTCCGATTTCGGCGTTCTTCTCCTCATAGCGACGGACGAGAGATTCAACGATGTCGACTGACGTGAAATCGCCTTTCGCGAGACCCTCGGCGGCCTCTTTTATGCCGAGCTTGTGAAGTTCGCTCATGATTCGGCTCCTTCGACGATTTTGGGCAGAAGAAATTCGTCGCCGACGCGCTTGGGAGCGTTCCCGAGGGCATCTTCGCACGGCATGCTCTCACCGACGACGTCTTCCCTGAAACGGTTGACGACCCTGTGCCCGTTGATCATCGGCTCCACGCCTTCGATATCGACGGCGGATATCTTCTCGACGTATTTGACAATGTTTTCGAGCTGCGGCTGAAAGACCGCCATCTCCTCATCTGTCAGTTCGAGCCTCGCGAGCTCCGCGACGTATCCCACGTCGATTTTAGCCCCGCCCATCTCACTTGCTCCATGAGGGACTGATCCAGTTGCCGTCGGCGTAGAACATGCGGCGCGGCTTGTCTCCGCCTTCCATCGTATCGACGATGAAGAGCGCTCCGTCGCGGTCGGCGACGATGTGGCGGCCGTTGCGCGACCAGGAGGGATGCTCCCACGTTCCTTCGGTCGTCAGGACTTTCGAGGTCGAATCGCCCTGCGCGTCCATAACGGCGATCTGCGAACCGCCCCGCTTCGTGATGTAAGTGATGCGCCCGTCGACGCCCCAGTCGGGATCGAGATTCTCGCGGCCCTTGGAGGTGAGGCGGCGGCTCTTTTTCGTGGCGATGTCGACGACGTAGATCTGCGGACGGCGCGACGCGTCGGAGACGTAAGCGATCTTCGTGCCGTCGGGGCTCCAGGTCGGCTGCCCCTCGCTGACGTTGGGCGTGTTCGTAAGACGGATGTAGCGATCGCCGTCGAGGACGTAAAGTTCGGGATTGCCCTGAAACGAAAGAATTGCGGCGACGCGGCGAGCGTCGGGAGCGACGGCGATGCCGGTCGGCGAACCCTTGAAACTCCACTTCACGTTGCGCTTGCCGCTGGCGAGATCCATCTCCCATATCTGCGGAGCGCCGCGCAGATAACCGATGTAGTAGATCGAGTTGCCGTCCTTCTTCCAGCGCGGAAACACGGCAGCCGTCCTGTCCGACGTAAGCTGACGGATGTCATACCCGTCGGGATACGCGACACAAAGCTCACCGGGAACCATCGTGCCGCCCTTCGGAGCCTTGCCGCGGTTGAGGAAAATCACCTTGTCCAGTGCAAAGCCCTTCTGACCGCCGTAGGCTTCGCACATCGCGTCGGCGAATTTTCGCGCGGCCATTCTCGCCGACTTCTCGTCGGCGAACGTGTCGACGGCCGTAAGCGACTTGCCCTTGCCCACGGCCGTGACGGAACCGGAAGCGCCCGTCACCTTGACGGAGCCGTCTTTCTTGACGTTGAAGAGCCCGGATATCTGAAGATTCTTCTGAAGACACTTCGCGTACGCGGCGTCGGCGACATTGATGGAGACGGAGGTCTTCTCGGCTCCGACGCCAGTAACGTCGACTACGGTCTGGGCGGACGCCGCGGCCGTCAGGACCGCTGCGATGACTGCTGACGTTTTCTTGAACATTTTCATTTCCTCGCTTGTGGTTTTGAAATGGAGTTTTACATATTGCCGATGACGGCCTTGATGCGCCTTACTCCGGCGGACGAGCTCTGCTCCTTCTTGATCTTGAACGAGCCGAGTTCCTTCGTGTTGGCGACGTGCGGGCCGCAGCAGATTTCCTTCGAGAAATCACCGATCGAGTAGAGAGTGACTTCATCGCCGTACTTCGCGCCGAAGAGTGCCATCGCGCCTTCCGCCTTCGCGGCTTCGACGGTGGTCGTCTTCTTCGAGACGTCGATGCCCTTTTCGATCCACCCGTTGACGAGCTTCTCGACGGCGTCCTTCTGTTCGGCGGTCATGGGTTCGGGCCAGGTGAAATCGAAGCGAAGACGCTCGGCGGTGATGTTGGAGCCCTTCTGGTTCGCGGAGGGGCCGAGAACCTCGTGAAGCGCCGCGTGAAGAAGGTGCGTCGCCGTGTGCATGCGCGTGACGACTTCGCTGTTGTCCTGAAGACCGGCCTTGAACGAGCCCGCCGACGTCGTGCGCGAAAGCTCCTGATGCTTGCGGTTCGCCTCATCAAAGCCTTCCTTATCGACGACGAGCCCCGCCTTGTCGGCCATCTCGAGCGTCATCTCAAACGGGAAGCCGAAAGTATCGTAAAGCTTGAATGCCGTCTTACCGCTGATCTGGGTCTGACCATGGGCCTTGAGCTGCTCGGCGACCTTGTTGAACATCGCCTCGCCTTTGTCGAGCGTCTGATTGAAGCGGTTCTCCTCTGCTTCGAGATCGGCCTTGCATGTCGCGAGATTCTCGGCGAGCTCAGGATAGACGTGTTTATACTTCTCGCAGATCGTCTCGGCGAGCTTGACCGTGAAACCGGGCGCGATGCCGAGAAAACGGCTGTAGCGCACGGCACGGCGGATAAGGCGCCTGAGAACATAATTGGCGCCGACGTTGCCGGGCTTGACGCCGCCCTTCGGGTCGCAGAGAATGAACGTCGCCGTGCGCATGTGATCGGCGATGATGCGGCGCGACTTGAGCGCGAGCTCGGCGTCTTCGGGCGTTGCGCTCGAGAGCTCGTCGATCTTCGCCATGATGGGCGCGAAAATTTCGGTGTCGTAAACCGTCGCGGCGCCCGACATCATGCAGATCGTGCGCTCGACGCCCATACCCGTATCGACATTGTGACGGCCGAGAGGCTCGAACGCGCCTTCGGCGTTCTTGTTGTACTGCATGAAAACATCGTTCCAGATTTCGATGAACTTCCCGCAGTGGCAGCCGGGACGACAGTCGGGACCGCACTTCTCCTTGCCGGTGTCGATGAACATTTCGGTATCGGGACCGCAGGGCCCCGTCGTGCCGGCGGGCCCCCACCAGTTGTCTTCGCGCGGGAGGCGGTAGATGCGCTCGTCGGGAATACCGAGAGACTTCCAGATCTCGACAGCCTCCTCGTCGGCGGGGATATAACCGCTCTCGCCCTCGACGCCTTCGCCCTTGAATACGGATACGGAAAGCTGATCCGGCGAAAAACCGAGATGCTTCGTCAGAAATTCAAAACTCCACGAGATCGCCTCTTTCTTGAAATAATCGTTGAGCGACCAGTTGCCGAGCATTTCGAAGAACGTAAGATGCGCCGAGTCGCCCACCGCGTCGATATCGCCCGTACGCACGCACTTCTGCACATCTGTAAGGCGCGTCCCGGCGGGGTGCTCCATAGCGCCCATCAGATACGGGACGAGCGGGTGCATACCGGCCGTGGTGAAGAGGACTGTCGGGTCGTTTTCGGGTATGACCGAAGCGCCGGGGATGATTTTATGCCCCTTCGATTCGAAAAACTTGAGATACATTTCGCGGAGGCGATCCGCGGTGAGATTCTTCATGCTCATTGGTTGATTCCTTGACTGAACGTATATTTTACCAAATTTAACCTGTAATGTGCGCTTGCGTCAGACGTTCTTCAGGTCGAGCGCGAGGAGAAATTCCGGGTTCGACTTCGTCTTTTTGAGCGAATTGAGAACCGACTTCATGGCCGACTCACTGCCTGCGGGCGCAAGAATCCGGCGCAGCCCCCATGTCTTTTCGAGTTCGAGCGGGTCAAGGAGGAGATCCTCCTTGCGCGTGCCGGACTTCTCGATGTCGATCGCGGGAAAGATGCGCTTGTCGGCGAGAGAACGGTCGAGAACGATCTCCATGTTGCCGGTGCCCTTGAACTCCTCGAAAATAACCTCGTCCATCCTCGAGCCCGTGTCGACGAGGCCCGTGGCGATGATCGTGAGCGAACCCGCGCCCTCGATATTGCGCGCCGCGCCGAAAAAGCGCTTGGGCCTGTGCATCGCGAGCGCGTCCACGCCGCCCGTGAGAATCTTGCCGGAATGGGGCTGGACGGTGTTGTAGGCGCGTGCCATGCGGGTGATGGAATCCATGAGGATGATCACATCACGACCGTTCTCGACCTGGCGCTTCGACATTTCGAGCACCATCTCGGTGACGTTGACGTGGTGCTGCGGTTCTTCGTCGAACGTCGACGAAAGAACCATAGCCTTCGTGTTGCGCTGCATGTCGGTCACTTCTTCGGGACGCTCGTCGATCAGAAGTATGATCAGCATCGCTTCGGGATGGTTCGCCGAAATCGCGTTGGCCATCTTCTGCAGGAGCACCGTCTTGCCGACGCGAGGAGGCGCGATAATGAGACCTCGCTGGCCGAAACCGATCGGCGAGAAAAGGTCGATCACGCGCGTGGAATACTCCTTCTCCGTCGTCTCGAGAATGATGCGGCGCGTCGGGAACGTAGCGGTGAGGTTCTCGAAATGGACGACGCGCGCCGCGACCGAAGGCTCCTTGCCGTTTACGGTGTTGACGTTGCCGAGACAGAAAAAGCGGTCCCGGTCGCGGGGGTCGCGGATCGGACCCTCTATGACGTCGCCCGTTCTCAGCGCATGGCGGCGTATCTGCTGCTGCGTGACGAAAACGTCTTCCGGGCACGCGAGAAAGTTGTTTTTGGCAGAGCGCAGAAACCCGTGCCCCTCGCGCACGATCTCAAGGCAGCCCGAAGCGAGAACCGCCCCGCCCTTTGAGAGATAGGAGCGTATCGCGGCGAAAATGAGTTCGTGCTTGCGGTAAGAGCCGAGTTCTTCGGGGTCGGCGCCCGGCATCATCTTTTCGACGATCTGCGGCGCGTCCCACGTCTGGATGTCGGCGAGGCGGTATTCGCACAGCTCGGGATTGCGGTTCTGTTTCGCCTGCGGCTGGGCGCTCTCTTCGGCGCGCTGCTCGGTGGGAAGCGGGGCGTTGAGAAGCGGATTGACCGATTCCTCTCCGTTCGCCCCCCTGAGCGGCGAATTGTTCTTCTGCGGCTGGCGATGCTGGAAGTTCTTATGGAACTGCTTCTTGTTTCTCTGCTGCGCCTGCGGCGGCTGAGAGGTCTTGGGCTGCATCTGGGACTTGCCTGCGCCCATCGCGCCGGCGAACACGTCGAATTCTTCTGCCATTTTCTTGTCTCCTTAAAACATTTCTTCGAGACGCGCGGCGAGCGCCGCCGTCTTTTCCTTCAGATCTTTGAGCGAAGAATCATTCTCGATCACATAATCCGCGCGCGCGGCTTTTTCTTCCGTCGGCATCTGCGCGGCGATACGCGCCTCGGCTTCTTCGCTGGAATAGCCGCGGTTCGTGCACATACGCGAAATCTGCATCGCGCGCGGCGAGACGACGGCCGCGATGAAATCGAAATCCGCGCCCCACCCGACCTCGAAAAGAAGCGGCACGACGGCTACGCGAGGCGCCTCGCCGCCGGTCGAGAGAAACTCCTCGATTTTCGCTTTGACGAGCGGATGAAGCCTCGCTTCGAGCGCTTTGCGCGCGGCAGGGTCGGCGAAAACCGTTTTCGCGAGACGGCGACGCTCTTCTTCCGGCACGAGTTCATGAACGATATCATCCGCATCGATCGTCTCGATGCCTGATTCGTTGAGAAAACGCGCAACCTGCGATTTGCCGCAGGCTATGCCGCCCGTCAACGCTGCTCTTTTTCTGCGTGGCTGTTCCATTCGGGTTTAGGGGAAAATTGGTGGCGAAGGAGGGGCTCGAACCCTCGACCCAAGGCTTATGAGTCCTTTGCTCTACCGACTGAGCTACCTCGCCAGGTCTTGCCTCTTTAACGGCAACGCGTAACAGTATATCAAAAACGGTTTCCGAAAGTCAATAGCGTTGTTTTCTCTATTTCACGATCAGCATGAAGCCGTCGGCGGGACGCGCCTCATAGTAGATCGTGCCGGTTTCATCGGTAGTAAAGCGCCCCGAATTCTCACGACGACCAGTCGGCCGCATATTGCGCGCCCTTGGCCGTATTGCCCTCCGGATCCAGAACGCCGACGAATTTCACACTCGTCCCCTTGTTACCCTGAGAGCCGTTCATCTGAAAAACGAGCAGATAATTGCGGTAATAACGCTTCGGCAGCGTCATGCAACGGGGATGGTTTTCAAAAAACTTCGTTGTCACGTTGCAATCGCGCCCGAGCCCGAAGACAAGAAGCTTCTGACAAATTCCCTTCTCGAAATACGTCTCGGGTTCGGTCTCGCTCAATCCAGCGACATTGACCGTACTCGCGTAATCAAGGCCGAAATCGCGGTATATCGACTCCTGCATCGCGGGATTTATGACGGCCACGGCCATGCCGTTAGTAAGAACGGCCGGATAACACGCGCTGAGATCGGGTCTGTGCCCGGGACCGCCGCCCGTGGAATGCAGGCCGTAATCCCTATACCAAATCGAAGTCGACCAGGCGAGATTCTTAGACTGGGCGTTCGAATAGTTGTGGTACGAAACGATTCTTATACCCGCTTCTTTCAGGGATTTTATTTCGTTCTCCTGAAGATAGTAAAGACCGAGCGACGAGGAAAACCTCTCGAGACCGACGTTGTTTTCGTGCGCGTCGGCGAGATTTGCCTTTATGCCCGTGGTGACGCCGTTTGCATTCTCTACGACATCAGTGCGTTTGATGCCGCAGTATATGCCCGGAACGGTTCCGCCCTCGCCATCATACCATCCGGCGGCGGGCGCCCACCTGTAAGAACCTTCCGCGCCTCTCGGCACGTCCTTCCCGTCGACATCGATAAGCGCTTCGGCGTAGTCGAACATCCCTTCGTAGGTATTACCGTCGATTCTGGCGATTTCTGTGTTGATTGTGCGCGTTATGTTTTTTACGTTAGCGACATTCGCCTTTCTCGCGGCTTCCTTGCGCATGTCGGTGAATTTGCCGACGGCGATGACCGCCAGAATCGCCAGCACTCCCACCACAAGAATGAGTTCTATGAGAGTAAAACCAGGCTTTTTTTGCTTCTTCATCTGAATCTTCCTTTGTTTTCGAGCGGAACAGAATTCCACATCCGTCAAATTAAACGAAGCTAAATCACGGCAGGTTCATTTTTGATATAATACGGCGCACACATCAGGAGACCTAAAAGCGCAATGTTTTCGAAAACAGCCGTAGAACGCAAAGCTTTCGCCAAAATAAATCTCACCTTGGAGATTCTTGGAATGCGCGAAGACGGGTATCACGCGCTTAAATCAGTAGTTCAGCAGATATCACTGTATGACACCGTTACGGTTGAAGAATCATCCAGTTTCTCTTCAGACAGCGGCTTTCGCGACGATCTCGCCGTCAAAGCGGCCCGGACGCTCGCGACAGCCGCCCGCGTCGAAAAAGGCGCTGCGATAAAAATTGTCAAGCACATTCCCGTGGGCGGCGGCCTCGGCGGCGGCTCTGCGGACGCGGCGGCCGTCCTTCTCGCGCTGAACGATCTCTGGCATCTCGGCTGGAGCCGCGAACGGCTCGCGGCCGTCGCGGCCGATGTCGGCAGCGATGTTCCCGCGCTTGTCCTCGGCGGAACCGTACTGATGGAAGGACGAGGCGAAAAAGTGACTCCGCTTTTCCCCGAAAACACCCGTCTGAAACCGTTTCACCTTGTCCTTTCCAACCCCGGCGTGTTCTGTTCCACCGGAGAAGTTTATTCTAAATGCGATTCGCGATTGCAAGAAGAGCCTTCGATATTGTATAATATGCGCTCCGCTCTTCAATCGGGTGACACTATCTCAATCGCTTCGGCGATGATGAACGATCTGCAGGCTCCGGCCGTCGGTCTTCACCCTGAAATAGCCGGAGCGCTTGAAGCGCTTCGTCAAGCCGGCGCAGAAGGCGTCATGATGAGCGGCAGCGGGTCGACTGTCTTCGGTCTCGTCCCGAACGAAGCCAAGGGACGCGAAATCGCTCTTGAAATGAAAGAGCGCGGCTTCTGGGCCGAATGCGTCCGCACCATTGTCCGGTGATGTAATGGCAGCATAGGGGTTTTTGATACCCTTCGAGGTGGTTCGAATCCACCCCGGACAACCAATCTCAAATTGGAGACTTACGCTCCAGATGTTGTGTCATGTCCTGCGTACCAACAAAAAACCGACTCCGTTCGGAACCGGCTTTTTGTTTCGCTTCGCGTGAAGCGGATCAGAACGCATAACTGACGGAAACCGACGCGATGTGCGAATAGGAATTGTCGCACTCGAAGCGGTGGCCTTCGACCATGCGCGTTTCCGACTCCATCATGATGAAGTTGTAGCCGAGGTCGAGACGGAGGTTATCGAGAATTTTGTATCCTGCACCGAATCCGATGATGTGACGGTCGCCGGGCGGAAGCATGGTCGTGCCGTGCGCGTCCGCCGACGGATCCCAGTCGTAGAAGTAGCCTATGCGGCCGCAGAACGCTTCGGTGAAATCGTATTCGAAACCGAAACCGATACGCCAGGCGTCATGCCAGTTGAGTTCCTGCGCGTACGAATGATTATCTTTGCCGAGCGGTGTATTCACATCGGGAAGATTGAAATCAATGTGATTGACCGTGCTCCACTCCGTCCAGGTGAGCGACGCGCCGCCGCGAAGTTTTGACGTGAACTCGTAGTTAGCGCCCATCGTGAGCGAAGATGGAAGCGTAAGCTTCGCATTGGCATCACCATCCCCTCTGACGGACCCGAGAGGCGTTTGCCCGTTCAGCTCAAAATCGCCTTCGATACGATGATTGATGCGTGAACGGTAAACAAGACCGAGACCTAAATCGTCCGTAACCTTGTAGGACGTGGCAAGCATATAGCCGCAGTTGAAATCATCGCCTTCAAGATGCGAGCGTCCGAAAAACATACCCGGAAAACCCAAGCCTGCGCCGAGATCAGGACTTTTATAGTTCTCGAACGTGATATAGCTCATGCGCGCACCGAACGCCACCGACCAGTCTTCGGTAATCTTGTAGGCGAGATTGGGGTTGAACGTGAACTGCTCGATCGTAGTCTCCGTCGTATCCCATTTCATATCCCAATCATTGTCGTACTTCGTGCCGAGACCGTATTCGCAATAGGTACCGAAACCGAAGACAAGATCTTTCATGATCGGAGCTGCGACATACGCGTGCGGCGGCGGGAACCAGCCGGCATCCATCTTCTGCTGACGCTTGCCGTCCACGGTAACATCACAAAACGGATTGATGAACGAAGCACCGACGGTGAAGGTTATATTGGTGCTCTCGGTCAAGTTGGCCGGGTTGTAGTAGTTGGCGGTGGCATCACCGGTGGAGCCGACGAAACCTCCGCCCATCGCATTACCGCGGGCAGACGCTTCATAGAGACCAAAGCCCGCGCCGAAAGCGGCACCCGCCGACATCGTCGCGATCATAACTGCAGCACTAAGTTTATTGAGTTTCATATTGTCAATTCCTCTGTTTAGATGTGACAGTGTGACATTATATCATTTTTTGTCATAATGCGTCAACAGGGATTCTTCCCTCTTCTCCAAATTCGTGGCGGCGCGCCAGCGCCCCACCGCATCGACTTTGCACAAAGAACCCGTTGCACCCCATTTTCCCCGAGATATGTGGTATAATTTGCGCCATGAAAAACGACTGCATATTCTGCGCAATCGCCGCCGGCGAAATCCCCTCGTTCAAAGTATATGAAGACGATGCGTTTCTCGCGTATCTCGACATCAACCCTTTTTCCGAAGGCCACGTGCTCGTGATACCGAAAGAACACCGCGAATGTCTTCTCGACGCCGATGACACCCTTCTCGCCGAACTCATCGCGAGGGTGAAGAAAATAGCCTCCCGCGTGAAAAACGTTCTCGGAGCCGACGGATTCAACATTCTGCAGAACAACGGCGAGGCCGCTGGCCAGAGCGTGAAGCACATTCACTTTCATATCGTGCCGCGCAAGAACGGCGACGCGCTTGTCTTCGATAACAAGCCGGGCGACATGGCAAAACTCAAAGAACTCGCCGAGCGTCTGAAATTCTGACATGAACAACTCAAGAAGAACGGCCGCCTTCATTTTCGCGCGCTGGCTCGCGACGCGCGACTACCCCGCCAATCTCCTTCCGGAAGGAACGGACCGGGCGTTTGTGCAGGACCTTGTCTATACCGCCATCAGGCGTTTCCGCCCGCTCGGTTCCGTATTGAGAAAACTCGTCAAAAAGTGGCCTAAAGGAGAAATGGAGGCGCTCCTCTACATCGGAGCGGCGCAGATTCTTTACATGGACGACGTGCCGGACTTCGCCGCCGTCAACGAGACCGTCGAAGCCGCCAAGGAATGCTCCAACCCGTCCGTCGCAAAAACCGTGAACGCCGTCCTTCGAAACATAATCAGAAAGAGAGACGAATTCATATCCTTCATCGACTCCTCTCCGATCGAAGAGAGAGAAAGCATGCCGGGCGCGCTCTATCGCCGGTGGACGGCGCGTTTCGGCGCTGAAAACGCCGAAAAACTCGCGCTCTGGCACAACGAACCGGCCGAAACCTACCTTGCCTACCCCGACGGCAATTTCACAAAACTCGAGCGCGGCAGACGCGTAAGCGATGTGGAAGGCTTCAACGAAGGAGCGTTCATCGTGCAGGACCCGGCCACAGGTCTCGCAATCGGATTGATGAATGCAAAAGAAGGAGAGAAAATTCTTGACGCCTGTGCAGCGCCGGGAGGCAAGACGATTCAGCTCGTATGGCGCGGGGCTCAGGTAAGCGCCTGCGAAGTGAACCCCCGACGGCGCCGCAAACTCGCCGAGAACCTGAAACGCACGGGGCTTTCGCAAAAAGTCGCGATCCTCGACAGCCTCGAGCCCTGCGGGCTTCTCTTCGACAAAATTCTCGTGGACGCGCCATGCTCGAACACGGGCGTTCTCCGCCGCAAGCCCGACGCGAGATGGAACTGGAGCGAGGAAAAACTCAAAGCGCTTGAATCTTTGCAGGCGGAAATCCTCGAAAAGGCGGCAGCGCTTCTCAAACCGGGCGGCATGATGGTTTATTCAACATGTTCCAACGAACCAGAGGAGAACGACGCACGCATAGACGCTTTTCTTGCGCGCCACCGCGAGTTCTCTCTGATTGAGAAGCGAGAATCGCTCCCGTTCGAAACCGGCCACGACGGCGCGTTCGCGGCGGCCCTTAAAAAGAACGGGCAATGACGTATTTCTCCTGAAATCCGCGCGGAATCATTCGGCGAAACGCGCGGGCGTCCCGATTTACGGCAAGGACCACCCTTCAAGATCGTTATCGCTTCGGACGGACTTTTTGTCCGCCGGCTTGTCCTTCGCGGTTTTCTCCTGCGTTTTTTTCGTTTTTTTCACATTCACCGCCTCGGGCGCATCATCGCCGTCGTCGGTGTCGAAATATTTTATCGCGCTCGAGTCATCAAGAACGTCGCGGGAATCCTCTTCGCGGCTCTTTTCGCGCGCAGAACCTTTCCCGGCGTCTTTTTTCTCGTACAGTTCGGGATAATGCTTGCGTCTGTACGCTTCGAGTTCCGCTTCGCGCCGGCGCTCTTTTTCCTGAAGGATTTTCTCGCGCTCGGCGGCAAGACGCGCTTTAAGACGCATTGTTTCGAGCTCTTCCATGAGCGCCGCCGCCTTTCGGGCCTCTTCATCGCGGCGTCGTTCAAGTTCAGCCTTCTCGGCGGCGGCCTTTTCAGCCGCTTTGATGCGCGCCCTTTCCTCTGCGGCGCGCTCTGCCGCGGCACGCTCCGCCGACAAACGGTCGGCCGCGGCCTTTTCCACCGCGCGTCTTTCTTCCGCGACTCTGCGTTCCGCCAGTTTGCGTTCCATCGATTCGAGTTTGGCGTTAAGCGCCATCAAGGCCGAATTATCCTGCGCCGGCTGCTGGACGACGACCGGCGCGGCGGCGGACGGACGTTCGCGATCGCGCATCACGTACTCGAGAATCCTGTCGTTGAGCTGCTGATTGCGGTTCGACATTCCGATCAGCAGAGCGACGAACACGGCTATCACCGCACCTGTGAGAATCATGAAGAAGATTCCAAGAGAAATCACCCGCTTGCGCGCTTTCGCCTGTTCGGAATCGATGTACTGCTGAAACGCCTTCAGCACGGGAAAATCATCCATCCCCGAATCATTGGAATAGAGACTGACCGCTGTAGGCGGAATCTCGCGGCCGAGGCCCGACATGTCGGATTTTTCATCGATCATCGTTATCCCTTTCTGTTTCCGAAAAACCGCTTGAAAGAAGTTTGGCGGCGGCCATAAATTCGGCCTCTTTGCGGTTGCGGGCCGAAGCTACGGCTTCGCCGACGCCATCGAGCGACACCTTTACCGTGAAGACGGGCTCGTGGGCTTTGCCCGCGACCGAGACAAGTTCGTACTCCGGCCGGCGCGGCGGTGTCATCGCCTGCGCTTTTATCTGAAGTTCACCTTTGGGATTTTCCGTCGCCCGGACGTTTTCGAGACCAAGCGCGTCAAAAACCGTCTTCGCGGCGTCAAGCCCGCCGTCGAGCCAAGCGGCGCCTATGACCGCCTCCACGGCATCCGCGTACGTCTTCGAATTCTCCGGCGGAACACCCGCCTTCGCGTTCATCCTGAGACGCGACGAAAGTTCGTGCGCGGCGGCGGCTTTGCAAAGCGCCGCCGCGCTTACCATGCGCGTTCTCGAAACGGTGAGACTCCCCTCGCCGTCGTTCGGACGTCCGTGATAAAGCCTATCGGCGGCGAGAAGCCCGAGAACGGCGTCACCGAGAAACTCGAGTCTCTGGTTGTCGCGCGCCTTGGGGTGCTCCATTCTGTATGAAGGAGCCGTCAACGCCTCGTCGAGAAGCGAGGGATCAGAAAAAACGTAGCCGAATATCTCCGTTTCCACTCCGCCTCAGAATTTGACGCTTTCAACCTTCCAGATATCTCTGGCGTATTCGAGGACCGCGCGGTCGGACGAGAAATGCCCAGAACGCGCGATATTGACGAGCGACATCGCGTTCCACTTTCCGGCGTCGCGATACGCCGCGTCGACGCGATCCTGAGCGGCGCAGTAGTCCTTTAGATCCGCAAGAAGCATGTAGAAGTCGTTGTAGTCGAGCAGACTGCGCAGAATCGGATCGAAAAGCCCGGGCTGGAGAACGCTGAACACGTTCGCGCCTATCATGTCGAGCGCATGACGTATCTCGGGATCGTTTCTGTATATCTCCTTCGAAACGTAGCTCTGACGCATCTTGACGACATCTTCCGTCCTGAGGCCGAAGAGGAACATGTTGTCGTCTCCGACCGCCTGATGGATTTCGACGTTCGCGCCGTCGTACGTGCCGATCGTAAGAGCGCCGTTCATCATGAACTTCATATTGCCCGTCCCCGAGGCCTCCATGCCTGCGAGAGATATCTGCTCGGAGACTTCCGCCGCGGGCATGATCTTTTCGGCGAGAGAAACGCGGTAGTCCGGCAGGAACACCACATTGAGACGGCTCCTCGTCTTCGGATTGGCGTTTACAACGCGCGCGATGCCGTGGATGAGCTTGATGATGAGCTTGGCCATGTAATACCCGGGCGCCGCTTTCGCCGCGAAAATGAAGCTGCGCGGCGCAGGATCGAACTTCGGATCGTTGAGAAGTCTGTTGTAGAAGATCACGATGTATATCGCGAGCATCAGCTGCCGCTTGTATTCGTGCAGGCGCTTGACCTGGACATCGAATATGGCCGAAGGGTCGATGCGTATATCGAGATCGGACATCACGAAATTCGCGAGCGCGCGCTTGTTGGCGGCCTTTATGTCGGCGAGGCGAGAGAGAAACGCCGCGTCGTCCTTGTACTTTTCAAGTTCCGAGAGGCGGGAGAGTTCCGTCACCCACTCTTCGCCGATCGATTCGGTGATGAGAGAAGCGAGCGACGGGTTCGCCTTGAGAAGCCAGCGTCTCGGAGTTATACCGTTGGTGACGTTGTGGAACTTCTCGGGACAGAGATCGTAAAAATCCTTGAAGAGCGAAGTCTTGAGAATCTCGGAGTGGAGAGCCGCGACGCCGTTCGTCGAAGACGTTCCGATAATGCACATGTTGGCCATGCGCACATATCTTTCGCCGTCCTCGTCGATGAGCGACATGCGCCTGAGACGTTTGAGATCGCCGGGATAACGGGTTGAAATCTCCTGCAGAAAACGCCCGTTGATTTCGTAGATGATCTGCAGATGGCGCGGCAGAAGCCTTTCCATCATCGACACGGGCCACTTCTCGAGAGCCTCCGGCAGAATCGTGTGATTCGTGTACCCCGTCGAGCGGCGCGTCAAATCCCACGCCTTCTCCCAGCCGAGACCTTCGTGGTCGACGAGAATGCGCATGAGTTCGGGAATGACGAGCGCGGGATGCGTCTCGTTAAGATGGATGAACACCTTCTCGGGGAGCGCGTCCCAGCCGGTGTTCGTCTCGCGGTAACGCCTGAGAATGTCTTTGAGAGAGCAGACGACGAAAAAGTACTGCTGTCTGAGGCGCAGCTCCTTGCCGGCCATAGTGTTGTCGTTCGGATAAAGAACCTTCGTCAGGTTTTCGGCGAGCACCTTCGACTCGACGGCTTCGACATAATCGCCCTTGTTGAATTCGGCGAGATCGAAATCGTCCGCCGCCTTCGCCGACCAGAGGCGCAGCGAATTGACGGCGTTTTTGTAGCCGACGATCGGCAGATCGTAGGGAATGCCCTCGACGCGTTCCGCCGGAATCCAACGCCAGATCTGACGGCCGTTGATAGTCGCGCATTCGACATGCCCGCCGAAATGGACGTGCTGCGAATATTCGGGGCGCTCCATCTCCCACGGATAGCCGTTTCTGAGCCACCCGTCGGGCTCTTCGACCTGACCGCCGTCGACGATGCGCTGACGGAAAATGCCGTAGTCGTATCTGAGGCCGTAGCCCATGCCGGCGAGATCGAGCGTCGACATCGAATCGAGATAACACGCGGCGAGACGGCCCAGACCGCCATTGCCGAGACCGGCGTCAGACTCGTAATCGCGCAGATCGTTCCAGTCGATGCCGTAATCCTTGAGCGCCTCGCGGCATAGCTTGTCGGCTTTAAGGTTGATGACGTTGTTGCCGAGAAGCCGCCCCATGAGAAACTCGAGCGACAGATAATAGACCCGCTTCGTGTTCTGGCGGTGGTATACTTCCTGGGTGTTGATCCAACGCTCCACGATGCGGTCTCTCACCGCGTTGGCGAACGCCGTGTACTGATCGCGCGGCGTCGCGCGGATGTCGCCCTTGGCGAGCGAATACCTGAGATGCCATCTGAAATCTTCCTTGAGCCCTTCGACCGACATCTCGACGCGCCGGTCCTTTTTATTTTTGATCTTCTTTTCCATCATTGTTTTTTGAATATGCTCTTTATGTCTTTGAACGATCCTTTGACGCCTTCTTTCAGCGATTTTCCGAGATCCTTAACCTCCCGGACGGCGTTAGACGAAACATCGATCGTGCCGTCCGTCAGAAGTTTCACGACGTTCTTCGTCTCGCCCACCGTGTCGGCGGTGACGGCGAGCGTCCCCTCCGAAAGTTCCTTAATGACCGCTTTCGCCTCTTTGACCGTATTGGTCGTCACGCCGATGGTCTCGCCGGCCAAAAGCGAAACGGCATCCTTTGCACTGACTCCGGCGTTCACGGCCGCGTTGAAAAGCTGATCGAGAATCTCCATCAGCGCCTGAACCGGCGACGCTCCGCCGGACTTCTTGCCGACATCCCTGATGACGACCGTCATCGGCACGGGAATCGCAATCGCCCCGTACTTGATCGTCACGTTGGAGACGGAAATCCTGTCGATGATGAACTTCTTCTCGGAGGAGTCTTCATCTCCGCGCTTCGGCTCTCCGTCATCGGCGCTTTCTCCGCCGTCCGCAGCATCGTCTTTTTTCATGTTGGCCGAAATCGCGTCAAAGTTGTTTACGCCGTCCTTGCTGACGTGGCTGACGAACAGACCGTCCACGGTCACCTCCTTAACGTGTATCACGTCCGTAACGAGGCTTTTAGGCTCAAGGGCGATTCTCGCAAGATCGATTCTGAGCGCGCACGGTTCGTCGTACCCGGGAGGATTGCCGAGATCAAGACCGCGCACCTCAAGACATCCGTCGTACGCGTTTATGCCGACCTCGTCGAGCGTAAAGAGCGTTCCCGTCATCCCGGGAACCACAGAATTCGCCACAGACCTCGCGGCGGAGCCGAGCCAGAGCGGATGCACGGCGGCAAGAACAAGCGCAACAAGCACGATGGCGAAAAAGACCGCTACGACCCATCCGAACGCTTTCATTATCTTTTTCATTTCATTTTCTCCACTGTTATTTTGGTGCGGTGCCCGCTTCCTACGGTCTCGACCTCCATGACGTTCGCCATCCAGCGATCGCCGAATTTCTTCAACCGCGTGCCCCAAAGTCTGCGCAGCGGCTTATCGCCGCGGAATTCCTCGGCCTGCATCATCGCGCCCGTCTTCCTGTCTACCCAGACGCGCACGGTGCGATCGCCCTTTTTCATTATGACGACGGCGCACTTCTGACCGTGGACCGACTCGCTTTCGCGCTCCTTGTCGAACGAAAAATCGTCCCACCAGAGATAATCGAGCGTGAGGTCGCTCCATGTAACGTCGGTCTTGAGTATGCGGCCGTTCTTTTCGAAAGGCACGTTTTTGCCGTCGTCGTCTCTGAGTTCGAGCTCCGTGCCGCCGGGAGCGCGTTTCAAAGTGTAGTCATATTCGGAAAGCGCGATCCCCTTGCGGTTCCGCAAAATTATACGCCCTTCCAGCTCCACCCGGGAAGGAATCATCGTACGGCAGCTCATGACAAGATCACGGGCCGTCGCGTTGGTCGAAATAAGCGCGGCTGCGATCAACGCGGTCATTTGATACCCCTTTCTATCCCGAGGTCCCTTTTACCGCCGAAAACCTTGCCCGTTTCGTAGTAGCGGCGCGCGGCGTCTTTGTCGGGGGGCGACAACTTCAACTGAAGCCTGGCCATATTGTAATACGCGCTTGGATCGCGACCGTTGTTCCTGATGCACTGGTAAAGAGCCTCTTCGGCCTCTTTGAACCTGCCTTCGCCGACATAGACCGCGCCGAGGAGATTTAAGGCGAGCGCGTCATTGGGTTTTTCCACGAGCATTTCGGCGATGATGACGTGCGCCGAGCGGAAATCCTTATTTTTGATGGCGGCTATCACGCGTTCGCGGTTGGATTTGGCGATATTCGCGGGATCCGGAGCCGCGACGACCCGACTCTCGCTCTTCGCGAGATCCTTTTCTGAATCGGCTTTTTTTACGGGCGCCACTTCCTCTTTTTCCGCCGGCTTTTTCGCGGCCGTCCCGTCCGCCTTCTTCAAAGTCTCTTTCTCCGCTCGTCTCTCGGTCTCCTCACGGGCCTTTTGCTCCGCGAGAGTCCGGTCCTCTCTCTCTCTCTTCACTTTCTCTTCAAGTTTGGAGGTATCCGTCACCTGAACCGGTTTCGCGTTTTCGCGCGCCTGCGCAAGACGCAAAGAATCTATGGCCGCGGCGACGTACGCACGTTTGTTCCTCAACGATGAAAACTCGGGCGTCGCCGCGCGCTCCTTGTTTTCCTGTTCGATTCTGTTCAGTTCGGCAAGCGCCTCTCGATATTTTTTTATGGCCTGCACATACTCGCCGTCGTGCGACAAATCTGACGCTTCATCTATTATGGCGGTCGCCGTCTCCATCAATTCGGACAGACGCGGCTCGTCACCGGAGTCTCGCGACGCCTTTTGCGACGCCGGTTCGTCTTCACCCGATCCGAACGGCCAGAACCAACTCGCATCGGCTTGCGAAAGAAGTGCGCCGACAGCAAAAAATACTATAATCTTCTTCATCGGCGCATATTATACCAAAAACCGCCCCTTCCCGTCCTGCGCGGTCTTTACGCAGCATGACCCTTGACGCATGTTATGTGAAAGTCGGCACGGCGGCGACAATGACCGGTGCGCGGATAGAGGCGCGAGCGTCACGAAAAAAGAAGCGAAAGCTCCGCCGGCGTGAGATCGCGCCACATCCCGGGCTCGAGATCGCGCGGCAGAGGAAACGCCCCGATCGCCGTGCGCTTGAGAGAAAGAACGACGAGATGCGCAGCGCTGCACATCTTGCGAATCTGGCGCTTGCGCCCTTCCGAGAGTATGAATTCGAGAAGTCTTGTGTTGTTCTCCCTCTCGCGCACGACCCTGACGGGCACGGGGCGGATGGTATATCCGTCGTCGAGCGTGATGGGCGAGCGCAAGAGCGCGAGTTTCTCTTCGCTCCAGCGCCCGGCGACGTTGACGAGATAAGTCTTCTTGTGCTCGTAGCGCGGGTGCGTAAGGCGATTGACAAGATCTCCGTCGTCGCTCATGAGAAGAAGCCCTTCGCTGTCCTTGTCGAGTCTCCCGACAGGCACGAGCCGCTGCGGTACGTCAACGAGATCGGCCACCGTCCTGCCGCCGAACGGATCGCTCATCGTCGAAAGAACGCCCGCCGGCTTGTAAAGAACGATTGTGCGCGTCTTCGCGGGGAGAACGACCTTCACGCCGTCGACCTTGATCTCGACGGCGGCCGGATCGCACCTCGCTCCCGGCTCCTTCACGACGACGCCGTCGACGGTGACGCGTCCTCCGGCGACGATCTCCGCTGCCTTGCGGCGCGACGCGACGCCCGCGTGCGCAAGGATGTTCTGAAGCCGCTGCACGCTCACTTCACCTCGCGGTAAGCGGCGAGCGCCTTTTTGAACGCGGGCGTGCCGCAGAATCCGCAGGGCTTGAACTCGGGACAGAACCCCCGATAGACGCACTCGGGGACGCAACACGCGGCGACCTCAGGCTCCTTCTCGGCGATCGCTTCAACGACTTTCTTCCACGCTTCGCGCGTTTCGGGCGAAGCCTGCGAACAAAGTCTGCGGCGCGAGATGAACATCACCGACTGGGCGTTGGCGAAGCACTCGTGCATGACGGGCGCGTCCTGTCTGGCGGCGGTGCGGTCTTCTCCCGTGCGGTCCGTGCGCTGTGTCGAGACGAAATGCTCAATGCCGAATTTGTGTCGCACGAAATGAACCGAGACCCAGTACGGCAGATCGAGCCACTTCCAGTTGAAGCACAGCTTGCGTATCGGCGAATGCTCCGAAAGAAGTATGCGCTTCTTCCACTTGGACGAAGGCTCTTTCGTCCCCTCTTCCTGACGTATCGTCGTGCGGGCGGCGTCGGCGACCGAACGCCATGAACCCGAGACCTTCATGAATTTTATCTTGGCCATTTTTACGTGCGCGCTTTTATTCCTGTGCGATCGGGCGTACCGAGTCCGGGTTCGCTTCGCAGAACCTTCGAATATATCGGCTTCGACGATTTGCCGAAACAGTTGCGCGCGGTCACGGCGAGCACGTAGCGCTTGTCCTGCGGCAGTTCGGAAACGTCAAACCAGAAGCGCTGGCGCGCGGGTTCGTACTTCGCCATTTTCGCAAAAGCGGGAGAAACGAACCTTTTGACCATCGCGTGATCCGAACCGTCGAGCGGGACCGCGCGTATCTCGTAGTCGTAGACGCGATACCCGCTCGCGATCGACGGCGCGGGAAATTCGCAGTTCATGACAATCGTCCACTTCCCGGAGCGGTTCTCCGTATTGCGCGTCTCGACGTCGACCTTGGCGCCTGCGGGAAATTCCGGCACGGGGACTGTCTTGGACGAAAGAGCGTGATTGTACGGCTTCGCGGCCCCGGCGCCGAGAGGCACAACCCATTCCGGGCAATCCGACGCCTCCTCCTCGAGATCGACGCGCTCGATCGCCATGCAATCGCTCCAGACCTTGACGAGAAAGCCCTGACCGCCTCTGTGGTCGCGCCTCATCGGCAGAACCGGCATAGCCTGCTTCGACTTTCCGTCGCGGCGGCCGCCGCCGTTCTCGCACCCGGGCAGGCTCGCGTACGAAAGGCTTGGCGTCGCGACGGCCGTGAACGCATCCTGCCAGATGAGACCTTCGTCGAAAAACGGCTTGTGCGTGTGACCGGTGAACGCCACGCAGTTCGGGAAAGCGGAGAGGACTGGCTTGACGAGACCGCCGTCGGCCCAACCGTAGCTGTCGCGCGTCGTCCCGCGGATGGGCACGTGCTGGAAGTAGAAGAACGGCCTGTCGCCTTTGAAGCGCGACGCGTTGGCGGCCATCCAAGGCGCAAGCTTGTCGCAGGCGCCCCATTCGACGGAGACGAAATCGTAGCCCTTTACAGACCTGACGCGGACCGGCTCGATCTCATCGCCCATCACTTCGCGCCATGTCCCTTCGAAACCGAGCTTCGTCATGCCTTCGTCTTCGCTCACGCCGTTGGCGTGCATCTCCATCGTCATGTCGCCGTACCACCAGCCGTCCCAGTCGTGGTTGCCGGTGCAGAAAAGCGGCTTGACGTCGGTGGCGCCGAAAACTTCGTCCCACGTGCGTCTGAGATACACGAACGCGCTCTTGTTGCCCCAGTCGGTAAGATCGCCGGGCGACATCACTGCGTCGACTCCGCGACGCCTGAAGTATTCGAGAGACTTTCTGAAAAGAGCGCAGGACCCGGGCGTCGTGATGTGAATGTCGCTCACCACGCCGAAAACGAGGTCGGGTCTGCCGAAAAGCGAAGTCGAGCGGCACCCCGCCGCAAGAACGAACGCGCCGCCGGCGCCAATAAAATTTCTTCTGCTGATGTTCATTTGCACGTCCTTTCTTCCGCCTGTCGGCGGGATTGCGAGAAAAACCACGCGAAATTCTTCCAGTCCGAATAAAGAGGCACCCAGCTGTCATGATCGACGCCGGGATACTCGGTGTAACGGACATTGCCGTCGATCGTCCAGAGTTCGCGGGCGGGAACGAGTTCTCCGGCCGCAGGCCTTTCGGCAACGAATGCCGCGTAGATGTTTGAAGCGACGCCCAACGCCGCGAACAGTGCCGTTGTTTTTTTCATCATACCTCCATTATACCGCCGCGTCGGAAAAATCGCGCGGCTTGGAGATATTTTACCATAAATCGCATGAAAATGCTTCCCGCGCACCACAAAGAAAAAAGCCCCGTTTTCACGGGGTTTCAATGGAGGTGGGAAGCGGAGTTGAACCGCTGTAAGCGGATTTGCAGTCCGCGACCTAACCGCTCGGCCATCCCACCGATCAAGGTGCGCGTATTATATCAAACGTCGGTCGCATACGTCAACCGTCAATTTGACACCGTCAATTTGACACTGGGAGATTGGACATTTTGCGCGGCGCTTGGAAAAGAAACCATGAAATGCACAAAACAATCGCCCTTAAAAAGCGGACAACAAAATATGCTACACTATCCGCAACCATGTCAGGATTTTCAGCTTCGTATCTTTTCTGGATCCTTGCCTCAAGCGTCAGCTTGAGTCTCTATGATCTGTGCAAAAAATCAAGCGTCAGGGGAAATTCCGTTTTCCCGACGCTTTTCATCTCCACTCTCAGCGGCTGGCTTGCGCTGAACGTCTTTCTGTTCGCCACCGGGAACGCGCAAGCCCCGCTTGCGGTCGAAGCGAAAGACGTTGCTCTGCTGTCCGTCAAGAGCGTTATTGTCGCGGCAAGCTGGAGCGCCACCTATTTAGCGCTGAAAACCATGCCGATAACCTGCGCGGCTCCCATCCGCGCCACCGGTCCGCTGTGGACGCTGATCGGAGCGGTCATCATCTTTTCCGAAATCCCCGACTTTCTTCAGGCCATCGGCATGGCACTGGTCATGACCGGGTGTTTTTTCTTTTCCCGCACTTCGGTCAAAGATTCCTCTTCCGGAGGGACAAAGGCCGTTATCCTCGCATTCACCGGCACCATCCTCGGAAGCTGCAGCGCCCTTTACGACAAACACCTTCTGCAATCCATGGGTCTGGGTACCGCGACCGTACTCTGGTGGTTCCTCGGGGGGATGTGCATAATCTACGCCGTCGCCGCGGCAGTCTCGCACCGCGCTTTCGAATGGCGAGCGTCCATACCGCTCGTGGGAATCCTGCTCGTAGTCAGCGACGCCTGCTACTTCAACACCGTCGCGACCCCCGACGCCAGAATTTCAGTTTTGAGCCTCATCCGCCGCTCAAGCATCATTCTGACATTTTTCATCGGCGGGGCGGTTTTTCACGAGACCGACATGCGCCGAAAGGCGTTGGCGTTGGCCGCAATCCTCGCCGGAGTGTCGCTGCTGTGCCTCTTCTCATCCTGAACATCGAATTGTCTCCGGCAATTTTCCATATCATTCCCCTGCTCTCACATTTTTATTCAGAATATATTGAAAGTCGCCGCGCCGCAACTGCCGCGAAGCCTGATGAAAGCCAAAAATCACGAAAATCCTCCCCGTTGACACCGGTGAAATATTTTTGATAAACTTCGCGGCGTGATGAACAAACAGGCTTTCATGTTCGGTCGCTGGTGGTGGCGTTGCGGATCCGGTTTCGCAACGCTCTCTTTGCGCACATACTGAAAAGCCTTGAGATGCGAGAAGGCAAGCGGGCCGGATCTATGAGGATCCGGCCCGTTCTGTTTTCCGGAAAAGCAATCACCCCCCC
>JAZSQE010000066.1:0-47206 GCA_045537795.1 Kiritimatiellia bacterium | reverse complement strand
ACCTGTTCCCATTCCGAACACAGAAGTTAAGGGCCCCATCGCCGAGGGTAGTGCGGGACTCGCCCGTGCGAGAGTAGGACGCTGCCGGCTTTTTTTTATTTCCGCACTGCGTGCAGAAATAAAAAAATCCGTCATCGTCCTACGGACGCTCGGCCTCGCGGTCGCTCGGCTTGGCCACTTCCCCACGGGTCGTGGCCACCCGCAAGGGGCGGTTATTACGCGGCACATGAATATGCCTGCTTCGCAGGCTGCACGAATATGTTGTAGTGTAGTCTTATCCAAACTCGGCAAGCACTTGAAAGATGAAATTCTTGGAGTTCGACTGTGTCAACGGTGCGTGAAAAATGATATAATATCACACATTATGAATATCGTAATTTTGCTTGGTGCCCCGGGTTCGGGGAAGGGTACGATCGCGGCAAGGCTCGCGAACGAAAACGCCGATCTCAAACACGTCTCTTCGGGAGACCTCCTGCGCGGAGCCGTCGCCAAGGGTACGGCCGCCGGCGTCGAAGCGAAGGGCTATATGGAGAAGGGCTGTCTCGTTCCTGACGCGCTCATCGCCGAAATGATCAAGGACGTCATCGCCGAAACGGAAGGCGACGTGACGATGCTTCTCGACGGTTTCCCGCGCAACGTCGCGCAGGCCGAGATTCTCGAGAAGACCGGTGCTCCCGTCAAATCAGTCGTTCTCGTCGACGTTCCCGACGAAATCATCGCAGATCGCATCGCGGGCCGCCGCACGTGCCCGAAGTGCAAGGCCGGCTACCACGTCAAGGCACTGCCTCCCAAGGTCGAGGGCGTTTGCGACAACTGCGGCTCGGAGCTCGTCATCCGCAAGGACGACAATCCCGATACGGTCAAGGATCGTCTCGTCGTCTATCATAACGAGACCGAGCCTCTTATCGCTTTTTACGAAGCGAAGGGCCTTCTCAAGAAGATCGACGGCAATCAGGGCCCCGAAAAGAACGCCGAGGCGTTCAAGGCCGCGATGTAATTCCCGCAACGTTGCAGCACCGTGAAAGTCGACATCAAGACGAAGGCTGAAATCGACCGGATGCGCGAAGCGTGCCGGATGACTGCCGAGATACGCGATATATGCGCCTCGGCGGTCGCCCCCGGCGTCACTACGGGCGAAATCGACGATCTCGTCGCGCAATACTGCGAACGGCACGGCGTCAAGGCGAGTTTTTACGGATATCACGGTTTTCCCGGGCATCTTTGCGTGTCGATAAACGACGAGGTCATTCACGGCATTCCGAAGCGCGATCGCGTGATAATGCCGGGCGATCTCGTCAAGACGGACGTGGGCATCTATAAAAACGGTTTCAACGGAGACACTTCGCGCACCGTCGCGCTCGGAGTGTCGGATCCTGAAATACTGCGCCTTGTCGAAACGACCAAGGCGTGCCTCGCGGCGGGAATCGCCGCGTGCGGTCCCGGTGTGCATTTAGGCGACGTCGGCTACGCAATCGAAAAGGTCGCCCTCGACGCGGGTTTCGGAGTCGTGCGCGATTGGATCGGGCACGGAGTCGGGCGAACGGTCCATGAAGACCCGGAGGTGCCCAATTACGGCAAGCCCGGAACCAAACTTGTTTTGAGACCCGGCATGACGCTTGCGATAGAGCCGATGATCACGATGACGAAAAAGGGCGAAAAAACTGACGTCCTCGCCGACGGATGGACGGTAGTCACGCGCGATCGCACGCCGAGCGCGCATTTCGAACATACGGTCGCGATCACCGACGACGGTTGCGAGGTTCTCACTTTGCCGGCGGATTATCCCTGAAACCATCAAGCCCGAAGGCGCTCAGGTCGAATGGCGGCTGATTGCTTGGGGTGGATGATCCGTCGGTTCTTTTAAAGAAAGCTCAAACGATATGGTAGTCATAGACAAAGACAACTGCAAGGGGTGCGGACGCTGCGCCGATGCTTGCCCTAAAAAATGTCTCGAGATCGGGGAAGATCTCAACAGCATGGGCATCAAGGCCGTTAGGTACAAAGGCGAAGGGTGCATTTCGTGCGGCATCTGTTTCTACAACTGCCCCGAGCCGTATGCGATCAAAGTCGAAAAAGAGGCGAGGTGAGGCGATGACCAAATTCGTCAAGAGCAATGAAGCTGTCGTGATGGGAGCCCTGTATGCGGGGTGTGAAATCTATTTCGGTTATCCGATAACGCCCGCGAGCGAAATCGCGCACGGAGCGGCGAAGTGGTTTCCGATGCTCGGTAAGACGTTCGTTCAGGCCGAATGCGAGACGGCGTCCGTGAACATGATGTTCGGCGCGGCCGGCGCGGGGAAGCTTTCTATGACGGCGACTTCGGGTCCCGGTTTCTCGCTTATGCAGGAGGGCATTTCTTATCTCGCGGGCGCGGAACTGCCCGGCGTTATCGTCAACATCAACCGCGCCGGACCGGGGCTCGGCAACGTCTATCCCGAGCAGAGCGATTACACGCCCGCCGTCAAGGGCGGCGGCCACGGCAGCTACCAGACTTTCACGCTCGCTCCGGCGAGCGCGCAGGAGATGTTCGATCTGACCGTCAAGGCTTTTGAAATGTCCGCGAAGTGGCGCACGCCGGCAATCGTGTTCGCCGACGGTCTGCAGGGTCAGATGATGGAGAGCGTGGAACTTCCCGCCAAGGAGTCGACGGCTCCGGACTTTTCATCGTGGGCCGCCGAAGGAACGGCGGCGACGCGCAACAATCTCGTCAAATCGATTTATCTCGACGCCGCCCAGCAGGAGGAATTCAACCGCCATCTTCAGGAGAAGTACTCGAGGATGCGCGAAGACGCGATGAGCGACGCGTATCTCGCCGATGACGCCGAGGTGCTGTTCGTCGCGTACGGCATTTCGAGCCGCATCGCGCGCACCACCGTCGATGAACTGCGCAAGGATGGAATCAAGGCGGGGCTTTTCCGCCCCGTAACGCTCAATCCGTTCCCGACGCAGGCGCTCGCCGAAGCGTCGCGCGGCAGGAAGATTTTCACGATAGAACTCGACGCCGGACAGTTCGCGGACGACGTCAGGCTCAATCTCGCGAAGGCGGGGCTCGGCGCCGAAGCGTCGCTCGTCAGGATGATCAACCGCATGGGCGGCGAAGTGGTCAGCGTCGATGACGCTCTCGCGGCCGTCAGGACGGCTCTCGCGGTCGGCTGAGATTTTGATTCGTGAGGCCTATATCCTCGCGGGTCCGACCGCGAGCGGCAAAAGCGCGATAGCGGCTGTGCTCGCGCGCGAGATGGGCGCTAAAATTCTTTCCGCGGACTCGATGCTCGTCTACAAGGGGATGGATATCGGGACGGCGAAACCCCCGAAGGAAGAGATCGAAGAGTTCGACATGGGAGGAGTCGACATTGTGACGCCCGCCCAAGAGTTTTCGTCAGGGGCGTGGCTGCGCGCGGCGGCCGTCTGGACGCGGCGCGTTGCGCGTGAAACGCCGGTCATAATCGTCGGAGGAACGGGGCTTTATTTTTCGGCGCTCCTTCGCGGCCTTGACCGCAGATGGGAAAAGCCGCCGCCGGAATATCCTGTGATAAAAATCGACCGCGCCGTCGTGAGAAAGCGCATAGAGGAACGTCTCGACGATATGTTCATGGCCGGGCTCGAGGACGAGAAGAGGCGCCTCAAGGAACTTTATCCCGTATGGTCGAAAACGGCGTCGCTCGCCATCGGCTACCGCGAAGGCGACGACAGGAAGAAGATTTTCACGAGAACGTGCCAGCTCGCGAAGCGTCAGGATACCTGGTTCAGGCATCAGGCGAGCGCTATCTATGTAGAGCCGACGGTGGAGTCTGTGCGCGAGTGCTGGAAGACGCGCGGACCGTGGCGGGTTGAAATATGAAGATTTTCAATGTCATTCGTGTGTACGGGAAGTGTTTCTTAAACGGATGAAGAGGCGCAAGACGTCGTGCGGGAGCACGAAAAATCTGATATAATACGGAAAATTTCTAAATCAACAGATTAAACAAAACAGGAGGAGAGCATAATGAGAAATGAGATGAAACAGGCGAGCGAGGCTATGAAGCGCGGCTTTACGCTCGTGGAACTGCTTGTCGTGGTCGCGATCATCGCCACCTTGGGCACGATTGCGATAAAGAACGTCAACGAGTATCTGAAGAAAGCCGATGAAACGGCGGCGCGGGCTTCCGTCAGATCGCTCTCCGAGGCTGTAACGAGTTATTACACGCAGTACAAGAAATTCCCGACTGCGCTTACGCAGCTTGTCGAAGGCACCGACGATAATCCGCCCATCGTCGAAGGCGGCGAGGGGGCTCTTATCGATCCGTGGGACAATGAATACCGGCTTGAGAAGAAAGGCAAGCGTTTTGTGATTATTTCAGACGGTCCCGACGGACAACCCGGAACAGACGACGATATCCGCAGCGACAAGGCCGCCAAAACAAAAAAGTGACTTGATGCGCCGGGCCTTCACGCTTATCGAGCTGTTGGTGATCGTAGGCATAATCGCCTCGATGGTCACGGTGAGCGTTTTAAGCGTGAGGTCCGGGCAGGATGCCGTGAGGATGCGTGGCGCGGCGAGAGACGTGTTCGCCACTATACGCAGGGCTCGGTCGACGGCTCTTATAACGCAAAAGCCCACCGTCATAACCTATTCATGCTCGGAGGTCGACGGTGAGAGCGCGATTAAAATAGAGATCAAGTCCGAAGAAATCATGTCTACATCTTCGGGGAAGGAAAGGGTGCAGACCCTTTCAGGCGCGCCGCTTCCGGCGGAAGCTGCGGAAGATGCGCCCGTTACCGCTGAATCGGCAGCCGCCGGCGGACCTGGTGAAGAAGGAGGAGAAAGCGTTGAAGAGGTTCTTTTCAGGCCGATCGACGAAGAAGTCGTCCGCGGAATGAGGCTGAAAGTTGCGCTCGGCGACGAGTCTCTCGATTACGGCGGCTCCGGGTCGGCCGCAGGATCGAAAGTCTCCATTTTCTCGACTGCGGATTATCTGTCCAAGATGTACGGTGCGACCTCGAAAAAAAAACAGGAAGATGCGGCTTCGTCGTCGTCCGGGACGACGGAACCATCCGCGGAGAAGGGAATTCAGGAGCCTGTTTCCGTCGTGTGGGAGACAAACGGACGCGTGGAGCCTCACAGAATCTGGATTTACGCCGACGGTGCGGAGCCTGAATCTGGGCTCTCCATAAAAATAGACCGTTTCGGTGCGGCCAAAATACTCGCGAGCGGAGAAGACGAATGAAGCGCGGCTTTACATTGCTTGAGGTTCTTCTCGCTGCGATCATTCTCGGGCTCGGGCTTACGACCATACTCGTGTCGATGTCGCAGGCGCAGCGTGCGATGCTCAAGTCGGTCGATTTCCAGACGGTGCAGGAAGTGATGGATCTCGGAGAGATGGCGTATCCTCTTTCGGAAGTGACCGATCCCGATGAAGTCGAAGTGGATGAGACGAAGGCGACCGAACTGTGGGACATCGTCGCGGGCGGTCGCGGGCCTAAACTTTCGAACGAGCAGGAAGAAAAATTCCGCGGGTATGTGTGGTCCCGCGAATTGATCGAAAAAAATCCGAGCGAAGATGATTTGAAACGCATGGGCAATATCTATCCCGTGCGGGTGACGGTCAAATGGGGGGATTGGCGAAGGGGAAATTCCGAAAGCGAAAGTTACGTTACATTCTGGAGGAAAGGCGAAGAATGAAACGGGCCTTCACGCTGGTCGAACTTATTCTCGCCGTCTCCATGGTCGGTGTCTTGACGGCGCTTTGCGTGATGACGTTTCATTCCGTTTCGCGAGGATGGCAGATATCGACCGATTACATGGATAAGATGCAGCGTTCCGATTACGCGCTCAATCAGGTCGTTTCGGCGTTGCGCAGCATGTACTACCCGCATGACGGCAAACAGGACGAAAGATACGGTTTTACGCTCGTGAACAACGGCAACGGAGAAAGCCCGGGCGAATCGGATGTGATAGAATGGTCGAAGAAAGGCAGCGCGATAGTCGGCACCAAGAGCAAGGTCGCCGATACGGTTCATCGCGTGCAGGTTATGATTCTTGAAGAAGGTGACAACGATTACAAGGAGGCGATCCAGAAGACAGGCCTTTATGCGCGCCTTTGCGGTGATTCGGCGCTCAATCCGAAAGACGACGAGGAGGACGCGCCCGACGACGGGTACGGGTTCGCAAACATGGACTTGTATCAGCCCGTGCTCATCGCGGACGGGGTCGTCGGCTTCAACTGCCGCGTGATAAAATCGGCCGAAGACGCGAAGAAGAACGAACGTGCCGACGGCGAGAACGACGCCACGCTTTTCGAGGACGAGTTCGCTGAGTCGAACAGCGTTCCGTATAAAGTGGAACTTACGTTTTACATTTCCGATCCGGAAGGCAAAAGTTACAGATCAAACACGGCTCCGCTGATAAGGATAATAAAGATTCCGATCCACGAGCAATCGCTTGACGGAGCCAAACTGCCGAGCGATTCGGAGAAAGAGGCCGGCGGCGCCCGTCCCGGAGGCGGCGCCCGTCCCGGAGGCGCTCCGGGGGGAGGGCCGATGTGAAAAGAGGCAGCATACTGATAATGGCCATCTGGATGATCGCCGTCCTCTCGATCATGGTTCTTTCGTTTTCCACGGAGGCCTATATGCAATCGGGGATCAATATTTTCGTGCGCGAGCGCAACCGAGTGATCCGGCTCGTCGACGCGGGGCAGATTCTCGGCGAGATCGTCCTGCTCGGTTTCAAGGACGTGCCGGACTGGTCCGAAGACGAAAAAGAGGCCGACCTCGACGAAGAAGACCGCTGGTTCCGCGAGAAGCGTCAGCTGAAAACCCAATCAAGTTGCACTATAGGTCCGATTCTCTTGGACGAGGAAAATCCGGATTCCGGCACGGTGAAAGTCGAGATCGAACTGTGCAATTCGGGAACGTCCGACGGCGTGAACGTAAACGAACTTTACGAAGGCGGCGACAAAAACTACAGGCTTCGCTGGCAGATGCTTCTGTCGGCATGCGGCATTCACGAAGAACTCGAGGTCGAGGACGAAGAAGGCCGTCGCGTGAATCTCATGAGTTATCTCATAGCCTGCTGGAACGACTGGCGCGACGAGGATGACGTCGTGACCGCTATTGACGGTGAAGAGCTCGGAGCCGAATCGAAGTGGTACGAAGAGCGTGACGACGAAGACGACGTCGACGAAGACGACCGCCGCCGCCCGAGAAACGGGTCGATCCCCACGGTTGAAGAACTTTCATACATACGCGCGTTCAGGCAGTATCCGAGCGTTCTGATCGGCGGAAGACTGCGTCCCGACGAGGAAGTCAGCGAAGACAATCCGGAATTGACGGGGATAATCGGGCTCTTGTCCACGTCGGGCAGTTCCAAAATAACGATAACGCCGAAGACGAAGGTGATGCAGCTTGTGTCCATCCCCGGGATTTACAACGAAGAAGACGTAGAGGATCAGAGCGAGGCGCACGAAACCGCTCAGGCGATAATCGATACGCTCAAAATCCCGCCCGACGACGATCGCGCCGACGAACCGGACCGGGAATGGTGGCCGTATAAAGACTGGAACGATTTACGTACGCGCGTCGAGGACAATTTCGACGTCGAACTCGGACAGGAAGCGAGCGGGTATATCGAGTATCAGCCGAGCGAAACGAGCGTTTTCAAAATGACCATTACCGGCGAGTCTATCGGATTCAAACGGGTGGTCAGGTGCGAATGTTACATCAAGGACAAAAAAGTCCGCTACATCTCATGGCAGGAGGATTGAAAATGGCAGCAAAAATCATAGACGGAAAACTTCTGGCGCGCAATCTGCGCGAAGAAATCGCCGCTGGCGTCGCGGCTCTCAAGAAAGAAAAGGGCGTGACGCCAGGGCTCGCGGTGATACTCGTCGGGGAGAATCCCGCGAGTGTCAGTTACGTGACGGCGAAGGAGAAGGCGTGCGTCGAAGCAGGCATGCTTTCGCGCGAGATAAGACTCCCCGCGGATACGCAGGAGAACGTTCTTCTCGAAAAAATCGCCGAACTGAACGCCGACAGGGAGATTCACGGCATTCTCGTGCAGCTGCCTCTCCCCAAAGGCTTCGACGAGAAGAAGGTCATAAACGCGATCGCGCCCGAAAAGGATGTCGACGGCTTCACTCCCGTCAACGTCGGCCGCATGTTGATCGGCGAAAAGTGTTTTCTTCCCTGCACGCCTCACGGCATAATAAAGCTCATCGAGTTCTCGGGGATGGACATCAAGGGCAAGAGTGCGGTCGTCATCGGGAGATCGAATATTGTCGGCAAGCCCGTCGCCGTTCTCCTTTCGCGCAAGGAGACGAACGCGACGGTCACGATGTGTCATACGGGTACGCCCGACATCGCGAAGTTCACGCGTGAAGCCGATATCGTCGTCGTCGCGGCGGGGCGCCCCGGCACTCTCACGGGCGACATGATCAAGGAAGGCGCCGTCGTTATCGATGTCGGGGTAAACCGCATCGCGGATGAAACGAAGCCGAAGGGCTTCCGCCTCGCGGGAGACGCCGATTTCGATTCGTGCGCGGCGGTCGCATCCGCGATAACACCCGTCCCGGGCGGCGTAGGCCCGATGACGATCACGATGCTTCTTTGGAATACGCTTGAATCCGCCCGCGCCTGAAGCGACGGACGGATTCAATGCCGCGTCTGCCGCGCGGAAGACTCAGTTCGCTTCGGCGACGAGCGGGCCCGCGAGTTCCTTGAGGTAGAAGAGGCGGCCGGGAATCGTGGGAATCCACGACGAGGTGACCCAGCGCGAAGGGCCGTATCTCAGAGTCATCCAGAGCGACATGCCCTGCCACTGCATTCCGCGTCCGAGCGCGCCGTCGGCGCCGCCGATGGCGTAATCGGCCTGGAACATGAGTCCGGGGCCCATTGTGTTCGCGCGGCACGGCACGAGCGTTGTGCGGGATTTGAACGACGTGATGGCGTTCTGCTCGATGGTGAGAGGGTGAAGTTTGACGGCGATGCGGTAAGGCTGTTTCTTCCACTCTGCGTCGCTCTTGAATTCCCCGCCGATCTGCGGCTCCCAGAACGCGATGTGGCACATGCGCCCGATGCCGTAGACGAGAACGAGCTTCGCGCCTTCTTTCTTGAGGGCGGCGATCTTCGCGGGATAGGTGGGCAGATTCTTTTTGGTCGCGAAGTTGCGGTGATCTTCGGGGACGGTCAGTTTGCCGAGAGGGTTGTAGAACGCCTCCTCCATCGCGTGCTGGAACGACGCGTCGCCAACGAGGGTGTTGCCTTTTGCATCGGCCCACTCGTCCATATTGAAGCACCACACGTGCTTGCAGTCGACGTTCCATTCTTTGAGAAAGTAAACCGCCCATTTGTACATGCCCATCGGCCCTACGGGGAGGATGAATACGATCTTTTCGCCGCGCTCCTTCGCCTTCCTGATTTCGTTGGCGATCTCGTGTCCCATCTTCGTGTCGAACTCGGAAAGTCCTTCGCATTCAACGGGAGCGAAGCCCTTGTTCCAGAATTTTTGACGTTTGCCGATGTCAGCGGGGCTGTTCATGCAACACTTGTCAATTTTCTTCATATCCCAGCCGGCGGGGTAAAAACCCTCCAGAAGGGAGCCTTTTACGGTAGATGCGAAATTCATTTCGGTTTCTCCTTTCGTTGTTACTCGAATATTGTATCACCTTTACGCGCGAACGGCAACTCGTGGGCGATTTTATTTCGAGTGCGGAAATGCGCCGCACCCGCATGGATAAAGGATTCTCCGTCTTTACCGCATCCGAATGATTTGATATAATTACCGCATGAGAAAAATTGCGGTAGACAAGGGTGTTTCCTTCGGCTCGGACGCCCTCGTGTTTATAGCCGGCCCGTGCGTGATAGAGTCACGCAAGATGGCGCTTGATCTCGCTGCGAGACTCAGTTCGCTCGCGCGCAGGCTCGGCGCAGGATATGTGTTCAAGGCGAGTTTCGACAAAGCGAACCGTACGTCCGTGGACTCTTATCGAGGGCCCGGCATCGACGAAGGCCTCGATATTCTCGCCGAAGTGCGCGAAAAATACGATGTTCCCGTTCTGACCGATGTCCACGAGCCCTGGCAGTGCGCTCGTGCGGCGCAGGTCTGCGACATTCTCCAGATACCCGCGTTTCTCGCGCGTCAGACCGATCTCGTCGTGGCGGCCGGTGAAACGGGCGCCGTCGTCAACGTTAAGAAGGGGCAGTTCATGGCTCCCGAGGATATGTCGCAGGTCGTCCGCAAGATCGAGTCGACCGGCAACAGGCGCATCGTCCTGTGCGAGCGCGGCGCTTCGTTCGGTTACCGCAATCTCGTCGCCGACATGAGGTCTTTGCTGATCATGCGCGAGCTCGGCTATCCCGTAGTGATGGACGCGACGCACTCGGTGCAGCGCCCCGGCGGGCTCGGCACCGGATCGGGCGGCGACGGCAAGTACGCGCCCGCGATAGCGCGCGCCGCGGTCGCGACGGGGATCGACGGGGTTTTCATGGAGACGCACATGAATCCCAAACTCGCCAAGAGCGATTCCGCGAACGCGATAAAGTTCTCGCAGGTCGAAAACCTCTGGAAGAAACTCATCGCCATAAACGATGTGGTTAAAGCGAAATAAAGGAACCGCATCTTCTTGAAAAAGGCTTTCATAGTACCTCTTCTCGCGGCGGCGATGCATGCCGAGGCGTTCGACTCGGAGGCGTGGCTCGAAAAACGCGAGATTCTTTCGCGCGAGGCGGAGCGGCTGATGTCGGCGTACACGAACATTTCCGCCAAAGTCGCCGAGCCCGCCGAGAACGTGACCGTCCCCGTGGAGTCGTTTCCCGACGGCGCGATCAAAACGGTCGTTCAGGCGAAGAAGGCCCAGTATTTTCTTCAGGAGGGGTTCATCTGGGCGGAGAACGTCGTCGTGAAGCGTTTCCGCTCGCCGGGCAAGCTCGAGTTTCGCATAGACGCCAGAAACTGCATAATCGACCGCGCCACCAAAAGCGGCTGGGTGAACGGCAAGGCGATCATCCGTCACGACGGAACCGTGTTTTACGGCGACGGCGTATATTTCTCGTCGCCCGAAGGGTTCGTTTCTTCGTGGAGCGACACCCGTGTCGAGATTCGCGGGATGAAAACGGGCTCTTTGAAGGAGGCGGTGAGATGATGCGGCGCTTCTTCATCGTGCTGCCGGCGTTGGTTCTGACGTTCTGGCATCAGGCGGAGGCGAAGGAGCCGGCCGTGACGAATTCAACCGCATACATCGTTTCGCGGCGGTGCGATTTCGACCGCGAAGAGGGCGTGGTGATGTTCGATAAAGACGTTTACATCGATTACGACGGCTGTCAGATGACCTCCGACAGGCTTTTCGCCTTCATCTCCGGGACGAACGAGGTGACGCGCGTCGTGGCGATAGGCGCCGTGTCGGTCACGAACGGCGCGCGCATCGGCACCTGTTCAATGGCGACATACGACAAGCGGCGCGCTCGCATAGAGATGTATGGCGACGGCAGGAATGTCTCCGCGCGGCTGAAGGACACGCGGCCCGACGGCGGTACTCTTGAAGGGACGAAAATAACTTTCTGGACGGATACGCAAGAGGTGGAAATAGAGAACTCCAGAATAGACGTGAAGTCCGGCAATAGCGCCGGGAAAGGAGTGTTATGAGCGATCCTGTGCTGGATGCCATGAACGCGATGGCGGCGGAGCGCGAATCGGCTCCGGCCGATCTCACGGCCACCGGGCTTGTCAAGATATACGGCGAGCGTACGGTCGTCAGAGGTATGAACGTGAAATGTTCCCGCGGCGAGATCGTCGGTATCCTCGGGCCGAACGGCGCGGGCAAGACGACGACTTTCTACATGATCGTGGGGCTCGTGAAGCCTGATGAAGGACGCGTGGAGTTTCTCGGCGAAGACATCACGCGTCTGCCCGTGTACATGCGCGCGCGGAAGGGTCTGGGGTACCTCGCCCAGGAGGCGAGCGTTTTCAGAAAGCTTACGGTGTGGAACAATGTCATGGCCATTCTCGAGACGCTTCCCATGTCGCGCAAGCAGCGTCATGCGCGCGCCGAGGAGCTTCTCGCGCCCTTCGACCTCATGAAGGTCGCGAACCAGCCCGCGTACACGCTTTCGGGAGGCGAGCGCAGAAAACTCGAGATCGCGCGCGCCCTCGTGAGAAAGCCCTCGGTTTTGATGCTCGACGAACCGTTCGCGGGCGTCGACCCGCTGTCGGTGAACGAAATACAGGATATCGTCAGGCGTCTGGCCTCGTCCGGACTGGGGATAATCATCACCGATCACAACGTGCGCGAGACGCTCTCCGTGGTAAACAGGGCGTATCTCGTCTACAACGGAGGTCTTCTGAAGGAAGGCACGAGCGAAGAATTGGTAAACGATCCTGATGTCCGCGAGAAATATCTCGGCGAGAACTTCAGGATGTAAAAACAAAGAAGAAGAAAAGAAGGAGGAGTGAAATGAGCATAGAAGTAACCATGAGGCACAGCGACGTCAAGATCGAAGCGCTCAAGGAATATGCCGAACAGCGCATGGCGCAGCTCAAAGAGAGATTTCCCAAGGTGACGAAAGTCTCCATCGTCATTGATGTCGACGTCAAGAAGCACATGTATATGGCTGAAGTCGTCGCCAACCGTCTCGGCGAGACGGCCGTCGGCGCCAAGGAATTCTCTGAAAGCGGTAAGAGCGTCATCGACACCGCCGCGGCCCGCGCCGAGCGGCAGCTTCTGAAGATGCGCGTCAAAGCCCGCAAGGGAACCGTGCGTAAACAGCGTGCGGCTTCCGTCAAGAACTGAGATGCGCCGGTTACCGTCCAGCGAGAGCGTGAACGGCGAGACCTTCACCGTAGCCGACTTCTTCGAAGCCGGACGTGAAGCTCTCAAACTCACGCTCGTCGCCGGCGGAGACGACATGAACCGTGTCGTCGAAGAGCCGATCGTGAACCGTCCCGGGCTCGCCCTGACTGGCTTTTTCGAGCATTTCGCCTGGAAGCGCCTTCAGCTCATCGGCAAGTCCGAGACGGCGTATCTGAGATCTCTCGACGATGAAACGCGTCTGGCGCGTCTCGCCGCGCTTTGTGAACGAAAGGCGTTCTGCTTCGTTTTTACGAACGGTCAGAAACCGCTTGCCGACGAAATAGCGCTCGCGAAACGTCTCGGCGCCGTCATCATGACGACGCCGATGAAGACGCGTCACTTCACTCACCACAGCGCGTTCATCCTCGAAAAGCTCAGCGCGCCGCGCACGTCCATCTACGGCACGATGATAGAAGTGGGCGGCCTCGGAGTGCTGATCGAAGGCGCTCCCGGTCTCGGCAAGTCCGAGACGGCGCTCGGTCTCGTCAAGAGAGGCTGCGCGCTTATCGCCGACGATCTCACGTGCATCCGCAAGGCGATAGGCAACAATCTTCTGTACGGTTCGGCGAGCGAATCGACGGCCGGGTACATGGAGATCCGCGGCATCGGGATAATGCACATACCGAGCATATTCGGCGTCAATTCCGTGCGCGGAGAGAAGCGCCTTCAGCTCGTCATCACGTTCAAGAGGCTCAGCGACATCAAGAGCGAGATAGATCGCGTAGGGCAGACGCGCCGCGTCAAGACTATTCTCGACGTCGATGTGCCCAATATCATAATACCCGTTTCGGAAGGGCGCGATCTCGTCAATCTCGTCGAGACGGCCGCCCAGCAGCAACGGCTGATGGCCGCCGGGTACGACCCGGTGGAAGCACTTTCGGAACGTCTGCGCCTGCGCGCGGACGGGAACAGAAAAACACAAGGCTAAAATGAAGGGGAGTGGCAATGGCTGAAAAACTGGTCAGGCAATTCACGCTTCTGAACAAATACGGCATGCACGTAAGACCCGCGGGGCTCTTCGCCAAGGTCGCGAGCAGATTCGACGCCGAAGTCGACGTCGAGAAAGACGGTAACGTCGTTTCGGGCAAGTCGATCATGGCGCTCATGACGCTTGAGGCTACGTGCGGCACCGTTCTCAAGGTCACGGCTTCGGGGCCTCAGGCGGCCGAAGCCCTCGACGAACTGGAGGCTCTTGTCGCGCGCAAGTTCGACATTCCCGATGAGCAGTAGTCCGGCTAACGGCTCCTCCATGCGCACGCTGGCGGGTCTGGCTACCGCGAGAGGTCTCGCGGCCGGGCCGGTTTTCATATACCGCGACGGAGGGGAGATACCGGTTTGCGAATACAAGATTCCGCCCGGCATGGAGCAGGCGGAAATACTGCGTTTCAAGCGCGCCCATCTCGACACGAAGCGCGATCTCGAAAATCTCGTATCCGTTCTGCGCGAGCGCGCCGGCAGGCAGGACGTTATGGTCTTCGAATGTCACCTGATGATTCTCGAAGACGTCATTCTCGTCGAAGAGACCGAAAAGCACATTCTCGAAGACAGGTTGAACGCCGAAGCCGCGGTGAGAAAGACGGCCGACGTGGCGCGCGCAAAGTTCGAGCGGATGAACGATCCGTATTTCCGCGAACGCGTGCGCGACCTCGACGACGTTGAGAGACGTCTGCTCAAGGCTTTGACGGGTTTCGGGTTCGACCCGCTGAAGGGTCTGGATACGCCCGCGATCATCGTTGCCGACGATTTGACGCCGTCGGAGACGGTGCAGCTGCCGCGCGAACTCGTGCTCGGTTTCGCGACGGACGGCGGCTCCACGACGAGCCATGTCGCCCTGCTCGCAAGAGCCATGGGCATCCCGGCCGTCACGGGGCTTCAGAACGTGACGCGGTGCGTCAAGCCGGGGGAGCGCGTTCTTCTCGACGGAACGGCCGGCACGGTGACGATAGATCCCGATGAAAAGACTCTCAAGGAATTCGATTTCCTCCTCAGGCAGCAGAAGGCGGCCTCGGAGCTCGCGCTCTCCGGGTCTCCCGCTGGAACGCTCAAGAGCGGCGGCGAGATACTCATTTACGCCAACATCCATCCCGGGCTGCCGGTCGAAGGCCTTAAAGAGCACGGCGCGCGCGGCGTGGGGCTGTACCGCAGCGAATACCTTTGGCTCAACCGCGGGACGGAGCCTTCGGAAGAGGAGCAGTTCGCGGCGTACAGCGAAGCGGCGAGAATGACCCGTTCGCTTTCTCCCGACGCGACGATAACGATGCGGGTTCTTGATATCGGCGGCGATAAGATAGTCCGGGGAATTTCCCAGAAGGAGACGAATCCTTTCCTCGGCAACCGTTCCATACGCTATCTTCTTTCGAATCCCGACGTTTTCGCGACGCAGCTGCGGGCGATGCTCCGCTCCTCCGTATACGGCAAGGTGCGTATAATGTACCCGATGGTTTCGTGCGTCGAAGAGCTGTCCGCCGCCGCCGGGATACTCGACGCGGTAAAGAAGGAGCTCGACGGGAAGAACATCCCGTACGACCGCGAAATTCCCGTCGGGGCGATGATAGAGGTTCCTGCGGCCGCCGTGAACGCGGACGCTCTCGCGCGTCACGTGGATTTCTTTTCGATCGGCACGAACGATCTTGTGCAGTACACGATGGCCGCCGACAGGGGCAACGAATCCGTCGCATATCTCTATCAGCCTCTGAATCCCGCCGTCCTCAAACTGATGCGCATGACAATCGACGCCGCGAAGCGCAATTCGATAGGAGTTAGCGTCTGCGGCGAGAGCGCGTCCGATCCCGTCGTCGGCGTTCTCTGGGGCGCGATGGGGGTGGATCAGCTTTCGATGTCTGCGACGTATATCCCCGTCATGGCCAATCTGTTTTCGAGGCTTACTCGCGAGGATCTCGACGAGTACATGAAGCTCGTCGACGGCATGGGCGACGGCGCCACGGGACAGGAGATTCTTGACGCGTGCGAGGCGTGGATGGCCGCCAGAATCCCCGAGTTCTGCGAGATCGCCTCGTGATGAAAAAGACGAACTATCACACTCACACCGTCTGGTGTGACGGGGCGGATACGCCCGAGGCCGTCGTTCTGTCCGCTGTCGGAAAGGGGTTCGATACGATAGGCTTTTCTTCGCACATGGCCTTTCCCCAGGCGGAGCCCTGGGAGCTCGAGCCTTCGCGCGGCGGCGCGTACACGGCGGAAATCCGTTCGCTCGCCGTGAAGTACGCCGGCCGGATAAAGGTTTTGTGCGGCGGCGAGGCCGATTACATAAGGGGTGTAACGACGCCGGAGAAATCACGTTACGCCGCTCTTTCCCTCGATTATCTCATCGGTTCGGTTCATACGCTCGTAGCGCCCGACGGCGCGCACGTGTCGGTCGATCACTCGGTGAAGATTCTGGAAGAGGGGATCGCGGCGCATTTCGGCGGCGATGCCGAATCGTTTGTCAAAACGTATTTCGAAGCCGAGCGGGAGATGCTGCGCTTTGATTTCGACATTCTCGCCCATGCCGATCTCGTGCGCAAGTTCAACGCGAAAGCTCCGTATTTCGACGAGACGGCCGCGTGGTACATAAAGGAGATCGAGCGCACGGCCGACGCTATCGCCGCGTCCGGCAAGATCGTAGAGGTCAATACGGGCGCCATTTCCCGCGGATGGCTTGACGACGCGTATCCTTCACCGCTTTTCAGAGAGATGCTTCGCGAGCGCGGCGTCAGGTTCATATTGAGTTCCGACGCCCATTCGGCGGATGCCATCGACTGCGCGTTCGACCGCTTCGCCGACGCCGAGACTTACGTCGACTTTTCCGCGTAAAGGGAGCTTTTTTCGCGGGGAGCGGCCCGTCGTCTCCCCCGGCGGATCCTTTCGTCAAAACCGTATGCCGGAGAAAACCGGAATTTAAGCGGCGCCAGATTATGGTATAATACGGGGCAACAGAAAAAAAGGAAAGAAAAAAGATGAAAGAACAGAAGAAGTACGTATATTTCTTCGGCGCGGGCGCGACCGAAGGCAACGCCTCGATGAAGGAAATCCTTGGCGGCAAGGGCGCGAACCTCGCCGAGATGGCCGGGATGGGACTGCCGGTCCCGCAGGGCTTCACGATAACAACCGAAGCCTGCACGCGCTACTATGACGACGGCAAGGTGATCGGCGACGACATCATCGCGCAGGTCGAAGAATACGTCGCCAAACTCGAAAAATCCTCCGGCAAGAAGTTCGGCGACGAAAAGAACCCGCTTCTCGTTTCGGTGCGCTCCGGCGCGCGCGCGTCGATGCCCGGCATGATGGACACCATTCTCAACCTCGGCCTCAACGAGACCGTCGTGGAGGTGCTCGCGGCGGAGACGAAGAATCCGCGCTGGGCGTGGGACTGCTACCGCCGCTTCATCCAGATGTTCTCAGACGTCGTCATGGAGGTCGGCAAGAAGTATTTCGAAAAGCTCATCGACGAGATGAAGGAGAAGAAGGGCGTTAAGCTCGACGTCGAACTTACCGCCGACGATCTCAAAGAGCTCGCGGGTCTTTTCAAGGCCGAATACAAGTCGAAAATCGGCAAGGACTTCCCCTCGGACGCGAAGGAGCAGCTTCTCGAAGCGATCAAGGCCGTCTTCCGCAGCTGGGATAATCCGCGCGCCAACGTCTATCGCCGCGACAACGACATCCCTTACAGTTGGGGTACGGCGGTCAACGTCCAGATGATGGCCTTCGGCAATCTGAACGACAATTCGGGTACGGGCGTCGCCTTCACGCGCGATCCCGCGACGGGCGAGCGCAAACTCATGGGCGAGTTTCTTATGAACGCCCAGGGTGAAGACGTCGTCGCCGGCGTCAGAACCCCGATGCCGATCGCCAAGATGGAAGAGCTCATGCCCAAGGTCTACAAGCAGTTCACCGACGTGTGCAAGAAGCTCGAGACGCACTATCGCGACATGCAGGACATGGAGTTTACCATAGAGAACCAGCAGCTCTTCATGCTTCAGACGCGCAACGGCAAGCGCACGGCGAAGGCGGCTTTGAAGATCGCCTGCGATCTCGTCGACGAAGGTATGCGCACCGAGGAAGAGGCCGTTCTCATGATCGACCCGAGAAACCTCGACACGCTCCTTCACCCGCAGTTCGACGCCGTGGCGCTCAAGAAGGCCCAGCCCATCGGTCGCGGTCTCGCGGCGTCGCCCGGCGCGGCTTGCGGCAAGATCGTTTTCTGCGCCGAAGACGCGATGAGCTGGAAGAAGAACGGCGAGCGGGTCGTTCTTGTGCGTCTTGAGACGAGCCCCGAGGATATTGAGGGCATGAAGGCCGCGGAGGGCATCCTCACGGTGCGAGGCGGCATGACTTCCCACGCGGCTGTCGTCGCGCGCGGCATGGGCGAATGCTGCGTGTCGGGCTGTCAGGAAATCTCGATGGATGAAGAACACAAGATGTTTACGCTCGGCGGCAAGACGTTCAAGGAGGGTGACTGGCTGTCGATCGACGGCTCGACCGGCAATATTTATGACGGAATAATCCCGACGGTCGATGCTTCGATCGTCGGCGAATTCGGCCGCATCATGATGTGGGCCGACAAGTTCCGCCGCCTTAAAGTCCGTACGAATGCCGACACTCCGCGCGACGCCAGAAAGGCGCGCGAACTCGGCGCCGAGGGTATCGGCCTTTGCCGCACGGAGCACATGTTCTTCTCCCAGAGCCGCATCGCGGCGTTCCGCGAGATGATCTGCTCCGACACGGTCGAAGAGCGCCGTCTGGCTCTCGCCAAGATACTTCCCTATCAGCAGGATGATTTCGAACAGCTTTTCGAAGCGCTTGACGGGCAGCCGGTGACGATACGTTTTCTCGATCCGCCGCTTCACGAGTTCGTGCCGCACGCAGAGGACGAAATCGCGCTTCTCGCCAAGAGCATGCACAAGCCCATCAGCCGCATCAAGGACATTATCGACTCGCTGCACGAGTTCAATCCTATGATGGGTCACCGCGGCTGCCGTTTGTGCGTCACGTATCCCGAAATCGCCGTCATGCAGACGAAGGCGGTCATCCGCGCGGCCATTTCCGTTCAGCGCCGTCACAAGGGGTGGAACGTCAAGCCCGAGATCATGATACCTCTCACGGGAGATGCCAAAGAATTCAAGTTCGTCAAGGATATCGTCGTCCATGTCGCCAATGAAGAGATTCAGGCCGCCGAAATCAAACTCAATTACGAAGTGGGCACGATGATAGAAGTTCCGCGTGCGGCGCTCGTCGCCGGCGGCATCGCCGAAGAAGCCGAGTTTTTCTGCTTCGGCACGAACGATCTGACGCAGATGACGTTCGGTTTTTCGCGCGACGACGCGGGCAAGTTCCTCGGCTCGTATTACGACAAGAAGATATACGAGAACGATCCTTTCGCCAAACTCGACCAGACGGGCGTCGGCAAGCTCATGGAAATGGCCGTCGCCGACGGCAAAGCCGTGCGCGCGAAGCTCCACTGCGGCATCTGCGGCGAACACGGAGGCGACCCGACTTCGGTCGAGTTCTGCCATAATCTCGGTCTTGATTACGTTTCATGCTCGCCTTACCGCGTGCCGATCGCGCGTCTGGCGGCTGCGCAGGCGGCTCTCAAGAAGTGAAAATAACAGAAATATTCGCGACAGGCCGGCCGAGCGTTTCTTTCGAGGTATTTCCTCCGAAACGCTCCGAGTCGACCTTGTTCGGCGATGCTGCGGCGAAGAGCGCGATGGAGTCGACGAAGCGCGTCGTGGCCGAAATCGCGCGTACTCGACCCGCATTCATGTCGGTCACGTACGGAGCGGCCGGCGGGACTACGGGAGCCAACACGTGCGAAATCGCCTCGTTCGTGCAGAATGAATGCGCTGTACCGGCGCTCGCGCATTTGACGTCGATCAATTCGAGCCGCGAACTGATAGCCGACGAGATAGCAGCATTCCGCCGTGCCGGGATAGAGAATATTCTCTGTCTCAGGGGCGACTATCCTGCCGGAACCGAGCGCAAAACTTCTCCCGGCGGCTTCAATCACGCGATCGATCTCGTCATGGCGCTTAGACCTTCGGATTTCTGCCTCGGCGGCGCGTGTTATCCCGAATGTCATCCTGAATGCGCTCATATAGGAGAGGATATCGTCCATCTGAAGGAGAAGGTCGACGCGGGGCTTGATTTTCTCACGACGCAGATGTTCTTCGACAACAACGTCTACTTTCGCTATCTGGCGCGCCTCAGGAACGCCGGAGTGACGATCCCTGTGGTCGCTGGCGTGATGCCTGTCACGAACAGACGCCAGATTGAAAGGATATGCAATCTTTCGGGGACCGTTCTGCCGCCGAGATTCAAGGCGATAGTCGACCGTTTCGGGGACGATCCGCGCTCGATGCTCGATGCGGGGGTGGCGTACGCGACGGAGCAGATAATAGACCTTATCGCCAACGGCGCGCCGAATGTGCACGTTTACACGATGAACAAGCCTGAAATAGCTTCGCGCATAACGGCGAATCTTTCGTCCATAATCAACCCTGTCGCGTAAGATGCGGCAATCAGAAGAAAGGCAAAGTCCCGTATGAAAAGAGTGTTTCTTTTTCTGCTGACCAATATCGCCGTAATGATAGCGCTGAGCATCACGACGTCCGTGGTGTTTATGTTGCTTGGACAGCCGCTTCAGGAGTTTTTCGGCGAATGGAGCCATCTCGTGGTGTTCGCGTTCGTCTTTGGCATAGGAGGAGCGCTTATCTCGCTGCTGCTTTCAAAGCCGATAGCGAAAATCTCGACCGGGGCGAGGGTTGTGGACGGCAGTGAAGGCGCGGCGGAACGCTGGCTTGTCTCCACGGTCGAAGATCTTGCCCGCAGGGCGAACATAAAAACGCCGGAAGTGGCGATATATGAAGGGGATGCAAACGCGTTCGCGACCGGCGCTTTTAAGAACTCTGCGCTTGTCGCCGTCTCGACGGGTATCATGGCGCAGATGTCGAAGGAGGAACTGCGCGCCGTTCTCGGTCATGAAATAAGCCATGTCGCCAACGGTGACATGGTTACGCTGTGTCTCATACAGGGCGTTCTGAACGCGTTCGTCATTTTCTTCTCGCGCATCATCGCCCATGTCGTTTCGAATGCCGCGAACGGGGAACGGCGCCGCTCGTCGAATCCTTTTCTTTACTGGATGATCGTATGGGTGATGGATATGCTGCTCGGTTTTCTGGCGATGCTCGTCGTCTGCGCGTTCAGCCGTCGCCGTGAATACGCCGCCGACGCGGGGAGCGCGAAGCTTCTCGGTACGCCGTCTTCGATGATCGACGCTTTGCGGCGTCTGGGCAATCTTCAGCCGGGGGTTCTTCCTGATTCTCTCAAGGCCATGGGTATAGCGTCCGGCAAGCGCGCGGCGCTGACCTCCACGCATCCTTCGATAGAGGAGAGAATAGAAGCGCTCAACCGCTTCACGATGATTTGACGGAAAAATTCGGGAAAATTGGTCGGAGCGGAGGGATTTGAACCCTCGACCTTTTGCTCCCGAAGCAAACGCGCTACCAGACTGCGCTACGCTCCGAAGTTGTTGGCGGGTATTATATCATAACCGCCGTCGAATTTGCAATACGGTTATTTCGCCCGGAATCTGGCGCGGAGCGTTGCGTCCGGAACTGAACGCAAGTTCCGCACGCGGAGTTCCGCAGGTTGTTTTCCCGGTGTGATTGTTCAGATGAAGGGGGGATAAAAACTTGTATTTACATGTTGCAATAAGGACGGGATGAGGTGATATAATAACGATGCATGAAAATAAAAACCTTTTTTCTCGTATCGTTTTCCGTCTCAATGGCCGTCGCGATGCCGTCGCGCTCTCCCGTTGAATTTGAGGGGTCGGCTTCCGAGCGGATCGAAAAGGCTTTCGCCGCAGCCGTCGCGGACGGGACGAGGCGCGTAACGATACCGGAGAAGGATCCGCTGAGTCATGATGGAGTTTGGCGGCTTGAGCGTGCGATTGTCTTGCCGGATGGAGTCTCGCTTATTCTCGAAAGTTCAGTTCTTGAACTTAAGGAAGGCGTTTGCGACGATGTTGTGAGAAATGCTGCCTGCGACAAGAAGTGCAAGCCGGATGGGTCGTTCGAAGTTTTGGGTGTAGAATTTAAAAAGGCCGTTCTGCGCGGCGGACGCACGGGGATCAACATCAAAAACGCCGATGGGTTTATCGTCTCCAACCTCGAATTCCAGAATATCGCCGGAAGCGCGGTTGTCGTCGGCAAAACGAGAAACGGCAAGATTTCGAACATTCTTGTCGCCGGCAAAAGGCACCCGTCCGTCTCGCCGTGTGTTTTGATAGCGCAGGAGAACGAGGCCGTCAATGTCGAATACATTACCGCGTATGCAAAGGCAGAAGTAGTAAAGGACGAGTCGCAAAAGGCGAAGATCGGCGAGGTTGTGAATTTTATGGATGCCGCCGTGATTGAAGATGGACCGGTTCCCGCGCTCGTGCCCGCGCCGCGCTCCTTCCGAAGGACGCCCGGCGCGTACCGCGCCCCGTCCGCGTATGTGACTCGCGATTGGATCGGGTTTAAGCGCGACGCGTCGATGAGGGCCGAGGCGTACAAGCTTTCAGTCTCGACGGATGGAGTTGAGGTTACGGCCGCTGACAGGCGCGGCGAGCTTCATGCGATGGCGACGCTCAGACAGCTTGGGGAGGAGAAGACCTTTTATCGCAACTGCGATTTCTACACGGGCGGCGACATCGGACGGCCTCTCGTCATCCCCTGCTGCGAAATAGAAGATCATCCCCGATATCCGTGGCGCGGCATTCTCATCGACGAAGGGCGGCACTTCTTCGGCAAGGAGACGATAAAGCACGTTTTAAGGCAGATGTCGGCGCATAAGCTCAACGTTCTTCATTGGCATTTGACGGAGGATCAGGGTTGGAGAATCGAGATTGACGCGTATCCCGATCTCATAAAATATGGCGCCGTCCGTCCGTGCTCGCCCGTCCATTTCGCGCGCGGCGATGAGTTCAACGGCGATGTTTACGGCCCGTTTTATTATACGAAAGATGATATCCGCGAAATTGTCGCATACGCCGATGCGCTTGGAATCGAAGTCGTTCCCGAAATCGAATTTCCCGGACACATCCGCGCGGCGCTCGCGGCATATCCCGAATTTTCGTGCGCGGGAGAGAAACTGCCGCGCGTTCCGCGCTGCACGTGGGGGATCGAGAGCGACGTCCTTTGCGTCGGAAACGAAGAGGCTCTGAAGTTCGTAGAAAAGGTGCTTGACGAAGTTGTCGGGCTTTTTCCGGGCGAGTTCGTCCATATCGGCGGAGATGAGTGCCCGACGGCACGATGGAAGAAGTGCCCGAAGTGCCGCGCCAAGGCGCAGTCGCTGGGCATAAAGCCCGAGAAACTCCAAGGGTATGTGACGGCGCGCTTTGCCGAGTATCTCGGGAAGAAGGGCAAGAAGATTATCGGCTGGGATGAGATTTTAGAGTGTGATATTCCCGAAGGCGCCCGCGTTATGAGCTGGCGCGGGCGCAATGGCGGGCTTAAAGCTGCGAAGCAGAGGCGTCCTTTCGTCATGTGTCCTTCGAGCCATTGCTATTTCAACCGCACAGACGGCAACCCTGAAGATCCGTTCACGCCGAGAAATACGCATCAGGTCGTTTCGCTTGAAAAAGTCTATTCGTTCGATCCCGCCCGGGGGCTTGAAGGAGACGCTGAAAAATATCTTCTCGGTTCGCAGGCGTGTTTCTGGAGCGAAGTTATCTGGAATCGCTATGACCTTGATTGGCGGATGTGGCCGCGCTCGTGCGCGCTCGCCGAAGTCCTGTGGACGGGCGGCGAAAAGAAGGATTTCGGCGAGTTTGTGTCGCGACTTGAAAAACACCGTCTGCGTCTTATTCAACAAGGAGTAAACGTTGCTCCGGTTTATGTGAAAGAGAAAGGAGATAAGTTATGAATCCTGTAAAGGTCTTGTCGGTTTTTTGCGCAGTCTCTGTCGCGATCAATCTGACGGCGGCGGTCTTGGAGGTTCCGTCTGAGACATATCCAACGATCGAGTCGGCGCTTTCGGCCGCTCAAAAAGGCGACAGCGTTAAAGTCGCTTCCGGGGAGTATATGCTTCAAAGTTACGACGGCATTACCGTTCCAAGCGGAGTTACGCTTGAGGGTCTCGGAGAAACTCCTGAAGATACGGTAATCATCGCCTATAAAGCGACAAGTGCCGATACGACATCGGCTTCGCTTCTTTACGTTACCAACGGCGTTGTAAAGAATCTCACTTTCAAGGGGGCGAGGTGCACGAAGGACGACACCTTGAAATACAGGGTTTTGACCGCGCAGGACGGGGCTTTGGTTTCAAACTGCATTTTTACGGATGCGGCGGTTGATCCCGGGACCGCTAAGGCGCCTGACGGTACGTGGAGCTATCAAGGGCGGTTGGTTTCGTTGAGTCTGCAAAGCAAAATCGAAAAGTCCGTCATCAGGAATGCCACATATAAAAACGGAAAGAATTATTCTTTCGGCGGCGCCGGTGTCGTTCTGTCGAATTCCGAAATGTCGGAGTGCTATGTTACCAACAACACGATTCGCTCGATTTCAATCGGAATGGTTTATATGGCGGGAAATTCTGTATTGTCTAAAACAGTAGTCGCGGAGAATCGTCTTCTTTCCCATGAAAAGTTCTCAGGCGCGACTCCCGGAATCAAGGTTCATTCCGCTGGGGCGCTGATAGAAGATTGCATTGTCGAGAACAATCATACTGAAAATGATACGGCCTCAAGTCCACAATATGACAGCGCATCTATTTATCTCAATGCGGCAGCGACGGTTCGGCGTACTGTTGTCAGAAACAATACGGCTTATTCCGCGTGTGTAGGAGGCGTGTGGGTCGCTGCCGGCGCATCGGTTCTCGAAAATTTGCTGATATACGGCAATCGCATCACGAATCCCGCAACCGGAACAACCTCTACTTGGTTTTATGCAGGAGGACTTCGCATCGATACTGCCGGCACAAAGGTCTTAAACTGTACGGTTGTCGGCAACTCTATTGCAACCGAAGTTTCTCGCTTCCGTTCACATGGCATATACCTCAAGAGTGTGGCGGCATGTGTTCGTAATTCGATTTTCTACTGGAATGGACCTGAAGGGTCTGTCAATTTTAAAGTAGAATCCAACGGAACGAAGGTTGATGCCACATATTGCTGCTCGTCAACGGTGATGTCCGGTACGGGTTGCATAAATTCGGATCCGCTTTTCGTCGGTCCCGAGAATGGCAATTATGAGCTTAATGAAAAATCGCCTTGCCGTAATACGGGAACCGCAACCGGAGCTCCAAACGACGATCTTTTAGGCACGCTTCGCCCTCAAGAGGCTGCGTATGATATGGGCTGCTATGAGTTTGTGTATACCGATGAAAGATTGGTTGAGTTTACGCAGACGTCCGATTTTGTCGGTCCAAAGGGCGCGGAAATCGCTTTTGAGGCATTTCCGAATCATATTGACGAAGTCGTTTCCCACACGTGGAAGATCGTTGACGGCGACGGCAACACCGTTGTCGAAGAAACGGTTTCTGGCTCAAACGAGTGGCGATACAAGTTCGCCCACAAGTTTACGGAATTTACCGTAACGCTTACAACTGAATGGCTCGGCGGAAAATCATCTCAGTGCACTTCAACCATTCATGGCGCGTTGGCGGCGACTTATGTTTCTTCATCGGGGAGCAATACCGCTCCGTACGATACATGGGAAAAGGCGGCGCATAATATCGCCGATGCCGTTGCAGCCGTTTACGGCGAGGAGGCGGATGCCCCGGGTGTCGTGTACCTCGCTCCCGGTGTTTATACGGCTTCTTCGGGCTGCAGCGCCGACGGATCGTATCTGGTCTCAATCTCCAGACCGGTCCGTATCGTCGGAACGGGCGCTACTGCGGAGGAAACGGTTCTCGACGGTGAAGGCACCCGTCGCGTCCTTTCGCTTGCGGGCGGCGGCGCGGGAGCTGAAAATCTCACGATACAAAGGGCGAGGACTTCGTCTACGTCTGCGACGGGGACTAATGTCGGCTATGCGCTCAATATGGTGAACGCCGGCACGGTCGACAATTGCGTCATAAGCAATGCCGTTACAACGGGCGCATCTGAAGGTTGTGTCGAACATTGGGTTTATCTTAACGGCGGCGTCATCACCAACAGCGTTATCCGCGATGGAAATGCCGGTACCGCGGGCAAGTGCGTCTGGGTCGTGAAGGGCTCGGTCGGGTCGTCTAAGGTTTTTGGCTGTATCAGCCGTCACAAATATGCCGGAGTTATAACCGTTGACGGCAGCGCGTCGTCTCTGGTTGATTGCGACATTTACAATAATAGCGATCAAATGCGCGAATTCGGTTATCGCTGCGGAACTGTTGCCGCCAGTAGCGGCGCTAAGATATTGAAATGCAGAATTTTCAACAATGAGAACAATTTCAACCGAAGTGCATATTATCTTGGAATCGGAGTAAATGCGGCGTCATATTATACCGATACGAAGTGGAGTGCCGATTACGGCAATGTTTTTATCGACAGCTGCGTTATTTCCAACAATACGACATCCGTCGGCGATATTGTCAATTCTAGTATCAAAGCGGCGTCTTGCGGTGTGCTGCTCGGATATAAAACGACCGTGCGTAACTGTCTTATCGTGAACAATTCGATTACCCAGTATAATAACACGGTCAGGGATTATCCGGTCGCAGGCGCTGTTCGAACGACCGAAAACGCGAGCTATTCCGCCGGCGCGGCTGTCGAGAACTGTACAATCGTAGGCAACAGGTCTTGCGTACATCAGGCGGCGGGCGGTGTATATTTGCTCGCCGGCTCCATAATAAACTCAATTTGCTTCGATAACGGCGGTCAACGAAAAAATCAGTCTTGGATTGATGGAAACCTGGTGCTTTCCGGCGGCGCTGCGGCTACATATACGCTCACGAAGGAGGAGGTCGCGGGAGAAGGCAATCTCGCTAAAGATCCGCTTTTAAAAGCCGATTACACTTTAGGTCGCTCCTCGCCCGCGATAAACGCCGGATCTAATCAGGATTGGATGAAGGGAGCGTTTGATCTTTTAGGTGAAAAGCGCATTATCCGCGGCAGAGTGGATATCGGCTGTTATGAAAGATTCATGCAAGGTTTTTCGATATGCATAAGATAACATTCCGCCTCTCGGCACTAAACCCCAAACTTTAAACTCGCAATGATCGCAACATTATTATTGTCAACGGTTCTGTCGGTAGATTTTACATCTGACATCGGAAAAGTTCGCCCTGAATTGCACAGCTCCGGCTTCGGCGCTAAGATAGAGGGGTGTTCTTCCGCGGTTATCGATGAAATAAAATCAATGGGATTCAAGTCCGCCCGCACTCACGATTGGGCGCTTATAAATCCCAATCAGCATGTATGCGATTATCATCAGATATTCCCGCTTATCCATCTGGATGCGAAAGATCCGAAAAACTATGTCTTTAAGCCGACGGATTATCTGCTTAAGCGCTGTCGGGAGGAAGCGGGGCTGGAAATATTTTTCCGTCTTGGCGCTTCCATAGAACACTCAGGGCCCAAGGTTCACTTCAACACCCTCATTCCCGATGATTTCGACAAGGTCGCTGAAGTGTTTGCCGCAACGGTGCGCCATTATAACCAAGGCTGGGCCGATGGATACAGATGGAACATTAAGTACTGGGAAATATGGAATGAGCCCGACGGCATAAACAATATGTGGTGCCTGCCCGACGGTGATTCAGGCCAGGGCGATTCGCAAGACGCGATTGCCAAGGACAGAAAAATGCGGGATATCAAGCGCAGAGACCTTTTCGTCAGGTTTTTCGTGACGTGTCTGAAGAGGCTCAAGAGCGAGTTTCCCGACATAAAGGTCGGCGGGCCCGCGCTCTGCTGGATGAACGAAAGTTATTTCAGAGCCATTCTGGAGGCTTGCAGAAAAGAGAACGTCGCGCCCGACTTCATTTCATGGCATCATTACACAGGACATCCGCCGGTCGTGATGAAAGCCATCGAAAAGGGCAGAGCGCTCTGCGATGAATACGGATTTGAAGATTGTGAACTTATTATAAACGAATGGCATTATATGGGCCCTGGCGGGTTCAGCGCTTTGCGCAGCGCCGATCCCGAGGTCCGCAAAAAGGTCTGGTCGGGCCCCGGTTCCCATAACGGCATAGTCTCTTCGTGTTTCAATCTGACGCTGCTTTCGAAGTTTCAGACCTCAAAACTCGACCAAGCCTTTTATTACGGCTGCAATCATACGGGCTCGTGGGGATACAAGGACGGATATTCGAAATATAAGGTTTATCACGGGCTTAAGATGTTCGGCGATTTCATAAAAGCGCTGCCGGTGATCTGCAGATCTCAAAGCGCGGACGGAATCACGACATTCGCGGCGAGAAGCGCGGACGGCTTGCGCAAGGGGGTTCTTGTCGTGGATTTCTACAGCGGCAGGAAGGAGATAACTCTCGAATTCAAGGGCGTCGACAATGATTCCGAAACATGGGTGTATGTTCATGACGACAAGCGAGACTGCGAGATTATCACCGCTCCGCTGCGCGACGCGAAGATGGTTCTGAAGAAATCTGATGACGGCTGCGCGGCATTTTCGATATGGTTCTGATGACTATAAAACGCGTTTACATGAAATGGCGAGGTGAAATATGAGACTTGTTGGGATGGTTGCCGCTTTTGTCGGCGTTTTACCGTTTTTGTCGATCGCCGAGACGCCTTCGATGGTGATATCGCCCCGGAAGTTCAAACTTGACAGCCCCAGGATCCGTCCGAAAGAATGCAAGATCACTTATGGCGAACATGATTTCTCGGGAGAAAAACGCCCCGCGTTCTGCGTCGAATATCCGTGGAAGAAGGGCGCCGATCTGCTCGTCGTGGTCCCGTTCGGATTCGATATGATGAATTCGAACCAGCTGATGGATTACCGTATCGAACGTTCGTACGGCGTTAAAATATCGGCCGAATATCGGGGCGGAAAAAACGTTTACGGAATAATGAACGAGAAATCCATCAAAAAAGATGAGCTCGTTTCGCGCATTCGTCGTGAGCTCGTTCACGAGCCTTTCTGGGCGAGCTGGATGGATTGCCGAAAAGTACATCGCCTTATTCTGCGCTTTTCCGCGTGCGACTGGCCCGAGACGAACAAAACGCAGAAAGTGTGGATATCCGACTTGCGCTTCTACACGCGAAATTCCTGGGCGGGGAGCGAGCGCGACACGCTCTTTAAAAATTGGCTCTCATGGTGCGACAATTACGAGTGTGACACGAGCGACTCCTCATGGGCGCTTGAGCCGCCGAAAGAAGGGCGCCTCGCGACCGCGCTCAAGATCGTGGAAAACGGCGTTTCGCAAGTCGAGATCGTCGCGCCGAAAGATACATACGGCTCGATAGAGCTTGCCGCGCGCGAACTCAGGTATTGGATCGGAAAAATGACCGGCGCGGACATACCGATCGTCGAAGCGCCCACGGGAACGACCGGATACAGAATATTCCTCAATTCCGACGAGGCTCATGAAATTTGGAAAGACGATGTCAGGTGGCTTAAAGACGCCAAAGGCATCGACGGGTGGTTTGTCCATACGAAAGGCGCCGATATTCATATAGGCTGCGCCGTTCCCAACCGCGTGAACCGCGAAAACGCGGCTTCCTTCGGTCTTAAGCCCGATGCTTGCGCCGTCGGCGTTTTTCGCGGAGCCGTCGCGTTTCTTGAGAACAATTCGACGATAATTTTCGCGGCATCCGACCCCGAGTTCGGCACCGTCTACGACAAGTCGCCGGATTTTACCGTTAAATGGGGCGACGGGCGCGACAGGCCCGCGACGGGCGCGCGAGGGTGGATTTCGGGCAATGATTACCGCAATGTGCGCAAGATACCCGTTCTTCATACCGATATGTGGCGGGCGCGAAATTATTCGACGGTGCGTCTGCCCCATCGGATTTCGGGCCATGCGGCGCAATCGGGAGAGATGATCGAGTTTTTCCCCAAGACGGAGCCGTATCGGACATTCGACGGCGAGAAGAGAATCCCCCACGGCTATTACAACGGGCAAGTTTGCTTGAGCGGACCTGACGCGCTCAGAATCGCCATTTCGAACGGAGTGAGGAGCGCAAGAAAATCTTTGTCGCAGAAAATCCCCTACCCGATCGTTTCGATCGGATTCTGGAACGAAGACAACTGGCGGGTGTGCGTCTGCGAGGGCTGCACGAAGCCCATCAAGTGCGATGACGGCACGGTTCTCAAATCGAACGGCAAGACGTCGAAGGGCGGCATGACGGCTGAAGAAGCGCTTTACCGCTCGACGCAGTATATGCTTTTCGTAAATGCCATGGCCGACGGCGTAGCGAAGGAGTGCCCTGGCGTAAAGACCGGAATTCTCGCGTATCTTTTCCAGTATCCAGCTCCGAAGTGCAGGATTTCGGACAATGTGGCATGGATCACGTGTCCGTGGCACAGGAGAGCGTCGGCCAGCGTTCCCGTATATCATCCTCTCAACCGGGGATATTACGAAAATACGGTGAAGATGAAGGAGCTCGGAGGCGAGATGGGCGTTTACGACTATCACGCGTTCGGTCCGCTTCTGCGGGCCGACACGACGGCTATCGAGGCCGCCGCGGAAGACTATAAGTGGTACACTTCGCTTGGCGCAACGTCAATAGGCTCCGAGCTCGCGTGGGTGAACGACTATAAAAAGCCCACGGCGATGATGAACGGGTGGCTCTTCGGGCGCATCGGCTGGACGGCCGACATCAACGAGGTGGAAAGAATCCGCAAGTGGTTTCTCCGTCGCGTCTACCGCGAGGGGGCGCCTGCCGCCGAAGAGTATTACGCGCGCTATCGCCGCAGGGCGTTTCGCGGCGCGCCGCGCTCGTACAAGATGCTTACGGGCGAAGAGGCTCGCGAAGTCTTCGGCATGTATCTCGACAAGATCGGAAATCCGATCGCCAGAAAGCATTACGTGCTTCTGATGAATCAGGCCGTGGGAAAGGGGACGGATAAATGAGCGGCTCAAGGAAATCGCTTTTTTTCGCAACGGCGGCGCTTCTCTTCTGTCAAGGCTTCGCCTCCGTGAAAGAACCCGTAAAAATCGTTTCGGTGGGCTCGCGTCTGCCGAAACTGGCGGAAATCAGAAAAAACATCGCCTTTTACGAAGAGGCCGCGCCGTTCGACGGGATTATGATTCATGTAGCCCTGAGCGACGTTTTCAGAAAAACAAAATTTTCGGAGCGCGATCTCGAAAGGGCCGATGACGCGGCTAAGTTGTATAAGGGGATTAAATTCAAGAAATGGAAGTATAATTTTCTCGGTGTTCTCATCGATCAGAATAAGCCCGACTGGTTCGGCGACGATTATTGGAAGGCGGTCGCGTACAACTGGGGCAAGGCCGCCGCGCTTGCGAAAAGGCTGGGGATGGCGGGTATATGTTTCGACCCGGAAGGCTACGGCGTATATCCGGTCAACAGCTACTGGAAGAGCGCGTGGTGGGTGAAAGGCGGCGGGAAGCTTAAAGGCGGCGGCGTTCAGCCTCCGGATCCCGATCACACCGGAAAAGACTATCTCGAAGTCGCCCGGAGGCGGGGGCGCGAAGTGGGCGAGCGCGTGTTCGGGGAGTTTCCCGAAATGGTTTTGTGGGGATTTTATCTCTGGAGCTTCAACGGTTCGGACCTTATGGGCGAGTTCTGCAACGGACTTCTTGAAGCGATGCCTTCCAAGGCGAGACTCGTCGACGGCGATGAATGGTGCGGTTACTGCGCGAAAAACGAGGCCGCCTACGATCGCATGGAAAACAGAAACGGGACGGGCTGCGGAATGCTCGACAAACGACTGGCTTCGAAGCACCGCAAGCAGGGCGGTTTGGCTCCGGCGTTCTATCTCGATGCCTACGCTTGGCCCGAGAAAAGCGGCTGCCTCACGCCGGCCATTAACGCGGCGAAATCGAAGGTCCGTTTTTTCAAAGACAATTTCAAAGACGCCAAACGCCGGGCGAGCGGCGGACATATCTGGATTTACGGAGAGAAATGCACGTGGTTTTGTCTCGAGAAGGACGATAAAAAGAGATGTCAGACGTGGGAAGAGGTTCTTCCGGGGATAAGCGAAGCGATTTTCGGCGACGATAAGAACAAGAGGAAAAAAAACAGGAGGAGATGAGGCGATGATCGGAAATTTCGTATGCGCATTTTCCGTCGCGGCGGCGTCGGCGCTTTTTGCCGCGCCCGCGCTCAGGATCAAGGCGGCGGAGCCGAGCGAAGAGCTCGGCACGATGCCGGAGAAAGAATACGTCACGGCATACTATCCGCTTCCCGTGGACGCCGTGCCGAAAACCCCCGTCGCGCGATATACTCTCAATACGCGCGTCAACGAGTACCGTTGGCTTAAATACGAAGGCGCGTACGCTCTCGCTCTCGGAATACGCCCGATAGACAGGACGGTGATCGAGAAGGAGATCGCCGTCGGGCTTATCGACACCGGCAAGAACAAGGCCGCGCTTTCCTTTTCGTCTGCCGCGGAGAAAAACCCCGACGTCAGGACTATTGTCATCGATAGGCTCAATCTCCGCGCCGACGATTTCACGGGTTTGGCGTTCAGGGTCAGAGCGAAGGTCAAAAACGCTTCTCCGTCTCTCTTGGTCGCGCTCTCGGGCAAAAACTTTTCGGCGCGGCTTTCCGGAAATGTCGGCGGCGAATTCGAAGATTTCACGATTCCGTTCAAGGCGAAAAACGCCGCGACGATAGACAGGCTCTCGTTTGTCACGGGCGCGGCTGACGGCGAAGACTTCGAGCAGGAGTTTGAGATCATAGACTTGAGGCTTTTGAGGCCGAAACCGAAAGCCCGCTTTACGGCGCTGCCTGAAAGACGCTGGACCAGAAAGGAGAATGTTTTCGGCACCGGCGAGCCGCTTGTCAAATCGAAGTGCATCGACGATGTTTTCAAGTATGCCCGATGCGAGGGCGCGGCCGATTCGATCCCCGCGCTTCCGGACAGGTATGAACTTCGCCCGCAGCTCGAAAAAGAAAAAGACGGCGGCTTCACGGTCGAACATACGACGGTGAAAGTTCTCGGCAAGGACGCCCCAGCCGTCAAGATAACTTTGCAGAGAGGTCCTCGCTGTCTTCTGCGCTTTCCGGTGGAGATCGACGGCTTGGACTATAACACGTTCACGTTTCTCGCCAAGGTCGAGACGTTCGACGGGGCAAAGCCGCTTCTCGGCGACTTGAAGCCGATGCTTTACGGCACCAACCAGAAGGAGCTCAACAAGCCTTTCGATACGTTTCAGATAAGCTTCTTCTCGAAGACGCACGATTTTTGCGACTGGACGCGCTGGGGTCTGGCTCAGGCCGATTATTGCCAGAACAAGGACATGTCGAGCGGGCTTTCGCGCGGCGGAGACGGCTGGAGGGTTTTCGCTTACGATATCGCCAACTCGGATCCATCGAACAACAAGAGCTCCTATTACACCAAGCTCACCCACTGGTGTTTTTATTATGACAACAAGAAGATACCGACAAACAACAATGAGAAAGTCGTCGTGACGATAGCCGACCCGCGTTTCACCAGAGGCGTTATGCATACCGGCGGCGATCTCGCGAAATACAGGGAATTCCTCGGATCGCGCGACGCGAAAAGGGTGATCGATTTCGATTCGATGAAAAGCGCGTTCGATCCGCCGAAAGAAGGTAGGCTCGCCGCACCGATAAAATTCATCGAAAAGCGCAGGCCCAAGGGAAAGGTCTACGTTCTGCCGGCGAGCTTTCCGCCGGGTGCCACGGCGGCGGAGCGCGCGGCGTATTCCAAAATCGTTTTCGCTGCCGCCAACGAATTCGCGGGCGTTCTCCAGCGCAAGTTTTCGATGGCCGCAGACATCAGGATCGAGACGCGTCTGCCGCCGAAGAAAGGCGCCAAGATCGAAAATTCGATCATCGTCGGCGGCAACGCCTATTCGAAAATCGACAAGGCGCAGTACGACGCCGACATGAAGGCGCTCGCGGGAAAGCCGGGCTGCGCAATACGCTCGGACGGAACGAACGTTTATATCTACGCTTCGCGGTATAATTACGCGGGAAACGTCAGAGGGCTCGCGTTCGCGCTTTACGAGCTTCTTGAAAACAACACGGACATCATTTATCCGCATTCGGGCGCGGACGGAAGGCCCGTGAGGATTTTCGAGCCGGATGCGGGCGGAGACTTCGAAATCAGGTGGGGCGACGGCTTCGTCCACGCGCCGGAAATGCCCGAATACAGCATATTCGGCGTTGACGGGCCGAATCGCGTGCCCGGTTTCCGGTGGGAGGGCAGCTGGCATTTCGCGCGTCAGCGCACGCGCTGCATAAACCACTGGTGGGGCTACGGCACCGAGCCGAGGGGCGACGAGAAGAAAGGCGAGCCGAACGATACGTGGGGGAGGCGCGCCGACGGCACTTTGATGAAGCCCGGCTGCTATACGGGGCATCCGTGTCTCATACGCGTTCTCGACAGGGCGCGCGAGAACTATCTGGAAGCGTCGGCTTTTGCCCGCATAACGAGAGGACCGTTCGCGGAAACGCAGGAGAAGGGGCGCGCGTTCGCATGGAACTCATACGATCTTCACGGACTCTGGGTAGAAGATTCGATTTCGATGTGCCAGTGCTCGGAGTGTCTGACCCCGATCCGTCTCGCCGACGGTTCCACGGTAGGCCCCGAAAGCGCGGCGTTCCGCTCGACGCAGTATTACGCCAACGGTTCCGCGATGATAAACGCGGTCAACGTTTTCGCGAAACGCGACGCGCGGATAGAGTCGATCGGATATTTCTGGATGTCGCCGATTCCGCTCATAACGGTCTCACGCAATTACGACATCAGATTCTGCCCGTATATCAGAAAGAATTATTTCGTGCCGATCTTCGCGCCGATGAACGATCTTCATTACCGTTCGATGGTCGCGTGGAGCCAGCAGGACGTGAGACTTTCTCTTTACGAATACTTCCTCTGCGTCGGGGCGCGTCCGTGGGCCGACGTTGCCGCGTGGGATTATAAGGCCGAGGTCGAGCTCGGGTTTTTCGACTGGCACGCGGAGGCGGAGTCGAGAGTTCTGAGCAATATGGAAAAGTGGGTGATGGAGCGGCTTCTATGGGGCGCGTCTGGCGCAGACGTGCCGAAGCTTCGCGCGTACTATCTTAAGCGCACCTTCCGCGAAGCGGCGGAAGATGTCGGACGCTTTTATTCGCTTGTCATGTCGGCCGCGATCGAGAATCTTACGTTCGCGTCTCCCATGGAATTTGAGGATTGCGACATAATCCTGCGAAACGCCATGCGCACGAAAGCGGATGGATTTTTCGCTGGTTCCGTGGCGGATGAACTCGAGAAGTGCATCGCGTCGGCTGAAAAGCGTGTGCGCGATCCCATGGCGGCGGCGGAGGTGAGATCTCTCCGCCGCGCATGGGACGGATACAGGGCGAGCGCGATCAGAGAAGAGAAGAAGTGGCTCGATGACGTCAAAAGCGGTGCCGAAGACAAGGAGATGAAGATCATCGGCGCACCGGAATGAGAAAAGGAATATGCGACCATGAAAAAGTTCTTTTTTATAAGTTTTTTGGCTGCGCTCCCTTCGTTGGCGGCGGAGCAGGATCTCGGAGGCGCGTGGGAGCTCAAGATGGGCGACGCCCCCGCAATCGCCGCGGAAATACCGGGAGACAATTATTCCGCGCTTTTGAAAGCCTCGTTGATACCCGATCCTTTCTTCGGGACGAACGAATGGCTCGTGCAGAAACATGTGAACGACACGAGCGTTTTCACGCGCCGCTTCAAACTCGAGCCGGCGATGAAAGACGCTAAAAACGTCCGACTTGAATTCGAATCGGTAGACGATCCTGCCGAAATCGTTCTTAACGGCGAAAGATTTTACGCGAACAACCAGTTCCGCAAATGGTCGTTTGACGTGACGGGGATCCTCAAAGACGAAAACGTTCTCGAGGTGAGATTGCCTTCTCCCCTGAAAGCGAGTCTTAAGCGCAAGGCCGCCGCGGGATGTTCCGACAAAATCTCCAGCCACGGGCGCAACACGATAAGGTACATCAATTTTCTCCGGCGCACGCAGTGTCAGGCCGGATGGGATTGGGGCGTTTCCGTCCCGACGTCCGGCATTCTCGGCAAAGTCCGCCTTAGATCGGCCGATACGGCGTATCTCGATTACGTCTGGCACGCCCAGAAAATCGAAAACGGCGAAGGCCGCGTCGTTCTGACGGCCGAAGTTTCGCCCGTCGCGTGCGCGAAGGCCGGCGACGAGGTCCGAGTCGATTTCGAGTTTGAGGGTGAAAAGAAAACTGTAAAAGCGAAAGTGCCGCGCTCGTGCGCTCCGTTCACGATCGAAGCTCCTTTCGTTGTCGAAAAGCCGCGTCTCTGGTGGCCGAACGGCTACGGCGAACAGAATCTGTACCGCTACAGCGTTTCGTGCGAGGGCGAAACTCTCAAGCGCAATCTCGGCTTCAGAACGGTCGAGCTCGTCCGTGAAAAGGACTCGAAGGGCGGCGAATCGTTTTTCTTCAGGGTGAACGGAGCGGATGTTTTCGCGAAGGGCTGGAACTGGATAGTTTCGGAGGCGTTCCCTTCGCGGCGCACGGCCGACCGGGCCGCTTTTCAGCTGCGCGAAGCGGCGAAGACGGGCGCGAACATGATCCGCGTATGGGGCGGCGGCGTTTACGAGGATGACGGATTTTACGACATCTGCGACGAGCTCGGGCTTCTCGTCTGGCAGGATATGATGTTCGCATGCGCTTACTATCCCGTGGACGATTGGAAGTTTCGCGACAATATTCGCGCTGAAGTCGTCCACCAGATAAAGCGCCTCAAATCGCATCCGTCCATCGCGATATGGTGCGGCGACAACGAATCGTACTGGTGCAGCTATGTGACGCGCTCGTGGTACGCGCTTTGCGACAGGCTTTCGACGACGATAGCCGAGGCTGCCGCGCGCACCGATCCCGGGCGGTTTTTCTGGCCTAGTTCTCCCTGTTCCGGCGACAGGCGCTGGGAGGAGAATTTCGATTACGACAAGGGCGACAGCCATTGCTGGGGGGTGGGCGGCGGCAACCGTCCGATAGAGGCGTATCTTGCGCTCAAAGTCCGCTTTATGAGCGAATACGGCTGGCGCTCGTATCCGCAGGCCGATTACATGAGGCGTTTCGTCTCTTCGCTCGATCCGGAATCGCCCGACATGATGAACCACGTCAAGAAGGAGGGCGAGGAGAAGCGCGCGCTTGCGGCGATAAAAGAATATTTCGGCGAGCCGAAAGACGAAGAGTCTTTCATGTATCTCACGCAGGTTCTTCAGGCCCGTCTTTTGAGAAAGGTGCAGAACCGTTATCACGCCGAAATGCCGTACTGTATGGGTGTTCTCAATTGGCAGCTTAACGACTGGTGGCCGGTCTACGGCGATTCGTCGATTGACCACGCGCTCAATCTGAAAGCGGCGATGTATGCGGCGAGGCGCTTCAACAAGCCTCTTGTCGCGTTTCTCGATTCGAAAAATAACAGCGAGGCCGATTCTGTCGCGACTGTGGTTTGGGATCTGCCGCGGGCGGCAAAGGGGCGACTTAGCGTTACGCGCCGCAGGATGTCGGACGGAGCCGAAGTCGGGAAGAAGGAGTATCCGTTCGCTTTTGACGGCGCAGGAGTAAAGACGTTCGGCGAGCCGGAGAACGGGGATTCGGAAACGTTTCTTGTCCTTTCCGTCTTGGCGGAAGACGCGTCAGGCGCGGTTCATGAAAACGAGGAGACGGAGACCGTCTCGCCGCTCGCGAGAACCCGTCTGCCTTCGCCCGACGTCAGGGTCGAGAGCGTGAAGGCTCTCGCGGGCGGCGATATTGAAGCCGTTCTTTCGGCGGAGGCGCCCTCATTCGCGACGATGCTCTATGTGGCGGACGATCCGGCGGGCTCGTTCGACGAAAATTTCGTGACGCTTCTCAAGGGGCGCAGATCTTTCAGGTATACGCCGGGCGCGAAAATGACGGTGGAAGAATTCCGCTCGAAGCTGACCGTCCGCAATCTAAAAGACGCGCTGAAGGAAAAAGCCGGGCGGAAGACGGCCGCAAAGCGCGCCGTTTCGCGCTCCGGATTCGATACGCTCGGTGCGATGATCGATGTTTCGCGCGGAAGGGTCTTGAGGATCGACTATCTCGAAAAACGCTTCAAGAGGATGAGCGAGATGGGGTACAACGCCGTCATGCTGTATTGCGAAGACGTGTTCAGGCTCGACGGCGAGGCGAAGTTCGGCTATATGAAAGGGCGATATTCAAAAGCCGACGTCAAACGGATAAAGGAGCTCGCCGACAAGTACGGACTCAGGATGGTGCCGTGCATAGAAACGCTCGGACATCTCGAGACCGTTCTCAGGTGGAGCGATTACGCCGACATCAAAAACACCGGCTCGACGCTTCTCGTCGGCGAGGAGAAGTCCTATGCCCTCATCGAAAAGATGATCGCGTTCTGGGCCGAGACGGTCGGCGGCGAGCAGATACATCTCGGCATGGACGAAGCCGGCGGTTTTGCGGGCGCGCGATATGCCAAGAAGAACGGCAAGCGCGACAAGAGTGAAGTGTTTGTCGAGCATTTGAGGCGTGTCAACGCAATCTGCGCGAAATATGGTTTTTCTCGTCCGATAATCTGGAGCGATATGATCTACCGCAACGCATCGTCGACTCACGACTATTATGACGAAAACGCGACGGTAGATCCGTCTCTTGCCGAGAAGCTTCCGGAAAACGTCACGCTTTGCTACTGGGATTATTATCACGACAGGCAGGAATACTACGAGAAGATGATCGACGGACACAGAAAGCTTTCGGACAATCTCATTCTCGCGGGCGGCATTCAGGTGTGGGCGCATTTCCTCCATGACAGGGAAAAGACGCTGGCGACGTCCGCGCCGTTTGTCAGGGCCGCGCTCAAGAAGGGCTGTCGAGAGATGTGGTTCACAGTGTGGGGGGACGATGGTTCGGCATCAATGCCCGATATCGCAGAAGAAGGCCTTTTCGCCTGCGCGGAGCTTTCTTCCGGAAGGACCCCCGAGCCAAATGCGGAAAATTGCGCGCGTTTCGGAAGGATAACGGGTCTTGATTACCGCGCCCTTGTCAAACTCGGCGATGTGATGCGCCATTATGCCGACGAGTGGCCGGACATGATTCTTGATTTCTCGATTCTTTACGACGATCCTATCTACTGCGGCAACTATCGCAACTATCTGGTCCGCAAACCTAGCGAAACGAAGGACAGGCGTTTTTACTGTGCAAAGTACAAAACGAAGGAATGGCGCGATGACGCCAATGCGGTCATGGCGGATTACCGGCGCACGCTTGTCGAATGCGAGAAGCTCGAGAATCTTCCGGCCTCCGCAAAATCGCTCGTCAAGGTTCTTCGCGCCAAGCTCGATTACGAAGCGGACATCCTTGCCGCATGGAAGAGGAAGGACAAGGCTCTTATTGCCCGCATAACCTTCGAGGATCTTCCGCGCTTGAGGAAATTGATGCAGGACTTTTGCGTCGAATACCGCGCAGATTGGCATTCGACGTCCCTCCCGTTCGGTTTCGAGCGCATCCAGAAGCGCAATGCCGCACAGCTGGAGCGCATGGCTGAAGCCGAACGGAGACTTTCGGACTATCTCGCCGGAAGAGCCGATACGATCAAAGAGCTTGACGAAGCCGCAGAAGACTTCGGAGCCTACAGCCCCAATCCGGTGACAGCATGGTGACGGAGGTGGTTTGAAGTGTCGAAGAGCCTGTCATTTGTCGATTATTCCGTAATTGCGGTCTTTTTCGCCGTGATGATTTCGGTCGGCCTTTATTTCGCCCGCCGTTCGAAGTCCGCGGAGCAGTTCTTTGGCGGCGACAAGACCGTTCCGTGGTGGCTGGCAGGGATATCCTTCTACATGAACAGCTTTTCGGCTCTTGCTTTTGTCATGTATTCCGCTTTGGCGTACAAGTACGGATTGGTTCCTGTTACGGTCAGCTGGCTTTCGGTTCCGGCGGTTCTTCTCGGGGCGCATTTTCTGGCCGTGCGCTGGCGCAGGGCGGCTTCAGGCAGTCCGATCGACTACATCGCGAAGCGCTATACGCCGCAAATGTGCAGGACGCTTGCCGTTCTCGGGCTTCCGATGCAGCTTCTTGACAATGCATTCAAGCTGCTTGCGATAGGGACTGTTGTCGGCGTTGGCATGGGATTCCCGCTTTTCTGGTCGATTGCAATCTCAGGCGCGATAATAATACTCTACACATTTCTCGGAGGGTTGAAGGCGACGCTCGTCTGCGACTTCATCCAGTTCTTTTTCATTCTTGCCGTGGTGCTGACGCTTCCTGTCCTCTGTCTCGGGCATTTGGCTCGTCTGGACGGCGGTGGCGGTTTGGCAAAAGGCTTTTCCGTCTTCATCGAACGGGCTCCTGAAGGCTTCTTCTGGTTTACGGCCGGCAGATACACCTGGGTCTACATGATTGTGTTCTTCTGCTGTGTGGGTTCTACTCTTTCGACCAACTGGTCGCTCGTTCAGCGATATTATTCGACGCGAAGCGACAGGGATGCCAAAAAAATGGCGTATCTCGTGGCCGCGCTTCTTTTCGCAGGTCCGCCGCTGTTCTTCTTCCCTGCGATGGCTGCGCGAATCTTTCTGCCGGGGATCCCCGATGAAGGCATGAACGGGGTGTATGCCCTTGTCTGTTCGCACGTGTTGCCGATAGGGATGATGGGGATGGTCATCGCTGCGATGTTCTCCGCCACGATGAGCTCTCTTGCAGGAAACATAAATGCCGCCGCCGCCGTTGCCGTAAATGAAATGTTCCTGAAGATGTTTCCTGCGGCCATGTCCAAGGCCAAGATGGTTGTCGCACGGACGGCTACCGTTCTTATAGGGATGATCGTCATAGCTCTTACCTTCATCATGCAGTACGTCCAGGGTGCGGACGACCTCTTCGACGTTTCCAACAAGATTTTCGGCGTCTTTCTTCCTCCAATCGCGATACCGATGATTGCAGGGCTGGTTTGCCGCAGGATTTCCCGCAGATCCGGAATGCTGGCCCTCGTAGGCGGCATAGTCTTCGGCCTTTCTCTTTTTGCCCTCAGTTCCCGGTGGCCGTTCCTGCGCGAGATTGTCTGGTCGTTTCCGCTTACTTCTGCGGCAAGCATCGGGCTTGTGGCGTTGGGGTCTCTCCTTCTCCGTGACAGCGAGAGCGAGAGACGCGATGTCGATGGATTTTTCAGAAAAATAGACGGAGAAAACACAAATGAAGACAGTCATTGAAAAGACGAAGGAAGATATGGGGCGCGTCGCAGCCGATGACGCGGCGAAGCGGATATGCGCCGCAATCGCCGAACGCGGCGAAGCCCGCGTGATCTTGGCGACCGGCGCGAGCCAGTTTGCGTTTATCGAATCGCTGACGACCCATGCCGAGATTGATTGGACGAAGGTTCATGCGTTCCATCTTGACGAATATGTCGGAATCCCAGACACCCACATTGCCTCGTTCCGGCGTTATTTCAAGGACAGGCTTCTGTCAAAGCTTCCTGTGCTGCCGAAGGAGTTTACCTTTGTCTGCGGCGATGCGGCGGATACGGCCGCGGAATGTGCGCGTCTGGAAGCGGCCATCCGCGAAAAGCCTATTGATCTTGCCTGCATCGGGATCGGCGAGAACGCCCATATCGCATTCAACGACCCGCCCGCAGATTTCGAGACCGATGCCGCGTTTGCGGTGGTGGAGCTTGACGAGGCCTGCCGCATGCAGCAGGTCGGCGAAGGGTGGTTCCCGAATCTCGACAGCGTTCCCACACATGCCTTTTCGATGACGGTTCCCCAGATAATGGCGGCGAATGCCATTCTCGTAATCGTCCCGGACGCGCGCAAGGCCGATGCCGTCGCCGCAGCCGTCGACGGACCGCTGACGAACATGTGCCCATCGTCGATCCTCCGTCGTCATCGTGATTGTACGCTGTATCTGGACATGGATGCTGCCGCCAAACTGAAATGATGCCGATTGGCGGAAAGGCCCGGACAGATCATGAAAGAATCGGTCAAGTCGATCTTTGACGAACTTCTGGCGAGGCGCCCGGAACTGAAGGTCTGCCGCGTCGAGATTGAAAAGGCGTTTGAGATTCTGGTTCGCTCGTTCCGCTCGGGCGGCAAGGCGCTCGTATGCGGCAACGGCGGGAGTGCGGCTGATGCTGAACATATATGCGGAGAGCTTCTGAAGAAGTTCAAGAAGCCTCGTCCTCTTCCCGCCGAAGTCGCGGCACGGCTCCGTCCGGAGCTGGCCGCCAGGCTTGAGGGAGGGTTGGGGGCCGTTTCTCTCGCTTCCATGAGCGGCTTCATCAGCGCCTTCGCCAACGATGTCGAATGGGATTGCGCATTCGCGCAGCAGGTGCTGGCTCTGGCCAGGCCGGAAGATGTTTTGATAGCGCTTTCGACGAGCGGCAACAGCGCGAATTGCGTCGCCGCCGCAGAGGTCGCGCGCGCAAAAGGCGGAGCGGCCATCGCCCTTACGGGTCGGGCCGAATCTCGTCTTTCCGAGGTGTGCGACGTTGCTGTACGGGTTCCGGAAACGGAGACCTTCAAGGTGCAGGAGCTTCATCTTTGTGTTTACCACGCGCTTTGCGCGGCGATAGAGGAGGAAATGTTTTGAATATAGGTCTTGATATCGGCGGCACCAAGTGCGCTGTTTCCGCAGGTGAAGCGGCGGACGGAGGGATCAGGATCCTTTCGAGAGACGAGTTCCCGACGGCAGGGATGTCGTGGCAGGAGGTCCTCGAGGAGTTTGCGGCGAGAATTTCCGGGATGAAGGAGAACGGCCATGAAATTTCGGCGATAGGGATCAGTTGCGGCGGGCCTCTCGATTCCCGCAGGGGCGTCATCATGTCGCCGCCCAATCTTCCGGGATGGGACAATGTGCCCGTAGTCCGTTTTTTCGAAGAGCGCTTCAATGTGCCTGTTGCGGTGCAGAACGATGCGAACGCCTGCGCGCTGGCCGAGTATATGTACGGCTCGGGGCGCGGGGTCAGGAATCTTGTGTTCATGACGTTCGGCACGGGGCTTGGTGCGGGAATTGTCATCGACGGCAGGCTTTACAGCGGCTCCAACGACAATGCCGGAGAAATCGGCCATATCCGGCTCGCGCCGACAGGACCGGTCGGCTACAACAAGGAGGGGAGCGCTGAAGGCTTCTGTTCGGGTGCGGGTATGGCGCGGCTCGCGAAAATAAGAAAAGGGCTCGATATTACGGCAAAAGAGCTTTTTGAGCGTGTGCGCGCGGGCGATGCGGATTGCGTGGAGATCTTTCGCGAGTCGGCCGAAAAGCTTGCGATGGTACTTTCCTTTACGATCGACATCCTAAATCCCGAGGTTATTGCGCTGGGCGGAGTCTTTATGCGCAATGCCGATCTGTTCATGCCTGTCCTGAATCCTGTTCTCGAGCGGGAGGCTTTGCCTCTTGCGAGGAAGGTATGCAGGATCGTGCCTGCGGCGCTCGGCGAGAATGTCGGTGATTACGCTGCGCTTGCCGTGGCTCTTGATGCTCAAAACAAGTGATCGAGGATTTTTCGAGATGAAGAAAAATTATGCTGTCCTGCCGCTTTTCGCCGGATTTTTCGTGATGGGATTTGGCGACATCATAGGAACCGTCATGAATCAGATCAAGGCTGAATGCGTGGCAGACGCCGATACGATAACGTGGCTGATGCCTGTTTTCGCGTATGTATGGTTCCTTCTCATTTCAATTCCGACGGGAGTCCTTGCCGGCAGAATCGGGCGGAAGAATACGGTTCTTCTGTCTCTGGCCGTCACATTGGCCGCGATGGTCGTGCCGATGTTCGCAAATGCAGAGAGGTGGTATCTTTATGTTGCGGCCTTCGCCCTGATTGGAATCGGCAATACGGTCATACAGGCTGCGCTCCCGGCGCTTATGAGCAATATGGTTGCGGGAGACAGGCTTGCAAGCCGCATTTCGTTCGGCCAGTTCGTCAAGGCGATATGCGCGGCGCTCACACCTGTCTTCGTTTATCTGACGGCGAGCGCACTCGGAAACTGGAAGCTGATCTTTCCGCTTTACGGAGCGCTTACTGCACTCGTCGGGGTGTGGCTGTGGATTTCCGACATTCCTGACGAGCGTGCCGGCAAGTCAAGCCGGGAGGGCGCGACGAGCTTTGCCAGCTGCTTCGCGATGATGAAAAACCCGTATGTCGCCGCGATGACTGTCGGAATACTTTTCTCAGTCGGCGCCGATGTCGGCATGTCTGTTGCGATCCCGGAATATCTTCAAAACGTTTTCAATGTCGACAAGGATATTGCCGGCGCAGGACCGACAGTGTATTTCGTCGCGAAAACCGTCGCGGCGTTCGCCGGCGCCGTCGTGTTTTCCAGAATTTCGGCCGCGAGATGTCTGCCGTGGTGCATGGGATCGGGGCTTGCCGCGACGCTTGCGATACCTCTCGCCCCGTCGCCGTTCGCGTTTCTCTCGATCGTCGCGGCGGTCGCGTTTCTCACTGCGAACAGTTTCGGAATGTGCATGAGTCTGGCCATTGGGCGCGATCCGTCCAAAGCCAACGAGATCACCTCGCTCATGGTCATGGCGATCGTCGGCGGCGGAATCGTTTCGGCCGTGCTCGGCGCGGCTCAAAAAGCGTTCGGTCCGATCGGAATCGTTCTTACGCTCGCCTCCTCGTTCGCCTATCTTTTCGGACTGGGGCTTTTCGCGGCGGCGAAAAGATAAAATGCAGCGCTCGCAATCTGAAAACCGGGAAGCCGGGGGATAGGCGAAGCCGTCTCACCGGCGAACGACGAGCGAGGCGGGCAGAAGCGTCGTTCTTATCGGCATCCCCGGTTCGCGGATGCGTAAAAGCATCGTCTGGATCGCGACGAGCGCGATATCGTCCAGCGGCTGGCGCATCGTCGTTATTCCGGCCTTCCCGGCGGCTTCCACATCGTCGAATCCGGCCAGTTTTATGTTTTCGGCCCCGTTTCCCATGCGCCGCAGGGTTTCGCCCAGTTCCACCGCCGCGATGTCGTTGCCGGCGATAAACGTGTCGGGTTTGAATCTCCTGATGAATTTCGCGACGGCTCGGCGGTTCGTCGGCTCGGCCCTGAGCACATTCTCGGCAATCGACCACGCGATCCCCGCTTCGATGACGGACGAGGCGACTCCGCGCATTCTGTCCGTCACGGTCGGAGCCGCTTGCGGTCTGTGCAGATACGCGATGCGTTTCGAGCCCGTTTTCAGCAGGTGGTTGGCGATCGTGAATCCGGCGGCGAAGTTGTCGATTCCCACGACATCGTATTTGGAGCGACCCGGGAAGGATACGAAATCGTAGTCGAGAAGCACAACCGTTATTCCGGCTTCGTCGAAATAGCGGATCGTTTCCTCGTTGGCCTTGGGGGCGTCATTGATGAATTCGATGGGCTGCATTATTACGCCGGTCACATGTTCCTTCGACAGCTTGTACGCGAGCCGGCGGACTTCACGGGCCCGCACGCGCGGATTTGCGCTTTTGATCTCCTCGTGTATGAGATCCCATCCGGCGCGTTCCGCCAGATTCTTAAGGCGCACTTCGAGCGGACGGAATATTTCGGCGTAGTTTTCGCCGGGCACGACGAGAGCGAGAGCGCCCGTCGCGTTGAGCGCGAACTTCGTTATTTCGGAAGGGGCCCCCCTGCGGGTCGTGATAAGACCTTCCCGTTTCAGCTCGAGAGTCGCGCGGCTTATCGTCGGCCGGGATACGCCGAAACGGCGGGCAAGCGTGTTCTCGCTCGGCAGTTTCTTGCCGACATCGTATTTTCCGGCGAGAATTTCACGACGCAGCGTTTCGAATATCTCTTTATGCCTCATGAGCCGAAATGTCTTGTCATATTGGCTCGTTCAGTCTTTTTTCCAGAACTTGTCGGAGAGCTTCGTCGGGATTCCGACTTCAGAGCGGTCGAAGTTGTCCGCGAGGATCTTCCATCCGAGGTCGAGGGCGTCTTCCAGCGGGATGTTGACGGAAAGATCCATCATGCCTTTCTCAAAATCCTCGCCGTATTTGAGGAGCTTTTCGTCCCATGCCGACATCTTGAAGCCCATGGACTGCTTTTCGACCGTTTCCTTGTATTGCGCGTAAAGCTTGATCATCGCGTCCATCACCGTGCGGTGGTCTTCGCGCGTCGATTTGTTGACCTGCTGTTTGAGACGCGACAGCGAGCCGAACGGTTCGATGCGGCCGTTCTTGAGGTAGAATTGACCTTCGGTGATGTAGCCCGTGTTGTCAAGAACAAGGTGGGTGACGTCGTCGCCCGGCATCGTCGTGACGGCGAGCACCGTGATGGAGCCCGCGCCGTCGAAGTCGACGGCCTTTTCGTAGCGGGCCGCGAGCTGGGAGTAAAGGTCTCCGGGATAACCGCGGTTCGAAGGTATCTGCTCCATGGTGATGGCGATCTCCTTCATCGCGTCGGCGAAACTCGTCATGTCGGTGAGGAGCACGAGAACGTCCTTGCCTTTGAGAGCGAATTTTTCGGCTACGGCGAGAGAGATGTCGGGCACGAGCATGCACTCTACCGTCGGATCGGCGGCGGTATGGACGAACATCACCGTTTTGGAAAGGGCGCCCGATTCGTCGAGCGTCGAGCGGAACTTGAGGTATTCGTCGTATTTGAGCCCCATGCCGCCGATGATGATGACGTCGGAGTCGGCCTGAAGCGCGATTCGCGCAAGAAGCTCGTTGTAAGGCTCTCCCGCCCGCGCGAAGATCGGCAGCTTTTGGGATTTCACGAGCGAATTGAAGAGGTCGATCATCGGAATGTTCGTTCGCACCATCTCCTTGGGCATGATGCGCTTGGCGGGGTTGACCGAGGGCTGGCCTATCGGAGAAGGGTTCTCGTCGATCGCGGGGCCGCCGTCGCGCGGCACGCCGGCGCCGGTGAAGGCGCGTCCTAAAAGCGCATCCGAAAAGGGGACTTTCATCGTTTCGCCGAGAAATCTCACTTTCGCAGAAGTGTCCACGCCGCGCGCGCCCGCGAAAATCTGAAGCGTCACATTTTCTCCGTCGAGTTTTATGACCTGCGCGAGGGATGTGCCGGCGCGCGATTCTATCTCTGCGATTTCATTGTATTTGACGCCCTCTGCCCTGAGAGTGGCGACCGAGCCCGAGAGCGCGTCAATCTTGTGATACACTTTGTTGTTGAACATTTTCTAAATCCCTCCTTGAGCGAGGTTGTTTCGATGATTATACCAAATTTTTCAATGCCGGTGCATGCTCATTTTTTTTGAAAATACCCCCTTGCGCGGACGGAGGTTTTTTTGGTATACTATGCCCTCGTTCGCCCAAAGCGGACGTTGATCTTTGAAAACCGAGAGTTGGAAATTAAAGAGAATTACAACGTAACGAGATAGCGAGGTAAAATTTCTTGCTAAGCGTATACGGGCGCAC
>JAZSQE010000063.1:0-17648 GCA_045537795.1 Kiritimatiellia bacterium | reverse complement strand
CCTTCGAATTTATTTTGCCTCCGGCCGTCACCAAAGCCAAAGTTCTTCACGACAAAGAAGCGAAACTCATCACATTCTCGGCCAAAGTCTCGTGCGGGACATCGGTTATTGTCCGTTGAGTGTCTGATTTAATCGCGACCGTGATAAATTTGGTATAATATCGTCCATGAATCCGAAATTGTACATCAATCCTCCTCTTGTTGAGCGTGGCTATGATTGGAAGCGAGGCCCCCAGCCGGCCACTCGCAAGGCTCTCGACAAATTCTTCGAATCTGCGCCGATTCGCGCGGTCAAGCGTCAGATATGCGAAATGGGTCGCCGCATTTACGCCAAAGGCTACACCGACGGCAACGGCGGCAACATATCCGTTCGCGTCGGTGAAGATCTCGTTCTTTGCACGCCTACGCTGTGCTGTAAAGGCTTCATGGAAGAAAAGGATATCTGTCTCGTCGATATGGACGCGGGGCAGCTCTGCGGCTACCGTCCGCGCACGAGTGAGGTCAAGGTGCATATCGCTATGATGAAGTCGAGCGGCATGAGCGCCTGCATCCACTGTCACCCGCCGCACTGCAACGCCTTTCTTTTTGCTGGCATCGTCCCCCCTAACGGTATCAATCCCGAGGCCGACATCTTTCTGAGCCAGATTCCGCTCGCGCCGTACGCGACGCCCGGCTCGAAAGAGGTCGCGTCTTCCGTGGCCAAGGCCGCGAAACTCTCCAACGTTGTCTTCATGGAGAATCACGGCATCGTCTGCGGCGGCCGCGACGTCGAAGAGGCGCAATGGTTCGCGGAGAACGCCGACGCCTACTGCCAGGTGCTGTTGCTCGCCTCCGGACACGGCGCGAAACTCAATCAGGTCGGCAAGAAAGCCGTTGAAGATTTTCTCTCCATCAGAAAGTCCATGGGCCTCAAGGTCGATCCTAAGGCGCCGTTGTACAACACGCGTACTTTCAACGGTTACAGGATGGGCGTTTCTTCGAAGTGAGTCTTCTGTTGCCTGCAACGAGGCAATTTTGATACAATAGACGAATCTACAACCAAAACAGAAGAGGTGAGTTATCGCACAGTTCACACGTGTCAACTACAAGATTCGCGTTCCCGAGGTGCGCGTTCTTGACTCGAACGGCAAAATGCTCGGCGTGATGCCGACAAGAAACGCCCAGAGCATGGCGGAAAGAATGGGGCTTGATCTCGTCGAGATCACTCCCAACGCCAATCCTCCCGTCTGCAAGATAATGGACTACGGGAAGTTCAAGTACGAGGAATCGATCAAGGCCAAGCAGGCGCGCAAGGCCCAGAAGGTCCAGAAGGTGAAGGAAGTGAAATTCCATCCCGGCACCGATACGAACGATTTCAACTACAAGATCAACCAGATCCGCGGCTTTCTGAAAGACGGTGCGAAAGTGAAACTCACTCTCCAGTTCCGCGGGCGTGAAAACGCCCACCGTGAACTCGGCGAAGATGTCATCAACCGCGTGCTTGAGGAGATAAAAGACGAATGTTTCGTCGAGCAGGCTCCGAAAACGCTCGGACGCGTGCATGGCGCTCTCGTGGGGCCGCCCCGCAAGAACGCGCCGAAACAGCCTCAGGCGCAGAAAGATTCCGCAGCCGCCGGCTCCGTCAGAATCGTCGTCAGCTGAAAGTAAGGGCTTTATTGTCATGAGCGGACCTGATATGGTCGCCGGTGAAACCGTTTTCGGGGGCTTGTTATGAGCAGATTTCGCTTCAGAGGCCGTCGCCGCAGAAATCGTCAGGCGAAGCATGACCGTGTGCCGCTTCAGGCGATCGTTCCCAACCTCATCACATCGATAGCGGCATGCGCCGGCATAACTTCGATATCGCTTTCGTCGGAGGGTCGGTATCTTCCGGCGCTGTGGGCGCTTCTCGTCGCGTGCGTGTGCGACGGTATCGACGGCCGTGTAGCGCGCCTGCTCAAGGCTTCGTCGAAACTCGGCGCCGAGCTCGACAGTCTCGCGGATTTCGTCAACTTCGGCGTCGCGCCCGCGATGTTCATGTATTTCTGGTTCACGGGCGGGCCGACGCACATGATAGACGGCGAGAGCGTGAATCCGACGCTTATCCGCACGGTGCTGGCGTGTTCGCTCTTTTACGCGATGTGCGACTGCTTCCGTCTGGCGCGGTTCAATACGATGCTTGAGCAGGAGACCGCGCCCTACTGGAAGCACTTCTTCACGGGGGTGCCCGCGCCCGGGGGCTGCTGGATGGTTCTCACTCCCGCGGTAATCTCTCTTTGCGGCAAGTGGAGCCCTTCGCCGGTCGTCGGGATATTCATGCTTCTTTTTGTCGGCACTCTCATGGCTTCGCGCCTGCCGACGATATCGCTCAAGTCGATTCACATACAAAAGCGTTTCATGCTGCCGACTCTCGCGGGGCTTTTGCTGCTCATCGCGTTTCTCGTCGCGAATTTCTGGCTTACGATAGGCGTCGTCGGAGTCCTTTACATACTGACCGTGCCCGTGAGCGGGATTCTGTTTCTCAGGGCGCGCGCGAAATACGAGCGCGATCACGGCGCGCGCTGAAGCGGCGCGTCTTTCCGCTTCAGCGTATTTCGTCGCGGGCGTGCTCTTCGCAGAATTGCGCTATCGGGCAGTCGCCGCATTTCGGCCGCACGGGGCGGCATCGCGTCTGCCCGAAACTAACGAGGTGGGAGTTCCACGTCATCCAGTATTTCACGGGCAGTATTTTCCTTAGGGTCATTTCCGATTCCAACGGCGTAGAGGTTTTTATGAGGCCGAGTCTGTTCGATATGCGGTGGACGTGTACATCGACGCATATCGCCGGCAGGCCGAACCCGACGGCCACGGTGAGATTCGCCGTTTTGCGCCCCACGCCGGGCAGTTCGCACAGCTCCTCCACCGTATTGGGCAGAACTCCGCCGAATTTCTCCCTGAGAACGGATGGGAGCTTTTTGAGATGGCGGGCTTTCGCGCGGTAGAACCCGACGGGATAGACGAGTTTTTCGAGTTTCGCCACACTCAGTTTTTCGAGGCCTTCCGGCGTATCTCCGCCCGCCGCGAAAAGACGCTTTACGGCTCCTGCAGTGCAGGCGTCCTTCGTCCGCGACGACAGGATCGTGCCCACGAGCACGCAGAAGGGGTCTTTCGTCTGAGCTTCGATAAGTTCGATTATCGGCGCCGGATGCAGGACGAATTCTTTTTTGAGGATAGCGGCGAGCCGTGGAATATCGTCTTTTTTCATCGGTTTTCTCAGAACGGGCTTGGTGTCGTTCTCGCCGTTTTCGCGGGGAGAAGCGAGTTGATGAATTCGTTGAGTCTGAAGGGCAGTATTGAGAGGAACCACGTCGCCAGACGCATCGGCCACGGGAACGCTATAAGAGCGATATCGCGTTCGGCGCGATCGACTATGATTTTCGCGGCTTTGTCGGCTTCCATGAAAAACGGCATCGGGCACGTGTTGCGGTCGGTGATGCGCGAGCGGATGAAGCCGGGGCAGATGGCGCTGACCTTTATGCCTTCTTTTTTCAGCATTCCTCTGAGGGCGAGCGCCCATGTTTTCATGGCCGCTTTCGTGCCGGAGTAGGCGGGGCAGGAGGCGAGCGGGCCGTAGCCGGCGATCGATGCTGTCACGAGAATTTGTCTGTGCGATGGGGCGCTCCGGCGGCGGAATATCTCTATCGCCGGCAGAACCACGTTCAGGTTGCCGTTGACGTTTGTCGCCCAGGTCGTCCGCACGTTTTTCTCGTCTTCGATTCCCGTGCCGACTCCGGCGTTCGAGAAAATTCTCTCGAGGGGGAATTTCGCGTCGCAGCGCTCAAGCCAGCCGCGGACGGCCTCTTCGTCGGTGACGTCTATCGTTTCCGCGAAGACTTCGCCGGCGCCCGCTTCGACGCACCGGCGGCGCGCGTTTTCGAGACGGCCTGCGTCGCGGCCGCATAGAAACAGATTGTCGCCGCGCTTGGCGCATTCCACGGCGATCGCTTCGCCCACGCCCGACGAGGCGCCTGTTATCAGTGTATTCATATTCTCTGCTTGAGGTGAAAGACGGCGGCAATATCCGCCCATCTCCGGCTCTTTATGTGCCGGAAACGGATTGTACCAAATTACCGCCGCAAGGCGCAATCGGCAATCGCTATTGACGACGGGGATTAAATAAGAGTAAAATATGCTCTCTGTTCAAGAAAGAGGTATGAAATGAAACAAATCGGAGTAGGAATACTCGGCTTCGGCACCGTCGGCGCAGGCGTCGCCGAAGGGTTGATCAAACACCGCGACGTCATGTCAAAGCGTCTCGGAGTGGATATCGTTCTCAGAAAAATCGCGGATCTCGACATTACGACCGACCGCGGGTTCACAGTCCCCGAGGGGACGCTCACGACCGATGCCGCGTCGGTTATCGCCGACGATACGGTTCAGATCGTCGTGGAGACGATCGGCGGCACGGGCATTGCCAAAAAGCTTGTTCTTGACGCGCTCAATGCCGGGAAATGCGTCGTCACCGCCAACAAGAAACTTCTCGCCGAATACGGCCGCGAGATTTTCGACACGGCGTCGGCGAATGGCGTCGACATTTATTTCGGCGCTTCCGTCGGAGGCGGTATTCCGATCATCCGCGTTCTTCGCGAAGGGCTCGCCGGCAACGACATCGAGTCGATCCACGGCATTCTCAACGGCACGTGCAACTACATCCTGACGCGCATGGAGAACGAGGGGCTGCCCTTCGATGAGGTGCTTGCCGATGCGCAGAAGCTCGGCTACGCGGAAGCGGATCCTTCTCTCGATATTGACGGATTCGATACGGCCCACAAGGCGTGCATCCTCTCGGCTCTCGCGTACGGTTTCCAGCCGACGCTCGATCAGGTGCAGGTCGAAGGCATCCGCAATCTTTCCGGCACCGACGTGAAGTACGCCGCCGAGTTCGGCTACCGCATCAAGCTTCTCGCATGCGTCGCCCGCGACGGCGACGAGGTCGAGGTCGGCGTACACCCGACCCTGATACCGTTCTCGCACATGCTCGCCAACGTAAACGACGCGTTCAACGCCGCCATGGTCAAGGGCGACATGTCGGACTACACGATGTACTACGGGCGCGGCGCCGGACGAGCGCCGACCGCCTCGACCGTCGTAGGCGATATCGGCGACATCGCCCGCAATCTCGCCCACGGCGAGACGCGCTATTCGCGCGGCGCTCCTTCGTACGCCGAAGGCGCCGTGAGACTTCGCGCGGCAGGCGACATCTCGTCGCGCTTCTATCTGCGCTTCATGCTCGAGGATAAGCCCGGCGTTTTCGGCGCCGTCGCCTCCGCGCTCGGGCGTCACGGCGTTTCGATAGAGGCCGCTTCGCAGAAGGGGGCGGCCGAGGGCGACGCTCCCGTGCCCGTCGTCGTTCTCACCCATAAGGCCAAAGCGAGCGATCTCGACGCCGCGCTCAAGGAGATACAGTCCTCCGGTTCGGTTGCCGCCGAACCTGTAAAGCTCAGAATGATTTAAAGAAGGTTTAACCGTCATGAAAGTCTGCAAATTCGGCGGCAGTTCCCTCGCGAACGCCGCACAGATAAACAAGGTGATGGACATCGTCCTCGCCGACCCGACGCGCCGCATCGTAGTCGTCTCCGCCCCCGGCAAGAGATTCGACGGAGATACGAAGGTGACCGATCTCCTCATCGCTCTCGCCGGCGCCGCGCTCAAAGGGGAGAACACCGATCGTCAGTTCGGCGCCGTTATCGAGCGTTACGCCGAAATCGCACAGGAACTGAATCTCGGCGAAGAGATCGTGCGCAGGATCGAGATGGATATGATGGATCGCGTCGCCCAGGTCGGCAAACTCAGCGAGCCCGAATTCATGGATCTCATGAAGGCGGCCGGCGAAGACAACAACGCCAAGGTCGTCGCCGTGGCGTTTGAAGCGCGCGGCAAGAAGGCGCGCTACGCTAGCCCGCGTGAGACGGGGCTCGTCCTCACTGGCGAATTCGGCAACGCGACGATCGATCCCGACAGCTACGCGACGCTCTCGCGCGCGTTCTCGAATTTCGAAGGCATCGTCGTTTATCCCGGCTTTTTCGGCTATACCAAAGAGGGCAAGGTGGCGACGTTCCCGCGAGGGGGCAGCGACATCACGGGCTCCATTCTCGCGGCGGCCGTCTGCGCCGACGTCTACGAGAATTTCACCGACGTCGATTCTGTCTATCCGTGCGACCCGAGAATCGTCCCCGACGTGAAGGACGGTGAAGGTATCGCGACGATGACCTACCGCGAAATGCGCGAGTTGGCCTACGCGGGCTTCGGCGTGTTCAACGACGACGCGGTGATACCCGCCGTCCGCGCGCGCATACCGATCAACATCCGCAACACGAACCGTCCCTCCGAGCCGGGCACGATGATCCAGCAGTCGCGCCGCGTCGTCCCCGGGACTGTCGTCGGCATCGCGTCCGCCGACGGGTTCGTGAACATCGTCGTCGAGAAGTATCTCATGAACCGCGAGATAGGTTTCGGGCGCAGGCTTCTGCAGGTTCTCGAAGACGAGGGGATTTCATACGAGCACATGCCATCGGGCGTCGATTCTCAGTGCGTCGTCGTCAAGGAGCAGTATCTGCCGAAGGAGCGCGAGCGCAAAATAGTGACCGCGATAAAGAAACACGTCAATCCCGACTTCGTCACCATCGAACGCGATCTGACGATGCTCATGGTCGTCGGCGAAGGCATGTGCTACACGCCCGGCATGCTCGCGAAGGCTTGCCTTGCGCTCGCTTCCGCCGGCATCTCCATGTCGATGGTCAACCAGGGTTCGAGCGAGGTGAGTTTCATGATCGCCATCCGTTCGCAGGATCGCGACGCCGCCGTCATGGCTCTTTACAAGGCCTTCTTCGGTTAAGGGACCGCGAGATGATAAATCTGTCCGAAGTCATCGAAACGAACAAAATGATTCTCGAGGAGAATCTCGATGTCAGAACGATCACGCTCGGCATCAATCTTCTCGACTGCGCCGATGCCTCGGTCGGGAAAACGTGCGACAACATCTACGAGAAACTTACGCGCATCGCGAAGGATCTCGTCGCCACCGGCGATGAAATCGGGCGCGAGTTCGGCGTGCCGATCGTCAACAAGCGCGTTTCGATAACTCCCGCGGCGCTCGTGGGGGCCTCGTGCTGCAGAAAAAGCTCCGATTTCGTAAAGATAGCGAAAACGCTCGACAAGGCCGCCAAAAAGCTCGGCGTCAATTTCATCGGCGGCTTTTCGGCCGTCGTCTCGAAGGGGATGTCGAAGGCGGACGAACTTCTGATCCGCTCGATTCCCGAAGCGATGGCCGTGACGGAGCGCGTGTGTTCTTCGGTGAACGTCGGCTCCACCAAGACGGGCATCGATATGGACGCCGTCAGGCTGATGGGTGAAATCGTCAAGGAGGCGGCAGAGAAGACGAAGGACCGCGACAGCATCGGCTGCGCGAAGATTGTCGTTCTCTGCAACGCTCCCGACGACAATCCTTTCATGGCGGGCGCGTTCCACGGCGTGAGCGAAGGCGATGCCGTCATCAATGTCGGCGTCAGCGGCCCCGGTGTCGTGAATCATGTTTTGAGGACGATCCGCGGGGCGGATTTCGACACGCTGTGCGAGACGATAAAGAAGACGGCGTTCAAGATAACCCGCGTGGGGCAGCTTGTCGCGCAGGAGGCGTCGAAACGTCTTGCGATACCCTTCGGCATCATCGATCTTTCTCTCGCTCCGACGCCCGCGATCGGAGACAGCGTCGCGGATATCCTCAAGGAGATCGGCCTTGAGCATCCCGGGGCGCCCGGCACGACGGCGGCGCTCGCGCTTCTCAACGATCAGGTCAAGAAGGGCGGCGTCATGGCGAGTTCTTACGTCGGCGGTCTTTCCGGCGCGTTCATCCCCGTCTCCGAAGATCAGGGAATGATCGACGCCGTGAACGCCGGGGCGCTCAATATCGAGAAGCTCGAGGCGATGACGTGCGTCTGCTCCGTCGGTCTCGACATGATTGCGGTACCCGGCGACACTCCGGCGACGTCGATTTCGGGCATCATTGCCGACGAGGCCGCCATAGGCATGATCAACCAGAAGACGACTGCCGTGAGAATAATTCCCGTCGTCGGCAAGAAAGAAGGCGACAGCGTCGAATTCGGCGGCCTTCTCGGCCACGCGCCCGTAATGCGCGTTTCAGGTTTCTCCTGCGCGGCGATGATCAACCGCAAGGGCCGCATACCGGCTCCGATACACTCGTTCAAGAACTGATGAAGTTCGACCGGGAGACTTTTTTTTCGGTCGCGCCGTTCGCGGCGTGGATCGCGATGATGACGCTTCTCCCGTCGAGCGCTGAAATGTACGCTTTGAGGAGCGTGTGTTCGGCGGCTCTTGCGTTTCCGCTTCTCGCGAGGCTTGCGCAACCGTCCGCGAAGGATTGGGCGCGTTTTCTTGTTTGGGGCGTTCCGGCGGGGCTTTTCGTCCTCGTTCTCTGGATATGGCCCGAGTCGTTCGCGTGGTACCGCGAATGGTTCGTCATCGGAGGAGTTCCCGCTTCGCGGGAGCCTTCGGCATACGATCCCGCCGTCTGCGGCAAAGCGCTCGCGGCGATGCGCCTTGCCGGCAGCGCCTTTGTGATAGCTCCGGTGGAGGAGCTTTTCTTCAGGTCGTATCTCTATCGACGTCTCCAGAGCCGCGATTGGACAGATGTCCCTCTTTCGAAATTCGATCTTGCGGCGTTTCTGTGGACGGTCGCGCTTTTTTCTCTCGAGCATAACCGCATCGCCGCCGCTCTTGTTGCCGGCGTCGCGTATCAGGTGGTCGCGATGCGCGGCGGACTCGGAGCGGCGATAACGGCCCATGTCGTCACGAATCTCGCGCTCGGACTTTGGGTGATCGGCAACGACGCCTGGGTGTTTTGGTGAAAGGGTCAGGGCGCAAAAGAAAAAACCCCTTGTTTTGAAGGGGTTTTCGTGTTTTAAGTGGTGGACCCGGCGGGACTTGAACCCACGACCCGGAGATTATGAGTCACCTGCTCTGACCGACTGAGCTACGGGTCCAACAGGCGGATAGTATAACATTTATTCGTTTTTGGCGCAATGCGTTGTTTTTGCGGCGTTAAAATCGCGATTCCGGCTTGACTGCAAAGGTCGTATTGTGGTATCTTACCGGCAAACAGAGAAAGGCTGATCACATTGATGAGAGAAGATTTAATCAAGCGGGAAAAAGACGCTGAGGGTCGCGCTTCGCGGCTCAGGGTTTTAAACCGCAGGGAATTTCTTGCCGGGGCCGTTACGCTCGCGTCTATGGCCGGGTGCCAGACCTCGACGGTAAAATCCGCGACGCCGCGAGCGTCGGCGCTTTCTTGCTACGACGCCGAAAAGGTGAGGTTCAACGCCGAAGGGGAATTCCGGTTTCTTCAATTGACCGATGTTCATCTGAAGAGTTGCGAAGGCAAGCTGCCCGAAGAGACAGAAGCGCTTCTGCGAAAAGCGTTTGCCAAATACAAGCCCTCGCTCGTTGTGCTTACCGGCGACATCGTATGGTGCAAACTGACGACGGCGAAGGGCAACTTCGAGAAAGCGCTCAAGCCGCTTACCGACTTCTTCAGGGAGCATAAAGTCCATTTCTGCGTGGCGTTCGGCAATCACGATTCCGAATATCACGGGCCTGACTGGTACACCCGTCAGCAGATGTATGATTTCTACAGGAAATTCGGCGGCGAATATTTTGTTGATCATGATGTGCCTGAACTTACGGGCGTAGGCAACGGTGTCGTCGAGGTCTGTTTTGACGGTTCGTCGGAGAGCGCGTTCAATCTTTTTGTGATGGATTCAGGCGCATACGCCAAAGATGGCGGTTACGACGGCTGCCGCACCGATCAGATCGCATGGTACGAAAAGGTCAGCGGCAGGACTCCCGCTCTCTGGTTTCAGCATATAATCGTTCCCGACGTCAACGTCACGGGGCTTTTCGTCGAAGTGCCGCCGAAGAGCGCGAAGGCCGAAGTCTCGAAGTCTCCGTCCGGCGGCGCAGAGAAAAAGCCGAAGCCGAAAGAAGGCCCCGATTGCGGCTATAGAATGTCCTGGCCTGACGGCGAGCGCATGATGTTGCTCGCTCCGGGCGTAAAAGGCGATCTTAAAGAGCACACATGCCCGCCGAAGTGGGTCACCTACAGAAATGACGCGCATACTTACGAAGGGCGCACCCTCTATGACAGCTGGCGCAAAATGGGCAACTTGAAGGGTGCGTATTTCGGGCATGATCACATGAATTCGTTCGATGGCGTCGACAAAAACGGAATACGCCTTGGCATGACAAAGACCGCGTCTTTCGTCACCTACAATGACGGCGCCGCGGGTCTGCGCGCATTCACCCTGCACGCAGACGGTACATACGAGACCGAAACGTTCTCCGTAAAGCCGCCGTTCAAATGATTCAAACAGACACAATTTCAACATCGAATCAGAGGAGACTGTGAAATGATGGGTAGAACCGTTGCGTTGGTGTTCGCGTGTGCCGCGACCGGAGCGGCGAATTGTGCCGTGACCGTGGATTTCGCCAAGGATATAGGCCGGATGCGGCCTGAACTTCATTCTTCGGGCTTCGGCCCCCAGATATGCGCGTGCTCCAAAGCGACAATCGCCGAATTGAAGTCGATGGGGCTTAAGGCGTCGCGTACGCACGACTGGTCGCTCATCAATCCCAATCAGCGCGTATGCGATTATTTTCAGATGTTTCCGCTGATGCACCTTGACGCGACGAAACCCGAGAATTATTATTTCGCCCCCACCGATTATCTTCTCAAGCGGACCCGCGAAGAATTGGGGCACGACATATTTTTCCGGCTGGGGACTTCCATCGAACACTCAGGCCCGGATGTCCACTTCAATACGCAGATTCCCGAAGACTTCGGCAAAGTCGCCGAAATTTTCGCGGGCACGATTCGGCATTACAACAGGGGCTGGGCGAACGGATACCGCTGGAACATCAAGTATTGGGAGATTTGGAACGAGCCGGACAACATGAACTGCATGTGGTGTCTCCCCGACGGTGACGGCGGCAAGGGCGCGACACCCGAAGAGCGAATGGCCGATCTTCTGCGTCGCGAGGCTTTAAGGCGCGAGCTCTTCGTGAAATTCTTCGTGACTTGCCTCAAAAGAATCAAGAGCGAGTTCCCCGATGTTAAAGTCGGCGGTCCCGCGCTTTGCACGTGGCGCGACGACAAGGCGCCGACTTTTCAGGACGGGACGCCGAGCGCATGGACGCGCAAATACCGCAATACGAGCGCGTATTTCAAAGCGATTTTCACCGCCTGCAAAGAGGCCGGTGTCGCGCCCGATTTCATCTCGTGGCATTATTATGGCAAGAATCCCGACGATGTGATGGCCGCCATCGCCAAGGCGCGCCGTCTCTGCGACGAAATGGGCTTTCCGAAGTGCGAGCTGATTCTCAACGAGTGGCATTACCGCGGCCGTTCGTGGAGCGAAATCGGTTCGCCCGATCCGAAGGTCCGGCGTTCTGTCTGGACGGGGCCCGCGTCGCACAACGGCATTGATTCGTCGTGCTTCAACCTGACGCTTCTGTCGCGCTTTCAGACCTCCGCGCTCGACCAGTCGTATTACTACGGCTGCAAGAACGTCGGCAACTGGGGCTACAAAAACGAGTTCGGCGAGAAGTACAAGGTTTATTACGGGTTGAAGATGTTCGGTGATTTCCTGCGCGATTATCCCGTCATCTGCTCGTCTTCAAGCGACAGAAATGGCGTTACGGTGATTGCGGCGAAATCGGCGGACTTTAAGCGCAAGGCCGCGCTTGTGACCGACTATTGCTCCAACAGCGAGTCTCTCGCCGTCAAGTTCAACGATGTCGCGAGCGACGCCGGATGCAGAATTTTCGTTCATGATTACGGGCGAAATCTGGAAGCCGTCGATGCGAAGCTCGTAAACGGCACGCTTGCTCTTCCCAAGCGCGATACAAACAGCGCGGCGTTTCTTGTGACGTTCTGAAAATTCCGAAACGCAACCGTGCTGTGACAGGTCACGGGCGGGCGATGCCAAGAGTGTTGAAGGTTTATTCATGATGAATAAAATAAAGGTGCTGGCGCTTTCGATTTCGGCGGTGTTCACCGTTTTTGCCGGCGGAGAATTCAAGGCGGGATTCTCCCGCGTGGACATAACGCCTCCGACCGGGGGGTCGATTCCCGGGTATTTCCGTAAACGGATTGCGGACGGAGTGCTGGATCCGCTGGTGGTCGAGTGCGTGGCTTTTTCATGGAAAGGCGAGACGGGGCTTGTCTTTGCCGTCGACAATATCCATGTCGGCGAAAAATTGCGTCTCAAGGCGAATGCGGTTATTGAAAGGGAACTGGGCATTCCCGCTCCGCGGCAGTTCATCAACAGCACCCATACCCATACCGGGGGCGAAACTCAGGTCCGCACGCACCACACCCCCGAGGAAGCCGCTAAAGCGAGAGCATACGCCAAACAGCTCGTCGCAGGCATCGTCGCGTCGGCCAAGGCCGCGTGTGCCGATCTCGCTCCGTCTTCGCTTGCCGTCGGCTCAACGCAATGCCGCGGCGTTTCTTTTATCCGGCGCTTTCGCATGAAAGACGGCTCGGCTCGCACCAATCCGAAATCCGGCGACAAAAACATCGTCGAACCTCTGGGCGAGCCTGACGAGTCGCTGCAGCTTCTGCGCATCAAGCGCACGGGAGCGCCCGATATCGCCATCATCAATTTCGGTACGCATCCCGATACCGTCGGCGGCACCAGAATTTCGGCAGATTGGCCCGCGTTCGTGCGCAGCACCTTTGAAAACGGAATCGGCGGCGGAGTCAAATGCCTTATGCTCAACGGCGCGCAGGGAGACGTGAATCATCGCGATCGCAATCCTGCTGCCGGGCGCAAAAAACTGCCGAAGGTGAAAGTGCGCGAATATATGGGCCGTCGCATCGCTGGCGCGGCCATGGGCATCTGGGATATATGCGAAGACGTCGAAGCCGGCCCGGTGAAAGGCGGGATCGATCGGATGAAGGTTCCCGTCAAGATGCCGAGCGAGGATGAAAAGAAGTGGATAGCGCTTTTCGACGCGGGGCGCAAGGATGAAATACCGCTCGGGCGCATGGAGATTCTTACTCTCACAAAACCGTATTCGTTCGCCCGCCGCTTCAAGAACGGTCCGAAGTTTATTGAGATGCCTGTCTCTGCGCTTTCCGTCGGCAAGTCGATCGCGTTTGCCGGCTTTCCCGGCGAACCGTTTGTGAAGATCGCTCTCGACGTCAAGGCCGCCTCGCCGTTCAGAATGACGATGGCCGCGTGTCTGGTCAACGGCTCTCGCGGCTACTTGCCAAGTACCGATGCGTTTGCGCAGGGCGGTTACGAGGTGCTTTCTTCACGTTTCGACAAGTCCGTCGGCGATAGGCTCGTCGAAACCCAGCTTAAGCAGCTTAACCGTCTTTACGGCGAGAGCGATGCGGCGCCAGCGGCTGCTGACGCTGAAGTTGGATCGTTAATGAAAAATAACCGCTAATGTTTAAAATCATGAAAAAACTCATTTTTGCCGGTTTGGTTTTTGCCGTGGCCGGAGTGTTTTCGCGGGAGCCTAATTATGATGAAAAGGCCGTTGCCCCTTACGAATTGGAAGATCCGCTGGTTTTCGTGGACGGACGGAAAGTCGTCGAGCCTTCGCAATGGCCGGAACGCAGGCGCGAGATTCTCGATATCTTCGCCAGAGAAATGTACGGTTGCGAGCCGCCGGCACCAGAGGCGGTTGTCACGGAACTTTTTGAAGAAGGCGAGACGCTTGCCGGTCTAGGCATACGCCGCCAATACAGGATGTGGTTCAAAAAAGACAAAACGGGGCCGTTTGTGGATTGGCTCGTGGTTCTGCCGAATCGGATTAAAGGTTCTGCACCTGAAACGAAGGACTCTTGCATAGTCTGCGAAAACAAAACCCGCTGTCCGGTTGTTATGATGCTTAATTATCGCGGCAATCACGCCGTATTGAACGATCCCGAAATTAAAATGCCGCAAGGCGCGTGGTTCAGATCCTCCGCCTCGAACGGGGCGACCAATTCCCCGAGAGAGGAAAACAGGGCGTTCAAGCGGGATTCCCGTTCTCGGACGACGGTTCCCGTTGATTTGATGGTTTCGCGGGGCTATGCGTTTATGACGGCTTGCTACGCTCAGATTTCACCGGATGTGGAAGTTCGTCGAGGCGATAAAGAAAGTTTTGCGTATACGCGGATTTTTGAATTGTGGCCAAAGCGCGAAGAAGGGCGGCAGGATGCTACAACTTCTCTTGGCGCATGGGCGTGGGTATTGTCGCGTGGACTTGACCTTGCCGGAACATTGAGCGAGGTCGATGAGAAGCGATGCGTTGTAGCAGGCTCGTCGAGACTTGCCAAGGCGGCGCTTCTTGCGGCTGCCCGCGATGATCGTTTCGCGGTTTGCGTGGCTAATCAGACCGGTGGAGGCGGCTGTCCGCTCGCCAAGCGCAATTTTGGTGAAAATATCGGCACGCAAGTTGCCATGTTCCCGCATTGGTTCTGCAAAGCCTATGTGAAGTATGCCGATAATGAAAGCGCTTTGAAATTCGATCAGCATCTCTTGCTTGCCGCAATAGCGCCTCGTTCGTTGCTCGTAGAGGGTTTTAATCAAAAGTGGTTTGATACGAAGGGCGAGTATCTCGCTTGTCGCGCAGCTTCTCCCGTTTGGGAGTTTTTGGGACGTGAAGGCTTGCCCAAAGGCGATTTTCCGAAAGAATATGATACTTCGCTTATTGGCGGGAATTTAGGTTATGTGCGCCGTGGCGGCGCGCATGGTTTGTCCGGTTATGATTGGCTTTGGCTTTTGGATTTTGCCGATCGTTCGCTTAAATAATTGATTTTGACATAAAAAGTTTTGCGCAAAACGACATAGGGATTTTTGACAGGTTTTCTTTGTTTTTGATATACTTCTCTCGCTAAACAAACTTTAACCTAAGGAGTCTATTATGATGTCAACCTCTATTAAACGCTCTTATTTGAAGATTTTGACGGGGGGGGGGGAGCATTTATGGAATGTTTCGCTCCGCCCTCGCCGCGCTCGTGACGGTACTTGCCGCTCTTCAGGCGCAAGCGGCTGATATTTTCGTCTCGCCGACCGGCAGCGGCGAGAAGACCGGCGCAGACTGGTCGAATGCCCTGAACGGTTCCAACGACGGCTTTCACATTGACGTAAAGACTGCCATTACAGATGCAGTTGGCAATGGGGCCACTGAAGTAAACGTCTATTTCGCGGGCGGTGACTACTCGGTAACCCAGCATCTCTCGCTTGCCTCTATTTCAATTCCCGTCAAGCTCAGCGGCGGCTATCTCGCCGAGACGGACGGCTCGCTTGCCAAGAGCGAGGCTGTGACTACAACAGTTACGCGCACCGCGAACAACGTGAGGCATTTCTCGGCGACATCGCTTTCCGCGTTGCAAATTGAGGGGATCACGTTTAGAAAGGGTTCCCTAGGCAATACGGCCGCTCAAAAGGGTGCCTCGTTGTATTTGATATCGTGTAGCACAACAATCACCAATTGCACGTTTTCGTCAAACAAGGCTACCGGCAAATCGAACACATCCTCACGTGGAGGCGCCATATATGTAGACGGAGGCTCGCTTTCCGTATTCCAAAGTACATTCTCTGGAAACTCCACGACAGGCAGCAATTGCACCGAGTATGGGGGGGCAATCTGCACGCTAAACGCCGATTTGACGGTGGAGGGATGCTTTTTTTCGCAAAACTACTGCGCCAGTTCCCAATCGCCTACTTTCGGAGGGGCAATCGCGGCCAATGAGGGGAACATCGTCATCCGATCAAGCACATTCACGAAAAACTACGTCTATTGTTCGCAGAATAAAGGCAGTTCATTCCCGATAGGCGGGGCGATTTCTATTCGGAGCGCCAATCGCTTTGAAATGAGCGACTGCGCACTTGAAAACAATGCGGGTTATTATGGCCAGTATCCCGCCCTGAAAAGCAGTTTCTATCTTGACGACACATACCCAACCGACGGCGTGATGACGGCCGTTGTGACAAGATGCGTATTCAGGGCGCCTTCGCTGCCGACGACATACAATACGAGTAAGAGCAACATAATCCTGAATGGCGGTTGCCTCTTTATGACCAATTGCCTGATTGCCAGTGCGCTTGGAACTGACATCACCATGACGAATTCGATTTCCGCCCTTAGAACAGGTTCATCAAATCTCAAGGACATTGTTCACACGTCGAACTATACTCCGGTAGATACATCCACGATAGAACTTGTCAACTGCACCATCGCGGACGGGAAAGGGGCGGGCGCGGTGGCGATGCCTTCGGCTACTGGTTTGACGCTCAAGAACTGCATTGTCTACGGCAACACTGTGGCTGATGTCATCAATGCGACATCGATCGAATACTGCTGTCTCCAGGAGGTGCACGAGGGCGAGGGGAACTTTGTGCCCGCGAGCGAAGAGGCGCTTAACTGGACAGGCGCTCCGTACTACCATCTTCTCACGAAGAAGTCGAACGGCGCGATCACGAACGGCTGGTTCAGCGGCACATACGAGAGCGCGAGGACGGCGGCAGACAGCCCCTGCATCGATGCGGGCGCACCCGGTTCGCCCGGGCTTGATCTCGAGCCGTACTATAGCGGCAAGCGTGTCAATCTCGGCGCGTACGGCGGAACGCCCTGGGCGTCGAAGACTTCGCTTGTTCCCGGGCTTAACATTATCGTCCGATAACAACCGACGGCAGTCAGTCTTGTTTTCGTAATCGTACTCCATGCTACGTCCGCGACGATATATCAAGAAGATCCGTTTTTTGTGACACCGTCGGAGAAAATCTCGAATATTCTCTGCAAAGGAAATCCTCTGCGGTCAATAAAGGCGTCGATTACGGAATTTTCGCCGCAAGCGATTATGATATTACCGGAAAGAAACTGAGACTTAACGGGCTTGTCGATCTCGGGTGCTATGAGTACTGGCCTCAGTCGGGCTTGGGGATTATTATCCGATAATCAGAAATAATCAAAGGTTCGCGATATAACCAATCAGTGAGCGAGGAATTTACTCCCGCTCACTGAAAATTTTTACTATCTTGGATCCGGTAGTCTCCCGCAGAGGGCGCAGAGCACGCGGAGTTTAGGAAGAATAAATTTCTCCTAATTTTCTTCCGCACAAAATTCTCATTTTATGTTATAATGTTCTCATCTTGAAAATCTCAATCATCCAAAACAGTTCCCAATAGTTCTAAATATTCCCAATGGTTCTAAATAGTTCCAATGGTTCTAAATAGTTCCAATAGTTCTAAATAGTTCCGATAGTTCAATATAGCTCGCAATAGTTCTAAATAACTTAAAATGCGGTGGTAGCGTGTGTTTGATTTCTTCCGAACCGTAATTTCATTTTCGCCGTAAGTGACAACTTTCGCTCGCCGACTATCGTTCTGATTAGGGTGCAATGAGTTGTTTATGCGCACAGGCGGCTCAATCGATATCGCGTCGTGTCCGCTCAAAATATCCCACAGGGGGACCTTAACCTACAGTCTTTACATTTCGGGAATAGACGCCGTCGGTGACTTGATTTTGAACGGGCAGGTATTGCGGCCGTTAAATCCACCGCTGAAAATACTCGGCGATCTTACACTGACAAGATCCTCGACTGCGCAGAAACCGTACATA